>NZ_CP063458.1:2614506-3268132 GCF_015169395.1 Humisphaera borealis
AGTTCCGCGTTGACGAGGTTTCGCGTCAGCAGGTCGTAATACTCCAGCAGCTCCTCGGGGATGTTGGGGGCCTGCTTCTGGCGGCTGACCGCCATGAAGTCCTTGAGCATCTGCTTGAGCGTGGTGACTTCGTTGGTCAGCCCGACGATCGCCGCCCCCGTTGCGGCGGGCGTCTCCAGAAGGGTGCGAGGACCGGCGGATGGCGCTGCGGCCTGGGGGAATCGAGAATCGGCAGCCCGAGAGTCCGCCGACCGTGACTCCATTGCTCGGGATTCTGCCGATCGGGCGACGGTCCGGCGATCGTAGGTACCCGAAATCGGCTTCTGCTCCCGCGTTTCCACCTGCCCGCGCGTCTCGACCTGTCCGGGCCGCGGACGGCGGCCGATGTTCATTCCCTTGCCCGCCGTGATCTCTACGATTTCCTTCTTGCGCAGCCCGAGCCAGTGCTTCAGTTGATACGTCCGCGTGTGCAGAATGATGGCGTCCGTGCCCAGCGAGGTCTTCACCTGCGTGAGGCACTCGGCCATTGTCGGAGCTTTGAACGTTTGCAACTGCATGGCGTCCAAGGATCAAATCAGAAGGATGAATGACGAAGACAGCACTGCGTCTTCCGCCTTTTTTCATCCTTCAGCTTTCATCCTCCATCCTTTCTTCGAACGTCACCCATTCATTCCAACCATCGCGACCGCTTCCACGCCGATTCCATTGACGATTTCGCTGTACGCCAGCACCGCGACCGACGGCAGCGACGACTCGACCATGCGCCGTAGCGGGGCACGAATCTGCGGATTGCACAGAATCACGGCATTACGACCGCCCTGCTGCACTTCCGACACCTTGTCGGCAATTCGCTGACTGACCTGCTGTGCCGTGTGCGGCGGCATGGTGTTGGTCGTGCCGCGCTCGCCGCGGTCGAGGTGCCCGTTGATCAGTTCTTCCAGCGTCGGGTCGATCGTCACGCACCAGAGCCGGTCTTCGTCGTCGACGTACTGCTTGCAAATCGTCCGGGCGAGTGCGGCCCTGACGTACTCGGTCAGCACGTCGAGGTCTTTTGTCCGCGACGAGAAGTCGCCGAGGGTCTCCAGGATCGTCTCCAGGTCCCGCACCGGCACGCGCTCGCGGAGCAGATTCTGCATGACTTTCTGCAGTTCGCCCGGCTTGATCTGTGTGGGCACGACTTCTTCGACCAGTGCCGGAACGCGGACCTTCAGGTTGTCGAGCAGGTTCTTCACTTCCTGCCGCGTCAGCAGTTCGTGCGCATGCGTCTTGATGATCTCCGTCAGGTGCGTCGCCAGCACCGCCGATGACTCGACGACGGTGTAGTTGAGCAATTCGGCATGCGAACGTGCGTCTTCGGTGATCCAGTAGGCCGACAATCCGAACGCCGGCTCGATCGTCGGCGTTGCTCCCGGGATCGGCCCGCTCGCCGCACCGGAGTCCATCGCCATGAATTGCCCGGCAAATGCGATGCCGCGGGCGACGGTCTGTCCCTTAATCTTGATCGCGTAGTCGTTCGGACCGAGCTGCACGTTGTCACGAATCCGCACCGGCGGAACGATCACGCCGAGCTCCATCGCGATCTGCCGGCGAATCATGCTGATGCGTTCCAGCAGGTCGCCTCCCTTGGCGGTGTCCACGAGCTTGACCAGCCCGTAGCCGACCTCCAGCTCCATCGTGTCGACATCGAGCAGTTTCTCGACCTTCTCGGGCTCTCGTTTCTCGGCGGCGGTCGCCTCCTTCTGCTTGGCGGCGGCGGTCGCGACGGCGGTCTGCTCGCGCCTTGTCAGCATGTACGCCAGTCCGGCACAGCATGATCCGAGCACCAGCAACGGGAGCTTGGGCAGGCCGGTGAAGCTCATCAGACACAGGAAGATCGACGCGACAACCAGCGCGCCGGGCTTGGCAGTGAGCTGGCTGAGCATCTCTTCGCCAAGGTTCTTCTTCGTCGCCGAGCGCGTGACGATCAAACCGGCCGCGAGCGAGGTGATAAACGCCGGCACCGAACTGACCAGGCCGTCGCCGATTGTCAGCTTCGTGTAGAGCTTGAGGCAGCCCATGACGTCCCAGCCGTTCTCGACCATACCCACGTACAGGCCGCCGAGGATATTCACGACGGTGATAAAGATGCCCGCGACGGCATCACCCCGGACGAACTTGCTGGCACCGTCCATCGCACCGTAGAAGTCGGCTTCCTGGCTGATGGCTTCGCGGCGTTCGCGGGCCTGGCCTTCGTTGATGGTTCCGGCGTTGAGGTCGGCGTCGATCGCCATCTGCTTGCCGGGCATCGCGTCCAACGTGAATCGGGCGGCGACTTCCGAAATACGGCCGGAGCCCTTGGTGATCACCACGAACTGAATCACGAAGATGATCAGGAAGATGATCGCCCCGACCACGATCGAGCCGGCGGTGACGAACTCGGCAAAGCTCATCACCACTTCGCCCGCGCCGTGCAGGGCATGCTCGATCGGCACCGTGGGCCCGCCGGCGGTCAGAATCAGCCGGGTCGTCGCGACGTTCAGCACAAGCCGGAACAACGTCGTCGCCAGCAACAGCGACGGCAGAACGGCAAACTCCAGCGGGCTCTTCACGTAGATCGTCGTCACCAGCACGATGACCGACAGCGTGATGTTCAGCACCAGCAGGAAGTCCAGCACCATGGTCGGCAGCGGGACCAGGATGACCATCAGCAGGCTAATGAAGCCCAGCGGGAACAAGAGCCCTCGGTTCTCATGAACCTTGATGACAAAGGGGTTGTTCGCGAGGGCCAGAGCCATGAAGACTGTCGAGTAACGATGAACGATGAATGCGTAAGTGACGCTGGGGCGAAAGATCTCCTGTTATGGATTAGGCATTTGCGGCGGCACGCCGCTTCGCTTTCCCGGTCAACTCGTACACGTACGCCAGGATCTCCGCGACGGTCGCGTAGAACTGTTCCGGCACTTCCTGTCCGACGGCACAAAGCTTGTACAGAGCGCGGGCGAGCGGCTTTCTTTCGAGGATCGGAACGCCCGACTCGATCGCAATCGCGCGGATGCGGGCGGCCAGCACACCCTGGCCCTTGGCGATCACGCGTGGGGCGTTCATGCTCGCCGCGTCGTACTTCAGGGCGACGGCGTATTCGGTCGGGTTGGTGACGACGACATCCGCCGTCGGGACGTCTTTCTTCAGCCGCTTGCTCGCCATCTGGCGGGCGATGCTTCGACGGCGCTGCTTGATCATGGGGTCGCCGTCCATGCTCCGCATCTCGTCCTTGACCTCCTGCTTGGTCATCTTCAGGTCGCGGAAGTGCTTCCACTTCTGCCAGACAAAGTCGAGGATCGCCAGGACCAGCAGCGCCACGCCGATCTTCATCGCGATCGCGTAGAGCACCTGCATGCCCAGGTAGAAGATCTGCTCGTGCGAGAGGCGCTGCGCCATGACGATCTGCCCGAGGCGATCGCGAACGGCCGTCCAGGCGACGAAGCAGATGACCGCCAGCTTCGCCAGGTTCATGGCGAACTTCATCGGGTTCCCGCCGCCACCGAAAAGGCGGCCGAAACCTTTGAACGGGTTCAGCGCCCCCAGGTTGGGCTGCAATCGCTGCGGGCTCAGTCGTAATCCGACCTGCGCTACATTGCCGATCACCGCGATGATCATCAGTCCGACCATCAGCGGCCACAGCGCATGGCCGGTGATGAAGATTCCCCGTGCCAACTGCTCGGCGGGTGCGTTGGTGCCCAGGTCACGCAGTGAGTTGAGCGATTCGATGAGGAATTGCCGGATCGAACCCAGGACGGCGTCGCCGAACCTATTGAGAAGCGCCATCGAGCCGACGATCAGCGCCGCGGCGACCAGGTCCTGGCTGCGCGCGATCTGCCCCTCTTCCTCTGCCTTTTGCCGTCGGCGGGGAGTGGGGGCTTCGGTTTTGTCGCCGCTGTCGTCAGCCATTTTTGTCGGGTCCGCCTTGGCAGACCGATTCGTTCGCTTCGCGACGCCTCACGTCCGCCAAGGCGGACCCTACGCGCCGCTCCACATCCGTTGCACCTGCTGCACGCTGCCGATCACCGCGTCTTCGAGCACGCCGCTGGTCAGACCCAGCCCGAGAATCACAAGCACCAGCCCGACGATCGACCGGATACTCAGACCGGCCTGCATGACATTGAACTGCGGCATCGTTCGCCCGATCAGGCCCAGTGCCAGGTCCACCACCAACACGGTGATGAGCATCGGCGCCGCCAGCTTCAGCGTCAGGATCATCGACGTCTCGAACATGCCAACGAGCGTGTCGAGCAGCACGGGGTTCATGCTGAGCGACAGCAGCGGCAGATGGTCGAAGCTCGCCTTGACGCCGTTCAGCAAGGCGTGGTGCCCGCCGAACAGCAGGAAGACGGCCAAAGCGACGAAGTAGTACAGGTCGCCCATCAGTGATCCGCCTGCACCCATCGACGGGTCGAAAACCGAGCTCAAGTTCAGACCCATCTCCATGCCGATGATCTCACCAGCCCATTGCGCGGCGATGAACGTGAAACTGATTGCCATGCCCATCGCCAGACCGAACACCATCTCGCCGCCGATGCCCAGCGTCAGTTCCCACATCGATTCCGGCAGCGGCACGGCCTTGACGCCGCCGGAGATACCGAAGGCCAGCACGATCACCAGCATTGCCTTCACGCGGCGCGGCGTCCGGGGGCTGCTGAACAGCGGCGACATCAGCATCATCCCGGCCAGTCGGAACACGACGAGCACGAACACCGGCACGCGTTGGAGGACGTCGTCGATCATGAAAAATGCGGAATGATGAACGCGCCATGCGGAATGAAAGCCATGTATTCATCATTCCGCAGTCCGCATTCGTCATTTCCTTTCACGGCATCTGCCCGGTCCCGAACATCGCGATCGCATAATCCATCAACCGCTGGCCGATCCATGGCATCAAGATGATCGCGGCGACGATCATCGCGGAGATCTTGGGTACGAAAGTGAGCGTCTGTTCCTGGATCTGCGTCAGCGCCTGCACGAGCGACACGACAATGCCGACAACCAGACCGATGACCAGCATCGGAGCCGAGACGACCAACGCCATGATGAGGGCTTGACGGATGAACTCCGTCGCTTGCTGGAGGGACATACGATCACCCTTCCATGGGTTGGTTCGGTCGCATCCTGAAAGACGCTTCCGAACGTTTCGCCCGGCCGGTTCTGATGGGGCTGGCCGTGCCAACGTCACATCCTGTGACGTCATGTCGCAAAGCTACCCATCAGGTTCGCCACAATCAAGTGCCATCCGTTCACAAGGACGAACAACAGCAGTTTAAATGGGAGCGAAATCATCGCCGGGGGCAGCATCATCATGCCCATGCTGATCAGGACCGTGCTGATCACCATGTCGATGATGAGAAACGGAAGATAGATTTTAAAACCCATCAGAAACGCCGTCTTCAGTTCACTCAGCATGAACGCCGGAATGAGCGACGACGTCTTGACGTCGCCCCAGGTTTTCGGCGGCGGCTGGCCGTTGTAGGTCGCGAACAGGTCAACGTCGGCGTCGTTGTCGGCCTTCTTGATCTGGTTGATCATGAATTCGCGCATCGGCACTTCCGCCCTGCTCATCGCGGTCGACTGGTCGATGTCGCCGGCCATGTACGGCTTGAGCGCTTCGTCATTCACACGATTCCAGGTCGGCCCCATGACGAGAAACGTCATGAACATTGCCAGTCCGATGAGGACCTGGTTCGGTGGGAGCGACTGCGTGCCCAGTGCCTGTCGCAGCAGCGACAGCACGATGACGATGCGCGTGAAGCTCGTCATCATGATCAGGATCGCCGGCGCCAGCGACAGCACCGTCAGCAGCAGGATCATCTGCATTGCCGCCGAGAAGTTTTCACGCTTGGACAGATCGGGAATCTGGGGAATACCGGGCGACGCCGCAGCCGGTGTAGGAGTCGCAACGGTGCTGGAGTTGGCAACCACGCTGGAAGATCCCGGCCCCAGTGGCGAACCGAAGATGTCCGTGGTGCTTGACGCGGTCACCCCGCCCGGCCTGGCGGATGAACCCTGATTCTGCTGTGCAAAGGCAGGCTGAATCGCCGATAGAACGAGGACGGCAACGAAAACAAGGTGCCAAGCGCCCGCGGACGAAGCGCGCGCACGGTGGACGAATTTATCGCTGCATGTGGGGTCCATGGCATCCTTGCCGACGTCTACAACTCGATAAAGCACCTGGCGTCCTGCCGATGCTTCGCCCAGCCCGAAACCAACACCAACCTGCCTTCTGCGGCGGCTACCAGGCACGCTGGTCCGTACCACCCGAAGAAACACCTTTCACCGGGCCGCCTGCCGAACTTTCGGCCATTGCTATGCGTTGCCGCTATCCGGAGTTTCGCCACGGGCCTCGGGGCCTGTCAGTCGGCCGGTGACTTCACGAAGTTTCGCCCGAAGCGCCTGAATGTCGTAACGCGCGGCCTCGACCGCCGATCTGGCTTCGTCCTCGGCTTCAGATTGAACGGTCCGACCGGGCATCGGCAGTTCCGGCGTGTCGCCGGGGATGTCGGCTTCGTCCATCAACGCGTCAGCATTAGCTCTGTCCTGACGATGGGCTTGATCCGTCTCGCCCAGCAGCCCTGTCCGCTCGGACGACGGGACCATCGCCTGGTCTTCCAGTTCGGCCCAGTCAGCTTCTTCGGCGCGCCCGGAGCGGCTTTGTCCCAGCCGGCGGAACAGGCCGGCGAAGTTCACCGACTTGGGCGTCGTTTCGATCACTGCCTTCGACTGGCTCAGTAGGCATGCGACTTCGTCGGGGTCGGCGATCTGTCCGATGCCGGATAGCCTTCCGCCGCTATCGCCGACAATCAGGAGGCGTTTGCCCACGCGAACCAGCAGCAACTGCTGCTTGGGTGCCAGGATCGTCCGGGAGACCACCTGCATGACGCCGGTGCCTGTACCGGACTGCAAGCCAAAGAGCTTCTTCCCGCCCCACTTGAGGAACAGAATCAGACCGATCACAAGCGCCAGTGACAGAAGGACCCGGCCGGTGTCGAACGTCGGCGCGGTCGAGGCGGCGGCCCCGGCGGGCTGTGTGGATGCAGCTTCAGCCCTGGTCACCCGATTGATACCAACGGCATCCAGTGCCGACGCGGTGGCAGGCTGAGTCGTCGAAGTCGGACGGGTCGTCGGCGGTGCGAACGGCCCGAACGCCTTGGGCAAAAAGCCGGGCGTTGCCGAAGCCGCCTGAGTTGCGGCATGCCCCGAACCGACATCGCTCGTGCCCAGCATGGGCCGTGTCGTCGGGCGGTCAACAAAAGCCGTCTCTGCCCGCGCGGCCGAAACGGCCAGACCAGACGCCGTGACGAGAATCGCGGCTCGCAGCACCTTCGATAATGTGAGGCACCGTTGGGACATCTTGCTAGAGGCCCTCGTCCTTCGCCGCGGCGACAATTTCGTTCACGCGAACGCAGAAATTGTCATTTAACACCAGCACTTCGCCGCGCGCCACCAGTCGTTCGTTGACGAAGACATCGACCGGGTCGCCGGCAAGTTTGTCCAGCTCGACCACGGACCCTTCTGCCAGCCGCAGGACATCCTCGACGAGCATGCGGGACCGACCCAGTTCAATCTTGACGTTCAGTTCGACGTCGCGAAGCAGGTCGATGCTCGAGACCTGCGCGTCCTGGATGACCTGGTTAAAATTCGGAAGGTTGAACGGATCGGCATCGACGGAGGCAGCGACGCTGCCCGATGCAAACCCCGACTGCGACATATCTGCCCCCGAAGCCCCGGGGTCCTCGAACGTCGCCTGGCGCAACATCTCTTCAATCGATGCCTGATCCGGGAGCCCGGACAGCAATGCATCGGCCGAGGGGATGTCCTGAGCTGGCCCAGCACCGGTGGACGCCGCGGCAGCAGCGCCGGCTCCAATCCCGAGGTCCGGGGGATCGACCGCGCCAGCACCGGCCGCATCGGTAAAGGTGGCGGCCTTGGCGAGCATTTGCTCGATGGAAATATCGTCAGCGGAATCGCCGGTGGCGGCAGCGTCGGCAGGTGCCGGGACAGCTTGGGGTGTGGGGTCGGCGGCTGTGCTCGGAAGGGGATCCGGCGTAGCGCCCGCCGTCGGGGAAGGGGATTCTTCGGCCATGGTTCACCATCCTTGGCGGCCGTAGCGCGACACCCATCCTTGGGCATCGTTGCAACCCGAGTTCCAGAAGCACTGCGGCCGCGTGATCAGTAGTCAGCGCGGAACGGAATGCATCGGGGCACGAGCACCTCGTCGATCGTTCCCTTTTCGAGAATCTCGTCGAGCTGGTGCTTGATCTGCCGGCGAAGCGTTTCGAGCCCTGGCTCTGAACCTCCGCCGAGCTTCTCTGGATCGCTCTGGGCAATAATCGTTCGAATTCGGTCGGTAATCAAGGCCTTGCGGGCGGCAATTGTAGTTTTTACGGCTTCTTCGCGATCCCCTTTGAGCGAGACGAAGATGCTGACATCGAAGATGAGGGTACGTCCGGAGACTTTGTTGGGCGCGCGCATCTCGATCAGTTGGAGTTCGACGATTTTTTTATCTTTCGAGCCACCGGGTGCTCCACCGCCCCCACCGCCGTGCCCGTCACCGTGAGCATCTCCGTGGGCGTCGCCGCCGTGTTCGTCATGGGCATCAACGGCGCCGGCGGCGGCATCGGCCGACTTCGGGCCGGCCCCCAGGAACTTGATGCCACCAATGATGATGACCGCCTCGATGAGCATGATGACGCCCATGAGGATCGGCGTTTTGGAAAGGAAGCCCCCACCGGCGGCGGCCGCTTTCTTGTCGCCTTCAGCGCCGGCCGGCTTCTCGTCGGGCTTTTTCTCTGCCTTTTTCTCGGCCTTATCGGACATGGAGGGATCCCGTGATTCTGATCAGCCGCGGGAGCCGCACAACGCGCAGCATCCGCCGATACGACAAAACGTCAGTCAATGTATCGGCCGACCGGGGACCGGGGTTAAAGCCGATGTTGGGGAGAATCCCTTGCCGGGGGGATTGCCCTTCGAACGCCGTGGACTACGTCCGGGGAACTTGCGACCGTAGAATCGGGGCCCAATGATCGAATCGATTGACCATGTGAACATCGTTGTGGCCGACATGGAGCTGGTCGCCAGGTTCTATGAAGACACACTGGGGTTTCGAAGGACCAAGCATGCCACGATCCGCGGCGACTGGGTGGATGCAACGGTGGGGCTCAAGGGCGCCGAAGCCGAGGTGATCTACCTGGAACTGGGCGTCGGACCCCGCATCGAGCTGGCACGGTACGTCTCGCCGCCGGGCAGGAGACCAATCGATATTGACCTGCCGAACATGCAGGGCATTCGTCATCTGGCTTTTAAGGTCTCCGGGATCGAGGCGATCGCCGCCAGGCTGCGGGCGGCAGGCGTGAAGGTGTTCAGCGAAGTTCAGCAGGTACCCGACTCGCAGGTGACCTACGCCGGGGGTGTGCGAAAGTACCTGCTCTATTTTCAGGACCCTGAAGGAAATCTGCTCGAGCTGTGTGAGTACCGGTAGCGGGCGATGATTGGACCGTTGATCCTTAAAAAAGCAGAGGGCACGCTCGGTGAGCGTGCCCTCTGTCTGTTGTTGGACGTAGTTGTCCTGGTCGGAAAAGAGCGTGAACGCTCAGGCGGCGACCCGACGACGAAGCTTGCCGTAAAGCAGCGAGCCGAGCATCGTGATGCCACCCATCCACACCGCCGGCGGAACCGGAACGGCGCTGAGCGCGGGCGAATCGAGGCTGCCGCTGACCGAGGCCGGAGCGATCTGATTGGCCGGAATCTCCGTCGTACCGTCGTTCAGAAAGTCAGCTTCATTGCCGCTGTTACGGGTGCCGGGGTCGGCAAAGATCGTGTAGCGGGCGATCGTGTTATCGGGAACGGTTGGCAGGTAGTCGAAGAAAAGGGCATGGGTATCGACGGCAGCCGGACCGGCCACCGCGGTGGTTGTGTAGCCGACCGGAGGCGTGATCTGGCCGTGGGTACTGGGACCCGCGCCGGCGGACGGTCCGAACCCGATGACGCCGGGTTCGAAGAACGTGACCTGAACGTAGCCGGTCTGAGTGCCGAACGGCTCAGCGAGGTAGTCGTTTAGGTCCGTCAGGAAGGTTCCGTCACCGGAAAGCTCGACCTGTGCGAATCCGTTGTAGCCGGGCCCGAAGAGCAGGCCCGAGATCGACACGACATTCGGGTCGTACGTGACGCTGATCGACCCGTAAACCGGTTCGGTCGGGTCGGCGATGAGCTGCTGCTTGCGGATCGCCTTGTTCTTCGACAAGGTTCCGCTGAGCCCCGAGCCGCCTGCGGCCTGGGCCAGGGCACCTTCGGCGGTCTGAACAGACAACCCAAGGCAGCCTACGATTGCGAGAACAACAACGCTACGGATACTTCGCATAAGTACTTCTTTCCCTTCAAAACCGTCGGCACGGGTAACGGCTTGGTAGCGGTAGTACCAGAACGTCACCTGCCTAGACAACAAAAACCTGATTAAGGTGGTGCAAAAAGAATAGCACAGAAAAGCGCCCCCGGTCGGACGCCACGGACGCCTCCAAAAGGCCATTCCCACCAACCACCGTTAATTGCTATAGGGAATACACTTACGCCAATTCCAGCGACGTCGCTAACGGCAGCCGGGGCCCAAAACGCATGAAATTCACAAAATGGTGGACTGGCCTGTTTAGGGCATCTGCGAAGGCTCTAACGATTACTCGGCCTCGACCGGCATTTTGAACTTCGCGACGAAGAGCTGCGTCGTTCCGTCCTTGCTTCGCTTTGCCGACCACATCACGTGAGCTCCGTCGGGCGAAAAGACCGGTAGACCGTCGAACCCGGGGCAATAGGTGATGCGGGTCTTCTTCGAACCATCGTCCTTCATCAGGTACAGCTCGTAGTTGTGATGGCCATGGATGCTGGTGGCGTAAATGATGTGCTTGTTGTCGGGATGAAACCAGGGTCCCCAGTTCACGTTGGCATCGTCGGTCAGCTGGCGCTCGGACGCGATGTGCGTGATGTCGCCGTTGGCGTCGAATGCCAGCTCACCGACGAACACCTGAAGCAGATCGTTCCCCTTGCGATCACTGCGATAGATGATGCGCTTGCCGTCGGGGGCGAAGAACGGTCCGCCGTCGTAGTTCGGCGACTTGGTCAGTTGCACCGGATTGCTGCCGTCGGCCTTCATGACCCAGATCTCAGTGTCGCCGGACCGTCGGCTGGTGAAGACGATCCACTTGCCGTCCGGCGAGAACGAGCCCTCTGCGTCGTAACCATTGTTCTCGGTCAGACGATTGGCCGCGGTGGCAAGGTCCAGCAGAACGGGCCCCGCGGTCGTTCCGCTGCGGGCGGCCTTGGCGCTCAGCTCATCCAGCCCGGACCAGGCCTCGGCCGCGGCGGACAGTTCGCGCCCGGTGACATTGGCGCCATAGATCTCCATCCCATCCGGGAACGCCCAGCGGTAGTTCCCGCCCTGCCGCTGGTAGCCGGCGCTCTGCTCGTCCGGCTTCTCCTTGCCGGCGGTCGATCCGAAGATCACCGTTTTGCCGTCCGGCGAAAAGAACCCGCAGGTGTTCCGCGAGTTGGTCGGTGAGATCCGGATCGGCACGCCGATCTTCGGAGCCCCGCCGCCCAGTTGCAGCGAGGCCACATACATCTGGTACTCCTTCTCCCCCTTCGGCGTCGCCTGGAAGATGATCCACTTCATGTCGTGGGAGAAGTACCCTTCGCCGGCGCGATCAAAGCCGTCCGTCAGTTGGGTGACATTGGACAGGTACTCCGCCTCGCGTGCATCGGGAACCGCCGGCTGCGTCACGGCGACGGGCGCCGTTGACGGCACTTGAGGCTTGCCTTTGTTGGCGATCGGTTCCGACGTTTGGCAACCTGTCAGGATAGCGGCGGCAAGAGCCACTGAAGCGAGAATCGATCGACGAACGACTGGCGATAGGCGTTGGTTCATGGCAATCCTTGTACCTGAGGCATCCCCGCGATGTTAGCGCCGGATTGGAAAGCTGTCCGTGACACACCTTGCAGGGCTTGGAGAGCCGTGTCACAGACGCGCGTTTGGCGATACATTTTCCGCCATGCCCACGCAAGCGCTCAACGGCGTCGACTTCTTCTACGAAGACCGCGGCAAAGGTCTGCCGCTCGTCCTTCTCCACGGATTTCCGCTCAGCCATGCGATGTGGTCGGCGCAGATGGCTGACCTCGCTTCCACTTGCCGGGTCATCGCGCCGGACTTTCGCGGTTTCGGGAAGTCGCAGTCCGACCAGCCATTCACGGTCGACAGTCTCGCCGCCGATGTGCACGGGCTTCTGAAGGCGATCGGGGCGCTGCCCTGCGTGGTCGCCGGGCTGTCGATGGGCGGGTATGTGGCTTTGGCATTCGCCCGGCAGTTTGCGAACGATCTCAAGGGCTTGGTCCTGGTCGATACCCGTGCCGATGGCGACAGCCCGCAGGCCAAAGAAAGCCGAACGAAGACCATCGACCTCGTCCGCAAACAGGGCCCCAAGGCGATCGCCGATGCGATGATCCCCCGCCTGCTCGCCCCCGGCGCCGATGAAGGCCGCCCGGAACTGGCGCGGTCGCTCCGCAGGATGATCGAAGACAACTCGGCGAAGACGATCGAGCACGCCCTGATCGCGCTGCGCGACCGGCCCGACTCCACGCCGCTGCTGCCGACGCTGAAGGTGCCCACGCTGATCGTCGTCGGCGACGGCGACCAGATCACCCCGCCAGATATCGCCGAAGGGATGCACAAAGCGATCCCGGGAGCCAAGCTCGCCGTCATTCGCGGCGCGGGGCACATGACGCCCATCGAGCAGCCGATCCAGGTGAACCAGGCGTTGCGGCTTTTCGTTTCGAAGATTCGTTAGGAACGGCGACAATACGCCACCCTCGCCACGCGTCGTTTTGAAAGTTCACTCCCCATTCAAGGGACTATCCCGGTAGAATCGCCGCATCGTCGGACGCGGTAGTACCGAATGCGTCCTGATGTCGGTCACCCCAGGCGGAGCACACCATGGCCAAAGCGAATGTAGACCCGGCAGAAGTTCGCCGGTTCGCCCAGGAACTGAACCGATTCAACAACGACCTTCACGGCCTGCTTTCGGCGCTACACGCCAAGATGCGTGCCCTCGAATCCACCTGGCGCGACCAGGAACAACGCAAATTCTCCGAGGCGTTCGAGGCCACGGTCAAAACCCTGGGCAACTTCCTCGACACCTCGCACGAACACGTGCAGTTCCTGGCCAAGAAGGCGACGTTGATCGAAGAGTACTTGAAGCAGCACTAACGGCACCGGAGGTGCCGTGGAGTCGGAAGTCAGAAGTCGGGAGTCAGAAGATTGCCGATTCGATGACGACTTTCGACATTCCACTTCTGACTTCTGACTCCCGACTTCAGGGCCGCTACGCGGCACGCTATGTCCGACCTCGCCCGCATAGATTCGATCGACGTCCTTCGCGACTTTCGGGCGCAGGTCTGGAAGTTCGCCGAGGCCGCCAAGGTGGCCCTCGGCGACGCCGAGTCGGAACTGACACGCACCATCATGTGGTTGGAAACCGAGCAGACAGCCTACTGGGCCGGGCAGATCCGCAAGCGCACCGACCTGGTCTCGCGGGCGGCGGAAAAGCTTCGGGAAAAACGAGTGTTCAAGGATGCCAGCGGACGCGTCCCGTCGGCAGTGGACGAAGAAAAGGCTTTGCGGGTCGCCAAAGCCAAACTCGAAGAAGCCGAGGAAAAGGCCGCCGCGACCAAGCGGTACATCCGCGTCCTCCAGAAGACGGCCGACGACTACAAAGGCGCGATCGCCGGAATCGCCGCGTTTGTGGCGTACGACATCCCGCTGAGCGTCGCCCGGCTCGACAAACTTTCGGACATCCTGCGCCAATACGTGGACCTGACACCGGCCGGTCAGGGCGGCGAAGGATCGGAATCCGTCGGCGAAGGCAGCGGGTCATCGACGACCACCCTGATGGTCCGTTCGCCAGACAGCACGGACAGCGACACCCAGCCTGCCGAAGACCTGCCCGATTTCCCGTCGTTCGAGCCGCCACAGGTCGTGCTGGTCCACACCCACAAGCCGAGCGGATTGATTCTGGCGGCCGACGGGAAGAGCGTTGCCGACGAAGGCAACCAGTATCGCAGGTTCGCCGACCTCGCCGAGGCTCAGGCCTACGCCGGGCGCAAGGCTGACAGCGATCCGTTGATCGAGTGTGCGATCTACAATGCCGCAAAAGTGCGGCTGTAGGGTCCGACGCAGGAGAACCCCATGGGTCTATTTGAAGGCAAGGGCCAACTCGACCGCGCGACCAAGGACCTGATGGCCCGATGGTCGGTCGTCCGCGCGAGCTGGCGGGACAACGTGGCCGCCGACTTCGAACAGCAGACGCTTCTGCCGCTTCAGCAGCATGTAAAGAACGCGACCTCGGCGATGAGTTCCGCGGCGTCGCTCATTACGCGGATCAAGAGCGAAGTCTCGGACCGGTCGTAACGGGCGATGAAGCGGACTCGCGTCCGGTGCCGCCGGCCCATGGCACTCGCGACCCCGTGCGATCCTTGTTCGTCGGGTCGCAGCCGCGCCATCCTGCGGTACACTCACACACCATCGATAGACCTCACGGGAGCCCGCCTTGACCCTCATCACCACCGACCTGCCCGTCTCCGCCTCTCCGCCAGCCAAACCGCTGAGCCCTCCCGACGCCCAGCGCGCAGCCCTGCGAGACCTGGTGAGCCTGTCGACCGAATGCGCCGCCACCGAGAAACGCATCGATCGCGAACTGGCGGCAACGCTCGCCGAGTCGGCCGAGACATTAGAAAAGTCGCAGAAGTCGATTCGCATCCGCTTCGAAAGCCTTCGTGGCCAAGCGGCGCAGAAGAAGGACGAACTGCTCGCCGAGATTACCCAGAAGCACGCCGCCGACCTGCTGGCGATCCGCCAGTCGGAGGAGCCGGCGCGCCGTCGGGCCGAGGCCGAACTGGAACAGGTCGAGCAACTCGTACAGAAGAAGACCGCCGAGGCATCCTGGCTTGCCGACAGTGATCTGGAAGTCACGCTGAACACACTGGCCGCGGAAGAGAAAAAAATCGCCGGCGAAGTGGGCGCCCAGCTTGCGCAGCTCGACGCGTTAGAGCAGGACATCATCCGCCAGGCCGTCACGTTCGGGCATCAGCCCGGCGAGGCCGATGTGTCGGTCGGTCGGCCGCCTGCGGCAAAGCATCCGAGCACGCTCGATGCCAATGACTCGCAGTCCACCGGGACGACCGACTCTTTGTCGGCCGACCTTTCGGCCTCCGGAACGAAAACGCCCTTGCTGGAGGAAGCCGCGGCGGCATTTGTCGTCACCCGGGAACAGCTCGATATTGCCGCCGCGAAAGTGCGGTCCCTGGGTTTACCCCGACTCTTCGTCGGAGTGACGCCGGCGCTGATCGTGTTCGTCGCGGTCATCCTGGCCGCGGGAGGAACCTGGGCGGCGACGAACCTGGAACAGCCGAACTTCGTGGCGATCGGCATCGGCGGTGGCGCGGCGCTGCTCGTCTGCCTGATCATCGGCGCGATTCTCAAACGCGCCGCGAAACAGCAGGTGGTGCACGCGTTCGGCGAGTTCGAGCAGTCACTGGCCAAAGCCCGGGCGGCATCGTCGGCGCAGCTCGAAGCGGCCGACGTCGCGCGCCATCGCGCCCGCCAGCGGGCCACCCACAAGCGCGATACCGAAATCCGAATGGCGCGGGAGAAGTACGCGCCCGGTTATGCCAACGCCAAGAAGAGGATCGATGCCGCGCTCGCGACCATCGCCGAGCAGGCCACCGCCGGCCGGGCCGCAGTGAACGCCGCCCGTGACGCCGCACTGGCCGACGCAACCGCCCGCATCGACAAAACCGCACGCGACATCGAGCAGCGGCTCGATCTCGACCTCCAGGGTGCCAAACTGCACCACGACCGGATCATCGGCCAGGCCCGCGAGCGATACGACCGCAGCCGGCTCGAACTCGAATCACGGCTGCGCGACGGCCTGCAAACAATCCAGGCACCGATCGAAGCCAACGCCTCCACCGGCCACACCGCGCCACACGACTGGGAATCGCCGGAGTGGGCAAACTGGAAGCCGCCGACAACCTTTGCGCCGGGCGTTCGCTTTGGTCGGCTGCATGTCGATCTGACGCGCATTGCCCGTGCCGCCGCTGACGGTGCCGAAGTACGACTTGCCCTGCCACCGCCCTTCAGCCTGCCGGCAACGCTCGCCTTCCCCAACCGCGCCAGCCTGCTCATCCAGGCCGATCGCGATGGCCGGGCCGACGCGATCCGTGCCATCCAGATGGTGATGTCCCGCCTGCTGGTTTCGCTTCCGCCGGGCCGGGTGCGCTTCACGCTGCTCGATCCCGTCGGCCTCGGCCAGAACTTCGCCGGTTTCATGCACCTGGCCGACCATGATGACCAGCTCGTCGGCGGGCGCATCTGGACGGAAGCCGAGCAGATCGACCAGCGCCTCACCAACCTGACCGGCCACATGGAAACGGTCATCCAGAAGTACCTGCGGAACGAATTCGAAACGATCGACGACTACAACGCCCAGGCCGGCGAGCTGGCCGAGCCCTACCGCTTTCTGGTCATCAGCGATTTCCCGGCGAGCTTCTCGGATGAAGCCCTTCGCCGGCTCAGCAGCATCGCCAGCAGCGGGGCTCGGTGCGGCATCTACACGCTGATTTTTCAGGACACCCGCCAGACGACGAACCTCGGCACGACGCTCGATGACGTGATCGCCAGCAGCGTCACGCTGTCTCGGGTGGAAGGCAGTTTCGTCTGGCGTGATCCGGTTTTCGAACAGTTTCCTCTCACCCTCGAACCGCCGCCCAGCGAAGGGGCGCTGACCAGGATTCTCGACAAGGTCGGCAAGGGCGCGAAAGAAGCCGCCCGTGTGGAGGTGCCGTTCGAAACGATCGCCCCGCCGCCGGGCAAGTTCTGGTCACTCGACAGCGGCGGCGACGTCCACGTGCCGGTCGGCCGGATGGGCGCGACACGGTTGCAGCTCATGCGCCTCGGCAAGGGTGTCGCCCAGCACGTGCTGATCGCCGGTAAGACCGGCTCGGGTAAGTCGACCCTGCTCCACGCGCTGGTGACGAACCTGGCCCTCTGGTACTCGCCGAACGAGGTCGAGTTCTACCTGATCGACTTCAAGAAAGGCGTCGAGTTCAAGACCTACGCCACCTACAACCTGCCGCACGCCCGGGCGATCGCGGTGGAAAGCGACCGCGAGTTCGGCCTGAGTGTGCTGCAGAAGCTCGACGCCGAGTTGTCCCGGCGGGGCGAACTATTCCGCGCGGCCGGGGTTCAGGACCTGGGCAGCTACCGCAAGTCGCCAAATCCGCAGATCATGCCGCGAACGCTGCTGATCGTTGACGAATTCCAGGAGTTCTTCAGCGAAGACGACAAGCTCGCCCAGGATTCCAGCGTGCTGCTCGACCGGCTGGTGCGGCAGGGCCGTGCGTTCGGTATTCACTGCCTGCTGGGGTCGCAGACGATCGCCGGCGCTTCGGGCCTGCCCCGCAGCACGATCGGCCAGATGGCGGTCCGCATCGCGCTGCAGACGAGCGAGGCCGATTCGCAGCTCATCCTCGGCGACAACAACTCCGCCGCCCGGCTGCTGTCCCGTCCCGGCGAGGCGATTTACAACGACCAGGGCGGCTTGGTCGAAGGCAACAGCCCGTTCCAGGTGGCCTGGCTCAGCGACGAGCGAAAGGATCGCTACCTGCAGCAGGTTCGCGAAGCGGCGGATCAACAGGCCATCAAAACCGCCGACGCGATCGTGTTCGAAGGCAACGCACCGGCCGATCTATCGAAGAACCGCCGGCTGATGGAGTTGATGACCTCGCGCCAGCCGCAGCAGGGCCCGCCGCGGGCGTGGCTCGGCGAGCCGGTGGCGATCAAGGACCCCACCGCCGTCACACTTCGCCGCCAGAGCGGTGCGAATGTCTTGGTCATCGGTCAGTCGGAAGAACCGGCGCTGGCTACGCTGCTGGCGTCGATGATCTCGCTCGCGGCGCAGCTCCCCGCCGGCGATTCGGTCGCCGCCCCGACGTTCTATATCTTCGATGCCACGCCGACCGATTCGACGCTGTTCGGATCCTTCGCGAAGGTGAAACAGTCGCTGCCGCACAAGAGCAAGCTCGTCGAATGGCGGGCCACGCCCGAGGCGATCAACGACATCGCGACTGAGGTCATCCGCCGGCGCGACGAGCAGGACCAGACCGCCGGGCCGATCTTCCTGTTCATCTACGGTTTGCAGCGTTACCGCGTATTGCGAAAGGGCGAAGACGACTTCGGCTTCTCGATCGGCTCCAGCGACGAACCCAAACCCGCCGACCCGGGCAAGCAGTTCGCCGACATCCTCAAAGAGGGCCCGCCCGTCGGCGTGCACACGATCGCCTGGGCCGACACCGCGACGGCGGTCGATCGAACGCTGGACCGCAACGCGATGCGCGAGTTCGACAGCCGGGTGCTCTTCCAGATGGGTGCCAATGACAGCAGCAACCTGATCGACTCCCCTGCCGCCAACAAGCTCGGGTTCCACCGGGCCCTGGTCTACAGCGAAGAGCAAGGCGTCATGGAAAAGTTCCGCCCGTACGGACTTCCGGCCGAGCAATTCCTTGCGACAGTGCGGGGAAAAATGAAGTAGGGTCCGCCTTGGCGGACGCGATCGACCCGCGCAATTGCCGCTCCCGCGTCCGCCAAGGCGGACCCTATGGCGGCTGTCGTTTGCTGTTTCACCCCCGCGTCATTACATTCCCCCACCTATGAAGGCGGAACGGCGGCACGAGCTGCAGGAAAATTCGTTGGTTCGAGGGGTCCGGACTTTCCCACAGTTCTGGAAGGACTACGGGTCTAAAATCTCGTTGGTCATCATTCTCTTTCTGCTATCGCTGGTGCTGGTGCGCTACTGGCTGAACAGCCGGGAAGTAACCCAGCAGGCGATCGCCGAGCAGCTCACCAGCGCGCGGTCGGTGCTGGAGCAGTATCGCCAGGGGAACGCCGGCTCGTCGGTTCTCGACGACGACGCACAGACACGGCAGTTCCTGGTGATGGCCTCGCGGCAGTTGGGCGATGCCTCGATCCCCATCGTCTTTCTCGGACCGGAAGCCGAGACGCGCATCCGCGGCCGGGTGAAGGAAAAGGTGGAAGCGGCCGTCGCCGAAACACTCAAGAACTCGTCCGACCCGGCCCGCCAGGCCGAGGCAACCCTGCTTCGCGCCGACCTGAACCTGCACTTCGGTCTGCTCGCGTTCGCCGAAAGCACCGCAGCGCCGGCCACCCAGCCGACGACCAAGGCGTTCGACAAGACGCCGGAGCAGTACTTCGAGTCGGCCGCGAAGGACTACGCCGAGCTGATCGCCCAGGCGGCAAAGATTCCCGCCCGCACGGCAACTGCGGCCCGCTTCGGCATGGCCGCGGTTCACGAGAACCGAGACGAACGCGACAAGGCCAAGGCGATCTATGACGACATCGCCAAGAGCGGCCCTGACGCGACGGTGAAGAAATTGGCGGCGGCCCGCATCGACCTGCTCGTCCGCATTCCCGCCAACCCGCTGCTCGGCCCGCCGAGCAAGCCCAAGCCGACCACCGCTCCAGCCACCACGCAGGCGACGACCGGGCCGGCGGCGACCGCACCGGCCGCCACGCAACCCACTGCAACGCCCGCGACGAAGCCTTCCACGCAGCCGTGAGGTCAGAGGTCTAACCACAGATGTGCACAGATAAGAGCTGAGCTTCGTGCTCGGCTCTCTCTGTTTTGTGGCATGGACATGGAATCATGCCCGTGCCGAACGTCGATCCGCTTAATCACGGGCAAGCGTACTTGCCCATGCCACACACCCGCCTTGCTTGATCTGTGAAGATCTGTGTGCATCTGTGGTTCGCTCGTCTTCAAGGGGTAATTTCATCATTCGCGCTGGTCAGCGGTAAACACTTCCGTCCCCTCTTTGAAAGGAACCGATGCGCTTTCGACCGACCGCTGTCGTTCTGGCTTTTCTCCTCTGTTCCGTTTCCCTCCGCGCCGCCGAGGCGCTCGACTCCGCGACCGGGAAGGAAGCCAAAGGCGTCATCTTCTTCGACGCCAAGGCGATCGGCATCGAAGGCCAGGCCTTCGCCGACACCAAGGCGCCCTACGACCGCCTGCCCGGCAAGGCCGATGGTGTCGTCCGCCCGCCGGTCTGGAATCTCTCGCGCGATTCCGCCGGCATGGCCGTCCGGTTCGTCTCCGACGCCCCGGCCATTCACGCCCGCTGGTCGCTGACCAAGGAAAAGCTCGAGATGCCTCACATGGCCGCGACGGGCGTCAGCGGACTGGACCTGTACGTCCGCACCGAGAAGGGAAACTGGCATTGGCTCGCCGTCGGCAAGCCGGCCGCCCAGACGACCACGGCGGCGCTCATCTCCAACATCCCCGCCGGGAAACGCGAATACCTGCTCTACCTGCCGCTCTATAACGGCGTGACCAGCCTGGAGATCGGCGTGCCCAAGGGCAGCACCCTGTTCAAGCCCGATGCCCGCCCCGCCGCCCGTGCCAAGCCGATCCTGTTCTACGGCACCAGTATCACCCACGGCGCCTGCGCGAGCCGGCCGGGCATGGTCCACACGTCAATCCTCGGCCGATGGTTCGACCGCCCGGTGATCAACCTGGGCTTCAGTGGTAACGGCACCATGGACGACTCCATGGGCAACCTGCTCGCCGAGCTGGACGTGGCGGTTTACGTGATCGATTGCCTGCCGAACATGGACGCCAAAGCCGTCGCCGCCAAGGCCGAGCCGTTCATCCGGGCCCTGCGCAAGGCCAAGCCCAACACGCCGATCGTACTGGTCGAAGACCGCACCTACGGCGACGCGTTTTTGATCGAGAGCAAAGCCAAGCGCAACGCCGGCAGCCGGGAAGAGTTCCGCAAAACCTACGCCAAGCTCAAGGCCGAAGGCATGACCGGGCTGTCGTACCTGGAAGGTGAAAAGCTGCTCGGCGAAGATGGCGACGACACCGTCGACAGTTCGCACCCGAGCGATCTGGGATTCATGCGGCAGGCCGAGGCGATGAAGGTCGTGCTGGAACCCCTGCTCAGGTAGCGTGCGCCGACAGCGTCGGGACGAGACCCCGGCCTTTGAGGAGTGCCCCATGCAAGCGTCTGACGCACTGCGGACATTCGGAATCGACGCGTCGGTGGAAGGCGTTGCCGTCGGCCGAGGCTTTGGTCCGGGCACCGGTCCGGCGCTCGCCGTCCGCTCGCCGATCGACGGGCAAACGCTCGCGACCGTTCAATCGGCCGCGCCGACGGATGTGCGGCGTGTGGTGGCCGCGGCAAGTCGAGCGTTTCAGGATTGGCGACTGGTTCCCGCGCCGCGTCGCGGGGAGTTTGTCCGGCGCATCGGCCAGAAGCTGCGAGAGCGCAAGGCCGACCTTGCCGCAATCGTCTCCTGGGAAGCGGGCAAGATCACCCAGGAAGCGCTCGGCGAAGTGCAGGAGATGATTGACATCGCCGACTTTGCCGTCGGGCTGTCGCGACAGCTGCACGGTCTGACGATCGCCAGCGAGCGGCCGGGCCATCGCATGATGGAGCAGTGGCACCCGCTGGGCCCGGTCGGTGTGATCACGGCGTTCAACTTTCCGGTCGCGGTCTGGGCTTGGAATGCCATGCTCGCGCTGGCTTGCGGCGATTCGGTGATCTGGAAGCCGTCGGAGAAAACGCCGCTGACGGCCGTCGCCTGCCAGCGGATCGTCGCCGACGTGATGGCGGACATGCCAGAGGTGCCCGACGCGATCAGTTGCCTGCTCGTCGGCGATGCCACCAACGTGGGCAGGCCGCTGGCGGCTTCAGTCGATGTTTCGTTGATCTCGGCGACCGGCAGCACGCGGATGGGCAAAGAGGTCGCGACCACCGTCGCCGGGCGGCTCGGCCGGTCGCTGTTGGAACTGGGCGGGAACAACGGCCTGATCCTGACGCCGTCGGCCGACCTGAACCTGGCGATTCGCGCCATCGTCTTCGCCGCCGTTGGCACCGCCGGCCAGCGGTGTACGACCCTTCGACGGCTCATCGTTCACCGGAGCATCAAGGAAGAGGTCATCGGCCGACTGCTGGCGGTTTACTCTCGTCTGAAGATTGGCAACCCGCTCGACGAAGGCGTACTCGTCGGCCCGCTGATCGACGAGGCCGCGTATGACGCGATGCAGCAGGCACTGGCCGACTGCCGCGACGCCCGCGGCCGGGTCTACGGCGGTGAGCGTATCACCGCCGGCGTTCCAGCCGGCGGCGTTTACGTTCGCCCGGCGATTGTCGAGATCAATCCGCACGCGCCGGTGATCACCCGTGAGACCTTTGCCCCGATCCTTCACGTGATGCCGTACGAGACGATGGATGAAGCGATCGAATGGCACAACGCCGTCCCGCAGGGACTGAGCAGTGCGATCTTTACGTCCGATATCCGCGAGGCCGAGCGCTTCATGGGACCGGCGGGCAGCGATTGCGGCATTGCCAATGTGAACATCGGCACCAGCGGGGCAGAGATCGGCGGTGCGTTCGGCGGGGAAAAGGAAACCGGCGGCGGGCGCGAGAGCGGATCGGACGCCTGGAAGGCATACATGCGCCGAACGACGAATACGATCAACTACTCGACAGGGTTGCCGCTGGCGCAGGGGATTTCGTTTGAGGTCTGACGTCCTAAGGAGCGCCCGGTAAGGCATGGACTACTTGATTTCCAGGCACTTCAGTTCCTTCGCGTCCCGCAGGAACAACTTCCCATCCACATACGCCGGCGTGCACCAGTTTTTGCCGGCGACCTGCGAGCGGCCAAGCTCGCGGTACGCGTTGACGTCCGCGGCGAACATGACGAGTTCGCCGTTGTCACCGAGCGCCAGCACCTTATCGCCGACGACGATCAGGCCGGCGTGGGCCTTGCCGAGGGTCGCGTCGGCCGACCAGGCGATCTTGCCGGTGGCGACTTCGGCGCAGAAGACTTTCAATCCCTGGCCGACGCCAATGACGTGTGTCCCGCCGACGAGGACCGGGCTGGAGAAGTTCGGCATGGCGTCCTTCGTCTGCCAGATCTGCTCGGCCTTCACGCCGGTGTCGGACTTGCTCAGCTTGATGCCCACCAGGCCGATGTTGAACGAGCCGACGACGATCATGTCGCCGGCGACGGTTGGCGTGGTGACATGCCGGCCGAGGGCCGTCTTCTGGGCGACCGTCCAGAGCGCCTTGCCCGATTCGCGATCGATACCCACCACGCCGCCGGTGGTGAATGCGATCACCTGCTTAACACCGGCCGGCGAAGCGACGATTGGGGCGGCGTAGGCGGGAAGGAGATTCTCGAGCGCCGTCTTCCAGACGACTTTGCCGGTCTTCTTATCGAAGCAGACGTAGGTGGCTTCTTTCCCGCCGACGCCGGCGATCAGGTGATCGCCATCAACGACGGGCGCCCCGGTGTTGCCGTGGCGGGTATGCCCTTCGGCCTTGCCTTTTTCGCCGGTGAAGGTGGCTTCAAAGTCCTTGGTGAAGTTGGTCGCCCAGACTTCCTTGCCGTCGGCGACAGCCAGGCACCTGAGCGTGCCTCGGCACGATTGAGCGTAGAGCAGGTCGCCATCGACGACGGCCGTGCAGCGGGGACCGGCATCGCTCTGGCCGTCTTTGAACGTCTCGTCGAGCTCGGCGGACCAGATCGGCTTGCCATCGGCGGCGACGGCATGAACGACCTCTTTCCCGTCCTTCTCGGCGAGAAAGAACACTTTACCGCCGGCGACTACGGGCGAATCTAGCCCGAAACCGATCGGCGACTTCCACACGACCGGCAGGTTTGCCGGCAACTTGTCGGGTAGCTTCGTCTCGGTCACCGCGTACCCGTCGCGATTCGGTCCCCGCCACTGCGGCCAGTCCGCGGCGAAGGCCGAAGCGGCACCACTGGCGGCAAGAAACGCGGCAATCAGGCGGGCGTTGGTCATGGACCTCACTTGAATCGAGCAAGGGGAACGAGTCAAACCTTTTGAAGCTTTCCCTCGCGGTGGCCGCAGAAGATAATGTCTCCCCGTGGCCAATTGCATTCGCCGCGTCGGATCCAGCCTGCCGTGGCCGCCGGCGCGACCTATGCTTGCCGGGCAAGCCGTATGGAAAACGACCATTCCGCCACCTCCGAGTTTTACGATGCGATCGTCATCGGTGGTGGCCCCGCCGGATCGACCGCTGCCTTGGTGCTGGCTCGCGCGGGCGTGCGAGCCCTTGTCTTGGACAAGACGTCGTTCCCACGATTTCGCATCGGCGAATCCTTCCTGCCTCGGTGCTACGCCTTCATCCGCGACGAATTGGGCCTGGAAGACGTCGTCAAGGCGTTGCCCAAGGTCGATAAGTTCGGCGCCGAGTTCGCGATGGGCAACTGCCCCGACGGCCAGACCATCCGCTTTGCGTTCGACGGCAGCCTGACGCCCGGCGGGCGGACGTTCAATATCGAGCGGTCGGTCTTCGATCAGATGATGCTCGACCAGGCGGCTTCGGCCGGGGCCGACGTTCGCGAGAACGTTGGCGTCCGCGAGATCATCGAACTGGCCGACGGTGCGGTGCGCATCAGGACCGACGACGAGCAGGTCATCTCCGCCCGCTGGCTGCTCGACGCCAGCGGCCAGGCGACCGTCGTCGGACGGCACCTGAAAACCCGCGTTAACGCGCAGGAACCGGAGCTGCAGAAGGTCGCATACTTCGGCCATTTCCACGGCGTGAAGCGCCTGCCGGGCAGCGAAGAGGGCCACCCGCTGATCATCATGTGCGATGAGGGTTGGTTCTGGGTCATCCACATCAACGAGACGACGACCAGCGTCGGCCTGGTGATGGATGCGGCGATCGCCAGCACACTCGACGTACCGGCCAATCGCCGCCTGGCATGGGGCATCGCGCGGTGCCCGCTGCTGCTGGAGCGGATGGCCGAGGCGACCGGCCCGACGACGAACCAGGTCGTCGCCGACTTCACCTACCGCTGCCGTCCATACGCGGGACCGGGGTACTTCCTGCTCGGCGATGCGGCGGCGTTCATGGACCCGATCTTCTCCACCGGCGTTTGCCTGGGCATGATGAGCGGTGCCAACGCGGCCGAGCAGATCATCGCCGTGCACCGCAACGAACAGTCGCCGGCCGCGGCCCGCCGGAAGTACATCAAGTACGTGGAAGGCAGCACCGCCGTCTTTTTCCGCCTGATTCGGGGCTACTACAAGCACGGGTTCCGGGAAATGTTTCTGGAAGGCTCAGGGCCCTTCTCGATCCATCGCGCGGTGCTATCGGTACTCGCCGGGCACGTGTTCCCCAAGCCGCCTTGGAAACTCCGCTGGCGGCTGGCGATTTTCTGGATGTGTCTGTGGCTTCAGCCCAAGGTGGGCATGGTGCCCCGGCGGGATCGGTTTTCGCTGCTGGCGACGGAACCTGCGGCGTGGCCGCCCAGGGCCGGGATGGCGTCAGCGCCGGTTCTGGAGTACGCGTCAATGCGGTGAAGAGGGACTCAGACGCTGGCGTTTGCGACAGCATCCTTTCGTCGTCGCTCTCGCTTCCAGGCGTTGAAGAGGATCGCCGCCAGCGCTACAACACACGCCACCTTCCACACCAGCAGCCACCAGGGTTCCCACCATTTGTCGCCATACGCCGCTTCAACGAGATCAGTCGGACCGAAAGCAAACAGCACGACCGCCGCCAGCCGGAAGTCCCGGCGGATCGCCCCTGCCCGCCAGAAACTCGCGATCAGCAGCACCAGCCCGATGACCGGCCAGATCGCGACCTCGGCGTAGTTGAACGCATGGCTCAGGTCGCGCAGAAGATCGGCGGGTGGAAGATGCACTACTTCCCGGTTTTCTTGGCGGCCTTCTTCGGCCGCTTCACGGCCACGCGCGATTTGATCGCCGTCTCGTAGTACGCCACCCACTTCTTGACGGGCATTCGCTTGATCGCATCTCCGAGGACATCAAGAGCAAGGTCCTCCACATTCTTGAACCGGATGCAACTCTTGCCCATGTCCAGCTTCTTGCCGGTCTTCGCCCAGGCGTCTCGAAATGCAGTGGCGTTGCCCTCGCAGTCGTAGACGCACATCAGGTAGACGGCCATATGGTTCTTCTGCGACGCCAGCCCGGCAAACGGCAGCGGCTGTTTCGGATCGCAGTGGTAGCCGTCGGGGTAAAGCTTGTGCGGCACGTAGTAGCCGATCATGCCGTACTGCATGCCCTCTTCGTAATCCTTGTCGAGGTTCTTGCGGATGACTTCGCGCACCTGCGTGATCGCGGCGCGGCGGTCCTCCGGCAGTTCGGCGAGATACTGCGCGACGGTCGTTGCCTTGCTTTGCATGGCGATTGGATTGCGAGAGGAGAGAACGCAGAAGACCGATCTTGGGCCGACCGCGGTCAGTAGGTGACTTCATCACGCCAGATACGCGAGATCTGCCCGATGAGATTCCGGGTCGCGAACGGGCTCGGTCTGTTCGACTCTGCCGCACCCCGTTCGGGCGATGTCGAACTCCGGCCCTTCGAACCGGGAACGCCCGCGATAAATCGCGATTCGAGCAGTTGCTCCTGGCGACGCCGGGCGGTGAATTCTTTGCAATACCAGTACCCGCCGATCGCGACGACCAGGCTGATACCCGCCGTCACTTTCCAAGCGGTTGCGACGTCCTGGGCAGGGCTGGCCGACATGTGCCAGGGAGACAGGCCAAGCGCCACCGCCGACCCCGCGCCGCTGCGGATCGCATCCAGGTCGATGATGGTCGGCCCGGCCGGGGGTGAACCCTCGCCAGACCCGAACAACCGCAATGCCGCCTCGCTCAACGACGAAAGCTGCGTCCCGGCGACCATCACCAGGTACCGGGCCATCTCGCCCGCGCCATGGCCGGCCTGCGCCTCCGACTGATCCAGAAGCAGCGTGGTCGGACGCTGCGGATCGGTCAGAATCGGCCCGCCCACGCCGGTCGCCGCGGCAGATTTCGGCACGGACACGAACTGCAACCCGTGTGACTCGAATTGGCTGAACGCATGCCGGTCGGCATAGGCGACCGTGCCGGTCGCGGTGGCAGCGGCGTGCAGCGACAGCCGGGCCGCATCGGAAAGCGCAGGTGCATCGCCTGGCCGATTCACGACGACTGGCCCGCCAGCACCTTCCGGTCGCGGCGACGGCCGGCCGGCGGTACCGCCCTGCTGCGGCGTAGCCGGCGGAACGACCAACACGCCGCTTCCCACCGACCCTGCCGGCGGCACTGTTGCGCCGCCTCCCGGCATGGTCGGCTCGGACGGAATCTCCAATACGCCCTGGCTCGATCCCGGCGGTGTGGCAACCAATCCGAACGCGGCGATGCGGGCGAAGAAACTACCGACACCACCCGCCGCCCCGTCAGGCCTGAAGCTGCCCTGCGGGAACTGACCGATCACGATGTTCACCGGAACGATCGCACCGTCGATCGGCAGGTCGGCTTCAATCGTCCCGCCGGAGTAGGTGAATGCGACGTCTTTGAAGATCTCAAAGCAGGACCAGTCGATGTCGGTCGGTGGCTTCTCAAAGGGCTTTGCCGCCGATCCCTCGCCGTCGGCTTTGTCGTGTTTGTCTTCCGGCAGGCCGGACGGATCGCGTTCGAAGGGCCGCGTCTGGAAGACCGACGCCGGGTCAATCTGGGCAAAGGTCAGCACGTCGGGTCCGCCGACCGTTCCCACGGGCGACCCTACCGGGAAGACCCCATCGATCCGGGAAGGCTGCAGCGGCACATCGTCGATTCGCCCAACGGTGACGACCGGGCCTGCGACGCGAACCGCATCAATCCGAAACGGAACCACCGTCGCAACCGTCGCCGGGCTAGTCGAGGCCTTGATCGCCGACCCGGCCCAGATCGCCCCCTGCAGGCTGAGATCGATGGAGACCGACAGCAGCGATCGAACTTCCAAGACCTCGGCGCGCACGAAAGCTTGCTTCGCGCCGGATGAGGCCGGTTGACGACGACCACCACTGTTGCCGAAATCCTGCATCAAGAGGGTTCCGTGAAAGCCGGCATGACTCACGCCCAATCGCAACTGAGCGCACCAAGAGCCACGTACGGTCGTGCCGGCATCGGATTATACATCATGTCCGGCCCGAAGGTTCAATAATAGAAACGGCGACCAAGGAGGTATTCTTACAGGCTTGTGGCACATAGGGTTATCCATCGCCGACGCCAAGACGTCGGGACGCCGTTGTGAGCCAGTGTCTTCGGGCTACGCCCTTCCGCCGCGTCGCAGCCGGTCCAGCGCCGCGGCGATGACGATGATCGTCCCGGTCACGATCTGCTGCACCGAGTTCCGCATGTCGGGGAACTTGGTCAGCCCGTTGGCGACCACCGTCATCAGCAGCGCGCCGATGATCGTTCCCGACACCGTCCCCACCCCGCCCGACAGGCTCGCCCCGCCGATCACCACCGCCGCGATGACGTCGAGTTCCATGCCGGCCGCGCCGGTCGGGTCGCCCAGGCCGACGTAGGCAAACTGCAACACCCCGGCGATCCCCGCCAGCGCGCCGGCCGAGGCGTAAACCGCGATCTTCGTGCGGTTCACCCGGACGCCGCACAGACGCGCCGTCTGCTCGTTCGACCCGATCGCAAACAGGTGCCGGCCGAACCGCGTGTACCGAAACACGCCGGCCACCAACACCGCCAGCAACAGCGTCAGCCAGAGTCCGGGAGCGACGAGCATCCAGCGGTTCTTTTCAGACGGCACCACCAGCAGGCTGTCCAGCCATCCGCGATCGGCGATGAACACCACGCTGTCGTCGGCGAGCCACTTGGCCAGGCCGCGCAGCGCGCCCCACATGCCGAGGGTGACAATGAACGGTTGAAGCCGCAGCAGCGTGACCAGCGAACCAATCACCAGCCCCGAAGCCATGCCGGCGGCGATGCCTCCCGCCGCCGCCGACATTGGCGCGAAGCCAGCCTTCAGCAGCATCGCCACGACGACCGAACACATCGCGACATTCGACCCGACCGACAAGTCGATCCCGCCGGAGATGATGATCATCGTCATCCCGAGCCCCGCCGTGATAACGATCGCGGTCTGAAGCAGCATCACCTCGGCGTTACCGGCGGTGCGAAACTTGGGAAACGCAATCGCGAACGCGCCCGCGACCAGGATCAGCCCGATCAGCGGGCCGAGCCGGGACAGGACCTGGGTCGCCGCCGACCGGAACACGTCCGGGCCGCGGGCTGCGTCGAGTTTTGCCGGTTCAGAAGAGGTCATGCTGGATTCCAGGTTTCGTCCGCGATGCTTGCTCCATCTTCCCTTGATCTACTCGCCCGCGTCCCGACCCAAGGCGGTGCAAACGCCATCGGTGCCACGGGTCGGCGGTACTCCGCAGACCCGTGCGCGAGTTGGGCCGACGGCACGGGTCTCCGGAGTACCGGCGACCCGTGGCACCAGCCTGCGTCACTCTTCTGAACCGTACGGGCGAGCGGTAATGGAATTCTGACCCACTCACAGCGCACCCGTCGCCTCCTGCATCACCTGATGTTCGTTAACCTCGCCAACCGCCCGGGCCGGGCCGAGACGGCCGCGGCACATCACCGCGATTCGGTCGCACACACCCAGCAGTTCCGGCAGGTAGCTACTGACCATCAAAATCGCCTTGGGCGGTCGGCGAGCGGCAGCATCACCTCGGGCAAGCTCGTCGATCAGCCGATAGATCTGCGCCTTGGAACCGACATCGATCCCGCGGGTCGGCTCGTCCAGCAGCAGGACATCCACGTCGTGATAGAGCAGCCGGGCGAGCGCCACCTTCTGCTGGTTGCCACCGGACAGATCGCCGACCGGCTGCCCCGGCGAACGGCACTTGATCGCCAGCCGATCGATCCAGGTGGCGGCGGCCTGTTGCTGTCGCGACGGTAGCACCAGCCGTAGCGGGCCCAGGTTACGCAGGCGGGACATCGTCAGGTTCTCGGCGATCGCCAGGTTCAGCGCCAGGCCTTCGGTTTTGCGGTCTTCCGAGACCATGCCAACGCCCTGCGCCCATCGGTCCACAGGTGCCGCCGGGCCGCTGTGGACGCCCACCCGCACGTCGCCCGACCGCACCCGATCCAGACCGAACACCGCACGCAGCAGTTCCGTCCGCCCGGCGCCGATCACACCGGCGATGCCGACGACCTCGCCCCGGCGGAGCGACAGCGTCGCGTCGATCGGCCGGGGGTCGCCATGAAGATGGTCGATCCGCAGCACCTCATCGCCGGGCGTGCGCGGCGACCGCGGGTACAAGTCGGCGACATCGCGGCCGACCATCATGCGAATGATGTCCGCCGTCGGCGTGTCGGCCGTCCGGCCGGAGCTGACGCTCCGTCCGTCGCGTAAAACGGTAAAAACATCGGAGATTTCCCTCACTTCTTCCAGAAAGTGCGAGATGTAGATGACGGCAATCCCCCGCCCCTTAAGCCGCCGCACCAGCTCGAACAGCAGCCGGATGTCGCGCGCGGTCAGCGAACTGGTCGGCTCATCCAGCACCAGCACGCGGCACCCGACGGCAATCGCCCTGGCAATCTCGACGAGCTGCTGGTCGGCAATCGACAGCTCTCCGGCCGGCCGATGGATGTCGATGTCCGGCCGGCCAAGCTGCCGCAGCGCATCGGTCGCGGTACGGCTCATCCGCCCACGGCGGAGCATCGGCCCGGCGGTCGGTTCCATGCCCAGCAGGATGTTCTCGGCGACGGTCAGATGGGGAGCGAGCGAGAGTTCCTGGTAGATCATCGCGACGCCGCTGCGCCGGGCGGCCAGCGGATCGCCGGGCGTGTAAGCCTGCCCGTCGAGCAGCATCTGCCCTTCGTCGGGCTGATGGGCCCCGGAGAGCACCTTCGTCAGCGTGCTTTTGCCCGCGCCGTTTTCCCCGACCAGCGCCAGCACCTGTCCCGGCTCGACCGACAGCGATACACCAGCCAGCGCGGCGGTCGCGCCGAACCGCTTGTGAACGCCGATCATTTGCAGCCGTGGTTGGCCCATCTCGTTTCGATCCGCTCGCAAAGGTATACCATGGCGACGACTTTTCGCACCGCGATATGCGCACGACTTCGAACCCATCCTCCCGTCGCAGGCTCGGATTCCTGCCACTGATGTCGCCCGTCTGGCTGACGCTGGGTGGATTGTTCGTGCTTCCTCTGCTGGGGATCTTCGTGCTCAGCTTCGCCCGCACCGGAGAACTGGGATTCGCCGAGCCGTTCGAGGATGCCGGCCAGCTCTGGCGACACGTCGGGTCGGGGGATTTCATTGACCACTACGCGAGGTCCTTCGAGCGCGGGCCGCTGCGAATCCTGCTCCGATCGATCTGGATCGCAGCCCTGACGACATTGCTGTGCGTGCTGGTCGCTTATCCGGTCGCGTATTACATCGCCGTCCGCGCGCCTGCCCGATTTCGATCCCTGCTCCTGATGCTGGCGATCCTCCCTTTCTGGACGAGCTTCGTCATCCGGACTTACGCCTGGATGGTCATCCTTCGACCGGAGGGACTGATCAATACACTGCTGATGAAGCTCGGGGTGGTCAGCGAGCCGCTCCCGCTCCTGTACAACGAACTGGCCGTCCTGTTCGGCCTCGTGTACGGCGAACTGCCGTTCATGATCCTTCCGCTGTATGCCTCGCTGGAGAAACTCGACCGCTCGCTGCTGGAAGCGTCGAACGATCTTGGTGCCGGCGGGTGGGGAACGTTCTGGAGCGTCACGCTCCCGCTGAGCATGCCCGGCCTTGTCGCCGGCTCGGTGCTGGTGTTCATCCCTTCGGTCGGGCAGTTCGTCGTTTCAGACATGCTCGGGGGTTCGCGAAGTCTGCTGATCGGAAATCTGATCCAGAGTCAGTTCGCCGGTCACGGCACCGTCGGCGACCGGCCCTTCGGGGCGGCGCTGGCGTTCCAATTGTCGGCGGTGGTGCTGCTGATCGTCTGGATGTACGCCAGTTGGGCGAAGCGGCGTGGCGAGCAAGTCATGTGAGCCGCGAGCGGGCTGCCCGAACCGTGCGAAAACGCGGGGAGCGGGGTGTTTCCCACCATTGCGTGAGAATGGCGAATTCTGGCTGAATTTCTCTCGACTTTTGTTCACTAGTTAGTAAACTGTACGGGTCGTTAGGATTCTCGTTCATCGCCGAAAAGTGCCACGCACGAAGTAAGCGGGAACGGAGACCCAGAGCGACAAAACCAGACCGCCATGCGGCGGTCCGGACTATTTTAATTGCATTTAGGTGTTTTGCATTTTTCGATTCTCCACACTTTACCGGAGGTCCCGTGTTTCCATTCAATCGTATCGCGCAGGCTGGTGCCGCCTTGTCGCGCAGTGCCGGGTATGTCGTCGTCGAGTTGACCCCATGGGTAATTCGCGCCCTGATCGGCTGGCTCGGCGATCGCTTCGGGCGCACGCCGGGCGGTGACTTCAGTCTGTGCAAAACGTGCCCGTTCCAACCGCCGGGCGCGGCCGTGTCAGCGGCTGCGCCGTCATCGCCGGACGATGACGGTTCGAGCACGTCACGGCCAGATCCCGCATCGCCTATCCCGTCTCAGTTCCCACCCCGCCCGGCGGTTCACAACACCTTCGCGACCGAGCCGGCACTGGTCGTGCTCGCGTTTCTGCTGGCCGTACTTGCCATCGCATTTGGCAGCGGCTGCACACCCGTCGGTTCGTACGTCTCGGCGGATCGTTCGACGTTCGAAGCGATCACCCCGGAATACGCACGGTACGTCGAAGCGGACCCCGACCTTAATCAACAGCACAAGGACCGCCGTCTGCGCACGGTCGCGGCGTGGCGTCTGCGGCTGGAATCGGCCGAGTCCGCCGCTCGCTGAATTGCCGACGGCGCATCGCGCCCGTGCGAGCTTTTACTGCGATCAACGCCAAATCACCCTGGTTCGTCTTGCCCTTCACAACTGTTTTCGCGGAGCACCCATGACTTCCAAACCCATCGCATCGGCACTTTTGTCCGAACTCCTGAACCACCTTGGCGTGGAGGCTTGGCGCAGCTTCTCCGACACCGACCGCCGCCTTGTGGAGGCCTGCTGCAACGACGCGGCCGACATTCAACTGGCATTGGTCGCCGGCGGCGGTGCGCCGACATCAGCCGGTTCGCTCGCGGCCGAGAAGGCACACATCGCGGCCCAGTTGGCGTGCCTCTCGGCCGCCACCGGCGCGTCGGTCGAGAAAGCGATCTGGGAAGTCGCGTCGCGACTGCTGACCCGCGCCGCGGCGGCAGTTCTCGCCTGAACGGTCGGTCGATCGTTGTCGAATCGAAGAATGGCTTCTAACCGCGAGGCAACCATGCAACACCTCCTGACACAGCACCTTCTGGCACAAGCCGAGTCCATCCCCACGGCCGCCATTTTCCAGGCCCTTTTCTCGGCGGTCGTTTCGCTCTCGCTCTGGAAGCTGACCGCCTGGCAACGCCGCTACGAAGGACTGGAGCGGCGACTCAATGAGGCGACGGGCCGACTGATCGACGAGCGCATCCGCGCCGTATCCACCGAACTGGAGAATCACACCCGCGCCACCCGGGCGTCACTCGACGAGACGCGCCAACGCCTTGCCGCCGGGGAACGCGCCATGGTGGCGATGGCCGAGGCGGATCACCGTTTCGAGCTGACCCTGACCGCGCGGCTCGACGGGATGAAGGACTACGTCCGCGAGTTTGCGCCTGCCCGGACCGACCTCGAACGCCACGAGCAATCCGTGGAGCGGAGGTTGACGCGGGTCGAAACGCGGCTGGAAGAACTCACAGGCTGATCGGCAGGCCGCTCGCGCCGCGATCAGCCGCAACCAGCAACATCTATCGCACAAAGGGAGAACACCATGAATTTCGACTATGCAGAACATCGCCGGGACCGTCGCCTGCGCAAACGTCTCCTGCAGGCATTGCACGCGGTGCGCGTACGGCCGGAGGGGGGATGGGTGACCGGGCGCTTCGCGTTTGACCTGGTGGACGGGGCACAGCCGGGTGGAGAGCGGTTCGAGTCCGACATCCACGCGCTGGGGCTACTGCGCGACCTGGTGAACAGCCACTACGCCCAGGAGCGCGACGACCGCCCGACCAGGGAGCCGTTTACGCTGGAATCGGTGAGCTACCGGGTGACGGCGGCCGGCACTGCCGTGGTACTGGAGCTGACCGATCCGGACCCGCTGCTGGAAGATTCGCGTGACCGCCCGCGGCGATCGCCGGACTGGGCAACGGGGGTCTGAAACTTCTTCTACGATCAGCACGCATTTCGGAGACTTGCCATGCAGGACAGCAATCCGCGTCGAAACCTCGCACGAAGACGCCGCCAGACACGCCCGCCGGAGAAGCCGCCGATCCGGCTCGGCCCTGATGTCGCCGACGGCACAGAACTTTCCGACGGCATCGACCCGACGCCGCCGGTTCACGACTGCGACCGCATGGCCAATTCCGTCCGCTCGCCGGGCCAGGGGGCCGAGGTACCATCGACTCGCCCGTTTGGATGTCCGGCGCAGGTCGATCTGGCCGAGTTCGACCGCATCGCCGCCGACATCGCCCGGTCGGAAGAGGACATCGTGCGCTGGGCGGCGGATCGCGGATGGCAGATCGATGCGGCGTTCGTCCGGCGACGCCGCGGTGACCTGCGGCAACGACTCTGCGATGCCGCCGAATCAGCGGTCGTCTCCACCACGATCGCCAAGGCTTTCGGTGCCGATCACCTGCGGGCTTCGGACTCGACCGTTTCTTGCGTCGAACAGACGCTGACCCAGTGGCTCTACGCGCAGCTGTCGTCGCAGGAAAGCGAAATGACGATCGAGCGTTGGCTGCAGGTGCTGAAGTCAGTCGCGGGGATCATCGACAACCGGATGGGGCTGGAAAAGCTCCGTCGATTCGTCGAGGCTGGGGCAGCGGCGATGAACGTTTCGCCGTCCGGTCAGGACCCGTCGGTCTCCGGCCGGACGATCGCCGACCGCATCCGAAGCGCGTTGCTGGGGCCGGCCCTCGTCAACGGGATACCGTTGTAATGAACGCAGATCGCCGGAAGGGAAATCCCACCGTTAAGTTTTGCGCGAGTTAGTCGTTAGTGGGGTGGAAGCGACGGGATTGGTGAGCGCACATGGATCAGCCGAACATATTGATTGTCGAAGACCACCTCGATCTGGCAAGGGCGATGACCGCCCTGCTTCGTAAGGCCGGATTCTCAGTTTCTTACGCAACCGATACGCTCAAGGCGAGCCAAGCAATGAACCTTGTCATTCCCGCGATGATGATTCTGGACGTCAATATCCCGAAGAGCGGCGGGCTCGATTTCCTGCAGGCGATGCGCGTTCACGACAAGCTTTCGAATGTGCCTGTGGTGATCTACACGGCGATCGACGACCCGCAGCTCCGCGAGCGGGCCCGAAAGCTGGGGGCGGTGGATTACGTTGTCAAAGGGGCGTTGGACGGCGCTTCGATCGCACGCCTGGTTCGCAAACACATTCGACCCTCCTCGACCGGCGCGACATTGCTGGGCTCCCCCATTGAACTCGGTGCGGGTACAACGCTGCCGCAGTGAGATCAAAGCAGAAACCTTCCACACCCTCTCCCGCCACGGGGACACGAGCGAGCCGCGTCGGTACGACCGCGAACGCTTCTCTCGGATCGCCGGAGAAAACTTCTGTTTCCCGTCTTGGCGTGCTCTCGGCGGCGGCTGCGGGCTTGTTGGGGTGTTTCCTGCTCTGGGGTTTTGCCGACATCACCGCAGCCCCGGCACTACAGTTCAATCTAGGGGTAACCCGCTGGCTGCTGATCGCCGCAGCGACAGCCTTTGCCGCGCTACCGCCGGTGACGGCCGTCATTCAACGGCTGTTCGCGTTCGCGGAGCGTCCGTCGGCAGTCAGCCGGGCGAAGATCGCTTGCGTTGTTTCGATCATTGCGGCGACGTACCTTATTGTCACCGCGCACCTGCAGGGCCGCGACCTGTTCCCCAAGACGCACGACGACCAGAGCTACCTGCTTCAAATCCAGATGCTGGCCCGCCTGCGGCTTTGGATGCCGCAGCACCCGCTGGCGGATTTCTTCGATACGTTTTACGTCATCTCCAAGCCGGTTTACGCCTCACTGTATTTCCCCGGGGCTTCGCTGCTTTATGTGCCAACGGTATGGCTCGGTCTGCCGACCTGGTTTTTGCCGACTTGCGTGGCGGGTGCGTGCGTCGGACTGACGTACCGAATTGTCGCCGAGCTGGTGGACGGCGCGTCGGGACTGCTGGCAGCGCTGGCGCTGCTGTCGCTGGAGTACTTCCGGGTTTTCAGCGTGCTGCTCACCAGCCATGAGCCCATGCTGCTGCTGGGACTGCTGACAACGGTCGCCTGGCTGCGATGGCGGTCGGCGCGATCGAGCGCGGGTGGACGATCTTGGGTTCGTTTGGCGGCGGGACCGATTTCGATCGGCGTCTTTGCCGGTTGGGCCGCCATCACCCGCCCTGCCGACGCGGTCTGCTTCGCGCTGCCTGTCGGGGTGGCACTGCTGCTGGATTGCTTTCGCCCGGAGCAAGGCACCGACAATGAGAGGCCCGTTTCTCGGGTTCGTTCGGCGGGAATGGTGTTGGGTTTGATCGTCCTGGGCGCGACACCGTTTCTGGCGCTGCAGGCGGTGTTCAACAAGGGAGTGACCGGCAACTGGTTGGAGACGCCATACACCTTCTATCTGAAGCAGGAGCAGCCGAACACGTCGTTCGGGTTTCATGCGTATGACCCGTCGGCCCGACCGGCTTCGAATAACCAGAGGAAGCTCGACTATTACGACCAGTTCTTCGCACCTTATATCGTGCGACACCAGCCGGCCGAAAACCTGCGATGGTGGGGAAAGGTCTACCTGCCGATGACGGTGGACACCACCCTGCCGACGCGGTTGGCGCTTCCGCTGGCGGCGATTGGTGCCCTGGCGGTGTTCTGCAGCCGCCGACGTTGGGCGGTCGTCGGAGTCATCCCGCTGTTCCTGCTGCTCTACTACTTCAACACGTTCTTCCTGGAGCATTACGCGATCCTGATCGCGCCGGCGATGTTGCTCCTGGTCGTCCTGGGAATCAGACGTTGCGCCGACGCTTGGCCAGCCAGAGCGAGCTCGATCCGGGCATCGCTTTCGGCGGGGCTGGTGGTGACGAGCCTGCTGATCCTGCCGGAGTTCAACGCGCTCTGGCCAGAGCAGCATCAAACTGGCGACGAGACCATGACGTCGAGCGTGATGCGGTTCGCCAAGGTGGATATGCCGCTGGCGGGTAACTTCAAGTCACCGGCGATCGTGCTTTTCGCTTATCGATTCGGGGATTCGATCGTGGAGGAACCGGTCTACAACAGCGACGTCGCCTGGCCGGACGATGCACCGTTGATCTACGCGCACGACCTGGGTGCGAGGAACGCCGAGCTGTTTCGTTACTACGCCCTTAGGCAGCCGGAACGCCGCGTGTACCGCTTCGACCGTCACTCGGCCGAGGGGATCGAAGACCTGGGGCGGGTGGCCGACCTGGCCGCCCGGGCCGATCAGCGGTGACCGCAGACGGGAGGTTTACGTCTCGAACAGATCGTCTACGGGCATGGTCCATCCGGGTACAGCAGGTTCCGCCTCGGCGGTCTGGCCCCGGCGGTAGGACTGGCATGACATCACCAACCTTTCTCGCGCCGAAGTCTACCGCACATGCCCTGCACCCGTCACAACCCACTTGTAGGTCGTCAGGTCCATCGCCCCCATCGGGCCGCGGGCGTGCATCTTGTCGGTGCTGATGCCGATCTCGGCCCCCAGGCCGTACTCGCCGCCGTCGGCAAAGCGGGTACTGGAGTTGATCATCACGCTCGCCGAGTCCACCTGCTGTACGAATCGGTTCGCGGCCGAGAGGTCGGTGGTCAGGATGGCGTCGGTGTGATGGCTGCCGTGCTCGTTGATATGCGCGACGGCTTCGTCCAGCGAATCGACCACCTTCACACCGGCGATCAGCGCAAGGTACTCCGTGTCCCAGTCTTCCGGCGTGGCAGCTTTAGCTGCCGTGAAAAGAGACCGCGCCCGGTCGTCGCCGCGGATCTCAACACCCTTCGCCGCCAGCGCCGCACAGACCTTCGGCAACAGCGCCGGCGCGACATCCTTGTGGAACAGAAGATGCTCGACCGCGTTGCAGGCCGCTGTGTAAGACAGCTTGGCATTCAGGCAGATATCGACGACCTGCTGCTCCATGCCGGCCGTCGCCTTGTCGACGTAAATGTGGCAGTTGCCGGTAAAGTGCTTCAGGACGGGAATCGTCGATTCCTTCACCACCAGCCGAATGAGCGACTCGCCGCCGCGCGGAATCACCAGGTCGATGTACTTGTCCTGCTTCAGCAGAAGTGGCACCAGAGTGCGGTCGGTCGACTCGACGAATTGCACCGCGGCGGGATCGATCTCGCTGGCCTTCAGGGCGTCGGCGACGATCTGCACGATCTTCCGGTTCGAGTGAAACGCTTCCTTGCCGCCGCGCAGAATGATCGCGTTGCCGCTCTTGATGCACAGCGCCGCGGCGTCGGAGGTCACATTCGGGCGGCTCTCGTAGAAGAACAGCACGACGCCCAGCGGTACCCGGCGTTTCTCGATCCGCAGCCCGTTCGGGCGGTTGTACCCTTCGATCGTCTGGCCGACGGGATCGACCTGGGCGGCGATCTGCTCGACGCCTTCGGCCATCGCAGCGACCTTCTTTTCCGTCAGCTGCAGCCGCGCGATCAACGGCGCGGCCAGTTCCGCCTGCTTCGCCGCTTCAATATCTTTGGCATTCTCCGCCAGGAGTGCGGCGGTCTGGTCGCGCAGCGCCGCGGCGATCGTACGAAGCGTGCGCGAGCGCACCGCATCGGTCAGCGTCGCCAGTTGCTGCGACGCCCGACGGGCCGATTTGCCCAGGTTCTGAACGTAAGCGGGCCAGTCACTGCTCATGGCCGGATTATAGGGGATGAATCGCGGTTCGTGGGCTTATCGGGGTGTGGCACGGATACGCAGTGTTTTTCGTTCATCTTTGAGGACCACCCCGGGCGGCAGGTTGTACCTGATCGGCACGTCCGCCTCGCCCTCGGTCAGGACCGCCGGGCTCACTTCCACAAACGCGACTGGCGAATTGTCCTTGAGCCGGTTCACCAGTTCCTCGGGTCCGGAGACGAGCACATTCGGGATCGTCTCGACGCCCGACGGGACGGTTTCGATCAGGTAGCGGTCGAGCACCAGCTTGGGTGCCGCGATCATCACGCGCACCGTGGGCAACGTATCTTCCTTGGCTTTGACGGGCGTCACGATCGCGGCGACCGCGGGCGGGCTCAGGGCGATGTTGGCGGTGTCGCCACCGATCACGTTCAGTTTGACGTCACTGAGCTGGACCGGCTCATCCGACGCCGGTGCCCGGCCCATCGCGGCGGCGATATCGGCCTCGATTCGAATCGTGGTAGCCGGATTGTTCAGCACCCGGGACGGACCGCGAACCTTCACTGTTTCCGGAGTGAACTTAGGCGGCGACCCGAACCGCCGCGGGTCGGCCACTTCGACGCGATATTCCTTCTCCACAAGCTGATCGACGTAGAACTTGATCTCCGCCGGTTCGGGGCTCTCGACTGTTACGCCAAGATCCGCCAGTCGCTTGTCCTCGCGGATACGCACCGAAGCGATCCGCTGAGAAGCGTTGTCCAGCGGAGAGTCGTAGAGGATCTTCGCCGGCGGATTGCCATTGAGCGGGTTAAACAGCTTCTGCGCCTGCTCCACGGCCGCGCGAGGGCCAACAAGCTTCACAACGATCAGCTTGCTCGCCGGCGATTGGATCGAGAAAACCTTCGTGGGGTCGTTCGAGACGATCTCCACGGGGATCGTCACGCCGGGAACGCCGGCCAGTTCCTGCCGCTCGGCATAGATCCAGATGAGGATTGTCAGAGGGATGACCCAGAGCAGGGTCTTGACTACGGACGACACCTTCTCGCGGGAGAGGTGTTCGTCAATCCAGCCACGAACGAACGCCACCGTGCGGCTCGGACGTTTCTTGCCTTTGAGCGGCACCTCGTCCGGTCGCGGGGCGGCCGGTTCGGCGGCGGTCTGTTCGATGATGGAGGAAGGATCAGGCATGCAGGCTCTTTGACATCATCATCACCATCAGGCGGCGCGACCGCAGAATCGAGAAGGTCGCAACGGCGACCATGGCGTAAGCGACGGCAGTCAATTGAGACTCAAGGCGCTTTGCGAAAGAAGCCGCCTTGCGTACCCCGGCCCAGCAGTTCCGTCAGCAGGCCGCGCAGACCGTCGGGCATCAATTTGCGGATCAGCTGTCCGCGCTCGGCGATGCTGATATCGCCTGTCTCTTCCGAGACGACAACGACCACGGCATCGCTGTCCTGGCTCATGCCGACCGCAGCGCGATGCCGAGCGCCCAACTCGCGCTCCAGTTCGCCGCTCTCGGCCATCGGAAACTGCACCCCGGCAAACGCCACCCGTCCGCCGGCGATGATGACGCCCAGATCGTGCAGCGGGCTGTTGGGCCAGAAGATCGTATTCAACAGGTCGGCCGTGAGCTTCGCGTCGATCATCGTGCCGTTTTCGTCGGCGTTCGGGACGATCGGGGTATCGCGCTCGATCGCGATCACCGCCCCGATCTTCCGGCGGCTCAGGAAAGTCGCCGCCTCGACCAGTGCCTCGATATCTTCACTAAACCGCTCGCTGCGACCGCGAATGATCGGTAGCTGCTCCCCCAACCGAATCAGCGCCCGCCGCAGTTCCGGCTGGAACGCAATCACAATCGCGAACGACGCACCGAGCAGGAACTTTTCGTACAGGAACTTGAGCCGCTCCAAGCCGGCTTGGTCGGCGAGCAAGCCGACGATCAGGTACAGCGTGATCAGGACGAACGCGATCCCACGGAGCATGCGGGCACCGCGGGTGCCTCGTAGAAAACCGACTACCCAATAGACGACCACCCCAATCAGGAGCAGCTCGATCGCGACCCGCCACCACTCGTAGTTGCGCAACGAGCGAAAGAAGTCTTGGAGGTTGAAGAGGGACGCAATCATTCGTCTGTCGTCGGCGAGGCCCAACTATATTGCGCGACACGGGCGGCCGTCACCATTCCCGATCGTCAATTCCGAGCAATTCCGTGGAAACCGATGAATCACCCCTTCCCGATACCCTGATGATGGTCGGGGAACGGCGCAGCCTGCGGGTCAATCGCAGAATCCCTCTATCGCCCGCACCATGCGAACGACTTGAGCGATGGGTCCGACATCGTGGACACGCACGACCGCTGCTCCGTTTGCCACGGCCCAGGCGATTGTCGCCGCGGTTCCGAATTGCCGCTGCATGGGGTCGGCCACTCCGGTCGCCTTGCCGATAAAACCCTTCCTGCTGGGACCAATCAACAGCGGACGCCCCGGCTTCGCCAATTCGGGCAATCGCCGGAGCAGGGTAAGGTTGTGCTCGTAGGTCTTGCCGAAGCCCAGGCCGGGATCGAGAAGAATTCGATGTCGGGCCACACCGGCGGATTCGGCGGCGGCCGCCCGCTCGACCAGGAACGATATCACTTCGGCCGTGACATCCTGATAGCGCGGGTCGATCTGCATGGTGGCCGGCGTGCCCTGCATGTGCATGAGCGCAATGGGTACGCCGGCACCCGCGACAAGCGGCAGGAGGGCCTGGTCGTCCCGACCGCCGGAGATGTCATTCACCATGTCGGCACCAGCCTGCAGCGCTGCTTTGGCAACGGCGGCCCGCGTGGTGTCGATCGAGATGACGATATCGCCCAGACCGGCGACGGCTCGGATCGCCGGCTCGATGCGTCGAATCTGCTCGGCTTCTGAAACGGGCCGCGACCCGGGACGCGTCGATTCCCCCCCGACATCGATCAGATCAACACCTTGCTCAATCATCTGCCCGGCGACTTCCGCGACGGATTGGGGGTTAACGTACAGTCCCCCATCACTGAAACTATCGGGCGTGACGTTCAGAATCCCCATGATCAGAGGCCGCCGATCGGCGGGCGACGCCAGCAACCATTGTTCGAACTCGACGGAGGTCATTCCCCATAGCGTAGCACTGTCGGCACTTCAGTGGCACCCGCCGGCCGTCGATGTGTCCTATATGCGAGAATGGCTGGGCCGAGTATTGGTGGGTGGTACGATCGTCATGATCGTGGGCGGCCTCTGGACCTACGCATCTCTGCGCCATGTGATCAGCCAGGAGCGCCGCGTCTACTATCCCCCGGTCAGGCCCCCACTGCCGCCGCCGGCCGATTCGGACCCGCACTTTCCCGATCTCGCCGCGATCCGGGACTGACACTACTTGCGGATGCCGCTCTCGCTGATACCGCGTTCGTGGCGTGCTACTCCAGCAGGTTCTTCTCGAACACCAGCATGTTGCTCGCGTAGGTCGAATCCCAACGCATGCCAACGATGTCGAACCCCATCGCGATCATGAAGTGCATGAACTCCCGCTGCTCGTTCATGCATTCGCAGCGCAGATATTCGTACCCGTGATCCTTCGACCAGGCCTGCTGCGCTTCGAGCAGCTGCCGTGCCACGCCGTGGCGACGCACATTGGGGAGCACCCCGCCCATCCAGTGGTAGAACATCCCCGGCTTGAGCTCGAACCCGATCCAGAACCCCACCGGCTTGTCGTCCATCTTGGCAATGAGCGTGAGGCAGTTGTAACGCCCCATGAACCGGCGCTTGAAGAAGTCCACTTCACGCCGGGGACGGAAGATCGCGTTGTAGATCTCTACGGCCTGCGGGATGAGTTTTTCGTCGGCGATAATGATGTCGGCCTGGGCCACGTCGGAAGACCTCCGGAAATTCGTACAACTCGCGCGGGATGCAAATCACATCTTATCGGGATGCGGGTGGGAGTCCACCGAGCCTGAAACAATGGCATGGATTGACGACAGAGTGCAGCCGGACAGCGCGATCACCGCAGCTCAAGTCGATCCAAGGTCGAGCCAGAACCATCTCAGTACGCCAGCCCGATCTGAGCCCTGAAGCGTTCAATCCACCTGCAGACTTCCATCGTCTCGGCGCGTGTGACCCGGGGGGAGCCGCCGGTCCAGACACTGCTGGCAAAATCGTCGGCTTCGATGCCGTAAAGGTCACCCTCGAAAGGGACGGTGACGACCCGGCGTGGCGGGGGTGGCGGGGCGCCGCCGCCGGCAAAATCCTGTTTCGGGGGCGTCGCGTGGGCGATGACAAACTCGCCGGCGGGCACCGGGGGCTTCCAGGGGACGGGGATCTCGATGAAACCGTCGGTGCCACAGATGTATGCGGTGTTGTTGGCCTGCGTGCCCGTTCCACAGGTGAAGCTCGCCACCGCCCCGCCGGCATACTTGAGCCAGCCGGTGCAAAGGTCGTCCACGCCGGTCGGGTGCAGGTTGCCCGTCGCCGAGCCGTCGGTCGCCGGCCCGCAGAACAGGTGACCCAGGCTGATGCAATAACAGCCGACGTCCATCAGCGCGCCACCCGCAAGCGCCGGGTCGAAACGCACGTTTCCGGCGATCTTGCTCGTCCGATAGCAGAAACTGGCACGGACCTGCGTGACCCGACCGATCACACCGTCGGCGACGGCACGCTGGACCGCCAGTGTTTGCGGATGACAACGGTACATGAACGCCTCCATCAGCACCCGACGATGGGCATCGGCGGCGGCGAACATCGCCCGGGCCTCGGCGGTCGTGACGGCAAAGGGCTTTTCGCAAAGTACGTGCTTTCCGGCTTCGAGCGCCGCGATCGTCCAGTCGTGGTGCATCGAGTTGGGTAGTGAGACATAGACGGCATCGACATCATCCCGGCGAAGCAGCCCGCGATAATCGCCGAGCGACGCCGCCACCCCATTGGCCGCCACCCCGTTTGCCGCAGCGAACGCCGCCGCCTTTGCCCCATCCCGGGATGCAACCGCCGTCAGAACGCCATGTTTCGACGCGTTCACGCCCACCGCAAACTGCCGGGCGATGTTGCCGGTTCCCAGAATGCCCCAACGAAGTCGGTCCGCCATCGGATGCTCCAGGTCTATTGTTGCGGTACTGAATGACCCCCTCGCGAGGGGCCCCGGATACCTGCCGATCGGCAGACACCCTGGCGCCAGACTCTACCGATTTTCACGCCGATGTCTGTGATTCTCCGGCGATGTCGCGTGGCACCCTTCCATCACGCCCGTCGCGCGGCTATTTTCCCTGTGCCGATTGTTTGCCAGGTGGAATAACGCCGGTCGCCCGCCGGTAATGGCTTTCGGGCGCGAAGCAAGGACCGCATCGTTTTGGACCGCCCTGCTCAGCTCCAGTTCCGCGACCTGGTACTGGCCGAACTCCCGGCCGTGCACAGGCTTGCAGTCTATCTGTGCAGATCGCGCGAGATCGCTGAAGACCTGGTCCAGGAAACCTACCTGCGGGTGTTCAAGTCTGCCGGTACCTACCGCGAAACGGATCTCGGTCCTCGACCCTGGCTGTTTAAGATCCTGCACAATGTCTGGCGAACCAGGGCCGGTCGGCGAACGGAGGTTGCGGCAGCGGCCGATGAACTGGCAGAGCAGACCGCGGCCCCGCAATCGGTCCCGCTGGAACTAGATTGGGAAAACGTAGACCAGCGCGTCAAGAAAGCGGTCGAGCAGCTTCCCGACAACTACCGCGACGTCCTGCTGCTCTGGGCCGTTGAGGAGATGAAGTACCGCGAGATCGCCGACATCACCGGCATCCCAATCGGCACCGTAATGAGCCGGCTGTTCCGGGCGCGCCAATTGCTCGCAGAATCGCTCGCGGATGTCGCGGTCGAACGAGGGCTGTGAACGCGGCGTATCAAAGGATCGAACCGAAATCGAACGAACTGTATCGAACGCGAAATGCCAGACCCCACCGACAACCTCGATGCGACGCAGCGCCTGATGGCGTTTGCAGACGGGGAGCTGAACGCTGCCCAGCAGCTCGAGGCGATGCGCGCCGTCGCGGCCGACACCGACGCGGCAAAGGTCGTTGAGCAGGAAATCCGCCTCCGCCAGGCCGTCGCAAGAACGCTATCGGCCGGGCCGGGCCCAAGCGAAGCATTGCAGCGATCGGTGGCGGCGCTGGCGTTCCAGATGCCCGCCGCCACGACCGCAGAACCCTCGTCGGTGGCCAGACGCTGGGTGCCGCTAGGCGTTGCCGCAGCGATCGCCCTGCTGGCCGGCGGGACGCTGATCGGGCGGTTCGCCCTTCAGCCCGATCGGCCGACCATCGCCACGCACCCTGATCGTGACGTTCTCCCCGCGAATTACATCGCCGCCGCGACGCAGATCCACGTCCGCTGCTCCCGCGGCGTGGAACACCATCCGCACGGCGGTTGGCCGAAAACACTCGTGTCGATCGAGGAGCCGGTCAAGCAGTACGTCAACAACAACAGCCAGCACTACCCCGACCTGAGCAGCATCGGCTTCAAGTACCTCGGCTGTGGTCCCTGCGGTCGTCCGGAAGAAACCGGCGTTCATCTGCTCTATCGCAGCACAGCCGGAACCGACACCCTGAGCCTGTTCATCGAGCCTTTCACCAACCAGGTTGATCTCGCCCCCGGGACCTGCTGCTACAGCAGGACGTCCGACGTCCATCCCGTCCTCGTCTGGCGCACGCAGAACCTGGTGTTCTTCATGGTCGGCAACGCAAAAGCGGCGGTCGAAAGTGCCCGCACGGCGATGAAGCTGCCGGAACCGATTTGACCCGGCAGACACGACGGCGACGACGCATGAGCACCGGTTTCATGCCGAGCGCGTGAAACATCGCGCATCTCATACCCAACCGTCCTACTTCGCCACCCAAACCCGCCCGTCGGCCGCGACCACGATCAATTCGTCCTTCTTGTCGCCGTCCAGGTCGGCCGCCGCCAGCTTGGTACCCGCCTCGATCGGGAACGGATACTTCCCGTCTTTCGCCAGAAGCTCTTTGACCTTTGCGATCACGAAAAACGCGCCGTAGCCTCGGTTGACGAGCACGATTGCCCCCTCGTCGGCGGCGATCAGCACATCGCGGCGGCCGTCGCCGTTGATGTCGATGTCCGTCATGACCGCCGCCTTGACGCCGTCGGCACCGACGGTCGGGAAGAACACCTTTGCCGGGTCGCCGGTCAGCCGTTTGAAGTCATCGATCGGCAGCTTGGACTTGTCGTCAACCGGCTCGCGGGTGATCGACTTCGATCGCGCGACGATCCGTGCCCGCTCCCCGGCGGGACCGAATGCGGCGACGGCAGTCGCGAGCGCCGGCTCGCCACCGGGTGTCGCCGCCCCGGGCGGAAAATCTTTCGGCGACGATGCCTTCGAAGGCGCGATCGCTCCGCCTTCGAGCGAGTAGACCGACACCCCCGCCGCCGTCGCAACCGCCAGGTCTGGCTTGCCGTCACCATCGAAGTCGCCGGTGGTAATCGCGGTCGGGTTCGCCACAGGAAGTTTCCCGATTTCCTTGATGCCGCCGGCAAAGATCGCCGGATCGACCTTGTCGAGCAGGCTGGTTTTTCCGTCTTTCTTAAGGTCGCGCAGGATGGCAATGAGCGTGTCGGTCGAGCCCGGAAATGTGTGCGGGAAATCCGGCTTCACGCCGGTCGCGATGAAGAACGGAATGCGCTTGGTGGCGTCGTAGGTCGCCAGCGCCCAGGTATCGCCGATGTGCAGAATGGCCTGTTTCGGGTCGCGCTTGCTGAGCATGATGACCGCCGACTGACCGGCAGCCAGATGCGGACGGATTTCCGGCACCTGGACGGCAATGCGGCAGGCACCGTTGAAACCTTCGCCGGTGAGTGTCTCCTTTGCGACCACATCCATGTCGCCGGTCTCGGGGTTCACCTTCTCGACGGTTCCGACGACGACCCCCTTGGAGATGCCATAGATCGACGTCAGCGGAAGCTTGGCCTCGATCACCGCATGAGCGGTCGAAGGGGACAGTACGAACGCTACTGCCACGGCAAAGAGCACGTTTTTCATAGGCTGGTTCACGAAGCAACTCCTCCGACAGTGGATCATCAGCGCGTTCACGCAATGCCCAGCGCCCTTCGGCTGATGAACATCGCAGGCAAGTACGCCAGAAGATACGTCCAGAGCCACCCGGCGTCCCACTGATTCCACCCTCGTTGCACGAGAGGTTGCCAGATCACGCCGGAAAGGGGTCGCCAGAACTTTCCGGGTGGCCGGCTTTCGTAGATCAGTCTTACATGCGTCAGGCTCGTTCCCGCATCGCCTTGAACTTCGGATGGTTCCGGCGGCCGGGTATCGCCGACGACGGCTTTCAGGGTCACTACCGCGCCATCGGGCCCCTGAACGGCAATGGGCCAGCGACCAGGCTCGGTCGGCGTATGAACGGTCCATCGCAGCGGGCGCGGCGCGAGCGGGCCAGAACCCAGAAACTGCCGGAGCGCCGCTGGCGAATCCCCGCGCGTCTTTGCCGCGTCGATCTGATCGGCAATCGCCTCATCCGCAGGACGCGTTGCGCCACTGCCCGACTGGCCCTCCCAGGCGACGAGCAACTGACCGAGCGCCTTATCCGCGGTCGAGACATCTTCGACAGCCTGCTCCGGCGGCGTGGCGGAATCGAGTCGCAGCGGGGCGACCATTGCGACGCTGGCCGTACCGCGGGCGGCGCTCGACAGCTCTGCTTCGACCTGCACCACCGTCCCCGGCGCGGCGTTCCAGCTTGCCGGATCCATTCGGGCGGGGAACCAGAAGAACGTCATTACCATCGGGCCAAGGAAGACGGCCATCGGCACCATCGCCGAAACAAACAGGCGACCCTGCACCGCCGCCGTCGCTCGGCGAATGGATACCAGCCGTGGCGAACCGGCCGGCAATAACGCCGCCTGTTTCGAAAGCGCATCGGACCGCCGTTTGGCTTCGCCGAGTCGGCGGTTATCGGTCAGAACGCGCTGCATGACCATCGTGGTGAACGCCACCAGCGCGGCAATGATGGCGACCGTCAACGGCTTGCCCACCATCGGCACCAGCGGCCAGAAAATCGCATCCAGCACACGGAGCGACGGCTGGTAGAGCCAGTGCTCGGGCAGCAGAAATGCCAATACCAGGAAAATGCCCCAGACGAGCAGCCCGGCACACGCCCAGCGTCCGGCTCGACGATCACGCCCGCCGGGCGGTGGTGGAAGCAGCCTGGCCTCGATAAACGTATCGTTCGGGTCTACCGCCCCGCCGTTGTAAGAAAGGACAGTCTTCGCGGCAGATAGCCCACCCGGCTCACCAGCGTCGGCCGGTCCGACGGCACCGTGGTGACCATCAACCCGCAGTAATTGCCCATCCGTAAACAGCCGAGTCGCGTCCGGCAGAACGACGGCCGGTAGTCCCATCTCGCGGGCCACGACCGCTCCGTGCGACAGCGTACCACCGCACTCCAGCACCAGCGCCGACGCATTCACAAACAGTGGCGTCCAGTTCGGGTCGGTGCTGGGGCAGACCAGCACGTACCCCTTGCCCAGGTCGCCGGCCTCGGCCGGGGAACGCACGATCTTCGCCGGCCCTGCTGCAACGCCGGTCGATACGGCAAACGCTTCATGAACTCCGTCGGCGACGATCTTCGGCGGTGTGCCGAGCGCTTCGATCTCCTCCACCACGATCACGTGGGGCAGCGAGATCCGCACTTCAGCACGATGCTGGATACGACGGGCGGCAATCGACGCCGCGAGCTCGGAGGCTGACGGGCCCCGCTCGACCAGCGCGGCAAGCATTTCCTGCGCCGTCAGGAAGAACACACCATCCCGCAATCCCGTCCGCCGGCCGATCTCGATCGCGACATCGCGGAGCAGGGCATACCCGAGCATCAGGAAGTACTTGCCGTCTTCACGGAAGACGATGTATCGCCAGACCAGATCCAGCCGCCGGTCGAACTCTTTCGCGGCCGCTTCGGGCATCGCCGCCCGCAGCTTCGCGACGCGCTCGCGGACCGCCGAGGCGTGTGATTCATGCAATGACATCGGATCGGCCCCGCCAGCGAGGCGGTCGGCCATGGTTCGGACGGCATCGGGCTGGTCGCGCCAGCGCGGAACGGACAGGTCGAACTCACCCGCTGCCCGGTGTCCGAAGTGCTTCAGCCAATCGTCGATCGTGCGCCTGCCCGATGCCAATTCGTATAGCCCGGCGTCGGCGAGCAGCGTCATGTTCGGCACGGGGCTGCTCGACACCGCCGCCGACAGCTCGCCGGCGTCTTCGTCCCAGACTTCCTCGGCCAGGAACTGTTTCAGTTCCCCCAGCGCCATGCCTTCAACAAGGCTCGGCAGCAGCGACATCGGGGCGAAGTCATCCAGCACCGCCGCGCGGCGTTGCTCCCAGCATTCGGCGAGTTCATCGGCGGACATGGCCGCGAGGTCTTTGGCGCGCTCGCGACCGCAGTAATCGCCAAACGCGGGGAAGATCTCGTGACGCAGTTCGCGATCAAGATCGCCCGCAAGTGCCGCGAGCCGTTTCTGAACATCGCCAATCCTGCGACCGGCCTTCCAGCGGGCGATGAACGATCCCGCCGGAATCGTCGGCGGAGATTGCGCCGCGTCGGGATTTTTGCGCAGCAGGTCGAGGTCATATTGGTACGGATACGCCTCCTGAAAGATTCCGGCGGCCCGCGATGCATCCATGTAGATGCGCCCGGCGATAAGCTTGAGAAAACCATCGCGGCAGACGTCCGCCGACGGTTCGAAACCAGCCAGCCGGTACATCGCGCCAAAGCCCCCGGCACCGGTCATAAACGGCTGCATGACCGACCAGGTCAGCGGCGTTGGGTGTGGAAGCGTTTCGCCGAGGTTGTGCCGTACCCAGGGGCCACGCGGCGTGCCATCGCCGCGGGCGTCGCGTCGAATATCGTCGCGCGTTTCCAGCAGAATCCGCTGATACGCTTCGGACTCTTCCAGGGTCGTGATCGGCCTGGATTGCAGCAGGAAAAGCTGCCCACCGTCAATCGCCCACTCGATGTCTTGCTCTGCGCGGAAATGCTCGGCGGCCTGCCTTCCGAGCCGCCAGAGGCCGGCGATATCGGCTTCCTTCAGGCAGGCGGTGCGGCGGAGATGTTCCGGCGTTTCGACCTCGCCGTCGGGTGAGACCGACTCGGCGGCACCGCCCTGTGGTCCCGCGGCAGGCATCATGAGCCGCTTGTCGCCAATCCGCTGCTCGATCACGCCGCCACCGGCGCGATCAACCCGCAGCACATCCGGCTGGATCCGGCCGCTGACGAGCGATTCCCCCAGACCCCAGGTGGCCTCGATCAGCATTTCGCCGCGATCGCCAGTCCGGGGGTTGGCGGTAAAGAGCACACCGGCGATGTCGGCCCGCACCAGTCTCTGCACCACGACCGCCATCGCGACGGAATCGATGTCGATGCCGTGCCCGGCGAGATAGCTTCGTGTGCGGTCAGACCGGACGCTGGCCCAGCAACGTGTTACGGCATCGAGCAGGGAAGCATCATCGTGCACATGCAGGAACGTGTCGTACTGCCCCGCCATCGAAGCCCCGGCCATGTCCTCGGCGGTTGCCGATGACCGCACCGCGACTGGACCGCCGCCCATGACGTGATAGGCGGCAACAATGGCAGCGAAGATGGCGTCCTGCGGAAGTGCCCGCCCTGCAAACGCCGCCGTCGTGATCGCAAATCCGCCGGGCACGGGAAATCCGGCGCGCAGCAGCACGCCCAGGTTCACCGCTTTACCGCCGACGAGCGCAATATCGATGCACTCTTCGAGCGGGAGGATGTAGTCAGGCTTCGTCACTTCGTCCCCACAAAACATCGCAAGCCGCCGGTTTCGCTGCCGATGTACAGCCGCCCCTCGGCCACGGTCGGCCCGCTCAGGCAGAACCCCAGATCACCGGGCTTGCCGTTGACGCTTCGCGGCGGTTCGGCCGGTGTTCCGTCGGCGGGGTTCAGCACGTGGAGCTGACCGATCTTGTTCACCACGTAGAGCCGGTTTGCCGTCACCGCGAGCCCGGCGAGAATTGGCGACCCTTCGCCGACCTTCGCCCGCCAGACGTCCTTGCCGTCAGCCGCATCCAGCACCACAACGAACCCGTTGCGAATCGGGCAGAACACTTTGCCGTCGAGGAAAGAGACCGAGCCCAGGACGGCGTCGGCCATATCGCGACGCCAGCGGACGCTGCCCGTCTTTCGATCGATCGCCATCACGACGCCGGCCGGCCGCGGGTCGGCGTTGACGAAGTCGCTGTTGCCGCCACCGACGATCGCCAGATCGCCCGCCAAGGTCACCGGCCCGACGATCGGGTACGGTGCGGGCACGCGCCAGATCAGCCGATCGTCGCCTCGCGACTTCAGATCGGCGTCGCTATTACTTTTCAAGGCGATCGTCGCATTGCCGTTGAACCCACTGCCGATGTACACGACGCCCGCTTCATCGATCGCCGGCGAGCTTTCCGGGTCGGCGATCGGGTATCGCCAGAGTTCTTTCCCGCTGGCCAGGCTGACCGCCAGTACGAATCCAGGATCGGTGGTCGGCTTGTGGTTGGCGTCTTCAATGGCGCCTGCACCGATGACGACCAGATCGCCACGAATGGCCGGCGATGATTCCAGGTGCAGCGTCGTCGGCACCTGCCATCGGACGGTTCCAGTCTCGGTATCCAGGCACAGCAGGGAGCAGTCGGCGTGTTCGTGCAGGCCCTGGCCGATGACCAGCGATTTGCCGTCTTTGCTGATCGCCGGAGAGGAGAAGAACGCGTTGAACGGGGTTCCGTCCTTGGTCGCCGACGAGGTCTTCCAGAGGATCTTGCCCGTGCGGGCGTCGGCGGCGAAGACGTAGCCGTACTTACCGACCAGGTCGAGCTGGCACGAGGCACCGTAGACCCGCCCGTCTCGGACGATCGGTGTAGAGAGATAGAAGGTTTCAGGCTCCGCGTGCGACCAGAGCGGCTCCAGCGAAAGTCTGAGCGGTACCGGTCCGCCGTCGTAACCTGTTCGCTGCGGCGTGACACCCAGCATCAGGTCCGTTACGGCAGCGGTAGTGGTCGGACGAGTCGCACCCTGGCCGGCGTACTGGCGGGCACGGACGATCTGGCGTCCGACTTCGGCCCAGTTCGTGGGCTGCTGCACTCGAGCGGGCTGGGGTGCGACCGCCTTGGCCGCGATCATCCAATGCACGCCAAGTCCGACGAACACGGTAAGCACCGCAGGAATCCAGGGTCGCCGTCGAAACACGGAAATCAGTTCGCGTGGCCTGAAAAGCAATGCCACGGCCGACGCCGCTCCCGCGATGATTGCCGGCAGCACCGCCGCCGTGGCATTGACGAAGATGGGAACGACAGCGAGGTCGGGCATCGGAGGCAGGTTATGCACGAATGAACACGAAAGTTCACCACTGGAGGTAATCAGATAGAATCCTTCGGTCCCGCCTTCAGTTCATTCGTGTGTACTCGCGGGCGTTGGAAGACTGTATCCGGTGCTGAAAGTTGATTTCGGCGGCGAACCGTCATCGTGGCTGTTCAACAACGAAGGATATCGCGTGAACGAGTCTGCGTTGCCGCCGAAGCGCGAAGTGGCACGCATTGCGAGTCAATCACCCAGTTGGGTGATTCGACAGGCTTTTTCGTTCAACGCTTGCAGCGAGCTGCCGTAGACTCCTCCAGACGTACGCCGGCGTCAATTGCTCTGAAACATGGAGGCGGGAATGACGGATGAAAGCTCGGGCGACAGGTGCGATCGCACGGATGTGGTCGTCGGCAGGCGGGCGGAGACACGCGCCGCCGGCAGCGCGACCCAGTCCGGTCGTCCCCCCACTTCGTTGGCAAGATCGCTCCTGCTGTCAGCGGCCCTGTTCGCGGCACCAGCGGTTTGCATTCCCCAATTGGCGTCCACTGCATCGGCACAGCAGCAGCTGGCTCCCGAGGAGCAAGCGGCACTACTGCTCAACGCCGCCCGACGAGCGTACAACGACCGCAACTACCCCCAGGCCGCCAATCAGTTTCGCGAATACACGGCCAAGTTCGGCGGAATGAAGGACGTCAACGCGGCGTGGTACGGGCTGGGCCTGTCGCTGCTGGACGGCCCGCGCGATTACGCCGGCTCGGCCGATGCGCTGTCGCGCGTGGTCGCCGATGCCGCCGCGCCGGATCGACCTTTCGCCGCCTACTTTCGCGGGACGGCGTTGCGATCGCTCGGACTGGCGTCGCAACGACTGGCCGTCGAAAAGCCGCCTGAAGCGCCGACGCACATCGCTGCCGCGAAAGCCAAGCTGGATGAAGCCGCTTCGCAGTTCGCCGAGGCGGTGAAGGCGTTCGAGGCGTTGCTCAAGTCCGCCCCGCCGGACCGACAGCCCATGGTCATTGAATGGATCGCACGGTCGCGATGCGATTGGGCCGAATCGCTGCTTCGCACGGGCAAACCTAAGGAATCGCTCGCCGCGGCCGACCCGGTCATCACCGACGCCGTGCTCGGCAAGAGCAAGTACCGACCGCTGGCGCTGTATCAGGCCGGTCAGGCCAACGTCGCGCTGAAGGAAACGGTCGCCGCCGGCCGAGCGCTCAGCCAGCTCGCGCCGTTCGACCAGGAGTTCGGCGATCATGTGCGGTATCTGCTGGGTCGTATCCATCACGAGTCCGGCGAACGCCCCGAGGCGATGACGCAATACAAGGCCGTCATCGCGGCGGTCGATCAGCAGCGTAAGTCGGCACAGCAGCAGCTGCAGCAGGGTGGGAACAATTTACCCGCCGACCGACGGGCGTATCTGGAGCAGGTCGCCGCCGGGCCGCTGCCCGATCACCTGCCGCGGTCGATGTTCTACCTCGGCGTGCTGCTCGCCGACGAGGGCAAGTTTCCCGAGGCGCGGGAGCAATTCGGCAAGGTCGCAACGGACTTCAAGGCCCACCCGCTGGCCGCCGAGGCCCTGTTGCGCGTCGGCTACTGCCAGTTGCAGTCGAAGCAGAACGCCGAGGCGATTGCGACGCTGACGCCCCTGAAGGACCACGCCACACTCGGTGATCAATCGACCTGGTGGCTGGCCAAGGCCCAGTTGGCCGCCGCCGATGCCAACAACCCCCAGGCCGTCGATGCCGCCGCGAAACAGTCGATCGTGCTGATGACCGCGGCGGCAGCAAAAGCCCAGCAACTGGCCGCAACCGATACGAACGCCAAAGGCCGCCGTTCCGACATCCTCATGGATTTGGCCGACGCCCAGATCGCCGCCAAGGCATTCACTGAAGCGGCGGGCACGTACCGTGCCGTTATCACGGAGAATGCCGTCCCCGAGCGGGCCGAAGAGGCGCACCAGCGCGTCTGCACTGCGCTGCACCTGGCCGGTGCGTTCGATGAGAGTGACACTTCCTGCGATAACTTCGAAAAGAAGTACCCCAAGAGCACCCTGCTGCCGGCCGTCTGGTTCCGGTCGGCCGAAAACGCCTATCTCAAAGCCGTCGCCGCCGACGCCAAACCAGAAGTACCGCGCCCCGAGGTCGAACGGCTCTTCAACAATGCCGTCATTCGCTACCAGAAGCTGATCGAGAAGTACCCCGAGTTCCAGCACGTTCACCTGGCTCGTCAGGGGATGGCGCTGTCGCAACTGAAGCTGGCCAAACCCACGCAGGCGATCGCGATTCTCACGCAAATCCCCGAGTCCGATCGCAATGGCGAACTGGCGACGGTGGGCTATCTGCAGGCCGATGCGCTGCTGCGAACCTTCCCGCCGGAAACCGACGATGCCATCCAGGCGGCCGGCCTGATTCAGCAGGCCGAGCAGGCGGCGAAGATGCTGGAGAACTTCGCCGGTTCCAACGCAAAGCACGCGCTGGCCCCCGATGCCATCCTGAAGATGGGCTATTGCTACCAGCGGATGGCCGGCCTGCTTGCCGAGAAGCCCGAGCGCGACAAGGCGATGCAACTGGCGCGCGAAGCATATGAAAAGCACCTGCGCGAGTTCGCCGGCCACCCGACGGCCCCGGCCGTCGTCTTCGAGCGGGCGAAGCTGATCGCCATGCAGGGTGACGTCGGCGGTGCGATGAATGAACTTCGCCGTTTCTCCGGCGATCCGCTGCGAACATCGCCGAACGCCCCGCTGGCGCTGCTGCGACTGGCGACCCTCATGCGATCGCAGGGGCAGGCCAAAGAAGCCGCCGACCTGCTGGCCAAGGTGCGTGCCGAGCATGAAGCCAATCTGGCCAAAGACCCCGCCCGAGCGAGTTGGGCATCAATGCTTGCTTACGAGCAGGCACTGGCGACGAAGCAGGCGATCGCCGTCACGCCTACGGCGCTCGCCGACGCCCGCAAGTTGTTCGATGAGATCGTGGCCAAGTACGCGGGCAAGCCCGAGGCGATTAATGCCATCTGGCGGTCGGCCCAGTGCCGCCGGGAAGAGATCGCGAAGATCGTCGAAACGGCGACCCGGAAGCTGAACAGCCCGCAATCGACCAAAGACGAGCAGACCGCGGCGATCAAGGCGCTGGACGACGCCGGCACCGCACTTTCCGAAGCCGCCAAACCGGTCGCCGCGATGGCCGACCAGCTCGGCGAGAAAGGCGCGGGGACCGACGGGCATCTGCAACTGCTTTACGAACTGGCTTGGTGCGACCGCGTCGCCGCGACCGCCGAGACAGAATCGGTCCGGCAGAAGCGCCGGCGGGAACAGCTCGCCAAGATCGTCGAGAAACTGCCCAAGGGTTCGCAGCCGCCGGTGCTGATCGCGCCGGACGTGCCGCTGTCTTCGATACCGCCGACGCCTTCGAGCAAGCGTGCCCGCGAACGCTACGAGAAAGTCATCGCCGCCGGCACGGATAAGCCGATCGCCGTCACAGCTCGGTTCGAACTGGCCGAGCTGCTGGCCGATCGCGGCGAAGACGACGGGGCGCTGGACCTCCTGAACGCCGCCTTGCTCAATTCGCCCAATCAGGATCTGTCGGAGCGGATTCGCCTCCGGATGGCTGCCTGCCTGCTCGCCAAGAACGACGCCAAGGCCGCAACCGCAGCATTGAAGGACCTGAGCCGCCCGGCTAAAGCGGACCAGCCCAACGTCTGGTCACAGGTCCGCGGCGAAGCCCAGTTCCTGCTCGCCGAGGCGTCTGTGCAATCGAAGGACTGGCCGAAAGCGATTGAGCTGCTCGTGCCGTTCCGCGACCAGGAGCCCCTGCGAAATCTCGCCGGCGTCAGCGACCGGGCGATGCTGCGGCTGGGGCAGGCGTACGCAAGCGCCGGGCAGTGGGATCCGTCCCGCCAGGCGTTCGAAGCGCTGATCCAGCGATACCCGACAAGCGGGTGGACGGAAGAGGCCCGGTTTGGCGTCGGCTACAGCTTCCAGAAGCAAGGACGGTTTGACGAGGCGGCGAACTCGTACGCCGAGGTCACCCGCCGAACTGCCGCCGAGGTCGCCGCCCGCAGCCAGGTGCACATCGGTCTGTGCCGCATCGAGCAGAAGAAGTTTGCGGAAGCGACAACGGCGCTGCTGAGCGTTCCTTACACCTACGACTACCCCGACTGGTCGGCGGCGGCGTGCTACGAGGCTGCACGGGCGTTCAAGGAAATGCAGAAGCCGGCGGAATCGAACACGCTGCTGAAGCGCGTCGTCACCGAATATCCCGATACGCCGTCGGCCGCGCTTGCCAAGGCGATGCTGCAGAGCGGGACGTGAGAGGAGAGTTGTCAGGACGATGGGAAGCGCTAGTCACGACATCGACGCCGGATATGCGATTTCTGGATCAAAGCGACTGAATTTCAGCAGCGCTGAGGCCTATTGGGCGGACGACGGACTCACTCTCGAAGCGTTCGGGGATGATGCGTCGTTCAATATCCAAGAGTATCAGGAAGTCACGGTACAACCATTCGCCAGCCTCACGGGAAAGTCATGGAATCAGCCGGATGTGAACGGTGAGAGCCCCTCGATCAACTTCCTGGGAGAAACATACAGATCAGAGTCGTCCGAGATCAGAGTGACGAATTTCGATCCTAAGCAGGGCATCCTCACTGTGCACGCCACCGTTGAAGGACGGGGTGAAGACACGGGACGACAACGCGAGTTCGATATCTTGATGCGGTTGCGTGTCGAAGAACGCGACTAGCGGGTTGTGGCGCGAACAACTGCTTATGTGATAGGACCGATTTGGAAGGAGTCTTCCGATGGCCGAGACGTTGAAGATTGACGGTTGCTTACGTGGGACGTCGCCCGCACGGGTTGGAAACCCGTGTCACGGACAGCGTCCTCGCTCCTGCGACACGCGCTGCTGTGACACGCATTTCCAACCGGTGCGGTCGATATGGGAGTGGATCAGTGTTGCCCGATGCGCCTCAACTCTTCTTATCCTTGCGCTACTAGTCATTGCCTTCCCCGCGCACGCCTACGTCGAAGTCCCCTTCACCCTCGGCCGGGTCGTCAATGAATCGACCGTGATCGTGCTGCTTCGCGTCGAGAAGGTGGACCGCGAGAAGAACCTGATCGTCTATCGCAAGGTTCGCGACATCAAAGGCACGCAACCCGGCGATGTCGTCAAGCACAACATCGGCAAGGCCGGCTTTCACCCGCGCGAGTGGCAAGGCGTCATGGCCTGGGCCGAAGTCGGGCAGATGGCTTTGTTCTTCCACAACGGCTCGGCCGGCGAGTGTTGCATCGAAAACTACTGGTACCAGATCTATCCCGGCGACTGGTGGGCCATGTCGCACGCCGAGCCCTACCTGCTCCGCACGTTCGCCGGCAAGCCGGAGAAACTCGCGACGATTGTCGAGCAAATGCTCAAGGGGCAGGAAGTTACCGTGCCCTGCATGGTGGACGGCGACAAGAACGCCGTGCAGCTTCGTACGGCCAAGGTGCAACGGCTCAAGGCGAGCCTGAAGATCATGGAGTATGACGCCAAGCGCGACTTCGCCGGCTGGGGCGTGCAGGATCTGGTCGCGGTGCAGGGCATGGCGGGATTTACCCATTACGGTGCGCTGTCGCGCGTTGATCCGGGCGGCAGCGGCATCGCACCGGCCGATGTCGACGGCGACGGGAAGGTCGATTTCTGCCTTTACGGCGAAGCGAAGGTGTCCGTACTGCGCAATGCCGGTAGCGCATTTGACGAAGTGCCGATTCCGCTCGCCGAAGGCGCGCGGTCGGCCGCGTGGGGCGATGTCGACGGCGACGGCAAGCTCGATCTGCTGCTGGCCTGCCCCACCGGACCGAAGTTGCTCCTCAATGAAGGCGACAACAAGTTCAAGGACATCTCGGCCACCCTGCCTGCCCAGCCCTACTGGAACCTCACGTCGGCTGTCTTCATCGATCACAACGGCGACAAGCGGCCGGACATCCTGCTGGCCGACGGATTCGCCGGGCTCAAGCTCTGGCGCAACCTCGGCACGCAGGCCCCGCCCAAGCCGCCGACCGTTCAGATGTCGGGCTGGAAGATCATCGGCCCGTTCGACAACGCCGACAATCGCGGCGTTGACACCGCCTACCCGCCCGAGAAAGAGCTGAAGCTGGACGGCAAGTACAAGGGCAAGGGGGATGTCGAGGCGGCGTGGAAAGACTTCGAGTTCCCCGAAGGCACGGTCACCAGCGTGAAAGTGTTCCGTGACGATCTGCACCCGTTCATGGTCGTCTATCTCCACCGCACCATCACCGCCAGCGGCGACGGGGAGATGAACATCTCGCTCGGTGGCGGCGGTCCGATCAAGGCCTGGATCAACGGACAGCTAGTCCTGGAGAACAAGGAGCAACGCCAGCCCGCCCCCGACCAGGTGCAGGCCCGTGTTCCGCTGAAACAGGGCAAGAACGACCTGCTGATCAAGTACTGCTACGTTCAGTCCGGCCGAAGTGCGTACTTCAAGCCGACGCTGCCGGAAGCACCGATGGTCAAGTTCTTCGGCGACGTCTCTGACGCCGTCGGTCTGGGCCCGGCCGGTTTGGCGTCGCAGTTCAAGGCGAGCCATCTGCTGATCGCCGATGTCAACGCCGACGGCCGACAGGATGTGCTCGTCGGCGGCGGGCGCGGCGTAATGCTGCTGGCGACGCCGACAGGCTTCACGCAGGTCGCGGCCTCCGGCATCGAATACACGCCCGCCGGCGTAACGCCCGCCTTCGGCGACTTCAACGGCGACGGCAAGCTCGACCTGGTGATCCCCCAGAAGACGGGCGTCAAGCTGCTGGCCGGCGACGGCGCCGGCAAGTTCGCTGACGTGACGGCCAATACCGGTGCGCCGGCGACACTGTCCGGCAACTTCACGTCGGTCGCGTTCGGCGACGTCAACAGCCGCGGGAAGCAGGACTTGGTCCTCGGCTGCCTGCGCGGCCCCAATCGACTGTTGCGGAACAAAGGCGACGGCACGTTCACCGACGCCACGGATGACGTCGGCCTCGGCCAGCGCATCTTTAACACGCGAGGCGTGTCCCTGGTGGACCTCAATCGCGACGGCGTGCTCGACATGATCTTCAGCAACGAAGGCCAGGAGTCGAACCTGCTGCTGAGCAACCCAACGCCGATGGCGACGAGATAACAACGTAGGGTGGGCTTCAGCCCACCGGTGGCATTCGACGACCGGCCGTGTGCCGTTTCAGGGAATGCTTGTGAACAGAGGTCGATGGCCATGGAAGACCAACAGCGCGGTGAACACAACCTGTCATCGAACACGGCGCGGTGGGCTAAAGCCCACCCTACAAGTGCGCGCACCAGCTTGAGGCGGCGCGTTGCCCTTTGTGCCGCCGCGTCGCTGTGGCTCTTCAACGTCGCGACCGCACAGGCCGATTGGGTTACCCATCGCGGCAATAACCAGCGTACTGGCAGCATCGACAACCAGCCCGGGCCGGCCGCACCCAAGGTGCGGTGGGTGTACAAAGCCGCCGAGCACTTCATCGCTTCGCCGGTGCCGGCTTCGAAAGCCGTGTACGTGTCAGGGCTGGGCGCGTTCAATACGGCACAGTTCCATGCGCTCGCCCTCGACGGCGACGCCCCGGACCGACAGCTTTGGGTCAAGAGTTCGCCGTTCATCAAGTTGCCGACGGTGTCGTCCCCTGCCATCGCCGGCGATCTACTGGTCTTTGGCGACGGCATGCACCAGACCGACGGTGCGGCGCTCTACTGCCTGAACGCGGTCACCGGCCGGCCGGTCTGGCAGATGGCGATGGAGGGCAAGCTTGTTCACATGGAAGGCGCGCCCGTCGTTGCCAACGATCGCGTCTACATCGGCGGCGGCGAGGCGGGTGTGCTCTGCGTCGGCCTGAAGCGGGCGACGCTCGACGGGCAGGAACTCGACGTCACCGAGGTGAGCAAGCGCATCGAAGCCAAAGCCTCCGAGTTGCAGAAGGCGTACGAAAAGGCGAAACAGACCGATCCAGACTTTGCCGTTCCGCCGGGCGACGACGCGCTGCCCAAGGCCGCGCCCAAAACGCTCTGGCACGTGAAGGACAAGGGCTGGCACGTTGATGCGCCGCTCGCCGTCGCCGGCGACAAGGTGCTTGTCGCGTCGGCATACATCGACTTCGACAAGGTCGGCAAGCGCGTCATCGCGGCGATCAATGCCGAGAACGGCCAGCCGATCTGGGAGACGCCGATCGACAGCAATCCCTGGGGCGGACCGACGGTCGCCGGCGATCTGGTCCTAGTCGGTTGCTCGAACATCCGCTTCGACCGCAAGACGATTCCGGAAGGCAAGGGCCAGGTCGTCGCGATCGAGCTTGCCACCGGCAAGATCCGCTGGAAGCGCGATGTTCCGGGCGGCGTGCTCTCGAGCGTCGCGATCGATGGCACACTGGCCGTCTTCGCGAGCACCGACGGCAAGGTCCGGGCGCTGAACGTCGCCGACGGCAATCCCAGGTGGGAATACACCGGCGGCCAGCCCTTCTTCGCCGGCACAGCAATCTCCGGCGGGACGGTCTACGCGGCCGATCTTCAAGGCGTGCTGCACGCCGTGAACCTGGCCGACGGTCAGAAGAAATGGACGCTGAACGTCGTCTCCGATCCGTCGGTGCAAGCGCCGGGCATGGTGTTCGGCTCGCCGGTCGTGCACGGCGGCGAGGTGTTCCTGGCGACCAACAACATCGAAGGCGAGCATGCGGACCTGCCTTCGGTGGTTGTGTGCGTGTCCGACAAGCCGCCGTCGGCATCAGCCCGGCCGATCGCGCAGATCTCGGTGGACAAGGCGGCGGGCACCATCCGCATTCCCTGCCGTATCGCGCCGCGGAAGTTGCCGAACCTCAAGGAGGTTTATCCGCTGGAAGTCGTCGCGACGTACCCCGCCCCGCTCGGCCAGAAGGCTCATGAAACGGTTCTGAACTTCGACGTCCGCCCGAGCGATGTAGCCCGGGCACTGCAGGACACCTTCGGACTTTCCCCCGGCACACCCAGCCGCAGCGAAGACCAGCCGGGATCGGGGCCGGAGCTTTCGATCGCCGTGGAAGTCGCCGGCTTTGGCGGCCGAGCGATGCAGGTGCCGCTGGAAAAGGCGATGGTCGACAAGCGGACCGGCAAGCCCCTGCCGCGGCTCAAGTGGCTTTTCACAGGTTCGGTGGTTCGCCAACCCGACCCCAATAAGCCCGACAAGGTTTACGGTGCCGATCTAACCGGTACCCTGATTTCGATTTTTCCGGTGACCGATGAGACCGTGTTCCAATCGAGCCTGACCATGAAGGAAGCGGCGCTGCTGAAGCTCGACATCAACCGGAATCTGCTGCCCCCGGAAGGCACTGAAGCCACGCTGGTGATTCGGGTCAAATGAGCCGTCGGTCACCCGTCCCACGCAATAGCATCACATGCGATACCTACGCATCATCTTTGTGTCTCTGATCGCCGTCGGCGTTTGCGGCGGCGTGTACATTGGCCTGACCCTTGGTCTGGCGGCGTATGTGTCGTACAGGACCGGCAGCGTCGCGACGGCGGCAACAGGCAACGCTCCCGGCGCGACATCGCCGGCGGCCAACCCTGCGGCTGAGACCCCCCCGTCGGTCACTGCACCGGTGCCGGCGATGGAGGACGCCGCAAGCCTGCTGCGCCGAACCTGGCTGAGCCCAAGGCAGGGTCTGACCTCCGCTGCGCCCTTCGTCAATTCGCCGGTGGAAGGCAAAGCGCGGATCGTCGGAACGCCGTTCCGTCCCTGGCTGCCGACCGCCACCGAGGCGATTCGGCCGCGGCACTACACGATCGAAAAGGCATTTGTCTCAAAGCCCAGGCCGCTGACGGAAGCCATGCCGATTCCAATGCAACTGATCCTGGCACCGCCTGAAGCGATCACCTTCCCCGCGCTGCCGCCGGTACGTGTGATGTCACCGGAGTCGGATCGCATCCGGCTGTCGAGTATCGCAAGCGATCGCAATGGCGAGTTGCCATCGCCATTATTCGATACGACGATTCGGTCGGGCGAAGCAATGCTCCTGGCGAAACCCGCGCCCGGCCGGTCGGGCGCGGCGTCCCCGGAACGACTCGGAATCCCTAGTCCGACGCCCTACGACGCCGGGCCAACCCGTACGGCATTACCGGAAGAAACCATTCCGATGGCCCCGCCGGATCGACCCGAAACGATTCGTTTCACCGTAAATTAGCAAGAACTGCCCCGTTTCTTGTGCTCGAATGACCAAAGCCGCTCCCTTTCGGGGCGGCTTTGTTTAAGGGTTTTCCTCGCCAAGTCATGCGACTGCCTCACGCATCCGATTGTCTGAACAGTTGTAGACCTCACGTCAGTTCCCACGATCGGACTGACGGATTAACCACAGGTCGTGAAGTTCACGTAGTCGTTCGGAACGCACCATCAGAACTCGGGAGGGCTGGCACCGGCCAGGAGGCTGCGGGACGGTCCGCGCAATGCCCTGGAGTTGGGAATGATGTTGACGGTGGAATTGTTCGAACAGATCGCGACGGCGCTCAAGGCCGATCGCGGATCGGCCCGTGATCAGCGAGGCGGCCCGCGCGTCGGCCTGCGTACACGGGCGAAGATCTCCCCGATGCTTCTCGGCGATAAAGGTGCGCAGCCGGTCGATGTGTGGGTTCGAGATCTGTCGATGAACGGCATCGGACTGACCGCGAGCCACGCACTGCCCCAGGGCAGCACATTCAGCATCACGCTGCCCACCAAGGCCGGCGAAAAAATCGTCCTGACCTACAAGGTGGCGCACTGCACCCAGGCATCGTCGACGGTCTTCGTGATCGGTGCGTCGCTCGAACAAAGTATCGAGGACGTCACCAAGGCATCCCGGCCGGCGCCGCGGCAAGCCCAGCGGCGGTCCGCCTGACCGATCGCGCTCAGGGCGTCCGGTCATTCGTAGGTGAGGATCGCCGAAGCCTTGGTGTCTTTGTCCGCGACGAAGCGAACCCATGCCGCCTGGAAGTTGGGCGGGAAGGCGTGTTCGACTTTCGCCGACGGCGCGACCTCCAGTGTCTTGTAAGGCGTCCAAAGCCCGTCGCCGGTCAGGTCGATCTCAATGCGCACCGACACCGCTTCCTTGCCCGACTGCGAGAGGGTCAGCCGGCGACTGTCGTAACCCTTGAACAGGTACGGGTCGGAAGGTTCATTCGCCTTGACCTCCGAATCGCTCCAGGGGCCGCCGATGCCGACCGGTTTGCCGAGCTTCCAGAGATCGTCCACCACGCCGGCCCACACCGCCGCCTTCCCGTCCTCTGAGCGGATGATGTGCGGGTCGTTCGCGGCACCGGCAATGCCGGTCAGCACGAGCAACCCCCGGTAGGTGCAGTAGTCGAAGATCGCACGGTTGTGCGTCGCCACCGGACGCACCTTGCCAAACCCGCCGGCATTCTCGGCCGGCAGCTCATAGAACGTGCCATGGGCGTTGAACAGATCGCGCTCGGTGCAGACTTCACGGCAGATTCGGTACTCGCCGCTCGAAGTCAGCCGGTCGAACGCCGCATCGCCCTTCGGCAAGCGGAAGCGTCGGCCTTTGTCGTCGGTGTAAAGGACGGACGATCCCTCCACCTTCAGCACATCCTTCGGAATCGCGACGTTCTTTTTGACGTAGTCGTGCGCGGTGTTGTCGTCGACCTTGATCAGCTTCATGTCAACGCCAAGCTCGTAGTACCCGACGTCGCTCACCGAGTCCCCTTCGACCTGCATCGCCGCGACGTGAAGCGTTCGCTTGTTTTCGCCGCGGGCGCGGATCAGGCCGGCGGAGTAGGTTTTGGCGTCTGGCGTGGCGATGGCGGCGAACATCGGATCGACGACGCCGGCCTTTCGCGGATCGTTGTTCGTGTAATGAAACATCGCGGTCGCCTTGACGACGTCGCCGTGCGGACGGATGCGGATCCACTCGGCCTTCTCGGCTTCCGGGAAATCCACCCAGGCATAACCGCCTGCGGGCACGGTTACGCTGCGAAGCGCCTTCCACGCCCCGTTGCCCGCGGCATCGACCTCGAACTCGAACGTCACCGGTTCGCCGGTGCCGTGCGACAAATGCAGCGCCCGGCGGTCATAGCCGGCGAACAGGAAAGGGTCCGACCATTGGCCGGCCTTGACGTCTTCCTTCAACCAGACGGCGCCATTGCCGATCGCCGGACCGAGGTCGTCGAGTCGACTGGGATCGATGAACCAGAGGTTCGACTGGCTTTGGCCGGGTCCGATCAGATTGCCCTTGGCCTTGCGTTTGTTGAGGAACTCGCTCTTGGCGGTGTCGTCGCAGCCGAGAACGATCTTGTCACCCCAGCGGGCAAAGTCGCCGACGACCTTGAGGTAGTTCGACCTCGGGCGAATGCCGGCGGCGGTGGCGGCGGTGAACGTCCGCGGGAACTTCCAGAACGTGCCGTGCATCGTCATCAGCAGATCGGACTCGCCGATGTCCCGAATCCGGGGCCATTCGGTGTTCCAGCCGTGCGCGCCGTCGTAACTGTGGCTGGCCTTGGGCAGGCGGTAGGTCGTCCACTTGCCGCCGTCCAGCATCATGAGGATGAGCGACCGGTGGTCCCAGCCGATCGACCAGACAGGGTCGCTGTCGGGCTTGTCATTGCCGTAGATGCCGCCGGGACCGGTGACCTCGGTGAACTGGTTGCGGCGGACGATTTTCCAGTCCTTTCCGCCGTCCCATTCGGCCAGCACACCCGATTCAATGTCGGGGCGTTGCTGGGCGAGGGGCGAAAGCTCACCATTGTTGGCGTAGATGAGTCGGCCGAATCCGCTGTAGGAGCCCTTGCCGTGGTATCCCGGCAGCAGATCGCCGCCCTTGTTCTTGGTGCCGTTGCCGTCGGGAAAGAGTTCTTTTGCCGCCAGCGTCTTGACGTCCACCTCGTAGACGCCTTCTTCCATCGTCGTGTAGTAGATCTTGCCGGCGGGGTCTGACAGGTGTCGGGCGTTGGCGGTGTGGCGGCCTGGCATCTGCGTGTAGGGAATCACGCGGACCTTCCGTTCGCCGTCGATCACGTAGGGTCCGATGAAGAGCTGGTTCGACTCCCGGTGGATCATCCGGTTGGCAGGCGTTCCGCCGATGCTTTCGGGGCGAACGGTCTGTGTCAGGTCGGCCGTGATCTCATACAGCTTGTCGCTGGACCCCTTGGGCATGTGCGGGGCGTAGGTGATCACCCAGAGGCGGTCGGCGAACGGAACCACCGCGCCGGTGCCGCACTCGCCTTCGTTGTTGAACATCGCCAGGTGCGGGTAGATGCCGGAATAGCTTGGACGTGCCGGCACGGGCGTCTGAGCGCCGGCGGGAATCGCCAGCACGAGCGTGAGGAGGGCCATGGCCCGCATCAGAGCGGGCCTGATCCTGGAAGACCCGATCGTGTCGCCCGGGTGCCGCACAGAAGGTGCAAGCGTGGGTCGGGCGGGATAGGTCTGCTTGGTTCGTTCGAGTGTTGTGTTCATCGATCCTCCTCCAGGTACTTGCTTGGATTGATTGTCGAGGCAGCGGCGACCAGGCGATGCGCAAGGTCGGCATGCTGGTCGGGGGCGATGGGGCCTGACAGTGCCAGTGCCGCTTCGGGCACATGGGGCAGCGCGACACCGATCGACCAGATCTCCTGATCCTGCTTTAACTGCTGAAACGCCGTCGCATAAGGGCGCGACCGCGTCCGTTTCAGCTCGGCGAGCAGCGACTTGATTCCGCCGGGGAAGCCGGGAATCTCGTTAGCCGTCGCGTAAAGGGCGCGCACGGCATCGTCAGACTGCCTTGCGAGCAGGGCCATTCCGATGCCGGACCGCGACGCGGGATAAGTGCCGACGCGGCCGATGCCGTCTTCAAGCCTTCGGGGCGCCCGGCCATGAATCAGGTACGACACCTGATCCCGCCAAAGCACACCCAGCGCGACAATAAGGCCGGTATCGCGAAGCGATTCGATTGCCGGTAGCGCGGCCGGCAGCAGCCCCGATGCCCGCATTGCCTGGGCCGAAAGCACGTGAAGCCCGGGCCCCGCGCGGTATTTGCGGTGCTCGTCCTGCGTCAATAGGCCGCTAAGCGCCAGTGACCGCAGCAGACGATTGGCTCGCGCCGGCTCGATGTCCAACTGCCGCGCGCATTCGCGTGAGCCGAGCGGGTGGTTGGACGCGATCACCGCCTGCAGGCAGCGAATGCCGTCGGTAAGACTGAGATTGGGCGCAACAGCGGGCCGAATGATTCAATTATTGAATCAATTTGCAGCAGAACTGTCAAGGCAATTCACGGAAGGTGCGACACCGGCTGCGTCCGCATGCACAGAGGACAACGCGCTTACACGCCCCGCCCCCTTACTTCGCCACAAACTGCACCGCGTCGATTAACACAAAGCCGTCGGTTCCAGCGTTTGAGATGACCACGATCGCCGGCTTGTCGGCTGCGAACTCGAACTCTCCCACCGACTGCCAGACGCCGTCGATCTTCGCCTTCTGCCTTTGGTCCACCTTCACTTCCGTTTCGCCCCCGGCGTGCGCCACCTTCACCGGCACGTTGGTGGCTCGGTTCCTGTTCTGGCTGTAAGCCACCCGCACTTCGTACTTCCCCGCCGCCGGCAGCTTTGCCTGGAACGTTGCCGAGCACTTGCCTTTGGAATCGTTGGCGTCGTGCCTATACCCGGTGGCGACGAACGGGCCGATGAGCGAGGCGGCCGTCCAGTCCCCCTCGAGCTTCGCCTGGTCGTCATCCACCACCACACCGGGCAACGACTTGATGTCGATGCCTTTGGCTCCTTCGCCTGATCCGCCGCGCTTGCCGGTCCATTCCAGCACTTGCTTGTCCTCCAGCAGCTTCGTCCGCAACTTGGCGTAGTCGACGTCCTGCACGGCTTTGCCGTCCTCGATCGCGTGGATCGCCGCGGTTGCGCACGTCTGGCCGAGCACCATGAAGACCGGCTCCATGCGGATGCTGCCGTAAGCGATGTGGGACGCGCTCAGGCAGATCGGCACGAGCAGGTTCTGGCACTCGTCCTTCTTCGGCGTGAGCGAGCGGTAGCTGATGGGGTACGGCGAGGGAACGCCGACTTCCACGTTTCCCTCGTTGCGCACATGACCGGCGGCATCGACATAGCGCTGCTGGTTGTGCGAATCCATGCCGTACGCTCCCATGCCGACGGCGTCGGGGACGACTTCCTTCCCCACGCAGTTGCTCTGCGTCATGACGTGTGCCCCGACCATCCGCCGGGCCTCGCGGACATAGAGCTGTTCCTGCCAGCCGCCGCGCTGCACGCCGTCTTCGTTGAACTCGTCTTTACACATGCCCCAGCGGGCGAACTCCCTGCGCATCTTTTCCGGTACGCGCGGGTGGTTCGCGAGCGTCCACATCAGTCCCTGCTGATACAGCCGATGCTGGGCGACGATCTTCTCGCGTTCTTCGTAGCTCGCTTCGGGGTAGGCGTAATTCTGCCCGATGAAGTCGGTCGAGAAGCCGGTGCGGTTGTTGGTGTCGGTCTTACGATTGGGCATGCTGGAGTTGATCCACGCCATGCCCGTTTCGCCGGCTTCAAAGTTGCGCAGCATCAACTCGTACCAGGCATCGACGTAGCCTTCGGGCTTATGGAACGGGATCCGGTTCTCGTCCTTGTCCGTCAGGCACATGCGGAAGCAGTAGGCCTGCACGCGTTTGTCGGCGGCACCTTCTTCGCCGGGGCCGTTGGGATCGATGTGCGGCAGCAGGCCGCTGGCCTTGTCCCCTTTGACGACATACGGATCGATGCCCGGCTTGAGCTGGTGGTTCTTCGAGTTCTTCACCTGAACGCCATTTAAAGTCTCCCCGTACTGGGCGTTGGCTTCACGTCCGACCGTGTAACTGACGCCGGCGGCAGCCAACAGGTCGCCTTCATAAGTGGCGTCAATGAACATCTTGCCGGCGAAGGTCTTCCCCGATTCCATGGTGATCGCCGTGATCCGCCCGCCGTCCTTCTGTACGCCGGTCTTGCGGTTCAGCCGTTCTCCGAAGGCGACGGGGATCTTGTTGTCGCGCACCCAACGGTTGTAGATCCGCAGGGCGACCGACGGTTCGAAGGTCCACATGGTGTCTTCGCCGTTATCGGTGCGGGTCTGGCCGCCGTCCTTGTATTCCGAGGGTTGCTGCCACTTCCACGCGTCGACTTCCATGTAGCGTTTCTTGACGTCGCGGTAGAACTCGCGGGCGATGCCGCCGATCGCGGCCTTGTTGCCGATGTCGGTCTGGCCGAGCCCGCCGGAGCTGAGTCCGCCGAGGCGCTGGGTGGGCTCGATGACGACCACGGTGCGGCCCATCCGCCGGGCCTGCACGGCGGCGGCGACGCCGCCGGAGGTGCCGCCGTAGACGATCAGGTCGTAGTCTCCGGCCACATTCTCCGCACCAGAAGCGGATGCCTGAGCGGACGCTTTCGGGACAGACAGCGCGATCGCCAGAGTTGTGAACCCGACAATCAACGCTGCTCCGATCACACCAACCTTTTTCATGTCCTGCTCCGTCGTCTTTAAGTGTCAACTACGCGGGGAATTGAGATCTAGAGGTTAGTGTGCCCCATCGGCCAGTGCTACCCGGATTTCCGGCGTAAAACAGCTCTGTCAGTGACACGGGCTTCCAGCCCGTGCGAGCGATGTCATGCGAGCAGACATCGTACGTACGCAACTCGACCACAACATCGCCAGCACTGGCTGGAAGCCCGTGTCACTGACAGAGCCCTATGGCAGATCCAAAACGCGTTACGCCGGCAAACCTCATGGTCATCGGACGACGCCCCTATCTCACCCGGTCTACAATCCGCCGATGTCGGTCGGCCGCTCGCTATTTCTTCGTTGCTTCACGTCGCCGCGCTACTTCGCGCCGCTGCCGCCGGGGCATGTGTTCCCGATGCGAAAGTTCCCGGACTCGGCGGCGAAGCTCATTGAAAGCGGCGTTATCCCCCACACCATCGACCCCGGCGTGATCTCCGACCTCGACCTGCTCCGCGTCCACACCCCCGACTACGTTCAGTCGATCCGCACCGGCCGGTACAACGAGATTACCGCACGCCGGCTGGGGCTGCCCTGGTCGCCGGAGCTATCTGGGAGAAGTCACGCGGCGACGGCCGGCACGCTCGCCGCGACCCGGGCGGCGATGGTCGACGGCATCGCCGCCAACCTTGCCGGCGGCACGCATCACGCCTTCCCCGATCGCGGCGAAGGGTTTTGCGTCTTTAACGATGTCGCGGTGGCGATCCGCGCCCTTCAGCACGATGAGCCTTACATCCAGTGCATGGTCGTCGATCTCGACGCCCACCAGGGCAACGGCACTAACGCGATTTTTGCCGACGATCCGCACGTGTTTACCTACTCGGTGCATGTCGGCAAGAACTACCCCAGCACCAAGGTGCCGGGGAGCATGGATGTCGAATTGTCGCGATGGGCCTCGGCGGACGAGTACTTCGACCGACTGCACGAAACACTCCCGCCGGCGGTTGAACGCTTCGAGCCGGACATCGCGTTCTACATCGCCGGCGCCGACTGTCATGAGGACGACCGCTTCGGCCAGATGAAGCTGAGCACCGCCGACATGGCCGCGCGCGATCGTTACGCGATTAGGTTGCTGCGCGGATGGTCGATTCCGACGGTGGTGCTTTACGGCGGCGGGTACAACAAAGTGGAAGGGATGACGACGGCGTTGCACTGCCAGACGGTGGAGATCGCGGCACGCGGTCTCGGCTCAACCAGCGCGTCCGCCAAGGCGGACCCTACTTCCCGAAATACTTGATCAGCGTCACCTGGTTCCCGGCGTCGTTGTACTTGAACTCGTCCACCATCCCCTTGCTGATCAGGATCCCGAATCCGCCGTCGCGGAGGCCCAGTTTTTCCCGGATCGACATGTGCTGGACCGGGTCTTCCTCGTTGGCGGCGTGAGGGATGTTGTCGGGGTTGAAGCCTTCACCCTGGTCGGTGATCACGAACTTCACGAAGTCCTTCGTTACCTCGTAGCTGACCGAGACCTCAAGGTCCTTGCGGTTGCGGTTCCCCCACTCGACCGCGTTCTGCACCATCTCCAGCACCGCGTAACGGATGCGGCCGACGTCCTCTTCACTCAGCGGCGTCTGCATGAAGAGCTCGCTCAGCATGTCATTCAGCTCTTCCCGCAGCCGGCCGTCGGAGTGCATCTGGAACTGGATCGCCGTGCGAACATTGCCGTCCTGCAGCTTCCGGCGGTGCTCCAGCGTGTGGCGGATTTCGCTCAGCAGGGCGTCGGGCTCGAACGGCTTGGTCAGGTAGCGGTCGGCACCGACACGAAGACCTTTGCCGCGGGCCTTGTCGTCATCGAGGGCGGTCAGCATCAGGATGGGGATGAGGTTGGTATCGCGGCGGAACTTGAGCCGCTGGCAGACTTCAAAACCGTCCATCCCGGGAAGCATGACATCGAGGACGATCGCGTCGGGCGGGCTGTCGGCGACGCGTTCCACGGCCTGATCGCCGTCATCGACGCGAAATGCGTCATAGCCTTCGGTGCGCAAGAGGTCACAAAGCAGACCGCCGAGGTCTACGTCGTCCTCCACCACCAGGATCCGATCGCCTTTTTTCATTTGCCGCGACTTTGTCGACGAGGAAGGATTCGCCTGCGAGACAACCTGCGCCATGGTGCAGAGTGTAAATCGTTACCGGGGCGAAGTGGAAGCGCAAAAGGCCGGATGTTGATCTGGCCATCCTGGGCATCCCGGGGAAACCCAGGACTAAAGACAACGTCGTCAGGATGAGATTCGCACCACTTCCACCGTACAAGGGGCCCGCGAGGCGATCGCCGACGACACGCTGCCGAGCAGGAATCGCTCGATCATGCTCATGCCTTTGGCACCGACAAAAATGCAGTCGGCCTGCCAATGCCCCGTTTCGGTCGCCAGCAATTCACGAACATCGCCGTCAATCACCTTCGGTTTCGCGTTGAGCCCGGCGGCGCGAAGCTCCTGGCAGGCCCGCTCTGCGGTCTGTTGTGCCTGTTTGCGAACATCGACCCCAGTTCCCATAGCACTGGAAAGAATCGACGTGACGGTGCGTAGATCCAGAATGAACAGCACCAGCACCTGCGACCCCGTCGGCCACTTTCGCTGCGCCAAGGCCGAGATTGCGGTCGCCGAGCCGACGGAACCATCGATGCCAAGAACGATCCGCACCGGTGCATCGGCCCCAAGCCCGGCTCGACCCGCAGGGCCACTGCGGGCGATGCGAACAGAGCATGCGGCGTGGGCAACCACCTTCGCCGAAACACTGCCCAGCGCCAGTCGCTGCATCGCCGATTTGCCCTGCGAACCGACGACGATCAGATCCGGCTCCCAAACGTCGGCGAGCTTGATGATCGCCCAGGCGGGGCTGTCGGCGAGCACTTCGTGCGAAACGTGCCAGGTGGCGTTGAGCGTTCGAACCGCTGCTTCACCCGAGCGGGCCAATTCGGCTGCAAAATCCATCGCTTTGTGAGCAAGCGTTCGCGATTCCTCCACCTCGGGCAGGTGCGATGCCGGCGTTGCGGCGACGTCCGTCTCAGACGGAAGGTAGACGTCGGCAATGGTCACGACGCGAACCTGGCTACCCGCCGCAAGCCCGGCCCGGGCGAGATCGGCGATCGCCACATCGCCACAGGCGGAGCCGTCGTAGGCTAGAAGTACCTTCATGTCTGTATCTTAACTGAATGGGGCAATGAATGACGGCGGGCGGAACGACTCATTCCCGGGTGCCTTCACGGGCTAGCCCGCTCAGTGGGCGGGACATGGCTGACGGGCTGCCGGCCCTTGTCAACAGGTCGGTGTTTGATATACTGCACGGCTCGACACCCCCGGCGACGCTTGGTGGCTTTTGCTGCCGGCAGCCAGATTGGCCGCTAAGAGGGGTGTCTCGTCGACTCATTAAAGGCTTGTGCGAACCGAAGTTATCGCGATAGGCGCGGAACCGGGGCCAACGCGATGGTTCGCAGCTCAATTGACCTTCTTGTCGAAGGCGAAGCCGACTCGGATCTTGGAGTGCGTGTCATGGCGGTTAAGCTGCGTTTGAAGCGTATGGGCCGTAAGAATCATTCTTTCTATCGCTTGAACGCGATGGACTCCCGCTCCCCGCGCGACGGCCGGGTGATCGAAGAGCTGGGTCATTACGATCCGCATCACAAGGACAAGGACAAGCAGTTCGTCGCCAATGTCGATCGTTGCAAGTACTGGCTGGACACCGGCGCGATTCCGTCGGAAACCGTCTCGTCGCTGCTGAAGAAGAAGGGCCTGGAACACGCCGGTCTTCGCCTCCCGAAGCCGGGTAAGCCCAAGGCCGCCCCGGCGGCCAAGGAAGCCAAGTAACCAACTCGGACGCCGCTCGCAACGCGCGGGCGGCGTCTTCGTTGCGCCCTGAAAGGGCGGAAATCGGGAGCCAGAAGTCAGCAGTCAACAGCGGAATGGTAGCTTTAGAAGTTCACCCGTCCGGCTTCTGACTTGTGACTCCTGACTCGCGACTTCTGACTCCCGCCATGCCCCTTCGGATTGACATCCTGACCCTCTTTCCGGAGATGTTCGCGCCCGTACTGGGGACGAGCATTCCGAAGCGGGCGGCCGAGAAGGGACTGGTCTCGTACCACACGACACAGATCCGCGATTTCGCGACGGATCAGCACAAGTCGGTGGACGACAAGCCGTTCGGCGGCGGACCGGGCATGGTAATGATGTGCCAGACGCTGTTCGACGCCGTCGAACATGCCGAAGCCCAGGACCCCCGTCCGGCGCGCCGCCTGCTGATGTCGCCGCAGGGACGCCGGCTCGATCAGGCGATGGTGCTGGAACTGGCGGCGGAGCAGCGACTGCTCTTCATCGCCGGGCACTACGAAGGGTTCGATGAGCGGATCATCGACGGGCTAAAACCCGAGGAGATCAGCATCGGCGACTATGTGTTGAGCGGCGGCGAGCTGGCGGCGATGGTGATCATCGACGCGATCGTCCGAACGCTGCCGGGCGCCCTTGGGGCAGAAACCGGCGCCCACGACGAATCATTCGCCGACGGACTGCTGGAGTATCCGCAGTACACGCGGCCGCGGGAGTTTCGGGGCATGAGCGTCCCGGAGATCCTGCTGAGCGGAAATCACTCGAAGATCGCCGCCTGGCGACTCGAGCAACGGAAGCTGCGAACCGAGGCGCGTCGACCCGATCTGTGGTCCGCGTATCGCGATCGCAAAACGGAACAGTGAGCTGTGCGTGCCGTGCGTGAGCCGGCATGATCGCCTGAGCGATCCCGAGCCTGAAAGGCTCGCGCGACCTCATCTGCCGCGACGGTTCCAATGCGGATTCGTCGCAATGTCTGGCTGCTCTGCCGGAAGGACCGGTTATCAGCCCCCCGAACGACACCCGTCGCGCAAGCGATGATCGTCGCCCTGCGGGGTTACAGGTCTAACGACCGGGAGCTATTGAGTCATGGTAAATCCACTTTTGGATCACGCGGAAAAGTCCAGCCTTAAGACCGAAGTGCCTCAGTTCGAGGTCGGTGATACCGTCGATGTCGCGACGCGAATCGTCGAAGGCGACAAGGAACGCATCCAGATTTTCGCCGGTACGGTGATCATGAAGAAAGGCCGCGGCATCAACGCGACCTTCACCGTTCGCCGAATCGTCAACAACGAAGGTGTCGAGCGCATCTATCCTCTGCACTCGCCGTTCATCGCCAGCGTGACCGTCAAGCGCAGCGGCGAGAACCGCCGTGCCAAGCTCTTCTACCTGCGCGACCGCGTGGGCAAGGCAACCCGGCTGACCGAGAAGCGGAAGATCAAGAAGGACGAGCCCGCCAAGGCCGCCAAGCCGGCAGCCGAGAAGACCGAAGAGCTCGCAACGTCTGCGACCTGAGCCAACGAACTTCGATACCGAGTGCATTACAACCCAAGGCCCCGCCGGCAGCAGTTTGCTTTGCCGCGGGGCTTTTTGAGTTGAGGCACCCGCGATGCCAAGGCAGTTGCAGATCGGGAGATCGATTGCCCACAAAGAGTCAGTGGCGGCCCCTTCTCTCCGCCGCAACTCTGCGTAGAATCTCACGACTCCGATGTGCCTCTCATCGAAGCGCAAACGCAAGTACGAGCGCAATGGTATTCCACCGTACGGTCCGTACGAGTTGCCGCGACGAGGCGACCCCGGAAAGGGTCGTCGACCGCGGGACGGCGCCCGGGCTGAAAGTCATGGGATGACGAGTCATTGGATGACGGGTTTGCTGCCATGATGAGTTGGATCCGAAATCTGTTCACACCGGGCACCCCCACCGACGCCATGGGCGATCGCGGCGAGAATCTCGCCGCACGGCATCTGCGGGACAACGGCTACAAGATCATCTCGCGCAACTTCCGCTGCGACGCAGGCGAGATCGACATCATCGCCCGCGACGGTACGACGATCGTGTTCGTGGAGGTCAAGACGCGCTCCTACGACGACCCGACGCCCGAAGAGCAGGTCAACGCGGCCAAGCAGCACAAGCTCACCAAGGCAGGGAAGATTTATCTCAGCCGCTACGGCATCCCACAGCCGCCGGCGAGGTTTGATATCGTCGCGATCGTCTGGCCGCAGGGCCGCGACCCCATCATTCGCCACACCCCGCACGCGTTTCAGGCGACATTTTGAAGAAGTAGACAGGACGCAGTAGGCAGTACGCCGAAAAGAACGGATTCACCCGAAGTGAGCCGTCCGTTGTGCACCGTGCCTCTGTCTTCGCTACGTACTGCACACTGCCTACTATTCCCCAATGCTCGACTCCCACTGTCATCTGACCGATCCCCGCCTTGGTGGGGATCTCGACGCCGTTTTGCGGCGGGCGCAGGCCGCCGGGGTCACGCGGATGATTTCGATCGGCACTGATCTCGATGACGACGCCGCGACGATCGCCGTTTGTCAGGGTCGCGACTTCCTGCGGTGTGCCGTCGGCGTTCACCCGAATTACTCGCACGAGTGCGACCTGTCGCGACTTCCCGAACTGCGAACGCTGCAAAGTGCTCCGAGTGTCGTCGCGCTAGGAGAAATGGGGCTCGATTACCACCACAAGTTCGCGTCCAAGGAGAGACAGCGGGAAGTCTTCGAATTCCAGCTCGACCTGGCCGCAGAGCTGAATCGCCCGATCGTCATTCACAGCCGTGAGGCGATCGACGACACACTGGCGATGATGCGGCCCTACACGGCGATCCGCGCGGTGTTCCACTGCTTCACCGGCACGCCCGCCGAGGCGAAGAAGATTCTGGATCAGGGGTATCTGCTCGGCTTTACGGGTGCTGCGACGTTCAAGAACAACGCCGGCATTCGAGAAGCGATCCGCCTTTGCCCGACCGACCGGCTCCTCGTTGAAACGGACGCCCCGTACATGACGCCGGAACCGATGCGAAAGCAGAAGGTCAACGAGCCGGCGCTGGTGGTCCACGTCGCAGACTGCATAGGCCGGGAGCTGGGACTGTCACGGGATGAGGTTGACCGGATAACGACGGCAAACGCCGAGGCGTTATTCGGGTGGTAACCCGCCCACAATGCAGCCGGGACGGCTGCACCACAACGGCACCAGTTCACGCACAGTCATTTAGACCCCCGCCGCTACTGCCGCAGCCGTCGAGACGCCGTTGGCCTGCTGTCGCAGCACGGGCATCTTCTCCCGGACTTCCTGTGCCATTCGCGATTCGGGGAACTCGGCGATGATCGTCTCGCCGGCGCGAATCGCCTCCGGCCACTTGTGATCGCGCACGGCGTCGCCGAACAACTTGGCGAGCTGGTCGCGGCGTTCCTTGAATACCTGCCGCACGCTCTCTTCCATCCCGCTGGCCTCGGCCGGGGTGAGGTAGGCGTCCAGCTGGCGCAGGATCTCGATGCTGCCGTCGGTATCGTGACGGGCGACGGCTTCCTGCCAGCTTTCGAGCAGCCGTTTCTTGTATTCCTGCCGGCGCCGGTCGATTTCCAGCGGCAGCCCGCGGACCTGGTCGTTGTCGGGGAACATGCTCATGAGCCGCTCGGCTTCACGCAACGCGCCATTCCACTGCTCCGACCGCGTGTGCCGGTCGATCACCTCGACGACCTCCTGGATCTGCCGGCGAACCTGGTCCTGGCGACGGCCACGGACTTCGTCGCGGAACTTGGCCGCCTCGGCGCGATAGCCGAACGCGCTCTCGAACTCGTCACTCAGTCGCAGTGCCGCGTCGAAGTCGCCGCGGTTGATGTCCTCCTGGATGGCGCGGCGGATGGCGTCGCGGTCCTTCTCGCGGAATGCCACCGACTTGGCACGATCGGAGATCAACTGCTGTTCGCTGATCCGCGACAGCAAGCCCACCGCCTGAAAAAGCCGATCTGAGATCATATCGAGCCGGCCGTCCACCACGGCGTGATTCTCGGCGCTGGCGGCGCTGCCCGATGCGGCGATCGCCGCCCAGGCCACGAGCGTTACCACGACGCCCAGCGCGCCGGCGGACAGGATGATCCAGTCGCGGCTCACGGCGACGCGGTAAATGCCCAGCCCGATCAAGACCACCGAAATCGTCAACGCGCCGATCAGCATCAGCAACGCGACCAGGGGGAAAGACTTTCGCGATTCCACAGGTGACCTCTCAAGAGGTGAATTCCGCCGACGACTCAGACATGCGTAACAAACGGCGAGTGAGGTCGGCCGGTCTGCTTCACTCCAAACGAGTGTAGAGAGAAAAGCCGATCAAGGTCAATCAAAAGACGGCCGATACGCGCCACAGCAACGGGCGTGCCGACGGGACAATGCCGCTCAAAAGGAGGGAGATCAGTGACCGCCCGAAGGAGGTGCCCCTTCGGACTGCTGGCTTTCGGCGCGGAGGCGTAGTTGCACTTCGTTCATCCGCCGCTCGCGCTCGTTCCCCATGCAGCGCAGCACCGTCCAGCAGCACAGGACGGATCCGACGGCGAAGCTCGCGAAGGTGAAACTCATGGGCGGGACGACCGGCGATGGCGCGGCCGCACCCGAACGTACTATCGGCAATCCGGACAGATGGGGTTGAGGATCCGCTGGCCGGTAGCGACGATTGGACGCGACGATTCACCCGGTGGGCATTATGGAGCGGGTTTTCTGGCTGCATCGTGGTCCTTACCAACCGGATAAAAGGTCCAGCCGTCGCGATACGTCCGATGCCGCAGCCCACCCGCTCCAACGGCCTGTCAGCCACTGGTCGAATGCCGCGCGACGATCTGCTCGATTCGTTCGTCGATCAGCCGGCATTGGGTGATTGCATCGAACGGCTTGAGCGCCGGCTTGCAGGACGAGGGATCGAATGCCGGCGCGTTGGGACCCAGCGCCAGAGCGAGTCGGTCGGCGAGCGCGTCCGGATCGACCGGGTACAGGCACGCTTTGTGCATCGCGGTCGGCAGCAGTTCCGGGTAGACGCCGCCTTCCGGCAGCATCGGCCGGCACCCTGCCGCCATCGCACGGATCACCTGGTAATCCGAGGGAGCGGCCGGCTTGACGCTCAGCACGATCGACGACGAGAACATTCCGTAAATCTGGGCCAGGTCGTCGTACTCGGAAACCGTCGTGCGCGAGGCCAGCGGGTCGAGCTTATCGACCGGCCCGACAGTGATCAGGTGCATCGGAATCTTACGCCGACGCAACCGGTCGATGAGGGCATTCAGCAGCGGAACGTTGGCGTCGCGCGTCTCGACGAACACATTCCGAGGCTGGCGAACCGGCACCGTCGGACTCGACTCGACTTCATGGACGTGTGAGAGATCGACCGGCGGAAGAAACAGCCTGATTTTCTCGCGAATCTGTGGGATCGGGTCGTGGCTGGAAAGCTCCGGCAGCTTGTCGGCCATCGCGCGGGCGAGGATCTGGAACATCTGGCGGTGGTATGCAGAGTTGAACCAGATCTCCGTTGCCGCCTGACAGGTATTGAAGTTCACCAGGTCGATCGGATTGGCCCCGGGCACGCCGGTTGAACTGTCGGGAAGCTGGTTGTCGTGGAAGTAGACCACCGACGGATAGCCCACCAGGTTGGGCATGAGCTGCATGAGGCTCGCCAGGTTCATCGCCTCGCTGGTGAAGACCAGATCAAGCCGGCCCACCCAGTGACGGCTCAACTGCTCGCTGAACCAGTTAGCCGCCGCGGCAAGCCGACGCTCGATGCGGCGTGGGGGCAGCTTCAGCACCGTCCAGCGATGGCGGCTGTAGCGAACAACCGCTTCGAGCATGGCCCGGCGGACCCCGCCGAAAAACGGCTCGAGGGCGAGAATGTCGAGCTGTCGAGCCATGTTGCAACGTTCAGACGATGCACCAGGACATGCGTGCGGTCCGCAACTCCAAGACGCGCGAGATGAGCCGACGTTTCGCCTGACCTAGCGCAGCGAAAGGGCGGAATTGCCGGCCAACGCCCTTAGGAACGCGCATCGTCTGGGCGCGCCCCGGGCACTTCCATCCTTCCCACAGTTGCGCGCCGAACCCAACAGATTCCTGCCTCGCCCCCATTGGGAACGATCTCATTCCTCAACGCGATCCCGCAGGAAATCCTTCACCTTGTCCAGTCCGATCCGCTCCTGCTGCAGCGTGTCCCGATGGCGAATCGTCACGGTCTGATCCTTTAGCGTGTCGCCGTCCACGGTCACGCAGAATGGGGTGCCGATCTCATCCATGCGGGCATACCGCTTGCCGATCGCCTGCTTCGGGTCGTATTCGCAGGTGAAGCGGTTCCGAAGGTCGAGGTAGAGCTTCTCGGCAACTTCCGGCATGCCGTCTTTGGCCACCAGCGGGTAGATGCCGGCCTTGATCGGGGCGAATTTGGGCTTGAACTTCAGGTAAACGCCGCTCGGCCGAGCCGCGTCAACCGTGTACGCCTCGCAAAGCAGCACCAGCACCGCCCGCGTCAGGCCGCTCGCCGGCTCGATAACATTGGGGATGTACCGGCTGCGGGCCTTGATCTCTTCGGGCGCAATGCCCTGCTCTTTCAGCCGGAGCTGCAGCTCCTGATCAAAGTAGTCGAGCTTCTGCTTCGAGTGCTCCTGATGCTGCGTCAGGTCGTAGCTGCCGCGGTGCGCGATGCCTTCCAGCTCGCCGAAGTCGGGCGCGGTGAATGGGTACTTGTACTCGATATCGACGGTCGCCTTGGAATAGTGCGACAGCTCGTCCTTGTCGTGATCGCGGAACTTGAGATTCTCCTTCGCCACGCCGAGCGACTCCCACCACTTCATGCGCTCGTGCTTCCAGAAGTCGTACCACATGAGCGCGTCATCCGGCGGGCAGAACCACTCCATCTCCATCTGCTCGAACTCGCGCGAGCGGAAGATGAAGTTGCGCGGCGTGACTTCATTGCGGAAGCTCTTGCCGACCTGCGCCACGCCGAAGGGCACCTTGACGCGCGTGGTGTCGACGACGTTCTTGAAGTTCAGGAAGATCCCCTGCGCCGTTTCGGGGCGAAGATAGGCCTTGTTCGCCTCGTCGCGAATCGGGCCGGGATAGGTATCGAGCATCAGGTTGAACGCCCGCGGATCGGTCAGCTTGCCCACTTCGCCCGTCGATGGCGACGGATACGTGGGGAAGAGCCCTTCCCGCGCCGGCGGGTACAGACAGAGGATCGTCCCTTCGAACGGCTGCCCTTTGTAGGACGCCTTCACGGCCGTCACCCCGGCCTCGTTGCGTTCGGCGACTTCGACATTGCGGAGGCCGAAGAGCTTCTGCAGCTTCTTATCCGTCGCGATCATCTCCGCCGCCTCACCCAGCGACGACGCGACGCAGGTCGCCACCGGCACGTCAGCCCCGGCGGCGAACATGCCGAACATGTGATCGGCGCGATAGCGGGAGACGCCGATGTCGTCCACCATCGGGTCGTTAAACCCAGCGACGTGCCCGCTCGCCTCCCACGTCCTGGGATGCTGGATGATCGCCGAGTCGAGCCCGACCATGTCCACCGGATGCCCGTCCGGGCCGATCGGCGGACACAGGACCATCTGCCGCCACCACCAGTCGCGGATGTTGTTCTTCAGCAGGATGCCCAGCGGGCCGTAGTCCCAGAACCCGCGGATGCCGCCGTAGATTTCGCTCGCGGGGTACACAAACCCCCGGCGTTTGCAGAGGGCGACGATCTGTCCCATCACGCTGGATTCGGCTTTAACGTCGGACATGGGGTTCCCTGTTTTCTGTAGGGTGGGCTTCAGCCCACCGCATCGCGTTCGGTAATCGGTTGTGTTCGACTCGTCATTGGCGTCGTGCGAGCGTCTGGTGTCTGGTGCCACGGGTCGGCGGTACCCCGCAGACCCGTGCCGAACGCCCGAAGACACGGGTCTGCGGAGTACCGCCGACCCGTGGCACCGATCCACCTCCCGCGCACATGCTGCGTCCGCCAACGAAAAAGACCCGGCATCACGCCGGTCGCGACCCACATCAACCGGCCCTGCTCGGGTGGCTGCGTGTGATCGGGATCGGCCTAATGCCGGGTGCTTCGACTTCAGATCGGCAATCCTGCCGATCGGCATCCGGATATCGAACGGGCGCGCTTAGGCCTTCGCGCCGCTGGTACCCGCGCCGGCCTTCTTGGCCTTGATCGCGTTGAGCCGCTTGGTCAGCCGGCTCCGCTTGCGGGCGGCGGTGTTCTTGTGGATCGTGTTCTTCGACGCCACCTTGTCCAGACGCTGGACGACCTTGTTCAGCTGCTCTTCGGCCTTGGCAACGCTGCCGGCCGCGATGAGCGTGTTGAACGACTTGAGCTCCGTCTTAAGGAGTTCCTTGCGGGCGCGATTGCGGGCGCGACGCTTTTCGGTCTGGCGGATGCGCTTCTTGGCGGAAAGGGAATGGGCCACGAGTGTCGGTCTCCTAACTTCTAACTTCGTCGCAAGTCTTCAGCCGAACCCATGGAACAGGTCTTCTACCCCACAGAATCGGCTGAAATCAACGTTTCCTCTGCAACGCCCGGCTGGGCGAAAGACGGAACAGAATACCCGAACGACGGCTTTTGTCCAGCCCTCGCGAGGCGATTTTGTCCACGAATGCTCTCGCGTGCGAAGGGAACGCCCTGCGCCGACAACCCCGCACTCAAGTCGTCGGCGACAGCTCCGCCGGCGGGTTCTGCTGGCCCGGGGCCTGCCCGCGAAGCCGCTTGATCCGCTGCTGCACGTCGCGGTAGTTGAAGTTCCACTGCGCCACCTGGCTGTACATCTTGACGGCCGCGGCCACGTCGCCCTTCTGCTCCAGCGCCATCGCACAGTAGTAGTAAATCTCGATCGACTTCTCGTCCCCGCGGACGTTGTAACCAGCGATCGCCTCCTGCAAGGTATCGACCGCCTCGTCCACGAAACCGGCTTCCAGGAACGCCCTGCCCAGCAGGATCGTCACCGTCATCCGGTACTTCGGGTCCATCCGGACCTGCTGGAACACCGGAATCGCCTCGTCAAACCGCTTGAGCTTGTACATCCGCACGCCCATCTCGTAGCGGGCGGTCGAGTCGGTCGGGTAGTTGGCGACGGTCTCCTTGTAGATCTCCAGCTCGCGTTCGAACTTGTCGCGAAGGAACGCCGCATAGTCCTTGCGGAGGTCCATGTCCTTCGGGTTCTTCGTCGCCTCTTCGCGAAGCGACCGCTCCTGCCGGCTGAGCTGCGACAGCGTGATTTCGTTGATGCTCTTCTTGAACTTGTACGCCTTGGTGTCGCGGAACCTCTGCTCCAGCAGTTCGATCGCGCGGTTCTCGTACTCCAGCATTTCGGTCTTCTTCAAAGACTCGATCAGCCGGTTGAAGCGAGCGATATCGGCCGGGTCCTTGGCGTAATCCTCTTCCATTTCGCGGACCAGGCGGGCGCTCTGGTCTTCCGACCGAACGTCCATGTCCTGCCGCATGAGCTTTTCCTGCGTGTCCTTGTCGCGGACGCTGTCGCGGAAGCTGCCGCCCGACCCGTACCCGCCGTCCTTCATCGCCATGTTCGCGGCAAGGTTCTTCGCCTCGTGCGACAGGTCCATGTCGGCAGGCTTCATCCGCTGCATGTGCGTCATGACGTCCGACGCCTCACGATACCGGTGCACCGCGCAGAACGTGTCCTTGAGCACCTTGAACGTCTCGAACGACGGCTTCTTGAGCTGCAGGTTCGCGTTGAACAGGATGCCGCCGATCCAGAGCACGGTGTCGTAACACCCGGCCTTGAGGGCGCCGAGCATGAAGCTCTTCATGTGCTCCATGTTGCCCGGGTCGTACGCGGCCATCTTCTCGTACGCCAGCATGTTCTTCTTCTCGTCCCCCTTGGTCATCTTGGGCTTGTCGAACATGCCGAGCGGCTTGCCGCCACGGCTCTTTCGGATCAGGCCCATCTCGCGCACGGTGATGTGCGTTTTGACCGACTCGGGGTCGTAATTCAGGCCCTGGAGGTACATTTCGATCGCGTACTCGTAGTTGCCGGTGTCGGCGACGGTACGGGCGCGCTCGAAAAAGACTTCCGCCTTCTTCTGGTCTTCCTCGGGGATCTGTTTGTAGCCTGCGGGAACTTCAGCCACGGGTGCCTTCCTAGATGAAGAACCGTCAACCAGTAACGGCGTATCGATCGGCGTGCGGGTTGGCCCCCGACCGCAACAAGTCGGACGCTCTGCCGATCGTATGGTTCGCGATTTCCGCCCGTTATCCTAGAATGCGGCGGGAACGTCGAACTTTACCGACGCCCGAACCGGGCGTCTACGGCGACTGACCTCACAGGCCAACCAAACGCATTTTAGGCGTAAAGACCCTGTGAACCCAAGCGACTTTTTCGGTCTTTGTCGCCCGGTGCGGCAAACGCGACCGCCGGCCCGGCTTATCGGTCCTCCAGACCGCCTTTTGCAGAGCATCGAACCATGCCCGACGACCTCCGCGTCATCCTCTACCCAGACCCCCGGCTCAAAAAGAAATCGGTCCCGGTCAAGGTCTTCGACGACAACCTTCGCAAAACCGCCCTCCGCATGCTCGAACTCATGCGCGAACACGAAGGGGTCGGCCTGGCCGCCCCGCAGGTGGGCCTCAACATCCGCCTGTTCGTCGTCAACGCCACCGGCAAACCCGAAGACGACAAGATCTACGTCAATCCGGTGCTCAGCGAGGCCGACGGCGACGAGGAGTTCGAGGAAGGCTGCCTGAGCCTCCCCGACATCAAGGTCGCCATCCGCAGGCCTACCGAACGCGTCAAGATGACCGCCCAAGACCTCGACGGCCAGCCGTTCGAAGAGATCGGCGAAGGGTTCATCACCCGCATCTGGCAGCACGAAAACGACCACCTCAACGGCATCATGATCATCGACCGCATGGGCCCGGTCGCGAAGCTGACCTACCGGAAGAAGCTCCGCGAACTGGAGGAGGAGTTTGAGGAAGGCAAGTGAAGCGTGATGACTCTTCTCGGTGGGGCAGACATTCTTGTCTGCTCCGGGCGGACGTACTCGTCCGTCCGACCCTCCTGATGAACCCCCCAATCCATTTCGGCCACGGCGTACCGCGTCCGAGGCAGACAAGAATGTCTGCCCCACCCATGACACCACTGAAATGACGTCCATCCCGACACTCCTCTCCATCAATTTCGCCGGTGCCGGTGAGTTCGGCGTACCTACCCTCCGCGCGATCGTCGCGGCCGGGCATCGGGTGCCGCTCGTGATCACCCAGCCCGACAAACCTGCCGGGCGGGGGTCGAAGCTGACGCCCACGCCCGTCGCCGCCGCCGCGGTCGAGCTCGGGCTGCCGCTGCTGAAAACTGCCGATATCAACGCCGAGACCTTGCCGCCGGCCGACCTGCTGGTCGTGATCGCGTTCGGGCAGAAGATCGCCGACGCCATCATCCACGCGCCCCGGCTCGGGGCGGTCAACCTTCACGCCTCGCGCCTCCCGAAGTACCGCGGGGCGGCGCCGATCCACCGCGCGATCCTCGGCGGTGAAACAATCGCCGGCAACTCCATCATCCGCCTGGCCCAAAAGATGGACGCCGGCGCGGTCCTGGGCATGAGCGAGCTCGTCATCGGCGAACTCGAAACCGCCGGCGAACTGCACGACCGCCTGTCGCAGGACGGCGTACACCTGATGCTCCGGGTGATCGACGAGCTCGCAGCCGGCCGACAGGTCGAGACCGAGCAGGACCACAGCCGGGCGACACTCGCGGCGAAGCTGTCGCGCGAGTCCACCCGCATCGACTTCACCGGCAAAGCCGCCGATATCGCCAGGCAGATCCGCGGCCTGCACCCCTGGCCCGGCTGCCGGGTCAAACTGCTGACCGCCGCCGGCGAACCCGCCGACTCGCTCCGGCTCATCCGCGCCATTGCGATCCCCGGCAACCCCCCCGCCGGCGCAACCCCCGGCCAGATCACCGCATCGGGCCACATCGTCACCGGCGACGGCCTGCTGGAGATCGTCGAACTCCAACCCGACGGCAAACGCCCTATGCCCCTGCCCGACTACCGCCGGGGCAAACCATGGGACGCGGGAATGCGCCTCGAAAGCGCCGTGTAACCCGCCAGGCCTCCACCGCGCGTCCTGCGCCGCTGTCCGTGACACGGGTTTCCAACCCGTGCAAGGTGCGTCCCGCGACCGCAACTCCAAATCCTCAGTAGTCCGACTTCGCATTGCATCTCCCCAGCTGTCCCCCGAGCCTCGTTTAGCGGTCGCACCGCAGGTGCACTCTTCCTCCGTCTTCATCTCTGTGAACGCTGTGTCCTGCTCCAAGAATCGAAGTAATGAACGCCAAGACGCCGAGTCGCCAAGGACGCAACCCACGGCCGGTCAGCTCTTGGCGCGTCGGCGTCTTGGCGTTCAGTTCCTTCTGCGCCAATTGCAGAATCCGGGTCTTCGCGGCGTACCGCTCAGACACCGGCGTTGGGGCGTCACTCCCTGTTCAGGGTCGCCTCACTCCTGCACGCACGCATCACAAACCCCCAGCCGTACACCCTTGGACGTCCACGACCCGCAGGTGTGCTGTCCGCAGCCAGGGCAGCGATGCCAACGGGAGTGAAACCGATGACCGAGCTCATCGTGGGTGGCCCGCTTCATACCCAGCAACCGACGAACCCAGACATACAGCGCCCCGCGCCGCCCGCTCTCCAGGTCGTGCAATTCGAACCCGGCGCGGTGCCAGAACCGGTTGGCGGCGAGCTCTTCGCGACAGCGGAGTGAAACGCCAAACGAACCCGAGCGACGGCACCGCCGGAGCAACGCCGCCAGCAGCCGCCGGGCGATCCCCAGCCCACGGACGTCGGGATCGACCGCGAGTTGGAACACCCGCACCTCGCGCCGGCGAAGCGATCCGTGCAGAACGAACCCGAGGGGACGCGCTATATCGGTGTTGCGGTCGTGCGCCGGGTTCGCCGAAGGACTGGCCGAGGCGATGTCGCAATCTGCCGAACGAACCCGAGGCGTCTCGTCCAACTCGTTACGGATTGCCGAACGAACCCAAGGCGTAGGCGTGCGCCCATCACATTCCGCTGAACGAACCCAAGACCTCTGTTCCCGTTCATCCTGTTCTGCCGAACGAACCCAAGGCGTCCCATCCGGCTCACCCGGCTTTGCCGAACGAACCCGACGCGGCCGCCGACCACCGTTGCGTTGCCCCGGCGGCGCTCCTGGCCGATCTGTCGGCGGTGGCCCCGCCGCTCCAGCCTCGCGATCGCTACTCGATGTCGCCGAACGAACCCGAGGCGTCAGGTCCGGCGACCCCCACGCCAGCAGCACGACCCCGGCCCTGATCTTTTCAACCAGTGCCTGCCGCGACAGGAACCCCAATGCCGCCGAGTCCCGTCGTCGCAGGCGATCGATAAACGGCAGATCGTCGAGCGTCGCCGGAACACAGCGAATGCACAGATTGCCAAACGAACCCGAGATCATGATGACACCTCCCAGGGAATGAACCGGCTACAAAGAATCCCACGGCGGCCGCGCCAAAAGAAGCCCAGACCGTTACCCCTCCCGACAAGACTAGCGGCCGCGGGCCGAATGCAATAGAAGACCGGCCGTTCAATGCAGGATTGAACGGCCCCGAAGAGTCGCCGACAGGCAGGATGCCAGCCGGCAAAACAGGCGATTTCCGACGCAGGGCCTAAGCGCGCCCGAGCGGACGCCGTCCGTCATTAGTGTATTGACACGACGCAATCCGTCAAGTATTTGTTAGGCTCCAAGATATCCAAGACCACGCGTCGTCGCGCGTTCCAAGTGCAGGTATTGGTTGGCATGGGCAACGGTACGCCGTTGCCCGTGTCGAACGTCGGACGGCGATCCCACGGGCAAGCGAGTACGCTTGCCCATGCCACCCACAGGTTGAAGCGCGGCTACGACCCGCGAACCTTGCCGATGCCATCCCAAGGCCAGTGTTCACGGTCGCACGACCGACCTGAATCATTGACACGAAGAGCACTAGTTGTAGCCTATGGCTGCGAACGCCGGGGGTGTTCCCGGGCCCCTCGATCAGGCGATTCATGTTCTTCGGCGGGGCATAGCCGTAGCAGCGACGCCAATCCCATTTTGAGGCCAACTCATGCTCTCACTCGGCTGGCGACTTCTTCCCTACCTGATGGTCCTCGGCGGGCTGATCCTGCTGTTGGGGACGCTCCCCGTGTTGATCGGCGGAGCGGAGACCACGCCGACCTCGGTCGCCGTGGCCGACGTGTCGGTCGAATCTCCGAAAGCGAAATGGTTGAAACTCACCGGCGGCGGTTTGTATCTGCCCGGTGCGATCGTCGACGAAGAGATCAAAAAATCGACGGGCGCTCGCAAGACCAAGGCCTGGTACGTGCCACTCATTCCAGAAAGCGAGGCGGTCGAACGAGCTAAGTCGATCGTGAACGGAACGACACGGCCGTCGCCCGGAAAACTGGTCCTGGTTCGATTCGACCCGGACGAGTTTCTACGAAGCTATCCGACGCCGGAGAACCTAAAGCCGGGTGACGTTTTTCGGGCCGTTCAGGTCGAAGGACTGCGATCCAGCAACATCCTGTTTCCAGAGAGATTGAAGGATTTCGTCCGGTCCGAACTCCAGCTTCCGCTGGAAAGTGTTGTCGTGGTGAAGTTCGGGGACAAGCCCCTGCAACGCGAGTCCGCGATGACCATGACCGGCGTGCTGGCGGGTCTGGTCTTCGTGGGTGTACTGTGGATTATCAAACGGTTTCGAAGTTCCCCAAAGCCGCCGCCGCTGCCGGTGTAAGAGGCGGCCAACTGGCCATTCATGGCAATGCTCACACCGCCCCTCGACCTTCGAGTGCTCGCCCAATTTGCCTCAGACGCAATCCATTTTGAGTTGCTCGATCCTGCAAATGTGATTGTCTGGGCGGACTCGCTGATTGCCGAGTCGGACATTCCGCCGCCGTGGTTGATAGACCTCTCTCTGGTCGATCCATCGGACTCGCTGGCGGTACGCGCGGCGCTTCGTGCGGTGCCGGGCGAGCCTGATGTCGATCAATCCGACCGACTTCTCAACTCATTGGTTTTGCGCGAGTGGCAACGCGGCAAGCTTACGACCCAACGCATCTGTACTATTGGCTGGCAGTTGTACACAAGGGATCCTGATCGGCGCGAATTGACCCAATGGGGAGTCGTCGTGGATCACAGTGGGGAGCAACTCGACGACGGCTGTATCTCGAAAGAAACGATGCGCGAGACCATCGACCAAGAACTTGTACCGTTCGCAGACGACGTCCCTCGGCTGCCGCCATGGGCCTGAGCCGCGGTAGCGCGCCACTACCGGCTGAAGTCGCCCTAGCGTTCCTGTGCCTGCCCGGCCTTACCTCACCCGCCGCCGCCGATCCTCAGTCCGCACCAGCGGCGACCTGCCCTGGGCCTCGCGAAGCTGCTGCTCCACCGCCATTCGGCGGGCGTTCACCTTGCGGAGTTGCTCCTGCAGAAACAGCACCCGTCGGCGGAGCACGCCGTTACGCAGCCGAAGACCCGAACACGACGGACATCCTTGTTTGCCATGTGTATTTTGCACGTGGCATTATTGAACGGCCGATGTTAGGACTCAAGGGAGCTCTGCAATGGCGCGGCGCAACGCGATGGAGTTTGCACTCTAAAGGCGCGTCCTGGGGACGGGCGAATGGGACCTAACCGCCACGGCCGGCGATCAACCCCGCGCGAACGCCAGCAAATCAGCATTCAACTGGTCTTTCGCGGTATCGCCGAGGCTGTGCCCGCCGCCGGGGTAGATCTTGAGTTGTGCGCCTTTGACCAGCTTCGACGACAGCATGGCCGACGCGCCGATGGGGACGATCTGATCGTCGTCGCCGTGGATGATGAGGGTGGGCACGTCGAACTTCTTAAGGTCTTCGGTGAAGTCGGTTTCGCTGAATGCCTTGATGCAATCGTAGGCGTTCTTATGGCCGGACATCATGCCTGCCGTCCACCACGAGCGGATCAGGCCTTCGGAGACCTTGGCGCCGGGACGGTTGAAGCCGAAAAACGGGCCGGTCGCGACATCGAGGAAGAACTGCGCCCGGTCGGCGAGGTAGGCCTTGCGGAAGCCGTCGAAGACCTCCATCGGCAGGCCGCCAGGGTTGGCCGGGGTCTTGAGCATGATCGGCGGGACCGCGCCCATGAGGACGGCCTTCTTTACCCGCTTGCTGCCGTGCCGGCCGATGTACCGCGCGACTTCGCCGCCGCCGGTCGAGTGCCCCACCATCATGACGTCCTTCAGATCGAGCTTCGCGTACAGCTCGGCGACGTCGTCGGCGTAGGTGTCCATTTCGTTGCCGTTCCACGGCTGACTGGAGCGGCCATGCCCCCGGCGATCGTGGGCGATGCAGCGAAAGCCGTTGGACGCGAGGAAAAACATCTGCGCTTCCCACGCATCTGAATTGAGCGGCCAGCCATGGCTGAACGCGATGACCGGGCCGGTGCCCCAGTCCTTGTAGTAGATCTCGGTGCCGTCTTTGGTGGTGAAGGTGCTCATCGAATCTCCGATTGGTCGGTCGGTTCCCGCGGCGTCGCGCGTCGGTGTGGCGCGACGACGATGTTTTAGCCGGAACGGGGGCGACAGCACCACGTGCAGAATTTTGTCCGGGTGGCATGAGCAACGGTGGCCCGTTGCCCGCATCGAGCGTCGATGGAATGACCGACGCCGGTGTCTGAGGTACTCCGAGAATCCGGATTCCTCGCGCGCATCGCATGAAGAATCCGGGTCTTCGGAGTACCTCAGACACCGGCGCTTTTGACCAGATTCCAGAGGTCAGGTTTCAGATTCCAGTCTTCTTACGCAACGTCTAGCTCACGATCCCCTTCACCACGTTCCCCTTCACGTCCGTCAGCCGCATATCGCGGCCGGCGTAGCGGTAGGTGAGCTTGGTGTGATCGAGGCCGAGCAGGTGCAGGATGGTGGCGTGCCAGTCGTGGGTGTGAATCTTGTTCTCAACGGCTTCGTAGCCGAAGTCGTCGGTCTTGCCGAACATCTGGCCGGCATTCACGCCTCCGCCGGCCATCCACATGCTGTAGCCCTTGGCGTTGTGATCGCGGCCATCGGTGCCCTGTGCGTAGGGCGTGCGGCCGAACTCGCCGCCCCAGATGACCAGGGTGTCTTTGAGCATGTCGCGGCTCTTGAGGTCGGCAAGCAGGCCGGCGATGGGCTTGTCGATGCCGCCGCAGTTGCGCTCCATCGCGTTCTTGAGATCGCGGTGCTGGTCCCAGCCGCTCTTGGTGATCTCGATGAACCGCACGCCGGCCTCGGCGAAGCGGCGGGCCAGCAGGCACTGCTTGCCGAACTCGTCGGTCTCGCGATCGCCGATGCCGTACATGGATCGCGTGGCGGCCGATTCGGTCTTGAGGTCCATCAGGTCGGGCAGCGCGCCCTGCATGCGGAACGCGAGCTCGTACGATTCGATGACGCCTTCGACCTCGGGCGCGACCTGTTCGCGGTCGAGGGCGCTCTTGTTCAGCGACTGCAGGAAGTCGAGCTGCAGCCGCTGGGCGGCCGCGCCACGGCGCGGGTTCTTGGTGTTGGCGACGGTCGCCTCGCCACCGCCGGGCTGGCCCGGTCCCCCGCCGCCGCCGAAACCGCGCGAGGTGCCGATACGGGTGCCCTGGTAGATCGCCGGGAGGAACGCCGCCCCGTAGTTGTTGGGGCCGCCGTTATTGGCCGGCGGGCTGAGGGTGATGAAACCGGGGAGGTCGGCGTTCTGCGTGCCCAAACCGTAGAGCGTCCAGGCGCCGAGGGATGGCCGCTTGAAGTTGAACACGCCGGTGTGCATCTGCACGAACGCCTGCGGGTGGTTGGGCAGGTCGGTCTGCATGGAGTTCATGATGCACAGGTCGTCGGCGTGCTTGGCGACCTCGGGGAACAGCTCGCTGATCCACAGGCCGCTCTTGCCGTGCTGCTTAAATGCGAACGGCGACGCGAGCAGGTTGCCCCGGCGGAAGCCGTCGCCAAAACTCTGCCCGCTGCTGGTCGCGAGCTTGGGCTTGTAGTCGAACGTATCGACGTGCGAGGGCCCGCCGTCCATGCAGAGGAAGATGACCCGCTTGGCCTTGCCGGGGAAGTGCGGGCTCTTGGGGGCCAGCGGGTTGGCCTTCACTTCCTTGTCTGCCGCAAACGCCGACAACCCCGCGAACGCGAGATAGCCAAACCCGGCGGAGGCGGACTTCAGAGCGGCACGGCGGGAGAGCATGGGGAAGTTCATGTTGGCCTCGGCATTGGAAAGTCGCCATCAGTGACACGGGCTTCCAGCCCGTGCTGGCGACGTTGTGCTTAGGGAGTTGCTCGTTATCCAGATAAGTCGACTACTGCGCCTCTTGCACGGGCTGGAAGCCCGTGTCACTGATTCAGTTCAAAAACAGGAACTCGCTGCTGCCCAGCAGCGACTGGATCATCGCGGTCCAGGCGTCGCGCTTGGCGGCGGGGCTGATCGCGGCGGCACTGCTGATCGTTGACGCGTAGTCGTTCAGAAACTTCTCCGCCGCGGCGGTCTCGGCGGTTGTCGGCACGCGGCCGTAGATCGACAGGTACGCCTGGCGGATACGCTGCTTGTCGTCCGGCTGCTCGCGGCTGATTCGCGACGCGGCGGAGTCGGCGGCATTGATCACGAACGGGCTGTTGAGCAGGTACAGCGACTGGCTCGGCACGCTCGTCGTCGAACGCTGGCCGACGACCATGCTCGGCTCGGCGAAATCGAACGTCGCGAGCACCTCGGGCAACTGATCGCGGACGATCGGCAGGTAAACGCTTCGGTTCGTCAGTTCGTTGTCGATCGCCCCCATGAACCGCAGCACCACCTGCGCCTGCCCGTCGCCCACGCGGGCGATCGGCGAACCCACCGGCCGCGACGCATCCAGCCGGCCGGCGATCGTCAGCATCGAATCACGAATGCTCTCGGCTTCCAGCCGGCGGGTGGTCGCCCGCCAGTTCAGCGTGTTGTCGGGGTCGATCTCGTGGTTCAGGCTGTGATGGCTGCTGGAAAGCTGGTACGCCCGCGTCAGCACGAGCTGGCGAATCAGCTTTTTCGTCGACCAGCCCTGCTCCATGAACGACACAGCGAGCGTATCGAGCAGCGGCTGATTGCTGGGCAGCGCGCCGCTGGCGCCGAAGTTGTCCGGGCTGGTGACGATGCCCTGGCCGAACAGGTGCAGCCAAACGCGATTCACCCACACGCGGGCCGTCAGCGGGTTTTGCTTCGACGCCACCCAATCCGCCAGTTCCATTCGCCCGGAACCGCGGCTGCTGATCTTGCCCGAGCCACTGACCATGACCTGCGGCAGGCCGCGGGGAACGATGTCGCCGGGTTGCTCGGTTTCGCCGCGGGTGTAGATCGGGCTGTCCATCGAACGGAAACGGTCCTTCGTGCCCATCGTCAGCAGCTTGGGCGTGCCGTCGGCGTTGTGGGCGTCGAGCGTGGCCTGGATCTGTGCCGTACGGCTGACGATGAAGACAATCTGCACGTTGCCCGCGGCGGCTTCGCGGCCGCCCTTCAGCAGCTCGGCGCGCTGCTCCCGCAGGCGGGCCAGTTCGTCCTCAGCGGTCTTGCGCTCCTCGGCGGTCAGCGCCTTCTTGCCGGGCTTCATGCCCGATGCGGCCGACAGCTCGATCAGCGGTGTCGCGTGGTTGTTCTGCACCACGCGCGCCGTGCCGAACATGGTATCGGTGCTGCGGAAGATGCCGGCGACGGCGTAGTAATCGGTCTGCGGGATCGGGTCGAACTTGTGGTCGTGGCAACGGGCACATGCGAGGGTGACGCCCATCATGCCCTGCGACATCGCGTCGATCTGCTCGTCGACCATGTCGAGCTCGAACTGGAGGCGGCTGCGCTCGTTGTGGTTCTTGCTGCCCAGCGCCAGGTACGCCGTCGCCACCTGCCGCTCGGCCTTCTGCTTCTCGTCTTTCGACGCCATCAGATCGCCGGCGAGCTGTTCCTTGATGAACGTGTCGTACGGCTTGTCGGCGGCAAAGCTGTCGATGACGTAATCGCGGTACCGCCAGGCGTGCGGGTAGCTGATGTTGACCTGTTTGCCCGATGATTCGCCGAAGCGGGCGACGTCGAGCCAGTGGCGGCCCCAGCGTTCGCCGAACGCGGGCGAGGCGAGCATGCGATCGACAACCTTCTCTACGGCGTTCGCCGAGGTGTCCGCCAGGAATGCCTCGACGTCCGCCGGCAGCGGCGGCAGGCCGGTCAGGTCGTACGACAGCCGGCGAAGCAGCGTGGCCCGGTCGGCATCGGCGACGGGCTTTACGCTCTTGGCTTCCATCGCCGCCAGCAAAAACCGATCGACATCCGACTTCGCCCAGGCGGCGTCCTTCACGGCCGGCGCGGGGGACTTCTTCGGCAGCTGGAAAGCCCAGAACTGCTTGCCCTTGGCGATGTCGATCTCGCTGCGGACAATCGCCTTGCCGTCGCGCGGGTCGGGTGCGCCCATGGCGACCCACTTTTCGAAGTCGGCGATAGCCGTGTCGCTCAGCTTCTTCTTCGGCGGCATCTGGAAGTCTTCCTGCTTCCAGTGAATCGCGGTCAGCAGCAGGCTGTCGTCGGGCTTGCCGGGGACGACCGCAGGTCCTTTGTCGCCGCCTTTGCGGATGCCGTCGCGGGTGTCGAGCAGCAGGCCGCCCTTGGATTTCTTCGCTTCGGCCGAGTGGCAGCTGTAGCACGACTCGATCAGCACCGGGCGGATCTTCTTCTCGAAGAAGTCGGTCTGCTCAGGCGTCAGGCGGGTATTGCCGGACGCGACCGCGGGCTCTCCGGGCATGCCTGGCCGGCGCATGAACGGCGGGCGGAAGCCGTCGCCGGGACGACGGTCGCCAGGCTGCTGATTGGCGGGCGGTGGATTGGCAGGTTGTGGGTTTGCCGCCTGGGCCTCGGCCCGCTGCCGGGCGATCTGCGCGTACAGCGTCTGAAACTCCGCCGACGACAGGAATCCGTCGGCATCGGTGTCGGAGTAGACGAACACGTTCTCGGCGGCGGACGGGTCGTCCTTCAGCTTCGCCGAGATCGCCACAATGCCGCCCCACTCGGCCTTGCTCATCTTGCCGTCGCCGTTGGTATCGAATCGGCGGAAGATCATCGTCCCCTCGACCGCCGCCGCGGGAGCGGACTTGGCGCCGGCAGCGGCGGGACGATCGGCGCCGGGCCGCACCTGCGCGACGGCGACATCGACCGCCGACAGCGAGGCACACGCGAGGGACGCAAGCACGGCGATGAGGGGTCGTTGGTATCTCATGGTGTTGCTCGCAGGGCAGTTGCTTCTTGACGGGCCAATCCGTGACACGGGCTTCCAGCCCGTGCTGGCGAGGTGGCGGTAAAGAGTTGTGCGCTATCCTGATCTGTCGACTTCAACGCACCTCGCACGGGCTGGAAGCCCGTGTCACTGACAGAGTCGTCAGCGAACCGGGCGCGTGGTTGATGCCTCATCCTTCGTAGGACGTTGCGGGCGATTAAGACCCTGGCCGAGAGGGCGTCCGTCCGGACTGAGGATGGGCCGGCCTTCCAGTCCCGGGATCGGTTTGCCGTCCGGGCCCAGCGGCGGGCGTACGTCGCCCGGCCGACGCGGGGCGAGGTTGAACTCCTGGATCATCGGCCCGAAAAATCGACCGAGCCAGATGCGACGCTGGTTCTCGTCGGTGCTGCTGAAGATCTCGTACGGCGCTTCGAGCTGCCCTTCCAGCGTGTACAACGCCGCGTCCTGAGACTGCGTATCGACCAGCAGGTACGTCACCGTCGCGATCGGCTCGCCCATGCGGGTGCGGTCGAGCACCAGCTTGCGGATGACCTTCGTTTCGCCGTCGAACTCGATCCGCGCCCCGCCCAGTGCCGGATGCCGCCGACCGGGCTTGAGCTTTGCATTGATGACGATCGTGGACGACGGCTGGCCAGCGGGCGCGGCTTCGCGGGTCAGGTCGAAGTCGCGCAGCATCTCGTCCAGCAGGTGGTCGATCCGCATGCTGTAGACTTCGGCCGAGTGTTTGAGCCACAGGGGGATCTCGTCGGCGCCGAACCGCAGGCCCCGCTGCGTGCCCAGGGCGATCCAGAGGTCGCCTTTCTCGTCGCGGCCCCAGGCGAAGCGCTGCTGCATGTTGACCGATTCGATCCAGTACCGGTCGCCGCGCGTCCAGAGGCGGGTCACGCGCGACTTCTGCATCATCGGGTAGCTCTGCTCGAGCAACGCCGACTCTTTCTTGATCTCCACGAGGTAGCAGCGGTCGAGCGGCAGCTGATGGATCTTCTGGGCGTCGCGAAGGATGGTCTCGGGACTGGCCTGGGCCGGCGTTCCCTGTGTACCGAGGATGAACGCGACGACGATCGCCGCCGCGGCGGCCGAAAGCCCACCCATCCACTTGAAGACCCGGCGGACGGGGTGCGCCGCGCCAACAAGTCGCATCGGCGGACGGTCGGCGATCGATTCATCAGCGGCAAGTGCGGGCGACGACGCCCTGATCCGCGCGAACAACGCCCGAGGGTCGACCTGGTCCGCCCGGCGATCGAGGTCGGCGCGCACGAGCATGTCGAGCTGCCCGTCGGCGTTGGAGTCGGAATGGAAGGGTCGGTCGAACATGGGGTTGAAAGGCAAATCTCGGATTTCAGATTTCAGATCTCCGCCGTCACGCTTCAACGTACTCCGCAATGTGCTTCGACAACGCCTGCCTCGCACGGTGGATCAACACACCGGCGTTGGTGGGCGTCACGTCCAATGCGTCTGCGATGTCCTGCAACGACTGGCCGAGCGTTTTGAGCTCCAACGCCGCACGCTGCACGACCGTCAGCTTCTCCAGTCCCGCCGATATCGCCCGCTGCAGCTCGCCATGGTCGGCCAGTTGCCAGGGCTCATACGCCCGGCGGTCGGTGAGGTCTCTCATCCGGCCGGGGCCGCCGTCTTCGTCGGCCTCATAGAGACTGACGGTCGACTTCTTGCGGCTTCGGTCGATGCACGCATTCGTGATCGACCGGAAGAGCAGTCGCGTTCCGTCCTGCTGCAGGTCGTAATCGCCGGCCTTGGCGAGCAACCGACAGTAGCAGTCATGGACCAGGTCTTCGGCGACTTCGCGATCCTTCACCAGGCCTGCAGCGAACGCGATCGCACGCGGCAATGTCGAGAGAACCCAGCCGTCCAGGGCATGGGCGGCGGGCGACGGGCCGGCTGCGCGCGCGGCGCATCGGGCGGCGTATCGGTCTGGGTCTTGCGTTCCGCTTCGCGGGCCAAGGTACGAGCCCTGCCTGGGGCATCTGCCCCTTTACATCGCTCCGCAGACCGCTGTCTGCAGACCTGATTTGCCGTCTGTTGGCGGCCACACTTCGATCAACGGGCGGGTCGCCGCCGTTTTACAGCATCGGCCAACAAAAAAGTCCGCCGGAGCAACTCCGGCGGACCTGTTGGTTGAACTGAATTCTCGGACGCGGCAGCTTTACGGGATAATCGCGCCGCTCTGGTCGCCGAACACTTCCGGGCCGGTCGGCGTCGTCTTGACACCACCCGGGAACGCCGTGTTGGCCGGCTTGGTGATCGTGGTCGGCGGCGGCGGGACCACCGGCGGAACGACCGGCGGCACGATCGGGGTGCCTTCCTCGAACAGGAACGAACCGGCAAGGTAGCGGTTCAGCGGAAGCCCGTCGGCCAAGGTCGGGAACACCAGGTTGGTGTTGTTGCCCGTCGCCGAACGCCAGTTGTTGGCGTTGAGGCCGTTGGTGATCGGATAGACCACGGTCTGGCCATTGTTGCCGGTGTTGGCGCTGGCGATCGGGCCCGTATAGGTACCCACGCCGGTGTCGCCGGCAAGCTCGCCGGCACCGTACCCGAACGCGACGATACGATACACGCCGGTGGTCAGCGTGATGGGCGTAAAGGTCGTCAGATAGCGGAAGTTGCTGTTGGGCGCCAGTTCCGACGTGAAGGTCGTGATGTCGGAGACGACGACCGGGATCGTCGGGGTCGTGATGTTGTAGATCGCGACGCGGATCGTCCGCTGCAGGCCGTCGGCGTTGTCGTCGAACGCGCCCAGCGAGTTGACGACAAGCGGAATCGTGCCGACCGAGAAGTCCATGCCCAGCGACGCGCCGTTGGGATCAAGGTTCCCCACGGTCGGATCGCCGATCGTGTTGGTCTGGTTGACATGGAACAGCTCTTCGCCGGCCGGCAGGACGACGCCGCTGCCGCCGCCGCTGAAGAAGGTGGCGTTAATCGGGCCGTTGGCGCGGAAGCCGTTGGCCTCGGCGTTGGTCAGGGTGCCGGTGAAGGTGTCGAAGGTCGTGTTGAGCGTCGCGGTCACCAGGCCGGGGCCGGGGCCGGAGAGCACCAGGTTGATGTTGGTGCCGTTGACGAAGCCAGTGTAGACGTACGTGCCGAGTTCGGCGACGGTCAGCGTTCCGGTCACCAGGCCGGTGAGGTCCTGGGACGTGGTGCTGAAGGTGGCGGTGCGGGGGTCGACACCGGGGCGGGTGCCGTTGACCGCTGCGCCCGTCGTGGCACCGGTGGTGATGTTTTCGATCTTGCCGCTGCTGTCGAAGTTGAACTGGCCGGTCCAGACACCGAGGATCGAGTAGTTCGTGCCGATCAGGTTGCCGGGGGCGAGGGGCACGTTCGCCAGCGGGGTAGCCGAAGGCGTCGCCAGGGGGATCGCCGAAGCACCCGAGCCGGCTCCGGTCGGGGCCGAAGTGCCGGTGGTCGGCGTCGTCGGGGTGGTTTTGCTGGGGTCGATGACCGTGCCCGAAGAGGTCCTGGGCAGGCCTGTTGCCGGGTCGATGTTCGGGTCCAGCGAACCTACCGGCACGGAGCCTGTTGGCGTGCTGCTGGGGGTCGAAGACCCGCCAAGCGAGGCCGTTCCGCCAGCCCGGCTGGCCGGCTGCAGGGAACCGGGGGCATCGCCGATCGCCTTGACCTTGAACGTTCCCGTGCTCTTGTCGATGCCGTTGACGACGGTGCCTGCGAACTTCAGGCCCTTCTTGTTAATCGTGCCCTCGACCAGGCGGCCGCTCGTAGCGCCGACGAGGGTCAGCTTGTTGCCTTCGAGGTAGCCTTTGACGTCCACCGTGCCGGTGTGCAGCGAACTGATCTGTCCGGTGATGTATCCGGTATCGGTCTGCGACGTCAGCGAAATGGTGATCGCTTCCTTGGCCTTGAGGCTGCCGGAAACGATTTTGATCTTGCCACCGTAGGTGTAGGTGACGTCAGGCGAGCCCGACAGCAGTTGCCGGTCTTCCAGTCGCTCGCAAGCGACGAAGGGGCGGGCCACATTAAGCCGGGCCTGATCAAGGAGGGATTGCGACGCAACGGCAGCCGCTTGCGCCGTTCGTGCCGCACACAAATTCCTCAGCCACGATCGCATACGATTCCTCCTGGGGAGCCCGAGCCCGAGACGTCAGACTGCCACATTTCTCAGGCAATTCCGATCGATAACGACGTTCCGCCAGCCTATGACATTTCGGTACATCCCGGCGGGTTCCACCGCGCCCGAACATAACGGTCGCCACAAGCCGCCGATAAAAACCCACAATGCCGGGTCCGCAACAAAACCAGCCCGGCCACAGGGATGAACGTCAATCAGGGCGAGAAATAACTCTGAATCTCACCGCGACTTGTCCACAGTCTACCCGGATCGGCCGTCCAACGGCAAGGAAAGTTTCTGGACGTGACGCGTCATCGGCAAGTCCACCGGTGCGGCCGACGCTCATCACCCGTACATAAAGCAAACAAACGAGCCCAAATCAAGCTGGCAACACCTCGGCCCGACCATCACCTTCCGAACCGTAGTCCCGCGAACGATCTGGAATATTCCGCGGAAGGTTTGGCCGTGCGAATCGCGTCGTCGGAAATCACTGCGACAGACTTTGGACACCTGTTGCCACAGGTTCCGAACAACACGCCGCGACCGACGGGCCGGCATTGATCGTTCGCGGTGTCCATCGCGCCGAAATCAACGGCGTCCACTATGATGACGGCCTTCGGTAACCGTTCTCCTGCACAATGAACCAGGATATCGCCTCATTGCTGCTCGACGCTCAGAATGCCCTGCGGGCCCGCCAACCGGGTCGCGCTGTCGTTTTGGCACGCCAGGCGCTCGCGTTGGTGCCGACGTCGGGGGCGGCGGTCCAGATGCTTGGTATGGCGCTTCACGACGCCGGCGACATCCGAGCATCGATTGACGTTCTCGCCAGCGCCATCCACCGCCTGCCCGATCCGTCGCTCGCCTACAACTGCGTCGCCCGGTGTCACGCCCTGCTCGGCAATGCCGATGAAGCGCTTCGGCACTACAACTCGGCGCTTCGCATCCGCCCGGATTTTGCCTTGGCGCGCGTCAACCGGGCCATGCTGCTCCTGAAACTCGGGCAGTTCCGGGAAGGCTTTCTCGATTGCGAATGGCGCTGGGCGGCTCAGATCGCGATCCGCCCGGAGATCCCCCGCCCCACCTGGGACGGCTCGCCACTTAACGGCCGGGGAATCCTGGTTCATACCGAACAAGGGCTAGGCGATACGATCCAGTTTTGCAGGCTTTTGACCATCCTCCAGGCCCGCGGCGGCCGCGTCGTCTTTGCCTGCCAGCGAGCGCTGCAGCCACTGCTGGGCAACATCCAGGGCGTGGACCGATGGTTCCCAATCGACGAGCCCGGCACGATCGACTTTGACGTCTACACCTCGCTCCTGAGCCTGCCGGGCCTGCTGGGGATCGATTGCGAAAAGGACATTCCGGCAGAAGTCCCCTACGTGTCGGCTGAGCCCGGTCGGATCGACCGCTGGCGGCCGGTGATCGAGGCCCTTCCCGGGCTGAAAGTGGGCCTGGCGTGGCAGGGAGACCGCACCTTCCTCGACGACCGCTTCCGCTCGATCGCGCCGGACGTGTTGCGGCCGCTGGCGGAATGTGCCGGCGTATCGTGGGTTCGGCTTCAGCGTCTGTCCGACGCCGACCCGTCTCCGTTCCCCATGACGCTGCTCCAAAATGCCGACAAAGATGCCGCGCTGGTCGATACCGCCGCCGTCATCGCCTCGCTCGACCTGATCGTCACGTCCGACTCGGCGATCGCGCATCTGGCCGGTGCGATGGGCAAACCGACCTGGCTGCTGCTGCCGGTCAGCAGCGAGTGGCGTTGGCTCTCGGGCCGCGCCGATTCCCCCTGGTACCCGACGATGCGGCTTTTCCGGCAACAGGTCCTGGGCGACTGGACAACGGTGATCGACGAGGTGATCCGTGCGCTCGGGACATGGACGCATTCGGGCCGCCCCCCTGCCGCGAATCCAACGGCCGTCCGTCCGCTGGTGCCGGTGTCGGCCGGCGAACTGGTCGATCGACTGACGATCCTGCGGATCAAGGTGTCTCGGCTGACCGACCCCGCCGCCCGCGACAACGTCGCAAGCGAACTGGCGTTGCTGGAGCGGATTGCCGGCGACGCGCTGCCGGCGTCGGCAGAACTGGCGACCCTGACCAGCGAACTGGCGGCGACCAACCAGCAGCTGTGGGACACCGAAAACGACTTTCACACCGCCCACGCGAACGGCGTCGATGGCGATCCGTTTCTAAACGCGGCGCGGGGCGTTATTCAGATCAATACGCGCCGATCGGATCTCAAACGCCGCATCAGCCTGCTCTGTGGTTCGGAACTGATCGAGGAAAAGCAGTACGGAAAGGCAGGCGCCCGATAGGCGATCCGGATCGCTCTTGCCTGCAGTTTATTGCCGCAACCGATAGTCGAACCCCGGCCATCCCGTCATCCGGATATTGCTTGTCTTCCCGGTCGGCGATGATAGTCTGACATTGCTGTCGAACGTCCGTGGGTGTGCCCCCATGACCGCTGTCGGTCAATGCTGGGGCGCTCGGTCGTCAACATTAAGGGTTGTGCTCATGCGTCGTCCTGCCGATTTTCGGAAGTGGTCTCGGTTCGCTCGCCTTTCCCAGGCAGCTGCGGTTCGTGCCATACCCAGCCTTGAGCCGCTGGAAGCCCGCCGGTTGATGATCGCGTCGGATGGCGGCGACGCGCCGGACACCTACGGCACGCTGGTGGTGTCCAACGGTCCGGCTCATGGCATCGTCGCTGTGCGGTTGGGCTCCGCGGTGGGCACCGACTCCAATCTGCAGGCCACCGCTGCGGCCAACACAGATCCCGACGATGACGGCGTGTTCGTCGGGACCTCTCTGCTTCAGGATCTGACGCTTTCCGGTCCGACAGTCAACCTGACGATCAAGGTCGCCAATCCGCAAAGCGCCACCACCGGCGAGTTCCTTCATGCCTGGATCGACTTCGACGGCAACGGCACCTTCGACGCAGCCGAGAAGATCATCGACAATCAGGATATGGCGATCGGCGACAACGCCGTCGCGGTGACGATCCCGGGTAACGCCAAGCCCGGCACGACCTACGCACGTTTCCGCATCGTCCAGTCCTCCACCCCCGGCCTCGGCCCCAAGGGCCAGACGGCGACCTTCACCAACGGTGAGGTCGAAGACTACCGGCTGACCATTTCCCGCGCCGAAAGCCTGATCGTCACCACCACCGCCGACGAGGACGACGGCACCAGCGACCCGGCGTTCGGCGCCGGCACGAGCCTGCGCGAGTCGATGACCTACGCCGCCTCTACCGCCGGCGACGACACGATTACGTTCTCCAACCTGTTCGACACGGCGCAGACGATCACGCTGGGTTCGTCGATCACAGTGAGCGGCATGAACGGCGCCATCACCGTCAACGGCCCGGGAGCCAAGCTCCTGACGGTCACCGGCGGGACTTTCGACCTTCTGCGAATCATCGGTAACACGGCCGCGTTCACACTCAATGACATAACGCTCGGAAGTGCCGGGGCGGCCGTTGCCAACGGTGCGGGCATTCGTGTTGACAACTCGACGATCAACTTCAACCGCGGCGTGATCAGGGGACGCGATAAAGGTCTGATCTCTGATCGGGCCGGTCCGGTGACGATTACCGATTCGGCACTGTTGAACAACGCCGAGTCCAGTAGCGGATTCGGTGCTGGCGGCGTTGCCGCATTGGATACGATATCGCTGACCATCCGCAACTCCACGATCAGCGGGAACAGCAGTTCAACCTCAAGCCTGGCCGGTGGTGTTCAGGCAATTCGAACCGCATTGACGATCGAAAACTCGACGATTGCAGGCAATTCCGGTGGCACCGGCGGAGTACGGTCCGACAGCACGACGACGATCAGTAACACGCTTGTCGCCGGCAATACGGTGACTGGCAGCTTTTCAGACCGTGCGGATTTTTACCACACTTCAGGAACCCTGGTTGCAAACAACAACCTCATCGGCGAGTCCGGTACAGCCGCGGTCGTCCATGGCGTTGACGGCAACATCGTCGGCAAAGATGACGGGGCCGGCGGGCGGATCGACCTTCCGCTGTCGGAGATCGTCGACGCCCTGGCCGACAACGGCGGCCCCACGCCGACGCACGCGCTGATTATCGGCAGCCCGGCGTTCAACAAGGGCAGAAACAGCCTGATCACATCAGGCCTCACCACCGACCAGCGTGGGACAGGCTTCGCCCGCATTGGCGCGGGCACGGTGGACATCGGCGCGTTCGAACGCAACAACTTCAACGACTCACTCGTCGTCACCACCACCGCCGACGAGGACGACGGCACCAGCGACCCGGCGTTCGGCGCCGGCACGAGCCTGCGCGAGGCGATGACCTACGCCGCCTCTACCGCCGGCAACGACACGATTACGTTCTCGAGCCTGTTCGATACGGCCAAGACCATCACGCTCGGGTCGACGATCGATCTCATCGACACGACCGGTGCCACCACGGTCAACGGCACGGGCGCCGAGCTGCTGACGATCACCGGCACGCCGCAGTTGTTCGCCATCCAGAATGGCACGCTCACGCTCAATGACATAACGCTGGGCACTGCAGGTGCGACAAATGCCGAAGAAGGCATCCGCAGCACAGATGCGACTGTTGCGATCCATCGTTCCGTCATCACCGGACGGCAAACGGCCGTCTCGGGGAATAGTTCAGACGTGACCATCGCGGATTCCACGATCGCGGGCAACGAGGCCTTACAAACTGGCGGTGTGGAGGCATTCAGCAGCAAACTGACGATCCGCAATTCCACCATCAGCGGCAATTCCAGCACCGGCACTACCTACGCGGGTGGCGTCTACTCAATTCGCACTGATCTGTTGATCGAAAACTCCACGGTTAGCGGAAACAACGGGGGTGTTGGTGGGAGCTATCTCTACGCCGACGAAATCGGCGGTTCGGTCACCCTTCGCAACTCTATCTTCGCAGGCAATACCAACGGCGGCGGTAGTTTTTACACCAACGATCTTAATGCCTTCGACGGCAATGGCGTCAACGCCAGCCACAACCTCATCGGCGACCCTGCGACCGCCAACATTGTTCACGGCACCAACGGCAACATCGTCGGCAAGGACGACGGCGCCGGCGGGCGCACGCCCCTGCCGTTTGTCGAGATCGCCGGCGCACTAGGCGACAACGGCGGACCGACGCCGACCCATGCCCTGGTTGCCGGGAGCCCGGCGCTGGGAGCGGGTTTGAACACGCTGGTGCCGACCGGCCTCGATTTCGACCAGCGCGGCACCGGCTTTACCCGCATCGTCGGAACCGTCGATATCGGCGCGTTCGAAGCCCAGCAGGCGGATGTTTCGATCGACGATGTGTCGCTCACCGAGGGTGACAGCGGCGTGAAGGTCTTCAGCTTCAACGTCACCCGCACCGCCGACACCGGAACGGCGTCGGTTCAGTGGGCCACCGCCAACGGCACGACGCCGGGCGCGATCGCCCAGGCCGGCCTCGACTACCAGGCCGCCAGCGGAACCGTGAATTTCGCCGCCGGCCAACTGGTGCAGGCCGTGACCGTCAACGTCTATGGGGACACCGACATCGAGTCCGATCAGTCATTCTTCGTGAACCTGTCCAACCCGACAAACCTCGTCATTACCGACGGCCAGGGCGAAGGCACGATCCAGAACGACGACATCCCCCCGCCGACACTCACGATCGCCGACGCCTCCGTCACCGAAGGCGACAGCGGCACCAAGAACATCAACTTCACCGTCACGCTCGACCGCAAGATCAACCAGCCGGTCAGTTTCAAGTACGCCACCGCCTCCGGCACCGCCACCTCCGGCACCGACTTCGTCGCCAAGAGCGGCACGCTGACCATCCCCGCCTTCGGCAAGACCGCCGTTGTCACCATTCAGGTCAAGGGCGACACCGTTTACGAACCCAACGAAACCTTCTTTGTGAACCTCAGCGCACCCACCGTCGCTGTGATCGGCGACGCCCAGGGCAAGGGTACCATCGTCAACAACGACGCCGTGCCGAAGATCCGCATCAACAACGCCCCCACCATCACCGAGGGCAACAGCGGCACGAAGCTGATGACCTTTACCGTGACGCTCGATCGTCCCTCGGGTGCCGCCGTCAGTGTCAAGTTCGCCACCGCCGACGGCACCGCCAAGGCTTCTCTCAACGACTACATCGCCAAGAGCGGCACGGTCACCTTCAACCCCGGCGAGACCAGCAAGACCATCACGGTGAGCGTGGTCGGCGACACGAAGAAGGGTGTCACCGAGACCCTGTTCGTCAACCTGACCAGCCCCGTCGGCGCGATCATCGACGACGGACAGGGCGTCGGCACCATCCTGAACGACGATTGACGCGAACGCAGACTCAAAAGCTAGAGAACCACAGATGCACACAGATCGACACAGATAAATCAGACTCAAAACGGACGGTTTCGAGTCTGATCTATCTGTGCCGATCTGTGTGCGTCTGTGGCTGTTTCGCCTTCCGTCCATGCGATCTTCTGTATTTGCCCGACCCCATCTGAAATTGCTCTTTGTACTGCCCGCTGAACACGGTACGTTGACCGGCGGACCGCAGATCCGCATGTTCTCCCTAAGGCGCAAAACAGGATTGATGTTCGACCTTGCCCCCGGGGCGGCTCGCTGCGATTCGAAAGGAACGTGTGATGTCACGTCTTCAAGGCCGTCGATCAGTGGTCGAGCACCTGGAGGTCCGAAGGCTCTTTGCGACCCTTCAGGTGAACAGCCTGGCGGACAATATCGAAGCCGACGACGGGCTGGTGACACTCCGCGAAGCAGTCCTCGCCGCCAATTCCGACGGAACAACCGATCTGGGCGAGACCGGCACCGAAGCCGACGAAATTGTTTTTGCTCCCGAATTGACCAGCGGCGGTCCGGCGACGGTTCTTCTAAAGCTGACCGGCGACAATACCTTTGGCCCGTCGGCGCTGCCGATCACTTCCGCCGTGACCATTGTCGGATCGACAGGGAGCAACGGGATTACCATCGCCCGCGATACGACAGGCGCACCCAATCGGTTGCGCCTGTTCTACGTCACGCCCGGCAGCGACCTGACGTTGAGCGACCTCACGCTCAAGGACGGGCTGGCCAGGGGAGGCAACGGACAGGACAGCGGACTGGGCGGCGGCGGTGGCGCGGGGCTGGGTGGCGCGATCGTCAACGCGGGCCAGTTGAACCTCTTCCGCTCGACCCTCAGCGGTAACCAGGCGATCGGCGGAGACGGCGGTTCCGGTTCGGGCTTCGGCAGCAACGGACTCGGAGCCGGCGGCGGACTCGCCGGAGACCCCTCGGGCACCACCGGCGGCGGCCCCAACGGCGGCATCAGCACCGGACCTCAGGCGGGCGGGTTTGGCGGCGGCGGCTCAGGCGTCTCATTCGGCCTCCCCGCCGGCGAGAACACCGGTCCGGGTGGCTTTGGCGGCGGCGGCGGGTCCGTTCAAAGTAGCGCCTTCGGCGGCGGCGGTGGTGGGGCCGGGGGTGGCACCACTGGCGGTATCGGCGGCGGCAACGGATCGCGCGGTGGGGGCGGCGGCGGCGGCATGGGCGGCGCCATCTTCAACTACGGCGGCACCGTATTCATCAACAACTCCACCCTCTCCGAAAACACTGCCCGCGGCGGCGTTAGCAGGGGCACCTCCTTCCTGGGCACACCCGGTTCCTCCCTCGGTGGAGCGGTCCTCAACCTCAACGGCACCCTCGACGTCACCAACTCAACACTCGCCAACAACATCGCCGCCGAAGGCGGAGCGATCTACGAGATGGCCGTCGAAGCCACGCTCATCGGAACCCAGGACGGACCCGTTCTCACCGACACCGGACCCTCGGTCGTCCTGAACAACACAATCCTCGCCGGCTCCAACGACGGCCAAGCTACGCCGACGCTGACCGCCGACTTCACCAAGATCGAAATCGGTTCGATCATGTCGTTCGACACCGGCGACAAGAACATCATCCAGACCCTGTTCCCGACGGCGAACCGGAACTTCCAGGGGGCCGCGAGTATCACCGACCCGTTCATCGGCATTCTGGACAGCAACGGCGGCCCCACCCGCACCCACAAACTCCTGTCCAATAGCCCGGCGATCGACCAAGCCGACGAAACCCTCGCCCCGGAAACCGACCAGCGCGGCGTGGACCGTGTCGGCCTCGGGCCTGATATCGGATCTTATGAACTGGTCCCGTCAGCACCGGTCTTGCCGACGCTTTCCATCGACGATGTGTCGCTCACCGAAGGCAATTCGGGTTTGAAAGCGTTCACCTTCACCGTCACCCGGAGCTTTGATAACGGCGATGCGTCGGTCGGCTGGGCGACCGCCGACGGCACGACGCCGGGCGCGATCGCGCAGGCCGGTCTCGACTACGTTACCGACAGCGGGTCTGTGCAGTTCGCCGCCGGCGAACTCACGAGCACCCTGACGGTCAACGTGATCGGCGACACGAACATTGAGGATGACCAGAGCTTCCTGGTGAATCTCGCCAATCCGGTGGGAGCCACGATCGCCGACGGCCAGGGCGAGGGCACGATCCAGAACGACGACATCCCCCCGCCGACACTCTCGATCGCCGACGCCTCCGTCACCGAAGGCGACAGCGGAACGAAGAACATCAGCTTCACCGTCACCCTCGACCGCAAGATCAATCAGCCGGTCAGCTTCAAGTACGCCACCGCATCCGGCACCGCCACCTCCGGCACCGACTTCGTCGCCAAGAGCGGCACGCTGACCATCCCCACCTTCGGCAAGACCGCCGTCATCACCATCCAGGTGAAGGGCGACACGGGTTACGAGCCCAACGAAACCTTCTTTGTGAACCTCAGCGCACCCACCGTCGCCGTGATCGGCGACGCCCAGGCCAAGGGCACCATCGTCAACAACGACGCCGTGCCGAAGATCCGCATCAACAACGCCCCCACCATCACCGAGGGCAACAGCGGCACGAAGCTGATGACCTTTACCGTGACGCTCGATCGCCCCTCGGGTACCGCCGTCAGTGTCAAGTTCGCCACCGCCGACGGCACCGCCAAGGCTTCTCTCAACGACTACATCGCAAAGAGCGGCACGGTCACCTTCAACCCCGGCGAGACCAGCAAGACCATCACGGTGAGCGTGGTCGGCGACACGAAGAAGGGTGTCACCGAGACCCTGTTCGTCAACCTGACCAGCCCCGTCGGCGCGATCATCGACGACGGACAGGGCGTTGGGACTATCCTCAACGACGACTGAGGTGCAAAGCCACGGGCCGGAGAAAGAACCACAGATGCACACAGATCGGCACAGATAAATCAGACTCAAAACGTACGGTTTTGAGTCTTCATCTGTGCAGATCTGTGTGCATCTGTGGTTGTTTCGTTTTAGGGCAGGCGACCGCTACGCCTTCAACCCCTTTTCGAGTTTATCGAGGTCGGCAGGTTCGATCGGCTTGACCGTGATTTTTACCTTGGGGAGGTCGGCCTTCAGTTTTTCGATGTCGGCCGCGGGCACGATGATTCTCTCAAGCGTCAATTCCTTCAGCTTCGTCAGTGCCTTGAGCTTGACCAGGCCGCCGTGGGTCAGATTCGCTTCATCAAGATAGAGCAACTCGAGGGTCGAGATCTTCGCCAGATCGTCCAGCGCGGCGTCGTCGAGCGTCAGCGTGTTGGGCTTGCCGTCATACCGCCGTAACCGCTGTCCGAAGCGGAGATCCTTGAGATTCGGCAGCTTCGCGAGCGATGCCGTGCCGGCGGGCGTCTGGTACGTGTGCCAGGTTCGAAACGATTGCAGCTGCGTGATCTGTCCGATGGCGGCCATGCCGTCGTCGTTGAACGGGCTGCCGGCAACGGTGAGCTTCTGAAGTTTGGTCAATGCCTTCAGGTTCGCGAAGCCCGAGCCGTTGTAGCCCTTCATGCCGAACGACGGATGAAAGAACGACGCCGACTTGAGACTGATGAACGCCGCAAAGTGCTTCATCCCTTCGTCGCTGATCTGGCTGCCTTCGAAGCTGAGTTCCTCGAGCGCGGTCAGACCGGCCAGCAACGGGAGGGTTTTCTCGGTCAGCCCCGTGCACCTGCCTAGCGTCAGCCCCTTCAGGCCGGTCAGTCGGCCGAGACGCGCATAGTCGGCCTCGGCGAGTTTCGAGCAGTCGCGCAGTTCCAGCTTCGTCACCGCCCCGCCGGCCTGCGTCAGCTTCGCGCCGGCGGAAGTGAGCGCGTCGAGGTCTGCCGTGGCCGGGGCATCGGCAGCGCCCGCGAAGCGTAAACCGGCCGATCCTGCGGTCGCCGCGGCGACCGCCCCGAAAACGAACTGGCGTCGAGTAAACATGTGGGTTCTCCGAGTGGGTTGCTCGTACCGGATGGGCACCAGAAGCCGGGATAGGGTAGCTGCGAGAACAGTCCTTCAGCAACCGCGCCGGACTACTTCACCTTCTCAACCTGAATGTACCGGCTCGGCTCGAGTTCAGCCTTGAGGTCGTCCATCGGAAACGCCGTCTGTTTGTCACCCGCGACATGGTCGATCCACAGGTTGACCGGCCGGATGACGGCAAGTTTGTCGTCGTGCTTCACGATGACCTGGGCTTGCAACCGCGAGCGGTCGATCAGGTACCAGGTGCGGTTCTCCAGCCGCCACATCGCGTCGCGGCTCCATGCGTCGGACGGGATGCGAACCATCATGACGACGGCGTCGGGCTGAGTCTGCTTCCAGGCGGCGACCGCGCGATCGACGATCGCCTGCCGATCGGCCGCCGTATAGCGGTCGGGGGGCAGCGGGTTTTGCGTGATGATGTCTTCGCGAAGCGACGCCAGCTTCTGCTTCATCGCGGCCTGGGTATCGGCGAGCGACTTGTCGGCGGCTTTGCCGGCATCGGCATCCAGCGATGACAGAAGTACGACCTTCGACTTCGCCCAACCCAGCCGCTGGGGCACCCCGCCGCCGTCGGCGAAGAAGGCCGGCTTCTTCTCTGCGATCGCCGTCTCGGCAAGCTTGTTGGCCTCGTCGATGTTGGCTTTGATCTCCGCCGGAAGCGCGGCCTTTTTGGCGGCGGCGGCAGTGGTGAACGCGTTGTACTTCTCTGCAAAGTAAGCAGCGACGCCCTGGCACCGCTTGCCATGCTCGGTGCCCTGCGCCACCAACAGGTCGTAAGCTTTTACAAAGCGGGCGTGTTCCTCCTTCGCTGCACCCGACTGACCGACAATCTCAGCCGCCTGCTCGGGGAAACGCTCGAACACCTGCGGGTCGGCGTACATCTGGGCCAGGCCCTGCATGCGGGCGATGTCGGCGGTCAGTGTCGGGTAGCTCGCCGGGTCGACGATCTTCATCAACCTTGCATGAACCGGTGCGAGGGTCTTCGACGCCGCGTCAACCCGCGCCATTGCCTTGGCCACTTCGTCGGCAGTCTGGGCGACGCCGGCGCCGTCTTTGGGGAGCTGCGCGAGGTAGTCGTCCATGATCTTCTTGCGACCCACCGCCTTCTCGGCGGTCGCCATTCCCGAGCCGAGCAAGCGGTGGTCGAGACGGTCAGCGTCTTTGGCGGCGACGACTTCGGCGACAAGCTTCTCGAGCCCGCCGGCCATGCCCTGGACCTCGGCGAGGTAGTACTGAGTGTCCTTGAGGACCTTCTCCTGCTTGTAGTCGAGTTTTGCGCCAACGGGGGCAGCCATCGGTGCCGCACCGCCGGTGAGTCGTGCCTCCAGCGCCGTCAGCGATTTTTCCGTGGCGGCGGCCTGATCGGCGATCGCCTTGACGGCAGGATCGTCCGCCGGGAGCTTGGCCAGCGCATCCTTGACGGTCTTGATCTGCGCCAGTGCCGACCCGGAACGGGACAGCGCCAGATTCGCCCGCGAGCCCGTCGCCGGCTTATCGGCGGTACCGGCGGACTCTTCCGCCGACTTCAAGTTCGCTTGCGCTTGCTTCAGACGTGCATCAATCTGACCCAGGAACTGTTTTTGTTGGGGTGTTAACTCCCCAAGTGCTGGCATCGCGACGAACAACAGACCAAGAATCAGGACTGCGCGAAAGGCGCTGGAAGAGCCCGACATACCTGCCTCCGAATCGAACCGTACCCCCAGTGGATCCACTGACTCACGAATTTACCGCGTGCATAACGCTTCTCAATGGAAACGTCCGCAAATTTCGGGAAACCCTTTGGCAGCCCGCTCCGGCTGCCCCCGAGTTTCCCGTGTGAGTCATACAGCCGTTGAGGTTCTGCCAGATTGCCCTGTGAACTGACGTCAGATTTGCAACGGAACTTGTTCACTCGTTCGAACGCCACACCTGCTCGTGAGAACATCGGCTCCGGATTGCACCGAGCAGAACTACACACGTGGTATTAAATCAACCTCACGGCCATCCGCGGCTACGCGTTTGCACACGTCCTACTACCCCTTGCAGACTGTCTACACGTCGCGGTCCGGGGCATGCAATCTCAGGCGTTAAGCACACACGTTCCGCCATCGGCGGAAGAAGGAGCCAGGAATGGTTTCGCATACGGAGAGTCCGGTCGTCACGTCGGACCGAGGATTGGTCGCCGCACGTACCGGCACGACAGCAATCGCAACAACGGTCACGCCCATCGACAGGGTTCGCTGGGGTCCGATCTGGGCAGGTCTCTTTACGGCGCTGTCAACGCTTGCGCTGCTCAGCGTGCTCGGTCTGGCGATCGGATTCAGCAGCTATGATGCCAACGACAGCATTCGCGCCTTTGGCGTGGGCGCCGGTTGGTGGACGGCGATCAGCGCATTGATCGCGTTCTTCGTCGGCGGCATGATCTCGGCCAGAACCGCTGCCGTCCCGGGACGATCTGAAGGCATCCTCCAGGGAGCGATGGTTTGGATCGTCGCGATCCCCCTGCTGATGTACATGGTCAGCGCGATGGTTGGCGCTGCCGCCCGCACCACCGGTGCGGTGGCTGATACCGCCGCGCAGGCGTCGGTAGCAGCATCCAACACACAAGCGGGCCAGCAGGCTGCCAACCAAGGCCAGCAGGCTGCCGGTCAGTTACAGAACCAGGCGCAGCAAACGGTCGACCAGGTACGACAGGCTGTCACGCCACAACGTGTCGAGCAGGCGGCCAATCGGGCTGCCGGTGGCGCGTGGTGGACCCTGCTGTCCATGGTCCTCGGTCTGACGGCCGCCGCTGTCGGCGGTGTGATGGGTGCCCGAACGTCGGCGCATCTTGCCGAACACCACAGACAACATGTTGGCGTGGTTCCGGCTGCTTAAGCGGGACGCATAAACAATCTGTAACGACAAAGCCCACGAACGATTGTTCGTGGGCTTTGTGTTTGAAGAGACCAGTTTACCTTTAGGCCCGCTGCTCGATCGGCTCCACCTTCTTGCCGAACGGCCCGGTGTAATCGTCCGTCGGGCGGATGATGCGGTTGTTCTTGTGCTGCTCCATCACATGGGCCGCCCAACCCGTCACACGGGCCACGCCGAAGATCGGCGTGAACAAATCCAGCGGGATGTCCATCGTGTAGTACGCGCTGGCGGAGAAGAAGTCGACGTTGGGGTTCAGGCCCAGCGGCTCGCCGGTCGGCTTCTTGGTGTCGCGAAGGATCGGGATGAGCCGCTCGCTCATCTCGTACCACTTGCTGTTGCCGGCGGCTTCGCCGAGCTGCTTGCTCATCTTCCGCAGGAACGTCGCCCGCGGGTCGAACGTCCGGTAGACGCGGTGGCCGAAGCCCGGCACCTTCTGCTTATTGGCCAGCATCTCCTTGATCTTGCGCTCGGCCGAGTCGGCATCGCCGCACTGAAGGAGCAGGTGCATGACGGCCTCGTTGGCACCGCCGTGCAGCGGGCCCTTAAGAGCGCCCAGCGCGCCGGTGATTGAGGCGTGCATGTCGGCGAGCGTCGCGGCGATGACGCGGGCGGTGAACGTGCTGGCGTTCATGCCGTGCTCAGCGTGCAGGACCAGTGCCGCGTCCATCACGCGGACCAGCGTCTCGTGGGGCTTCTTCCCGTTCAGCATGTAGAGGAAGTTGCCGGCGATGCTCAGCGACGGATCGGGAGCGATCGGCTGCTGGTTGTTCCGGATGCGATGGTACGCCGTCACGATCGTGGGGAACTGCGCCGTCAGCCGGACGGCCTTGCGGCGGTTGGCGGCGGCCTCATTGCTCGTCAGGTCGGTGTCGCCGCCGGCCAGCGCACTGACGGCCGTCCGCAGGACGTCCATGGGCTGGGTGCCGGCGGGCAGCGCCTTGATGACCGCCAGCACGTGTGCCGGCAGTGCCATGCTCGCCGACAACTGCTGCTTGAGCGTCGCCAGCTCGGTTTTGTTCGGCAGCTTGCCGTCCCACAGAAGGTAGGCGGTTTCTTCGAAGCTCGCGTTTTCAACGAGGTCGCCGATCTCGTACCCGCGGTACACCAGTCGACCGGCGTCGCCGTCGATGAAGCAGATATCGCTCTGGGCGGCAACAACACCTTGGAGGCCGCCCTTGGCGGCGGCGGTAGCAGCAGTGGACTCGGACATGGACGAAGCTCCTGTCGGGACTCCGACGACGCACCGACGTATGGTGGGCCGCTCGGGTGAAGGGGGAAAAATGGGCTCGGTTAATGGTCGAAACGCAAAGGGACGCGGAATATAGCGAGCCGGCCGCGCGAGCGTCAAACTATGTTCAAACGATTTGACGGAATGATCTGATCGCCGCCACCTGCCCGATTCCGTCACTTCAGGGGATTACCCGCCTTGGCCGGTTGATCGGTGGGTTTGCCTTCGGCCGGGGCTTTCTTCGGGGCAGACGGCTTGCTGCCTTCGGCCGGCTTCACGGTCACCATCGGTACCGGCGACGGGGTGGTCGCCCCGGCAAACTCGTCATACGACTTCTGGATTGCTTCGGTCGACGGCATCGGGCCGTCGGCGATCACGAAGCGGTACTTCACCGTTAGCGTATCGCCCTGCTTGATGGTTGCGGTCGGGAATGCCCCGAACCGGCCGTAGTTTCGGTACGCCGACCATCGTGTACCAGTCGGGTTGGTCGGGTGGCTCATCTCCACCACGCTGTACGAGTTCCCATTAAGCTTGAACGTCTGCCCCACCCAGGGGTAGTCCTTGTCCTTGTGTGCGTCGGCGTTTTCCTTCGGGTAGACGTAGACGCCGGCGGAAAGATCGACCTCATTGGCCGGTCGGAAGTGGATACCGGCGTGTTCGGGGTCGCCGTCGAGTTTCACTTCGCCGTTGGGTGCCTTCAGCTTCGACGTGAAGTCAATGACGATGCGGCCCGCCCCGCCCCGGCGGACGGTCATCGTCCGCTCCTCTTCGATGATCGCACGGTCCGGCTTATCGGCCTGCCAGATCGTATTCGACGAAAAGCTGGCCTCGGCGGCGTCGGCCTTCTGGCCGCTGAACGACTGGTGAACGATATCGCCGGCCTTCATGTGCCAGCGGTCGTAGCTCTTGCCTTCAAAGGTGATCTTGTTCCAGCCGATGAAGATGCCGCGATGGTGCGTGAACTGACCGCCCGGCCCCTTGGTGATCGGGGCCTTGCCCTCGGCATCGAACACGTGCAGGTAAGGCTTATAGGTTTCGGCGGCCCGTTCCTTCGTCGAGGTGTCGTGCGCATACATGTAGCGCGTGACGACCTTGCCGTCGAGCAGAACGTCGAGGTGTTCCCCCTTCTTGTCATCGAAGGAGAAACCGGCATCGGCCGCGCGGGCAAGGCCCGGAAGCGAAGCCGCCACCAGCGAACCGGCCAGGACAGAGGTCAGAAAGGTTCGGCGCTTCATGATGGTTCCTGTAGGGTCCGCCTTGGCGGACGCGTGTGGGTTTGTGGGTCTACGGTGCCGGGTCGTTGTGCATCGCGTCCGCCAAGGCGGACCCTACCGGGCTACTTCGCGATATTGGAAAGCTCCTCGGCGGTCCACTGCTTCTCGCCGCGGCCGGCCGTCTCCTTGCGCACCTTCGCAACGAACGCCGGCTCGACCGGATCGGCCTCGTGGCCCCACTCCCGACGGACGTACGTCAGGATCGAAGCGATCTGGTCGTCCGTCAGCACCTGCAGCCCGGGCATCTCGCCTTCGAAGGTCTTCTTGCCCACCTTGATCGGACCGGTCAAGCCATGCAGCACGATGCGCACCGTGCGATTGGGCGTGCCCAGCGCCCATTCGCTATCGAGCAGCGGCGGCGCGAGCCCTTCCTGGCCCATGCCGCTGGGCTGATGACATACCGCGCAAAGCTGCGTGAACAGTTCCTTGCCCGCCGTGAACCGCTGCGCCTGCTCACTGGTCAGCGGCTTGAGCGGCGGGGTCTTGTCGCCGGGCTTGTTCGGCCAGCTCAGGCCGCCATCAATGCCCTTGGCCAGTTCGGCCACCTTCTTGTCGGTGCTTTTGAGCAGGTCGGCCAGCCCGGACGGCTCCTTGGCGAGCCGGAGCTTTCGCCGGGGTGCCTTGGACTTGGGGTCCGGCGCGATCGCTTCGGCAACGCCCTGAACCAGTGCCAGCTTGTCGGCCTTCTGCTTGTCCGAGACGGTCGAGATCAGGGCGAACAGCGCATCGATTCGGTCTGCACTGCGTCCCCGGACCACGCACTCGGCCAGATCGTTGAAGAAGCCCTGCTTGTCCTTCGCCGGGGCCGTCGCAAACGCCGCATCCGCCAGCAGTGATTGCAGCAGTTCCAGTTCACGTCCCGCCGACGCACTGAGCGCCACCGACCGCACGATCGGATCGGACAGGTGCCTGGCGATGATCTTGTTCGCTGTCGGCTGAAGTTCACGGTTGGCCGGCGTCGAATAGGCGACCACCTGAACCTGCACGGCCAGGTCAGGGTCGTTCGCCAGGTCAGGGAGCATGGAAATGGTCTCGATGCCCGTCAGCTTGCGGATGTGCTGCTCGCCGGCCCGCAGGGCTTGAAGGCGAACTTTCGGGTCGGCGTCTTTCAGGGCGGCGGCGACAACTTCGTCTTCCAGCTTGTCCATGCCCTGGAGCGTCCAGAGGGCGTGAATCTTGCCCAGCGTCGTCGTCCCGGGTTCTTTGCCGAGCGCGATCTTCTGGAGCGTGCCGACGACCTTAGCGTCGTTGCGTTCCACCAGCAGCCGCTGTGCCGTGTCGCGCCACCAGCCGTTGCCGTGCGACAATGCCGCCGCCAGTTCCGCCGAGGTGGCGGTCGACAGCTTCGGCTGCTTCGCCGGCTGCTTGTAGCCATCGGGAACGATGCGCCAGATACGGCCGCGATGGCCGTCGTTCTTGTCCAGATCGCGCTGCTTGACCTGGTCGGCCAGGTAGGCGCTCAGGTACGCCTTGTGCTGCAGGATGCCGTGGTAGAGATCGACCACGTACAGCGCACCGTCCGGCGCGTTGTAGAGGCTGACCGGGCGGAAACGCTCATCGGTGCTGACCAGGAAGTCGATCTTCGGGAAGCCGAGCGAGGTGCCGTCGTGCTGCACCGACGTGCCGACCACGTTCAGCCCTTTCTCTTCGAGCGTATGGCGGATGATCATGTTGCCCGACGGCTCGCACACGAACGCGTTGCCCCGGTAGTCGGCTGGGAATGCGTCGCCGCGGTAGATCTGCGGTCCGCACGCGGCGGTCACGCTTTGCAGAACACCTTTGTCGTCGAGCACCTTGGTATAGCCGCGATTGACGCCGGGGTTCACGCGGCCGGGGAAGGTCTTGTTGCCGGCGACACTGGCGTTGACGCCCGTCGGATTGGCGACGAACGGGTTACCCGCCAGAAACTTGGCCGGCATCATGTCCGCGCGGAGCATCGCCGAGTTGCTGTTGTAGAAAAGCCGGCCGACATCATCCTGGGCAATACCCCACTGCCCGCGACTGATGGTGCCTTCGCGGACAAACTTGCCGCCGGCCATGCGGAACCGCGCCGACCAGTTGGCGCTGTAATTCCAGTTGTCCAGCATCCAGACCAACCCGTTGGCCATGTGCTCGGGGTTGGCATTCTTGCTGGCGTAGTCGGTCAGGAGCGTGGTCTTGCTGTCGGCGACACCGTCGCCATTGGTGTCTTTCACGAGATACAGGTTCGGTGGCTCGGACACGAGCAGGCCGTCACCCATAAAGCCGATCGCCCGGGGGATCGACAGCTTGTCCATGAAGATGGTGGACTTGTCGAAGACACCATCGTTGTTGGTGTCTTCCAGCCGGCTGATGCGGCCGACGGGATCAAGCTCGCCGTTGCCGTCCATGTCGGGCATGTAGCCGCGCAGCTCGCAGACGTAGGCCCGGCCGTCAGGATCGAACGCCATCGCGATCGGCTCCTGGACCATGGGCTCGGCCGCGACGAGCTCGATCTTAAAGCCCGGCGGCAGCTTAAAGCTCTTGATCGCCTCGGCCGGCGACAGGATCGGGGCATCGGGGATCTTGTCGATCTTCCAGGTGGGGCGCTGCTTTTCCAGTTCGCCCCCCGGGGCAGCGGCAAGCATCCCCGCCGCGACACCTGAAACCGCCCCGGCAAGAGCAAGAATTAATGAATACCGTTTGAACGAAGAGCGTTTGGGTGATGCCATATCAGAAGACCTAAGCACGATACCAGCAAGGCAGGGTGGGTGTTGCGACAGCGCTTCCGCCCTCGTAGACCGAGGCAAAGACCTTTACCACGCAGGCGTGCTTTCGTGTAGTGAAATGTCTCGTCAAAAAGCGGTTAACGAGATGTGTCACGACCGACGCCCGCGGCGCTGCCGCGGGTCCCACCGCAGCGCGGTGGGCGTGCTCTTGGTTCGCCACAGATTCCCGACCATACTTTCTCCCAACACAACTTTGCCGAGGAGCCCCACCATGAAGACCCCCCTCTTGTGCTGCGTCATGATGCTGCTTCTTTCGGCCACCGAAACCCGGGCCGACGATACAGCGCGCATCGCAGCGCTCTTCGCCGCCGCGACTGAGCGAGGTGGAGCCGTCGTCATTCCGCCCGGCGACTACCAACTGGACAGTGCCCAGCCGATTCCCCTCAGCTCCGGCATCGCCGTCACCGCCTACGGTGCCCGCTTCCACCTGCCCAAAACCCTCGGCGACAAGGCCCGTGTCGTCCTCTTCTCGGGTGAAAACATCTCCGACTTCCGCTGGTCTGGCGGACACTTCACCGGCAACGTCTTCGACCCATCGCGCGAACACAACACCTGGGAACCCAACGCCAATACCCGTGCGATCCTGATCACCACCACCAAGGACGGAAGAACGGAAAACCTGACCTTCCGCGACATCTCGTCCGACGGTCTGGCCGGCGCGGCCGTCACCGTGCTGGGGGCCGAGAAGAAGGGGAGCGACCGCGAGATCGACACCTATGCCAGGAACGTAACCGTCGAAAACTGCACGCTCGAGCGCACCGGAAAGTTCATGTGGGACTACGGCTACCTCTGGCAGATCACCGTCTGGCCGGAGGACTACACGCCCCGCGAACGGGAGATGGCTGCGAAGTACTTCCGCAACGACACGATCCGCGGCACGGCGAAGATGGCCGCCGGCGACGACCGCGTCTTCTTCGACAACGCCAAGCCGTTGCCGGTCTCGCAGCCACGCGTCGGCCAGGACGCCGTCCGCGGCAAGGACGCAGTCTGCTTCTTCGGCGATGTTTTGCCGACCAATCTGGTGCGCGGGAAGCAGTACTTCGTCGTCGAGAGCACGCCGCAGTTCATCCGCATCGCCGAGAAGGTCGGCGGCGAGCCGATCCGTTTCGCCAGCGCCGCCGGCCCCAAGACCCAATTGATGACCAACCTTTTCGCCGCGTTCGCCGCGCTGTACGCCCCGGTGGGTAGCGGCCCCGGCAAAGGGGCGTTCGACCTGGTCGGCTGCAAGAATGTCATCGTCCGCGGTTGCCGCCTGAGCGCGCTCGGCGACACGATGCACATCCAGAAGTCCGACACGGTCCTGTTCTCCGGCAATCACATCACCGGCTCGCGGATGGGCGCGTTCTTCCTCGCCGAGCACTGCAAGAACGCCACCATCACCGGCAACACGGTCGATGGCACGAATGGATCGCGCGTGATCAGCGTCGAACGATCGTGCGAAGATGTGACGATCGTCGGCAACACCTTCCGCAACGGCGGACGCGGGTCATGGATCAACCAGCCGAAGAACTTTGTGCTGGCCGACAACGTGTTCGTGAACAACACGACGAAATGTGAGCAGGACCCCAATCGCGGCCGCCGAACGTTCCTGACCGGCGGTTACGAGCGTTACGCCGAGTTGTACTTCACGACCTACGAGCCCGACGGCAAGTACGTCAACGTGATCGTCCGCGGCAACATCTTCACCAGTGGTTCGAACGCCGAACACGCCATCACCTTCGCCCCCGGCGGCGATACGATCCTGGTCGCGGACAACGTTTTTGCAGGCGCAGTGCGGGATATTGTGGGGGCACCGGAATGTAAGAATGTGACGATTCGGGGGAATGTGGAACGGGGGGAATAGCGTGGTAGACAGCTGCCACGTCCCGCAGATGATTCAGCGTACCGTCAATTGCCCAAGTGAAAGGAAGTCCAATGTCTGTCCGACTGCTGGTCGTCATCACTTTGCTGGGACTTTTCACCGGGTGCGGGGCATCATCCTCGGTGCCGCCGGCGCCTCAGCCCCCCGCCAACCTAGCGCCCAAGCCGCAACCGCAGGTCAGCACACAGCCGGCTATGCCCGGCGAGAAGAAGCGAATCGTGTTCATCTGCGATGCATCCGGCACGATGATCAATCGCTTGAGTTTGCTCCATGAGGAGCTTCTACAACACGTTGCGGCGCTGCCGGAAGATCATTCTTACAACATCCTGTTTTTCGGAGACAGAGGCGACTTTCGCGCTCTGGATCGCTGGAAGATGGTCGCACCCGGCGCGGAAAGTCGCATCGCAACCAAGCAATTCCTCGAACGCATAACGCCATGGGGCACGACCAACCCGATTCCGGCGATCGAACATGCGATCAAGTTCCGCCCGGATGTGATCCACTTCTTCAGCGACGGCGAGTTCAACAGTCAAGCCGAGTACGCTAGCGTCATCGAGGCGTTTGCCGCCGCGCACCGTGATCACGCCACGATCGTCAACACCTATCTTTTCGAGAGTTTGGATTTAGACGCCGAAACAACGATGAAGAAGATCGCGAAGGACAACAAAGGCACCCTCAAGTCCATCAGCCCCGCCGGCTTCCGCTCGCCGTGATTGCGGCACTGCGCTCTCACCACTCATCGTCACTCGTCTTCTGCAGATACGCGAAGAAGCACATCTTCTCCACCCCCTCCACCACGCCGCGCAGCGAGAACAGCTTGAAGAACCACGCCAGGTCCTTCTCGGTCGGCTCGTCCGGCGGGGCTGAGGCCTCGCCGACGATCTCGGCGGCGGGCACGCTCATGATGTAATCCGCGAGGTAGGCGATGTTCAGCTCGTCGGCCGACTGCGTGGACAGGACGAACAGGCCGTGCGTCTTGATCGGCTCGCGCAGGTATCGCTCGGCCATGTTGACCTCGACCTTGTCGAGTGCGGCCAGGTAAGCCTTGGTCGCCGGGTCGCTCTTCCACTCGTGGGCCTGGCGTTCGTCTTCACGGCACTGCTCGAGCGCGACGTCGAAGTGGGCCTGCAGCCGGGTGTAATACAGATCAACCTCGTCGCCGCTGAGCCAGCGGACGATCATCACCTCGCCCGGCCGGCGGTGGATGTGATAGTCGTTCGTCGGCAGTTCCTCCTTCTCGGCGAGCGTCAGCACCTCCGTTGCCTCGGCGACCGACTCGGGCGTCAGCACCGGCGTCTCGGGGATCTTCGACTTCTCCAGCTTGCCGATCGTCCGCTGAAGCTTGCGCGCCAGGTCGGCATCCAGCCCCGCACGCAGCTCGGCGTCAAACTTCCGCGGGCCTTCGAACACCGCGCACAACTCCGCGTGCATGCGGAACTCGTCGGCCTTGTCCTTGGCGCGGACGGCGGGATCGGTCGGGTTCTCGGCCTGGCTTTCTCCGGGTTCATCGAACATAGGCGATCAAAGATAACGTCAACCAGCCGGCCGGCCACCGTGGCAAAACAGGAGCAGACCGCGGAGGGTAAGGAACACGGCGATCGCGGAGGATTGCAAAGGGTCCGGAGGCGTCTTGGACTGCCAGGCAGAGGCGACAGCTAAACCCCAAAATGAAATAAGCCCTCGCGTTTGCGAAGGCTTATCTGATGCGCCATTCAGGACTTGAACCTGAAACCCGCTGATTAAGAGTCAGCTGCTCTGCCAATTGAGCTAATGGCGCTGTGGGGAGGGGTATTAATAGCCGGTTCGAAGCGAATGTCAAGGTTTGAGAAGCGCCAACTCGCGCGGAACTGGTGGAGCGGTTGCGGTCCGCCTACCATCCGGCGGGAACGCTCGCGGCCGCCGCTCTTGCTTTGCATGTCTCGTTACACCGCCACACTCGCCGGTAAGTCGTTCGCGTTTGCGGACCTGCGGACGGTACTGGCCCGGGCGTCGCCGGCGCGGGCGGGGGATCAGCTTGCCGGGGTGGCCGCCGAGTCGGCGCGGGAACGGGCGGCGGCGCAGGCGATCCTGGCCGATGTGCCGTTGGCCCGATTTCTTGAAGAGCCGGTCGTGCCCTACGAGACCGACGACGTCACCCGGCTGATTCTCGATTCCCATGACGCCGCCGCGTTCGCGCCGCTGAAAGACTTCACCGTCGGGCGGTTTCGCGAATGGTTGCTGGAATACCAGACCACCGGCGACGCGATCGCCGCCGTGTCGCCGGGCGTGACGCCGGAGATGGCGGCGGCGGTGTCCAAGATCATGCGGAACCAGGACCTGGTGCTGGCGGCGAGCAAATGCCGGGTGACCACCCGGTTCCGCTGCACGCTCGGCCTGCCGGGCCGGCTGTCGGTGCGATTGCAGCCCAATCACCCCACCGACGATCCCGCCGCCATCACCGCCGCCATTATCGACGGGCTGATGTACGGCTGCGGCGATGCCTGCATCGGCATCAACCCCGCGACCGACAACGTCAACGCCGTCATCGCGTTGCTTAACGTCACGGCCGAGATCATCGACCGCTACGCCATCCCCACGCAAAGCTGCGTGCTGGCGCATGTGACGACATCGATCGCGGCGATAGAGCGGGGCGCGCCGGTTGACCTGGTCTTCCAGTCGATCGCCGGCACCGAGGCGGCGAACAAGAGTTTCGGCATCACGCTGGCGATGCTCGACGAAGCCTGGGCAGCGGCCAGGTCGCTCGGAAGGGCCGGGCCGGACGGCAATGTGATGTACTTCGAAACCGGGCAGGGCTCGTGCCTGTCGGCCGATGCGCACCATGGAGTGGACCAGCAGACGCTCGAAGCCCGCGCCTACGCCGTCGCCCGGCGGTACGAGCCACTATTGGTGAACACGGTGGTCGGCTTCATCGGCCCGGAATACTTGTACGACGGCAAGCAGATCGCCCGGGCCGGCCTGGAAGATCACTTCTGCGGCAAGCTGCTCGGCCTGCCGATGGGGTGCGACGTCTGTTACACCAATCACGCCGAGGCCGACCAGAACGACATGGACACCCTGCTGACACTGCTCGGTGTCGCGGGTGTCAACTACATCATGGGCGTGCCGGGGGCGGATGACATCATGCTCGGCTACCAGAGCACGAGTTTTCATGACGCCCACTACATGCGCCAGACGCTGGGACTGAAAGCCGCGCCGGAGTTTGAAACGTGGCTCGAACGAATGAAGTTGACGGACAATACGGGTCGGCTGTTGACGCAGAGCGGAACGGTGCCCTTGCTGGCGTGAACGGACTGCGGCTGGCGGCCCGGTCAGTGACACGGGCTTCCAGCCCGTGCGGAACAAATTGGAGTTTTGAACTCGTTATCTGCCGTCTGTTTACTCCGACATCGCTCGCACGGGCTGGAAGCCCGTGTCACTGATGGCGACTTTCGATTTCGAGATTCGATCGGAACTTATGCCCGACCCCTGGCAGCATCTTCGCAAGCTGACGTCTGCCCGCATCGCGCTGGGCCGGACCGGCGGATCATTGCCGACGGGCGAGGTGCTGAAGTTTTCGATGGATCACGCCCTGGCCCGCGACGCGGTCTGGGCGGAATTGGATCTGGATCGGCTCGAAGCGGAGGTGACGGACGCGTTGTCGCCCGCGCCACCAGACACGGACCTCCGCAAGGATGCTGCGGTCTCGGCGTGCGGGGTGGTTCGCGTGACGACGCTTGCCGGCGATCGCGCGACCTATCTTCAGCGTCCAGACTGGGGACGAAAACTGTCGCCCGATAGTGAGACAAAACTCACGGCCGTGGGCCCGCCGGAAGGCGTCGATGTCGTGATCATCGTCGCCGACGGGTTGTCGGCCCTGGCGGCACAGCGGCAGGCGCCGGAGGTGTTGCGGCCGTTGGTTCCCGCGCTTCTGGCCGGCGGATTGTCGATCGGGCCGGTCGTTCTCGCGACGCAAGCCCGCGTCGGCTTGCAGGACGAAATCGGCCACCGCCTTCGGGCAAGGTGCGCCGTGACGCTCATCGGCGAGCGGCCGGGACTTGGCACCGCCGACAGCCTGGGGGCGTACTTGGTGTTCGACCCCAAACCGGGCAACACCGACGCCGACCGCAACTGCGTCTCGAACATCCGCCCCGAAGGTCTCCCGCCCGCCGTCGCGGCCGAGACGCTGTTCCACCTGATCACGCAATCGCTGGTTCGGAAACTAAGCGGGGTGCGGTTGAAGGATGAACGCGTTCTAACGGGGCCGGCTGCCACGACGATCCTGAACGAGACGCAGATCGACAGGAAGACTCTTGTCCACGAATGAACACTAATGGGCACGAATGAAGAAGGGGATGATCAGACGATCTACGTACCTGGGACCGCCGAGCGCTTTCTCGGCATTTGCACGAAACTTAATCGAAGAGCCGAGCCGGCGCTCGGCGGTCCCAGGAGGAGCCCCATTGCCTTCATTCGTGACCATTCGTGTTCATTCGTGGACGAGATCCTTCTTACCCCCCGAGATTCATCTTCACCATGAACATCGCCCGGGCGCGGCCGGCGATGATTCTTGCCACCGTCGGCGATTCCCAAACCACCCGCGAGCCCGGCGGGGCCGCGTCGAATGTCGGGCCGACACCTTTGCCGTCGAGCGCCAACTGCCACTTGGTTTCGCCGGCAGGTAGTGCGTGGGCGAGCCAGGCGCCGTCGGGGGAGAAGGCAAAGAACGTGGCCGGGCCGACGCGCTTGTCTTCGAGGAACAGCATCCGCTGGGCACCGATGATGACGACCGATGCGACCTTCGCCGAATCGGGGCTGAAGCCCGCTGTCGCGACGACATCGACCGGAGCGTACTCCTTGCCGTCGAGCACCAGGAACTGCCGTCCATCGCGGCCGGCGACGGTCGCCAGGCGTTTGCTGTCCGGGCTGAAGAGCATGCCGCCGGTGCCGTCGAACGAGCCGGCGGTTTTCCCGTCTACATAGACGCTCCATTTCTTGTCGGTCATCGTCGTGATCGCGATCCGCCGCCCGTCGGGGCTGAAGACGATCGCGCCGATGCCGTCGAACGGCTGAAACTGCTTCTCGCCTTCGCCGCCGTTGTAAACCAGCGACTGCTTCCCGCCGGGCTTGCCGTCCGGGCCGGCGGGTTCGATCGCGTAGGCGTAGCGTTTGCCGTCGGTCGAAAACGCCAGCCCGGCGACGATCGCAAACTTCGCCGACGACTTGCCGTCGATGACGATCGCCGACTCGGCGCCGTCGCGGGCGATGTACCCCCAGCGGCCACCCTGGGTGCTGAAGGTCATCCGGGCGACGACATCGTGCTCGGGCTGGGCGGCACCGTCGATGACGTAATACTGTTTGCCGCCGGCCTTGGGGTTGGCGGGGTCTGGCTTTTCGGGGGCCTTGCGGGCGCGGTAGGCAAATTGCTTGCCGTCGGGGCTGAACTGCATGTCGGAGGCGAAGATTTCGTCGGCTTCCGGCTGTTCCTGGCCGTCGATGACGACCTGCATCTTGCCGTCTTTGGTCTTCTGGGCGAGGTAGGCGTATCGCTTGCCGTCGGTCGAAAAGACCACCCGTCCGACCATGTAGTATGGCGGCTGCGTGGTGGCGGCCCACTGGGGTCCGGCCTGGCCGACGACGAGCATCATCTGGTTGCCCTTCTGAATCTCGTAGGCGAAGCGTCCGCCTTCAGGGCTGAACAGGAGGGAGCCGCGAACCACCCATTCTTCGACCGGCCCGCGTACGCCGTCGACGACGACAGTGAAAGATCCGTCCTTCGATTCGACGACGCCGACGTGGAGGTTGTCAGGGCTGACGAGGGTGTCAATGATCTTGACGCCATCGGGAATCGTATAGATTGGGGTCTCGGTGACCTTCACCGCCGGCTGGGTGGATGGCGCGGCGGGCTGGGCGGCGAGTGGGCCTGCCAGCAGGAGACCAAGAATGGCAGAAGCAAACGACGGTACGCGTAGGGTGGACATTGGTTGCGGGAATGATCACGTGACGAACATCAGCAATCAAGCGTCGCCCGATGGGGAAAACGTGCTGAGCAAGCCACAGGATCAACGAATCGCGCAAGTGATCAGCTATTCGACTTTGACTGAGCCAAAGCCGGGGCATTGGCTCGCACGACTTGCGTGCTGGTGTGGCGAAGGCCTGCTGGACCTCACGCTGATCGTGGTGGCCATCTACGGCACGATAGAGATCCACAAAACGATCGACGCTCCGCCGCCACTGACTTTCGCACTGTGGGCGCTATTCATCACTGCGCTGATCGGGATCGACGTCTTCGTGTCGCAACGGATCTGGCGGTGGGTAGAGTCGGATGTGAAGAACGATGTGCTTTAACCAGGCTCGGTTATGCAGCATGAGGGTGGCGATTCTCGCGGGATGAAATCAGGAAAACAGGCGGGCGAAACCCCGGCAGGCGAGTCGCAACCTGAAAGCTCACCGCCAGCAGTCTTGCCCTACCACGCGTCCGGTCGCGACGACTACGTGGGCCCGATCGACGAGGTGTACGGGCAGATGGGTCGGGCGGCGCTGATACTGTCGTTGTTCGCTGCCAGCTATGTGATCGCGTTCAAGGTTGTCTCCGTGGGGTCGCTTTCGGTGTTTAACGGATTCGGGATTTGCTGTCTCGGACTGCTCCCGTGGATCGTCTCTCTGACGCTCGCCATACGCGTCTCGTTCCGGCAATCCGTTGGCCGGAGTTTCGCATTGGCTGCGCTCGCCATCGATCTGACGTTGATGTTTGCGGTCATTTGGCTGGCGCGATGAACCTTACCACGGGCTGGTACCACTCTATCGGCGTGGATTGGACTTGGGTGGCATGGGCAACGGTACTCCGTTGCCCGTGGCGGACGTTGATTGGTGTTCGCCACGGGCAAGCGAGTACGCTTGCCCATGCCACCCAAAACTTGCCTGCGGCTGAGTACCTGCATCTTCAATGAGCGATCGATGATCGCGGTGGCAAAATGAATGCAACGTGATATACGCTTGCCTGCACCGACCGCCGGCGGTGACACGGACCCCTTACCCTCGATCCACCGCGCCATGACCAAGCTCAAGATCCTCGACAAGACCCCCGCCGAACTCGGCTACTCGTTTCCCGCCGAATGGCATCCGCACATCGGCACCTGGTTCAGTTGGCCGCGGCCGGAGGGAATTTCGTTCCCGGGCAAGTACCACACGGTGCCGGAGAACCTGGCCCGCATCTTCGCCGAGATCGCGAAACGTGAGCAGGTTCACGTCAACGTGCCCAACGACAACTGGGAGTACATCGTCCGGCAGCAGTTGAAGGAGCACGGCTGCCCGACGAAGAACGTGTTCTTCCACCATATCCCGACGAACGAAAGCTGGTGCCGGGATCACGGCCCGGCGTTTGTGCTGAAGCCGGCGACAAAGAAGGGCGCGAAACCGCAGACGGCGATCGTCGACTGGGGCTTCAACGCCTGGGGCGGCAAGTATCCGCCTTACGATTCGGACGACGCCGTCCCGACCCGGATCGCCGAGGAACTGAAGCTGCCGATCTTCTATCCGAAGATCGTCATGGAAGGCGGCGCGATCGAGGTCAACGGCGCCGGCACACTCCTGACGACGACCGACTGCCTGCTCAACAAGAACCGCAACCCGACCCTGTCAAAACCGCAGATCGAGCAGTATCTCAAGGACTACTACGGCCAGAAGCACATCTGCTGGCTCACCGGCGGTATTGAGGGAGACGACACCGACGGCCATGTCGACGACCTGGCCCGGTTCATCTCGCCGACGAAGGTCGTCATCGGCATGGAGCCCGATCCGAAGGACGCCAACTACAAGGTGCTCAGGTCCGCCCGACGGCAACTGGAGAAGTTGCGTGACCAGGACGGCAAGCCGTTCGAGATCATCGAGATCCCCATGCCAAAGGCGGTCGTTTACGACGGCCAGCGGCTGCCGGCGACCTATGTGAACTTTCTGTTCGTGAATGGGGCGTTATTGGTCCCCACTTTCCGCGACAAGAAGAACGACCGCCGGGCGATCGAGGTTCTTCAGAGCCATTTGCCGAAACACCAGGTCGTCGGCATCGACTGCACGGAGCTCATCTGGGGCCTGGGCGCGATCCACTGCCTGAGCCAGCAGTGGCCGAAGTAGGGTGGGGTTCACCCCACCGAAACGCACGATGGAAAAACTGTGTTCATTCGCGGGAAGGTAAACCCAATCGAGTTTCCGGACCGCATCACGCCACTTCCCAAGGAACACAACCGGTATCCGCTGGGGTTCGGTGGGGTGAACCCCACCCTACAAAAATTACGATCGCCTTTTCATTCCGCCGCCGCATGCGGATAAGATGTCGCCGCTTTCCCGTCGTGGCGTTGCACGCGGGAATGGCACCTCGGACGAAGGAACGACACCAGATGGCCACTCCGGTCGATACCGCGACCCCACAGTCTTCTTCCCCCGCAACCCCCACGCCGGCGAACGACGCGCAGTCCGGCGTCAGCCCGTCGGCCCCCGGCGCGACGCTGTCGCCGTTCCCGGCGGCCGTCGGTGTCGCCGCGGCGATCGCGGAAAAGATGAACCGATCCGGCAACGGCGCCAACGGCAGCAATGGGAACTCAGGCATGACCGACCATCACAGCGCGCTGCCGCAACGCCCCTGGAGTGTCGAAGAATCCGCAAAGCTCTACAGCATCAAAAACTGGGGCCAGAGCTACTTTTCGATCAACAACGACGGCCACGTTGCCGTCCACCCCACGCAGGAGCCGGCGCGGAACATCGACCTTAAAAAGCTCGTCGACGAGCTCCGCGAGCGCGACATCCAGCTCCCCTGCCTCATTCGCTTCACCGACATTCTGCAGCACCGCGTCCGCCAGATTCACCAGGCGTTCGACCGGGCGATCAGGGACCACGAATACCGCGGCGAGTACCGCTGCGTCTACCCGATCAAGGTCAACCAGCAGCGCCACGTCGTCGAAGAAATCCACGCCTTCGGCAAGCCTTACGGCTTCGGCCTGGAAGCCGGCAGCAAGCCGGAACTGCTGGCCGTGATGGCGATCGTTGACGACAATAACACCCCAATCATCTGCAACGGCTTCAAGGACGACGAGTTCATCGAAGCCGTCATCCTGGCGACGAAAATCGGCCGGAACATCATCCCGGTGGTCGAGAAGTTCAGCGAGCTTGAACTGATCGTGAAGTACGCCAAGCTGCACAACGTCAAGCCGAGCATCGGCGTGCGGGTGAAGCTGTCGGCCAAGGGTGCCGGGCGGTGGGAACAATCCGGCGGCGTGCGGAGCAAGTTCGGCCTGTTCATCGCCGAGGTGATCGACGCGCTCGATTTCCTCCGCAAGCACGGCATGGGCGACTGCCTTAACCTGCTCCACTTCCACCTCGGCAGCCAGATCAACAACATCCGCAACGTCAAAGCGGCGATCATCGAACTGGTCCGCGTCTACACCGAAATGCAGCGGCTCGGCGCCGGCTTAAAGTACATCGATGTCGGCGGCGGCCTGGGGGTCGATTACGACGGCTCCAAGACCGACTTCGGCTCGTCGATCAACTACGGCCTTCAGGAATACGCCAACGACGTGATCTTCCACGTCAAGGAAATCTGCGACCAGGCCAAGGTCGATCACCCGATCATCATCAGCGAGAGCGGCCGGGCGATGGTCGCGTACCACAGCGTGCTGGTGTTTAACGTGCTCGGCTGGAGCGGCTTTGCCCGGTTCGATCTGCCGCAGCAGATCACCGACGAAGATCGCCGAAGCATGCCCGCCCCGGTGGTCAACCTCTTCGACACCTGGCAGGGCATCAATGAATCCAACTTCATGGAGTATTACCACGACTCCCAAATCAGCAAAGACGCCGTGCTGAACCTGTTCAGTCTCGGCTACTGCTCGCTGGAACAGCGCAGCCTGGCCGAGCGGCTCTACTTCGGCATCTGCTCGAAGGTCCTGACGATCATCCGCAAGATGGACTATGTGCCGGACGAGTTCCAGGGCCTGGAATCGATGCTGTCCGATACGTACTTCTGCAACTACTCGATCTTCCAGTCGATGCCCGACAGCTGGGCGATCGACCAGTTGTTCCCGATCATGCCGATTCATCGGCTGGCGGAAGAGCCGAATTGCCGGGGCATCATCGCCGACATCACGTGCGATTCCGACGGCAAGGTGGACCGCTTCATCGACCGCCGACAGGTCAAGCCGGTGCTCGAACTGCACCCCTACCGCGGCGACGACTACTTCCTGGCGGCGTTCCTGGTGGGGGCGTACCAGGAAATCCTGGGTGACCTGCACAACCTGCTCGGCGACACCAACGCCGTCCATGTAACGCTCGACGAAGACGGGTTGGCGACGATCGACGAGGTGATCGAAGGCGACACGGTCCGCGAGGTGCTGCACTACGTCCAGTTCAGTGCCGACGACCTGCTGCGATCGATGCGCAAGATGGTGGAACGGGCGCTGAAGGAGCAGAAACTGAGCCTGGACGAGAGCCGGGTATTGTTAAAGTTCTATGAAAGTGGGCTGGAAGGGTACACGTATCTGGAGTAATCAGGTCTCTCCAACCGACCCGGTGCGGCCTTTTGTGTGGTTCGTGCCATTGAGCCTCACGGTTACTGAATTCAATTGGGGCAGCATGATCGCCAGCGGAATAGTCCGTTTAATACGTTCTCTTTCTGCACAGCGCTGGTGCGCGATTTCCGCATGCATTGCGGCTTCGGGATTCTTCAGTCCAGTTGCGCCGGCCGCTGTGGTGATCAACGAGATCTATGGGGGAGGAGGCCTCGCCGGTTCCCCGCTTCGGAACGACTACGTCGAGATCGTCAATAACGGCGCAACCGCTTTCATTCTCGATAATTATCGACTCGAAGGCGCAGGGGCGGCGCTCACGGATTGGGATGGCATTACGTTCCCTGCGGGGACTTCGCTGGCGCCGGGGGAAGTCCTGTTGGTCCAGTTCGGCTCCAGTGGAAGCATCGGCACTTTGCTGACGGGGACCTTCGGGACTCCAGCGAGCAAGAACATCAGTGCCACTGCCGGCAAGGTGCGTCTGCACGATGGCACCGTCGGGCTTACTGCCGCCGCCGATGCCGCCGGGATACTGGATTTCGTCGGGTATGCCACCACGGCAAACCAGTTCGAGGTCACGCGGGCACCTGCGGGAAGCAACCAGCTTTCCATCAGTCGCAAGGTGGACGGCGTCGATTCGAACAACAACGGCAACGACTTCACGACCACACTAAGCCGATCGCCGGGAGCAGCTAACGTGCCGGAGCCAGGGGTGCTAGGGTTGGCGGGGCTGCTTGCCGGACTTAGGGCTCTCGCACGTCCCTCCCGCCGAAATAGCTCGAAGTAGAATCGCCTCAGGGGTTTACAGAGAGTCGCTGATCTGCAACTCAAGCGACGTCACGCCACCCACACATATGGTCTAAGCTACCCAAGGTCGCAGTCTCGCCCCACCTTCCGTGTAAGAGTTCAATAGATGCCCTTACTGATCAGAAATTCCAACACGGCTTAGTATTTTCTTTATAGTCCAGCCGTACCCTGTCCCAAGAGCCCAAGATTGCTGCTTCGGGCGAATTGCGACGCTGTAATGCTCTGAGCAGCCTCGCTCTTTCGGGAAGGTTGAGATTATGGATTGCTTAAAGAAAGTTGTCGTCGGGTCAGTGGCGGTCATGGCTTCGGCCGTTTTGATCCCTTCGATCGCCAACGCCGCTTCGATTCTGGAGTGGAACACGGCAGGCAATCTTGGAACGGAGACGACGGAGCCCAGCACGCTGAATGACCCCGGCGTGGCCACTTCCAATCTCACTTTGGGTGCTGGCGTAACTCCGGCCGCGAATGGCAACCGGTTCGGCGGAAGTAACTGGTTTGATACCGGCGATTCCCAGCCCCAAACGCTGGCACAAGCGGTCACCGGCAATGACTATATCCAGTTTGTCCTCACTCCTCAGGCCGGTAACACCGTGAGCCTCACCGGGTTTTCATTCATCTGGGGTCGTTCTGGCACTGGTCCCGACGCCCTCACCTTGCGGTCGTCGGCCGACTCTTTCACCGCCGACTTGGCGACGGCCACAGGGTTGGTCGATACGACTACTGTCGTCACAAATCTGACTTTTACCTTGAACAACATCACCACCGCCACAACATTCCGCCTTTACGGTTACGGCGGAACCGCGACGGCCGCCACCGGTGGTACCGGCGGCTTCGACACTGCGACGGCCGCTACCACGCCCAACGTCATCCTGAGCGGCACCGTCGTTCCGGAACCCAGCGCGTTGGCCCTTATCGGCGTCGCTGGTCTGCTGGCTGGTCGGCGTCGTCTGCGTAACGCTTAATGGATCCGCCAAGGCGACTCGCTGCAACCATTACACACTGATCAAACGAATGAAGGCCACCGGTTTCGACCGGTGGCCTTTCCGTTTTCGTACGCTCGGTAATCCTCGTGGCAAAGGCCGTTCCGACACTTACTTCGCCTTGTTCCAGTAAATCACCACATTCTTCGTCGCCCGTCCCACGCCGACGATGTCGATCTTTCCGTCCCCGTCGAAGTCGGCGCACGCGACGTCTTCACACGCCACACCGCCCTTCTCCAGTTGCATCATCGACCAGGTCACTGCGCCATCCTTCTCGCCGGCGACCTTGAAAATGCGAATTCCCACCGGCGGTTTGCCGGCCAGCACGTCGCGCCAGCCGATCACGATCTCGTCAGTGCCGTCGCCGTCGAAGTCGGCGCACCAGACCGCGTGGCCGCCGGTCAGCGTCTCGTCCAGGACCGTGCGCGGCCAGAGCTTGTCGGCGTTGAACGTGTTGGTCGGCTGCACGTAGACGACCGCCTGGTTGCCGTGGAACGGCTCGGTCGTCGCGAGAATTTTGCGGCCGTCTTTCAGCTTGCCCACCTTGATTTCACTCGACCCGCGGTTGCCCGTGGGCGTTGTCTGGTTCCCTTCGCCCAGGTGGTACGTGGTCCACTTGCCCTCGGCCATCGGCACCAAAAGGTTGACGCCTTCGTAACTCGCGGTCAGCACCTGGTCGGGCTTGGACAGACCCCACTGCACGGGCAGAAAGTTGTGCATCACGTGGAACTTGTCATTGATCAGGTACTGTTTCCACGGCTCCTTCGCCGGGTTGGCGGGAATGGTGTACGCCGTCAGGGCGACGGCGGCATCGGCCCACTGCGCCTTGGCTGTCGAGCCGACGCCTTTCAGCGGGCCGACGACCAGTTCCATCTTCCCATCGCCGTCGAGATCGCCGAAATGAATCCGATGCAGCGTCGGCTCTGATTGCTTGATCGGAAACACCTGCCACGGCTTGCTCAGGTCGTCCGGCTGCTTGAGCCACTGCAGCGAACCGGCACCGGTGGTGTTGTTCGGCAGCCAGTCGGCCCCCAGTGCGATGTCCACCTTCCCGTCGCCGTCGATGTCGTGCGCGGCGATACAGACGTTGTCGGCCTTCACGCCGGCTTTGTCGTTCTCGATGACCGTGTGCAACTTCCAATCGGGGTTGCTGAACCAGATCACCCGATTGGCGTCGCAGACCAGGATGTCCGGCTTCTTGTCGCCGTTGATATCGACCACGCGAACGGCGTAACCGATCTTGAGCGTCTTATCGATCTCCTGGGACTTAAAGGCCAGCGCCGGGACATCCTGCGCGAGCGCGGACGACGCGAAGGCGCCAATCGCGAGACCGACGGCGGCATGGGTGAGTTTCGAGATCAAGCGGTCCTCCGAAGACAGACGGTGTGGAAAAGAACGACATGTGCAGCGGACTACAAAATCGGCAGGCTGTTACTTTTTCGGTCGCGACTGCTTGAGCAGCCAGCCGTAGAACCCGGGATCGGTATACGTCTTGGTGCCGACCTCGCGGCCGGCGGAATCCGGATACACGGTGAGTTCGACCGATTTCGCGCCTGCCTTCTTCAGCCCTTCGACCATCGCTTTGCCCTTCTCAAGGCTGATGTCCTTGTCGCCTTCGAAGGCCCGGATGGGCAGGTGCTTGATCGGCTCGATGTACGCGTCGAGACCGCCTGCGCAAACCGGCGCGACGGCGGCGAACAAATCGGGGTTTCGAGCGGCCAGGCTCCAGCAGGTGAAGCCGCCCATCTCGGTGCCGGTCAGATAGACGCGGTCGGCGTCGGCATTCTTAAGTTGGGCCAGTGCATCAAGCAGCAGGCCCCGAACCGGCTTGGGATCCCAAAACTTTCGTGGCGGCGACTGCGGCGCGATGACGATGAAGTCTTTCGTCTCTTTGCCGACCAGCTTGGGCGGGCCGTGCTTCTTCAGCTTTTCCAGGTCGGCAACGCCATCGCCGCGCTCGGTCGCGCTATGTAGAAAGAGGATGACCGGCCATTTCTTGTCGCCGCCGTCCTTGTAGTCGGCCGGCAAGTACAGAAGGTATCCCATCTTTTCGCCGTCGCGGTCGTACATCTCCGGCGTCTGCTGTCCCGGCGAAGGGGCCGCCACGGCAGGCGCGCACAGGACGAGAGCCGAGATCATGAACGAACAAAGTACAACGCGCATGCGAACGCTCCAGAATGACAACCGAGCGACAAAAGCCCCCTCTGACGCAGCCGGGTGCTACCTCTTCTGCCGCGTGTGCTTCAGCAACCACTCGTACAGTTTCGGGTTCGCGTACGACTGCGTCCACGAATCATGCCCGACGCCGGGGTAGATGGTGAACTCCACTTCTTTCGCACCGGCGGCTTTCAAGGCATCGACCATGGCCTGGCTCATCGCGATCTTGACAGCAGTGTCCTTGTCGCCGTGGAAGACCCAGATCGGCAGGTTCTTCAGCTTGGCGGCGGTCGAAGGGTTGCCGCCGCCGCAGATGGGAACGACCGCCGCGAACACCTCGGGGTATTCCGCCGCCAGCATCCACGACCCGAATCCGCCCATGCTCAGACCGGTCAGGTAGATGCGGTCGGTGTCGGCGTTCTTAAGCTTTCCGGTGACTACATCCAGCAGCCCCTTGAGCGATTTGGCTTCCCACCGGTCGTCCTTCGGACACTGCGGCGAGATGACGATGAAATCCTTCGTCAGGCCTTCGACCAGTTTCGGCGGGCCGTGCTTCTTGTTCTTCTCCAGTTCGGTGGTGCCGTTGCCCCGCTCGCCGGAACCGTGCAGGAAGAAAATCACCGGCCATTTCTTGTCGCCGGCGTCCTTATAGCCCGCCGGCACGTAGAGCAGGTAGCCGAGCTTCTTGCCCTGGCCTTCGTACATCTCGGCGGTCTGCTGGCCGGGCGTCGGGGCGGCGGCAGCAACACCGGCGGCGAACAGGACGGCCAGCGTGGCAAAAGTGTGAACGAAAGCGCGTCGCATTCATTTCCTCCGCGAGATGACGAGTGACATGGGCGTGAAGGGATGCCACGCCGTTCCCATTGGTATGCCCGGGAGGACCGTGTGTTGTAAACGCCCGAAAGGTGACTGCTCAGGATTGTGCTTCGATCGCGGCTCGTAGGCTTCCACTAACGGCGATGAGGATCGCACGTGCGTCGTCCGCGTTGACGCCGCGTTTGTGCATGACGACCGCAACCTTCACATGGCCGTCGGCACGTTGGAGCAGCGCCTGCGCTTCGTCGCGGGGAAGTTGTGTCAGCGTCGCGACGATGCGCGTGGCCCGGTCGACCAGCTTCTGGTTCGTCGCCTTCAGGTCGACCATCAGGTTTTCGTACACCTTGCCCAGGCGGACCATCGCGACCGTGGTCAGGGTGTTGAGGACCAGCTTGGTGGCGGTGCCCGCCTTGAGCCGGGTGGAGCCGGTGACGACCTCCGGGCCGACGAGCGGACGGATCACCACATCGACCGGCGGCTCGCTGGGCACCGGCTGCACGCAGGAGAGGAAGATCGTCTTTGCGCCCCGTTCCGTCGCCCGCCGAAGCGCCCCGTGCACGAAAGGCGTGGTGCCGCCGGCGGCGATGCCGCAGATGACATCATTGGCACCGACGGATTTGCCATCCATTGCTGCCGCCCCGTCGGTGGCGCTGTCCTCGGCGCCTTCCTTCGCCCGGAACATCGCCGATTCACCGCCGGCGATGATGCCCTGCACCTGGTCGGGGTCGGACCGGAAGGTGGGCGGGCACTCAGAGGCATCGAGAACGCCGAGCCTGCCGCTCGTGCCGGCACCGACGTAGATCAGCCGCCCCCCCGCCGACAGCGAAGCGACCACGATGTCGACCGCCCGAGCGATCGATTCTTGCTCCGCCGCGACCGCCTCCACCGCGCGCAAATCCTGGCGGTTCATCAGCGCGACGGCGTCGGCAATGCTCATCGCATCCAGCGCCATCGACTCCGGCAATCGCTGTTCAGACAAAAGGTGTGAGCGGTCGTGCATGGCGGTCATTATCAGTAGGCCGTACGCAGTAGGCAGTACGCAGGGAAGAAAATGCGGCAGAACGATTCATCGATCTGGAACCCCATGGGTTCTACTGTATCCTGACCATGGCGTCCTGTTCAGTGCCGCTGGTGCATGGCACTCTACTGCGTACTGCCTACTTCTCATGAGCAACGTCGCCGTCGTCGAAAACCTCAGCAAGGTCTACCGCAAGCCGGGCACCAACATTGAGGTCCATGCCCTGCGCTCGATCAACATCGAGTTCAAAACAGGCGAGTATACCGCGATCATGGGTGCCAGCGGCTCGGGCAAAAGCACACTGATGAACATCATCGGCTGCCTCGACCTGCCGACCAGCGGCCGGTACCTGCTCGGGGATATCAACATCGGCGAACTGCCCGACGACCAGCTCAGCGAGATCCGCAGCAAGCGGATCGGCTTCATCTTCCAGAACTTCAACCTGATCCAGCAGCTGACGGTGCTCGAGAATCTCGAAGTGCCGATGTTCTACCTGGGCGTCCCCCCCGCCGAGCGGCGTCGCCGGGCGATCGCACTGGCGGAAAAGGTCGGCCTGGGGCAGCGGCTGGACCACCGGCCGATGCAGCTTTCCGGCGGGCAGCAGCAGCGCGTCTGCATCGCCCGCGGCCTGGTCAACGATCCCCTAATCCTCCTCGCCGACGAACCCACCGGCGCACTCGACAGCAAGACCGGCCAGCAGATCCTGGCGTTGTTCGACGAACTGGTCGCGCAAGGCCGAACCATTCTGATCGTCACGCACGACCCGACGGTGGCACACCGGTGCCAGCGTGTGATCTCGCTGCATGATGGATCGATCCAGAAGGACATCCGCAACCCCGGCCCGGCAATTCAGGTGGAGAGTGGCCAGTTCGCCCCCGAAGTCGCCGAAGGCTCCGAGCAACCGGGACCGATCCCGTACGCGCAGGAATCGGGCCAGCACTGAAACACGTCTGGCTCTGCCGCGGCAGAAGAATCGCCATGGAGACGCGGAGACACGGAGGGGTGCCGGGCGACCCACGATGCCCGCGAGATGTGATGCGCGGGTTTCAAGCGTATCTATTCTCCTTCCATGTGCCCCAGCATTCGCCATCACCACTGAAACGCAGAGGATTCGAGTTGCCCTCCGTGTCTCCGTGCCTCCGTGGTGTTCTGCTCTTTTGGAAGCGCAAGACGCGTATCACCCTCGAATGTTGCCCCGACGCAAACTTGCTCCGGCCGACAGGAACGGGATAGGCTGTGAGCATGCACACTCGAGCCCACCGCCCGGCAGTCTGTCTCTTCATTCTTCTCTGCCTCACCGCCACCACCCGCGCCGCCGAACCAGCGAGACTCGCGACCATGGACGAGCTTCGGCAGATGTACGATGCCGGTAGCTTTCAGGTCTGCCTCCAGCAGATCTCGCGCGTGTCCCGCCTGACCGGCGATGCCGCCAAGCCTTATGACAAGTGGGCGCTCCTGCTGCTCAAGGCCGACTGCCTGCTGCGGATGGAAGATACGTCGGAGGCACTTCGCACCTACCGCGCGGCCGAATCTTCGCCCGTCGCCAAACAGGCCGCCGAGGCTCGTGCGACGGAGTTCCTGATCAAGAAGAGCCAGAACCTCGCGTACAAGCCCAAGACCGTCCAGACGCCAGAGCCCCTGGCGATCACCGTTCCGCAGAGTCGCAAGAAGGCATTGGTCGCGTTGCTCGACGACGAACTGGCGGCCGACCGTGCCAAGATCAACCAGGCGCTGGAGGCCAAAACGCTCACGCCGATGTTCGATATCGTCCCCGACCTGCTCACGCTCTGGGCGGTTGAAGTCACCGGCACCGGGCAGGAGAGCAAGACCGGCCCCATCCTGACCGGTCTGGGCGAGCGGGCGCGAACACTGATCGACCGCGACCTGCAGGTCCGCCGCGAGCAACTCGACGGCATTCGCCAGAAGGCGAACCAGATCGTGGAGAATCGCGGCAACTTCTGGTGGCAGGACGGCACCACCCGCCGCGGCCTCTACACACCCGACCGCAAAGAGCTGCGCGACCTCATGACGTACCTACAAAAGGTCGAAGAGGTCGGCGTTTTGGCCCAGAAGTATGCCTGGCAACTGGGCCGCGACGGCAAGAAGTGGGACGCCGTCATCACCGAGTGCCTTGTCATCATCGCCGATGCCGAGAAGGTGATGGAGGCGAATTGACGGGAGCGATTCCGGTGCCACGGGTCGGCGGTACCCCGCAGACCCGTGCGGGCGCTGCATCCTCGGCACGGGTCTCCGGAGTACCGGCGACCCGTGGCACCAATTCGCATAGGACAAGCCGCGTCATTCCTCCGCCGCGACGAGTTCCTGCTTCGGGCGAATGAGCAGAACCAGCACGATCGAGATGATCGCCGTGCTGGCGAAGACGCCGAAGATCACGTTCAGCGGCACATGGCGATCTCGGAGCAGGCCGAAGCCCCAGTCGGCCAGACCGCCGCAACTGATGCTCACCAGGTTCATGATGCCGTAGCCCGTGGCGCGGAGCCGGGGCCGTGCGATCTGGCAGAGGATCGGCATGTTGTTGCTGTCGAAGAACCCCCAGCCGAGCCCGAAGAGAACCAGGAACGAAATTGCGACGGCGAGACTGCTGGCGTTTCCGACGCCGAACATCGCGGGGATGATCAGACACATGCCGATCGCACTGGTGTAGATGCGGCCTCGGATGTTGGTTCGCGTCCAGCGGTCGGCGAGCACGCCGCCGGCAACCGCGCCGATGATCGCCGCCGCCTGCCAGGGCAGCGTCGCGGCGACGCCTGACGGACCCTGCCCGATAATGAACTCCTTCTTCAGGATCGCCGGCATCCAGTCGCGGACAACCCAGCCGGCCAGGGCGGGCAGCGTGAAGTACAGAACAAGCAGAATGAACGATGGATTGAGCAGCAATCCGGAAAGGACGGTCTCGGGCTTCCGCGGCGAAGGGGTTTCGTATGCCAGCACCGGCGCCCCTGAAGGACTGACTCCCGCCGATCCGGGAGGCAGTGCCGGAGAATCGGTCGCGGCCTCCGCCTTCTCGCTCCGATTGCGGCCCACCGGATCACGCAAAGCGATCGCCAGCGGGATGGCATAGAGCATGCCGAACACACCGCACACGTCGAACGCCAGTCGCCAGCCGAGGTTGGGCGCGTCGGCGACATACCCGCCGAACCCGCCGATGATGACGCCGATGTAGATCGCCATCTGGTGCATCCCGACGGCCCGCGAGCGGGTCGGGCCGGTGTGGTAGTCGGTGATCAGCGCCAGCGCCGCGGGGATGTAAAACGCCTCGCTGATGCCCATCATCGATCGGGCCCAAAGGAGCTGCGTGTAGGTCTCGACATGCCCCGTCCACCAGGTAACGGCCGACCAGACGAACAGGCTGCCGCAGATGGTCAGTCGTCGGCCGAACCGATCGGCGACGAACCCTCCGACGGGACTGAGAAAGGCATAGACCCACTTGAACTGCCCGAGCATGAAGCCCCAGTTGGTCTCGTTGCCGATCGAGGTGATGTCGGTCATCACCGAGTACTTCATCGACGCCAGCATCTGCCGGTCGAGGTAGTTGAGCGTCGCCACCGGCATGAGCAGGAGAACGACGATCCAGGCCAGGCGATGGAGGGAGGGGCGCGGCGATGGGTTTTCGAGCGTCATCACGGGTGGGTTGTTCCTCCGATTCCGACACAGGCGAGGGATTTGCAGGCGACAGACGCCCGATCGCCCCCATTACAAAGAAGGGCCTCCCGCATGGGAAGCCCGCGACGCGGCAAATCGGTCCGCTTCTTCAGGCACCGACGGCGGCGGTATCAAACAGCATGACCCGGCCGACCAGCCCGCCGTACTCGCCGTCTTTCGACAGCCGTCGCCCGTTGCCGGAACCGCCGCCCGGCTTCAGAAGGACCTGCGTGACGGCGACGCGTTTGCCGTCGGGGTGGACGGCAACCGTGCGGCAGTGCGTGAGCAGCTTGTTGAGGTAGACCGAAGCCTCCTGCCCCGGCTTCCAGCCGGCCACGGCGCCCTTGGCAGGCTGGCCGCTCGCCGCCGCAAGCACGTAACCGCCGGGATGCCAGTCGAGACCCAGGATCAGTCCTTCGGACGGATCGACCTTCTCCCATTGCCAGGTATGGATTGCCTTGCCGGTGGCAAAGTCGAAGCAGACCGCCGTCGGTTTGCCGGTGAGAAAACCACTGGTTGCCGGCTGCGTTCCGCCGGCGATCAGCCACTGACCCTTCGGGTCGTTGGTCATGCAGCGGACACCGCCGACGTCATTAATCTCCTTCACCCCCTGCGACATCGGACGGCTGTAAAGCACCGAGGCATCGAGCGTGCGAACGGCCTTCTTTTTTGCGATGTCGAACTGGTGGATGACCCCCTTCAGGTCACCGATCAGCAGCGAGCCGTCCGGATGAAAATGCGCCGACATCAGGTCGTCCGGAACCGTTGCCAGGTCGGCGATCGGCTTGCCGTCGGCGGACGACCAGAGACGGACGACTCGATCCGCGCCGCAGGTCGCAAGCGCGTGGCCGTCGGGACTGAGCGTCATCGAGCGCATCCACTGGCTGTGGCAGTCCTCGCGCTTCCAGAGCGGCTTTGGGTTCGCGGCGGCGTAGTCCCATGCGAGCAACTGGCCCCACGAATCGCCGGTGAACATCCGCTTACGGTCGCGGTGAAACGCCAATCCCTGCATCCACCCGCCATGGCCTTCGAACGTCGCGATCGTGTCGGCATCGTCTTGGATCGACCAGCGATAGACCCGTCCGTCGTAACCGCCGGCGAAAATGAACTTGCCGCAAGGCGAGAACCGGGCGAAGACGAACTCGCGGTCGTGTTCGAGCGTGCGCGGCCGCACGAGGGCAAAACCGTCCGGCCCGACAAACGCGGCGCTGGGATCGGGCTTGGCACCCTTCTTCGGCACCGGCGGCATCGGCAAGATGCGCGGGACGGGTACGACGTCGGGTTGTTCGGTCGTCTCAGGCATGTTGCATTCCGATCAAAGCACTCCGAAGCTCGGATTCTTTTTAGCGCCATCCCCGCAGGGGTGGGCTTTCGCGCGGTGAACTGCGGAACTACGGTCGATTTCGATCAAGCAAGGGTCCCGAGGGCACTTCAAGGTTCACCGGTCTGCTCCATGCGCTTATCGCGCGACGAGCCCACCCCTTCGGGGATGGCGCTAAAAGGAATCCGAATTCCGCGCCTGCGTGAAGAACGCAAACTTCGTCTTTCCTTCCATCAACTTCACGTCAGTATCTTCTCAATCGCCTTCGTCTCTTCATTCGCCACCGGCAGCGGCTGCCCGTGGTTGTCGTACTCGATCTTTGTCGTATCGACGCCGATCGCCCGGAACCAGGTGTGGAACAGGTGGCCGACATCCACCTCGTCTTCCGTCACCCAGGTGCCCTTGTCGTTGGTCTTGCCGATCACCGCGCCCTGCTGCAAACCGCAGCCGGACATTGCCACGCTCCACGCCTCCGGCCAGTGGTCGCGGCCGACGTGACCGTTGATCCTCGGCGTTCGGCCGAACTCGCTCATTGCGATCACCAGCACGTTCTCCGCCATCCCGCTGGCGTGCAGGTCTTCAATCAGTGCGGCGAAGGGTTGATCGAACTGCGGCACCAGGCATTGGCTCAGATTGAAGTTGTCGCCGTGCGTGTCCCAGTGATAACTGGTCACCTTCACGAACGTCACGCCGGCCTGGATCAGGTGCTTCGCTTGCAGGATATGCCGGCCGAGATCATGCCGGCCGTAGCGTTCGATATCCCGCTTGGAATACTGCGAGTCGTCGAACAATTCCTGCCGCGACATGAGCTGTGCCGCCATGTCGTAGGCATAGGTATTGGCGTCGTTCTCGGCGGTGCTGCGGCCGCGGGCGAAGCGTTCGTTGGCCTTGCGGCGGAGTTGATTCCGCGCCGCATCGACGTCCGCCGGGATGGCGGGATTGCGGAGAAGATTCTCCGGCGGCTTGCCGTCGCCCAGCGCCAGGCAGCCGTATCTGGCCCCCAGGAATCCGCCGTCCTGGTGCTTGAATCCCCCGCTGTAAGGTTTGATCCAGACGTAAGGCGGCAGCTTCGGATTGGCCGAGCCGAGAAAGTGAGTGACGGCGGCACCGAGGTACGGGTACTGCACGCCACGGTTCTTCGGATCGCCGCGCTCGATACGCAGCACACCTGACGAATGCGCGTCGTCCTTCGTGTGCATGCCGCGGACGATCGACAGTCGATGGGCCTGCTTGGCGCTGTGCGGCAACAGCTCGCTGAAGCGCACGCCGGGAATCGTCGTCGGGATCGACCGGAACGGCCCGCCGAACTGCGTGCCGGGTTTCGGATCCCACGATTCGAGCTGGCTGATGCCGCCGTCGAGCCAGATGAACAGGACCTGTCGCTTCTTCTTCGACAGCTCGGCGGCAAAAGCCGGCTGCGCGAGCGAACCCAGACCCAATGGCCCGAACGCCCCGCCGCTGGCGGCGGCGGCGAACGCGCCGGCGATGCCGCCTTTGAGCAACGACCGGCGCGATGTCAGGTGCTCGGCGCTCTGGCAGGCGTAGGGATGGCGATTGGACACGGTCGGCCTCCACGAATCTTCACTGCCCCGATGAGCGGTCGCACCGAAGGTGCACTTCCGCTCTTCATTTCATACCGGCAAAGAGTGCACCTTCGGTGCGACCGCTAATCAACCGCTAATCAATGATTCACCGCAAACTCCGTAGACGCGAGCAGCGACCAGACCAGTTCGCCGATCGCGCGGTCACGATTTCCCGCGGCCGAGCCGCCGGGCTCCTGTTTTGCGGTCAGATGGCCCGCGACATCGGCGCGTTCCTCGTCCGTCGGCATTCGCGTCAGCACGCTCAGGTACAACTCCTCGGCGACCTTTGCCGAATCATCAATCTTCGCCAGTCGGTCGATCAGATTGCCGTCCCGGCGTGTCAGCCATTCCAGTGTGCTGTCGTCGTTCAGCACGAACAGCGCCGCGGCGACCGTCGGGCTGAACTCGATTTCCGGTTCACCCGCCGGCGCTGCAAACGCCGTGACGAACTTCTTGCGGAGTTCTTTCAGCGTCAGCGGCTTGCCCTGCCCCTTCTTTGCCGGCGATTCGGTCTCTTCAACATCTGCGTCGGCGGCCGCAACGGGCTTGGTGGCCGCAGGCTCGGCCCTGCGCGACGACACCTTCTCCCAATCACCCGTTGCCATCAGCGAGGCATGCAGCAATTGTTCCGGCGACAGGCGCTTGAGCGGCGCGACCGCAAAGCTGCCCGGCTGCGGCATCTGACCCGACGCCGCTTCCGGCAGCCGGCTTGACCGCTGATAGGTCCTGCTGAGCGCGATCTCTCGCACATACCGCTTTATATCAAACCCCGATGACGCGAAGTCTTCCGCCAGCACATCCAGCAGCGCCGCCACGCTCGGCGGGTTGTCCTTGTGGTGCAGGTCCAGCGGGTGCACGACGCCGCGGCCCACCATCAGGTACCAGAGGCGGTTGGCCATGTTCCGCTTGAACAGTGGGTTCTGAGCCGTCGGGAGCTGCTGCGACAGCACTTTCAGCGGGCTGAACTTCGGCACGCCGAGCGATTTCTTCGCCTTGTCAGGCGGCGTCTGCCATTCCTGGCCCTTGTCGAAGACAGGAATCGACACCTCTTCCATCGCCGGCAACCGCGGGCCGATCTCTCGCTTCTCGCCGGCGAAGACCGATGCGAACTCGATCTTCTTATCGACCAGTTTCTCGCCGACCGCCGGATAACTGACGTCTTTGCGCAGGTAGCTATGGCCGACAAAGGCAAAGAGCCCCTGGAAGTCTGACTGCTTGTATTCGCGAACCGTGAGGTGATTGTGGCACTGGGCACATTGCAGATCGACGCCCAGGAACATTCGGCCGACGTCGCGCGTCAGCATGGGATAGTCGACCGGGTTCTGCCCGTAGTTCTCGAGCCGCTTGGCCAGGAAGATCGTCGCCCCGCGGGTCGCCTCGTCATCGGGCGTTGGGGACAGCATCTCGGCGACGATCTGGTCCGCCGGCTTGTTCGCGGCAAGCGCGCCGCGCAAGTAGCTCTCGAACTGCTCGATCTCAGGCTTGTCCGGCGCCAGCCGCCGCTCCATGAACATGACCGTCATCGCCTCGGCCATTCGCCGAGGGAAGCGGTCGTCGGCAAGCAGCTTGTCGATCAGTTTCTGCCGTTTGGCCGGGTCCTTGTCGGCGAGGAACGCGCGAGCCTCGTCGACGGTCGGAAGCGTCCCGGTCAGGTCGAGGTAAAGTCGGCGGAGAAACTCGGCGTCGTCGGCCGGCGGAGCGACCGCGATCTTGTTCGCCGCGGCATGACTTTCGACCGCGGCATCGATCCGCTCGTGCAGCGGCGCTTCGGCGCGCACATCGAGCGCGAGGGCCGCGACCAGCAGGCAGAGCGTCAGATGCAAAGGCGACCGTGACATGGCGTTCCACCTCGAAGACATGAAGCCGTATTGGTTACCGCGGTATATCAGAGGTGTTGCGGCCGAGGCGAGCCACGAATCTCACGAATGAACACGAAAAGGCGGCATTGAAGTCGAATACGGACGAATGACGCACGACTTTGGAACCGTCCTCGGTTCGCGCCCCTTCGCAACCTGGGACCGCCGAGCGCCTGCTCGGCATGTCGAAGAGCCGATCAGGCGCTCGGCGGTCCCAGGGCGCGAATCGCGATCGGCCAGTTAGAAGCCTCCCTGTTCGTGTTCACATTCGTGAGATTCGTGGCTGCCTTCGAACACGGCCGGCGCAACAAAACGCCGGGACGACCCTCCCCTCGGAGCGTCATCCCGGCGAGTTACAACAGTGTCGTGCGACCGGCCGATCGGCCAGCCATTGTTACGTCAGTTCGACTTGGGCGCCGGCACTGCTTCGCCTCTGGCGTCCAGGTAAAGTTCCTGCTGGCGGCCGGCGGCGTCGGTCCAGACGGTGTGGTAAACGGCCCGCCCGGCGCGATCGTGCTTCATGTTGATCACGTCCTTCGAACCGGTCGTTTCCTTCAGCACCTTTTCCTTCACCGGTGCCGGCAGTTCGGAGAAGTTCAGCCGATCCTGCAACATCGCCGGCGAAACGCGGGCTGCAGCCTTGGCGGGCTCGCTGGTGTCGATCGGCTTGCCGGTCTGAGCCGAGACGGGATTAACGATCGTTTCGCCGGCTTCGTCGACCCGCACCCACATCTCGTGACCGTTGCTATGGTAGATCGATCCGTACGAGATCTTGTTGTCGCGCGACTGCTTGAAGTATCGCGCCTTTGCGTCGGCGCGGGTCAGCGGTTCGAGCGTCTTGCGGACGCGGTCCGGAAGATCGGTCCAGCTGACCGCGACGCCATTCTCCTGAGCGCCCGGCGCGGCCGCGGGTTGATACATCGACAGCTTGGCCGCCTGCCGCAGATCGCCATTCTCGGCGACCGTCAGGAAGTAGCGCCGGCTGTTGTCCGTCTGAATCCAGTGCGCCGTGTAGCCCACGCTCCCGTCGGCGAAGGTGTCCTTGCGGTAGCGGACGTCGGACCCGGTCTTTACATATTTGCTGATCGCATCCATCGCGCGGGCGGGGATCTCGGAAGGCTCGACGCGGGCGGAGGTCGCGACTTTCAGGTTGTCGGGCCCGTCCATCTGCAGCGACCGGTCGTCGATCTGAGCCGTCATCACCAGCGGTCCCGACATCAGCGAGCCGTTGTCGGCGACCGTTACTTCCTGTCGCGAGCCGTCGGCGGCGGTGAACATTGCCTGATAGCGGGCGCGGTCTTCAACGGTGACACGGTAGTAGTTGACGTGCTTGCCGCCGTTGGTGAAACGATCCAGCGACTTCAGTGCCGGGGCCGGCAAATCGGCGGCGCGGATCTCTGTGCTCAGCGGCCTGGCGGCGGGCGCGGCAACCGCGCCGGGCGTCGTGGGCGGAGCCGGAACCTGTCCGGGGACGGCCACCGGCGGGGTCGGCGTCGGCACGTTCGGCGGCACGGCGGGCGGCGGTGTGGCAGCGGCCGCGGCGGCTGTCGCCTGCGCGTTGCGAACTCGGGCAATCCAGTCGCCGAGCAAACGCTCACGGTCACCGGCCGCGGGCCCACCCGCGACCTGCGTTGGGGCCAGCCGTGGACCGGCGACAAGCTCGCCTTCCTTATTGATGATCAGTTGCAGGCGAAGATTCGCTGGCGTGGTGAAGTTCACCTGGTAGCGCCCGGTTTCGTCGAACTTGCGATAATCGACGTCGCGAGAATCGAGGGCGTTGGCTCGCGCAGTTGCACGAACCGGGGCGGGAACCTTTTCGTCGGCGATACGTTCAGAATCCTGCGCGAAGGCCGGGCTCGCTGCAAAGGGGGCGATGCCGCTCCCCAGCAAAGCAGCAAGCACAACAGCGGCGAGTCGGCGTTTGAGCAGCGGATTTGAGTCAGAAATGTTGCCAGAGATAGGGGTCTTATGCGGGTCGGGGCACATGGGTCGCTCCTTCGTTCAATGGATGTCTGATTGCACTCCGCAACGGTGCAGAGCATCAGCATTGAAGGCCCCGCAACATTCCATCTTCCTGAATACGGAGTGATTCGTGGTTCATCTTCGACTGTTCGACCCGCTATTGAGCCCGGTGCAGATTTGCTTCCGCGAAGAACCGACCGCTAGCCGCGGCGGTGAATCTTCGCCGTGGTTATGGATTTGAGGCCCGACGGGCCGTGATCCCATAGCCCAGCCCGAAGGGCTGGGTGCTGGCGAGACAGTGACGCAAGGCCTGAAGGGCCGGAATAATCGACCGCGAGATGCCATTGCCGTTACCACGCCCTTTCAGGGCTTCCGAGGGGAAGCAACCGCAACCCAGCCCTTCGGGCTGGGCTATGGAATCCCGGCCCGTCGAGCCTGCGAAACGGACTCACAAAACCGTTGCAACGATCAAGCGACACACCAATTGCCAATCGCCGAAGGGGCCAGAAGAAAAGCTTGCACTTCGATGCGAACCTAATAAAATACGAACTATTGGGCCGCAGGGGTCATCGCGCGGAACGTGATAGCAAAGTAGAACGACCGACGGCGTGTGTGAGTCGCCAAGCCGAGGGCCTGGGCCTTCCCGGTGAACACGCGCACGACGCGGCCTGGCTCACTGCGACTTGCCGCGCGTGGTCCTTCGTACACGCCAACGCGGAGCCGGACGCGCATGACGCTGAAACATCGAATTTCCCAAATCAAAGCCATTGGAAACTCGTTGTTCGTTGGATTTGACGTCCTGAAGCGGTTCAGGGATGTCGGGAGCGGTGGCTTTGCTTCGAACAGTGGCATCTGACGTGGGATCTTGGTGGCTTTCCGCGGGTTTAGTCGCCAGCACCGGCACCGGATTGTGATCGCCGCGCAATGCGATGGCCGTTTTTGAACCCGAGCACCGGTCTTTGTCGTATGTAGTGCAGCGGGTGGCCCGCTATGATGCGGTGCACGAACTTTCACTGACCGGACAAAAGGTGGCATGCAACGTTTCCAACTGATTTCCGCCCGAGGACTGTTCTTCGCGAACCCCCGCCGTCTGACGGTGTCTGCGGTCGCGGCCGCCGTCGTTGTCGCGGCATTTGTGCCGCAATGGTTTAAAGGCGGTCGGACGACGGACACCGCCTTGGCCCAGGCCGCGCCGAAGGCGGCACCCACGGCACCGCTGTCCACCGCCAGCCTGCAAGCGCGCTTTAAGACCGACATCCAGCCGTTTCTCGCCAAGCACTGCACGGACTGCCACGCCAACGGCAAGGCGAAGGGGGATTTCTCCCTCGATCCCTACAAAACCCTGCTCACGATTCAGGCCGCCAAGGAAAAGTGGAATCACGTCGGCGACGTGCTTCGGCAGAAGCTGATGCCGCCGGAGGAGAAACCCCAGCCGTCGCAGGCGGAGTTTGACCGTGTCATTCAGTGGATCAGCGACGCCACGACCTTCTGCGACTGCTCCGGCCCGCCGGACCCCGGTCGCGTGGCCATCCATCGGCTGAACCGCAATGAATACAACAACACGGTCCGCGACCTGCTCGGCGTCGACTTCAAACCTGCCGCCGACTTTCCCGCCGACGATACGGGCTACGGTTTCGACAACATTGCCGACGTGCTGACGATGTCGCCTCTGCTCGCCGAGAAGTATCTCGCGGCGGCTGAGGCGATCATGGAGTCGGTCATTCCGACCGACAACCCGTATCGATCGCGGGTCGCCCGGTACGGCGAGACCAGTTTCAAGCCGACCGGCGACAGCAACGCCGGCTCGCTTTTCGGCAGGGGCGATACTTCGATCACGCACAACTTCATCGTCGCCGGCAGCTACGAGGTCCGCCTGACGGGATGGCACCGCAAGATCGACGGCGAAAACCCCAAGGTGCAGGTGAAGATCGCGGGGCAGGATATGGGGGTTGTCGAACTCCCCGGCTCGCGCGACAAGACCGTGACGACCAAGCTCAAGATCACGGCACCGCGTGGCGATCAGAAGATCACCTTTACACTGATCAACCCGAAGTCGATCGACATCAAGGAAAAGAACCGCAAGGCGGTGCGGTCGGCGGTGATTGAGAACATTGAAGTCGAAGGCCCCATCGGGGTCGCGGCTCCGCCGCCGTCGTCAGGATATCGCAGGATCTTTGTCGCCAAGCCCGGCCAGGGCGGCGTGACGGAAGAAGCGGCGGCCAAGATGGTGCTGCAGCGTTTCCTCGGCCGGGCCTACCGCCGGCCGGCGGCAAACGACGAAGTCGAGTCGCTTCTGAAGCTCTACAAGTCGGCCCGGGCCGACAAGGAGACCTTCGAGAACAGCATCCGTCTGTGCCTGACGGCAGTGCTCGTCTCGCCGCACTTCCTGTTCCGGGTGGAAGTCGATCCGGCACAGGCGCTGGCCGGCGATCCGAACAATCCCAAGCCGTACGCGATCAGCGACTACGAGCTGGCGACGCGTTTGAGCTACTTCCTGTGGAGCAGCGCGCCGGACGATGAGCTGATGGCCGCCGCCGGCAGCGGAAAACTTCGCGACCCCGCGCAGCTTGAGGCGCAGGTCCGCCGGCTGCTGACCGACGCGCGGGCGATGTCGATGGTGGAGAACTTCGCCGGCCAGTGGCTGGAACTTCGAAACCTGGAGGACTACTCGCCGGACCCGGCGTTTTACCCGACCTTCGATTCCGATCTGCGCGCGGCGATGAAGCGCGAAACCGAGCTGTTCTTCGAAACCATCATGAAGGAGGACCGCAGCATCCTCGAACTGCTGACCGGCGAGTACACCTACGTGAATGAACGGCTCGCAAAACACTACGGAATGAGCGGAATCGCCGGGGATCAATTCCGGCGCGTCAGCTTGGCCGGTAGCAAACGGGCGGGGTTCCTGACGCAGGCCAGCATTCTGACCGTCACCGCGATGCCGACCCGCACCAGCCCGGTGAAGCGCGGCAAGTACATCTTGGAGAACGTCCTTGGCACGCCTCCCCCGCCCGCACCGGCCGACGTGCCGCCGCTGTCGGACAAGCCCAAGGATGTGTCGTCGGCGACCCTGAAAATCCGCCTTGAGGAGCACCGCAAAGACCCCAACTGCGCGGTCTGCCACATCCGGATGGATGGTATCGGCTTCACGCTGGAGAACTTCGATGCCATCGGCCGCTGGCGTGACAAGGACGGAATCTTCCCGATCGATTCGTCCGGCAAAATGCCTGAAGGCACGGTACTGGCCGGCCCCGACGGGCTTCGCCGCATGCTGCTGGCCCGTCAGTCGGATTTCACCAGCACGATGATCCGCAAGATGTTGACCTACTCCCTGGGGCGTGGCTTGGAGCACAACGACCAGTGCGCGGTCAAGGCGATCGACGCCGAGGTGCGAGCCAAGGGCTACAAGTTCTCGTCGCTCGTGCTGGCGATCGTGAAGAGCGCGCCGTTCCAGCAGCGTCGGCTCCTGCGGCCGGAGGAGGTCCGGATTCGAACCGAGAAGAGCCTCGACCTGCAGGAGAAGAAGTAACCCGATTGAAGAGTGTTGCGTCCGTAGGGACCGCTTTGGCGGACGCCGGAAGCGAGATTGGCGTGCATCGCGAAAGATTGACGTGCATCGCGTCCGCCAGGGCGGACCCTACAGCTCTCCGGCCGTCTCGGCGACTTCGTCCATTGCCTTGTCGACTTCCTTGGCGTCCATGACGCCGAGCTCTTCCAGCGCTACGAGTGCCGCTTTCTGCTCGGCCATCTTCTTGTTGGGGCCCCAGGCGCTCTCGAACCGGCGATGACCGATGAAGACCGCGACCTCGAAACACTTGCTGTGATCCGGGCCCTTCTCGTCGAGCAGTTCGTAGACCGGCGTGGCACCGAGGATCTTCTGAGCGTGCTGCTGCAGGACCGCCTTGTAGTTGTTGAGATGGCTGTTGGCGACAATCTGCTCGAGCTTGGGCGTCATCGTCCGCAGGACGTACTTTTTGACGACGTCGAAGCCGCCGTCGAGGTAAACCGCCGCCACGATCGACTCGTACACCGCCGCCGCAAGACTGCTGGGCATCTGCGAGCGACTGCTGATGCCCTTACCGATGATGAGCAGGTCGGCCAAGCCGGTCTCGATCGCGACCTCGGCGCAGGTCCGCCGGCTGACGACGGCCGACTTGATCTTGGTGAGGTCGCCCTCGTTGTACTGCGGGAACTTGAGGTACAGCGCCTCGCAGATGATCAGATCGAGGACGGCGTCGCCGAGGAACTCCATCCGCTCGTTGCTGTCGAGGCGGTTGTCGGCGATCGACGCGTGGGTCAGTGACTCTTCGAGAAGGTCGGGGTCATTGAACGTGTGCCCCAAGACCTTCTCGGCTTTTTCTTTGATCTCTGGACTCAAGTGAACTCACCAGGGCATGTGACAGGTCGGCGGTGCGGCCGATAGCAACGAGCATTTGCAACCGAAGCGACAGCGAACGGGCCGGCAAACTTCACAGCCAAACGTCCGCCGCGAGGCGAAAAGCTCGTGACAAAACGGCGATCAAGGCGGCAGGGAGTGCGGGTTTGGCGGATCGGATGGGTGGTCGGTGCCCGGATCCGCGAAACCTGAACGCCCGGTTGTGCCGCTGCGGGACAAACGGCCCGCCAGCAACCACCGGCAATCCCTCGCGGCATAAGGTCAAGCCAGCCGCGGACAGGATCGCAGGGAGCGACGCCGCGTAAACTACGGGTGAGGCGTGGCAGTGTCAACGAAATCTGCCATTCCCAATCCGCCGGGGCATGACCATCTTGTCGGGCGGCAAGCGTGCTGCGGGTTGCTGCCGGGACTTCCGAAGGACGGACACTGTTCACGGAAGAACGGTCGCGACCGTCCGCCGGGCTGATCTGGTGCCGGGACCAGCCCTGACTGCCGGGGCAGGCTGTCCCGGACCTGCCAACCGCCAGCGGAAGGCCGGTTCGCCCCGCTGCCGGAATGGCAGTTGTTCTTTCGGTGCCCGTGCGGATTGGCAGACCGCAAGGCATCATCGCCCGCAGACGGCTCGCGGGCGGGCAGGCGACCGTTCTGATTAATCATTTTAAGGCAAGGACTTAGGAACTACGCCGCCTTCGCCGCCCACGCGTTCTGCTTCGGCACGCCAGTTGTTTAAGGGCAGGGCACAGGGAAGGACCGCGAGGAGCGTTGACGATATCCCAGGTGAGGTTCCCCGGGTAACGCTTCGGGGTAGACGCCGATGATGGATGTCATCTCAACTTCGCGCCTGACGGTCCTTCTTCCTGATGAACAGGAGGAGTGGCATCGGACCGTTCGTGGCCTGCTCGAGCCGCAGGGGGTTTACACCCTGACGGCCCGTACCGGTCGGGAAGCGGTTGAGATGATCGAGGCGAACGCGGTCCATGTGGCCGTGCTCGACACCCAGATGCCTCAGCTCGGCGGATTGCAGGTGGTGAAGCGGATTCGGGAACTCCATAAGAGCAACCCGGGCCGCGTGTTGCCGCCGGCGATCCTTGTCGCCAACGATCTGACGAGCCACCTGCTTCGCGAGGCGCTGATGAACCATGTGTTCTCGGTGCTGAGCAAGCCGGTCGACTACGCCCTCCTGCTGGATGCCTTGGCCCGCGTGATCAAACGGCACTACGAGAGCCGCTGGCCGAGGCAATAAAGATCATTCAAGAGTGCTGAGTACGAAGTGCTGAGTGCTGAGTTTTAAGAGTGTGAAGCCGTCGCGCGTAAGGAGTTCTTACGTATTGGGCTTTACTCATTGAGTGCTGCAAACTGACTGTTTTTCTTCGAAGGAGTAACGAATCATGGCGAAGCTGCGTCCCCTCGGCGACAAGATCCTCATCAAGCGCGTTGAAGCGGAAACCAAGACCAAGAGCGGTATCGTCCTCCCGGACGCCGCCAAGGAAAAGCCCAAGCGCGGCAAGGTTCTGAGCGTCGGCGAAGGCCGTCGCACCGACAAGGGCGAGCGCGTCGCGCTGAGCGTGAAGAAGGGCGACGAGGTCATCTTCGCCAGCTACGCCGGCACCGAAATCAAGCTCGACGGCGAAGAGCTGATGATCATGAGCGAGGACGATGTCCTGGCGATCGTCGAGTAGTTGAGGAAGGCACGAAGATTGAGGCACGGCCGCACCAAGCGCTGCCGTGCCCGCCGATCCCTTTCGTGCCTGCGAACCTCAATGCCTTCGTGCCTCTCTTTTCTTAACCCCATCAACACTCGGAGATACTTCCATGGCTGCCAAGCGAATCGCATTTGATCAGGAGGCCCGTGAGGCCATCCGCCGCGGCGTCACCCAGCTGGCCCGCGCCGTCAAGGTCACCCTCGGCCCCTCCGGCCGCAACGTCGTGCTCGAGAAGTCCTTCGGCTCCCCCACCGTCACCAAGGACGGCGTGACGGTCGCGAAGGAAATCGAACTCGAAGACTCCTACGAAAACATGGGCGCCCAGATGGTGAAGGAGGTCGCCAGCAAGACCTCCACCGTCGCCGGCGACGGCACCACCACCGCCACGGTGTACGCCGAAGCGATCTTCACCGAAGGCCTCAAGAACGTGACCGCCGGCGCTAACGCCACGCAGATCCAGCGCGGCATTCAGCTCGCCGTCGACGCGATCGTCGAAGAGCTCAAGTCGATGAGCAAGAAGGTCACTTCGTCGAAGGAAGTCGCCCAGGTCGGCACCAGCTCGGCCAACCAGGACGAAGTCATCGGCAAGATGATCGCCGAGGCGATGGATAAGGTTGGCAAGGACGGCGTGATCACGGTTGAAGAAGGCAAGAGCCTCGAGACCGAAGTCAAGACCGTCGACGGCATGCAGTTCGACAAGGGCTACCTCAGCCCGCACTTCGTGACCGACACCACCACGATGGAAGCCGTCTTCGAAGACGCCTACATCCTGATCCACGAGAAGAAGATCAGCAGCGCCCGTGACCTGGTCCCGGTGCTGAGCAAGGTCGCCGAGGCCGGCAAGTCGCTGGTCATCATCGCCGAAGAAGTCGAAGGCGAAGCCCTCGCGACGCTGGTCGTCAACAAGCTCCGCGGCACGATCAAGGCCGCCGCCGTCAAGGCCCCCGGCTTCGGCGATCGCCGCAAGGCGATGCTGGAAGACATCGCGATCACCACGGGTGGCACGGCGATCTTTGAAGAACTGGGCATCAAGCTCGAGAACGTCGAACTGTCGAACCTCGGCCGGGCCAAGAAGATCAAGATCGACAAGGACAACACCACGATCATCGAAGGCGCGGGTGACAACAAGCAGATCAAGGGCCGCATGGAGCAGCTCAAGAACGAGATCGAGCGCACCACCAGCGACTACGACCGCGAGAAGCTCCAGGAACGCCTCGCGAAGCTGTCCGGCGGCGTGGCGCAGATCCAGGTCGGCGCTGCGACCGAAGTCGCGATGAAGGAAAAGAAGGCCCGCGTGGAAGACGCCCTTCACGCCTGCCGCGCCGCGGTCGAAGAAGGCATCCTGCCGGGTGGCGGCGTTGCCGTCATCCGCGCCGCTGCCAAGGTGCTCGATGGCGCCAAGAAGAAGGCTGCCAACGAAGACCAGGCGATCGGCGTCGAGATCATCCGTCGGGCGGTCGAAGCCCCGATCAAGCAGATCGCCGAGAACGCCGGCGTGGACGGCTCGGTCGTCGCGCAGAAGATCAAGGAAAACAAGGAAACCAACTTCGGCTACAACGCACTCACGCACGAGTACGGCGACATGCTGAAGATGGGCGTCATCGTGCCGACCAAGGTCGAACGATCCGCCCTCCAGAACGCCGCCAGCATCAGCGGCCTGCTCCTGACGACCGACGCGATCGTCAGCGAGATCAAGGAAGAGAAGGAACCCGCCGGCGGCGGTGGTGGGCATCACCACTGATCGGCAGTGAAATCAAGGTAAGCAACCGGGCCTCTTGCGGCATTCGCAAGAGGCCCTCTTTGTTTTGGCGAGATGAATTGTCCAGCGTTGGCGGCCGGCGCAAGATGGCCGCACCGCCCACACCGCAGGCCCCAGGGCCATTCAAGCGGCTCTTGCCGCGGCCGGTGCAAGGCCGATGTGTCGGTCCAGCAAATCCAGGATCTGCCCGTCGCTTCGTGCATCGATCTTACGGGCGAAGAACGCATCGGATGCGACCATCTTTTCGAAGTGTTCTACGCCCAATATGTCCGGATGGCCGGTCTCGGCGTGGCTCCAGCGGATGAATCGCTTTTCGTTGTCACGCACGAAGTTCAGGTGCGGGACGTTGCAGAGCAATGTTTGAAACATCGACTCGTTCGATGCGAACTGTGTACGCCTGTAATAGCGTGCCACGTCAGGGCGGGCTTCGAGTGTCGAAAGCAGGTATTCGACCGATCGGCGGTTGATCGTCCACCAGGTCGATCCTTTGTACACACCAAGCCCTTTACCAAGTGGCCCGCGATGCGATCGTATCCCCACTCGAAACGCCTTCTCGCGCGACACCCACGCCCACGGCATCTTTCCGGCGTCGAGCCGTCGCCGGGCATGCGCGTCGATCAGTGATCGCAACCGGGACCACCCCGTGAACTTCGGAAGCTCGTAGTACTGATAGAGGTACCGCATCGGGCCGACCTCCCACGGCAGGTCCTCCACCCGGTCGCAGCGCACCCAGCCGTCATGCCCGCAGGTGGCCAGCTCGCGTTCGATCTCACCGAGCGGGCGAACGGGGTAGCACTGGCCGCTCAGGTGCACGACCCAGTCAAAGTCGCGATTCTCCACGAGCCATTTGAGACATCGGATCGCCAGGGCACAGTTGGCGAAACCGCCCCACCCCACGGCCGACTCTGCCGGAAGCAGGTCCACATTGCCGATGTCCTTCAGCAGGGCCGGGTCCAGATTCGAAACCGCATAGTCGTGGTGCAGCAGCACCCGCGACTCGGGTGATCCGCTGCGGCAGGCGCGCACGAGCCGCACGATCTGTTCGGGGTTCACGTGGGAAGCAACGAAATACACCACCCGCGGCCGAGCGATCCTTCGTTGCGACATCCTGGAGTTCGGCAATTGCATCAACTGAACTCCGCGTCTCCGGTCACTCGGCTGAAACCTGTAGGCATGACAGCACCGTAGGCCCTGTGACCTCCTTCATCGGCCGCAATTTCACCCTGTTTCATCCCCGTTCCCGGCCAATTAGGCGGCCCCCGGTGCCCGCCGCCGCACGACCGATATTCCGTGTGCCGGAATGCCAGCTCACGCGGAATTGCGGGCAATCGATTCACCTCATCGGGTGCCGCTGGAAGAACTCCCACATGAGATCGTTCGCGATCACGTTCTTCCCTGACTTGCCGATGAAGCCCACGATCGGCTCGCGACCGGGCCAGGTATGACCGGCGTTATCCACCACCACCAGGACGACTTCGGAGCCAGCCTTTCCCGGGCCGAAGGTCTTGATGGTTCCCGGCATGCCGTCGCCGGCGTTGTCGGCGACCTGTGTTACCTTCGGCTCCGCTGGACACCCGTTAACCCTAATCCAGGTCGCAATCGTCTCGTCGACACCTTTGAACTGCATCGTCGGCGGCACGCGACCCCTCGGGCCGCCGTACGGCACGATCGCATCAGCCTTGCCGTGAAAGTGCATCACCGGCACCGGGCGACCCGGTTTGACCTCGCTGACCGCCAACGTGCCCGCGACCGGCGCGATGGCCGCGATTCGGTCCGACAGCTCTGCCGCGAGGCGGTGCGACATCATCCCGCCATTGGACATGCCCGTCGCGAAGACGCGCTTCTCGTCGACCCGGACCACCGTGGCAAGGTCGTCCAGAATGGCCGCGGTAAACCCGACATCATCAGGCGGCCCCTTGCCGGGGATTCCTGACGGTTTGGCACTAGCGTTGAAAAAAAGAATGGCCTCGCCGATTCCGGTGCCATTGGGATACACGACTACAAACTTGGCTTCATCAGACTTCTTGTTGAGGCCCGAGAAGAGGTTCATCCCGGCCGCGTTCATCATCGCCCCGTGAAACGCCAGCACTACAGGCGTGGGGCGTGCCGGATCGTGGCCCGGGGGAACATGAACCAGGTACGAACGATCCCAACCGTCGTGTTTCAACAATCGCTTATGGTCGCCGGGCTTGAGAGCAACGGCCCGGGATGCCGGCGTCGTCGCCGGGACGTCGGCCGCCCGAACGCCTGAGGATAGAATGAGGCTCGCCGAGACAGTGAGAACCAAGCGATACCAGGAGAGTCGCATGGGGCGACATGATACCGAGCGGGCCGCCAAAACCCGCTGCGTTTTGGCCTTGCGAATCATTCTCAGCAAAGCCGATATGAGCAAGACATCGCGTACAACGGATTGGTGACGTCGCGCGGCAACCGCGATCGACGGTTAGGGTAGATCAATCGGTCGCTGACAACATGGCTCGTGGAGGACTCTGCATGTCGCTGCTATCACGTAGAACCCTTCTGACGACCGCCATCGGCGGGTTTGCAGGCGTCGGCCTATGGCACGCCCGGTCCCGGTTCCTGCCGACGGGCGGTCTGGAGCCTGCAGCACAGGCAAACCCTTCGCCGAACGGGGAACTGGCTGCATTCCACCGAACCTCCAGAGCCCTGGGCACCAATGTTTCGATCACCATCGCCCACACCGACGAATCCGTCGCCAATCGCGCGGCGGCAGCAGCATTCGACGAGCTCGAACGCGTCGAGCAATCCCTGAGTGTCTACCGCAACGACAGCCAGCTCGGCATGCTGAACTCGGCTCAGTCGTTGGCGTCGGCCGACGAACGGATGAGAGCGGTGTTGGCGGCTTCACTGGAGATGTCGCGGCGGACTGCCGGCGCATTCGATGTCACCGTACAACCGCTCTGGGAAGTTCATTCCCGTGCCGCCAGGGAGCTTCGATCGCCTACAGAAGCCGAGCTCGCGGCTGTCCGAGAGCGGATCGGCTGGCAGCACGTTCTGGTCGCCGGCACCGAGGTCCGGTTCGCCAGGCCGGACATGTCCATCACCTTCAACGGCATCGCACAGGGTTACGCCACCGACCGGGTGAAGCTGGTGCTTCAGAGTGTCGGCGTGCAGCATGCACTGATCGACATCGGCGAACTGGCCCCGCTTGGGCATAAAGCTCTGGGAACACCGTGGCAGGCAGGCATCCAGCACCCTCGCCAGGCCGACGCTTATGTCGCCGTCGCGAAGCTGGACGGTCGATCGCTCGCCACCAGTGGCGATTACGCCACCACGTTTACCGACACGGCCAAAGCAGGTCGAGGCGACAACCATATCTTCGACCCGGCGACGGGGCATTCCCCCACCGCGTTCTCCAGTGTTTCGGTCGTGGCCCCGACAGCCATGGAAGCCGATGCCCTTTCAACAGCGCTCTTCGTCCTCGGACCCAAACGAGGGCTGAAACTGATCGAATCGTCGGAAGGGGTGGATGCATTGTTTGTCACGCGAGAAGGCAGGGTCTCTCAGACGGCCGGCTTCCCGACAGTGCGCGATGCCGGATAAGACGCCCCTTTCTGTGCCCTCGTCAACGCCACCGGTAGTTCACCATTCTCCAGCCGCCCGGGTGCGAAACATGAACCAATACCGACGTATACGGCCCCTCTACGTTTGCCTGTTAATGGCTGCCCTGCTGTCGTTCGACGTTCGTGCCGATTCCCTCGAAGGCACCAACGGCACCACCATGACCGGCAAGATCGTCGCGCGCGACGATAAGTTTGTGACCATCGAGATTCTGGTAAGTGGTAAGCCGACACAGCGCAAGATCCCGGTCAATCTCGTCAAGGCGATCACCGTTGACGGCAAGCGCGAAGTTCTCGGCCCCGGGGGCGTCGCCAAGCCTGGTGCGCCAGCGGGCAACACCGGCGTTCAGCGATCGCGTCCGGAGATTGAAGCCCTCATCGCTTCGGCGGCGACGCCTCCCGACTGGCTCGATGCCGTCCAGCTCAACCTGCCCAAGTCGCTCGACCTCTCCTGGCCGGAGAAAGCGGAAGGCCCCTGGAACAACCAGAAGAACATGGGGCAATACATCTGGGACGTGATCAACACCAACCCGAGTAAATGGCGGGAGGGTGTAAGGCTGATGCATCACGTCATGGATCAAAACAAGGCCGACCGCGAGATGCAGATGCGGGCATCGGCCGCGCTCGCGGGGATGTACCACCACCTCTTCCAAGACTACCCGCACGCCGCCTACTGGTTCCGAAAAGCCGGCACACGGCAGGATCCCGTCGGCCTGGCCGAGTGCTATTGGAAGCTGGGAAACAAAGCCATGGCGGTCGAGTTGCTGACCGGCCTGCGATCCATTCCGCCGACGGCGATCAAGCTCTGGGCCGACATGGGCGAAACCGCCAAGGCGATCCAAACGGGTGAACTCTTTGCCAAGAGCGGCTCAGCCGACCTGGGCTACCTCTACTCCGCCGACGCCCTGCGTCTGGCTGGCCGCTACAAAGAAGCGCTGGCGTACTACAACAAAGTGCTCGCGGTACCGGACGACAAGCGCAACAAGCGGAGCAAGGACCGCGCCAAGGGCGCCATCGAGGCGATCCAGCTCTTCGATACCCTCGACATTGCCAAGGTCGCCGACGGGACGTACACATCAAGCAGCCTTGGCTACGAGGCGCCGGTCGAGATCGAAGTGAAAGTAGCCGGCGGAAAGATCGAAGCCCTGAAGGTGACCAAGCACCGGGAGAAACAGTACTACGCCTCGATCACCGATACGCCGGCTCGGATCATCGCCAAGCAGTCGGTGAAAGGAATCGATGCCACGAGCCGGGCGACGATTACGTCCGAAGCGATCATCACCGCAACGGCCAAGGCGCTGCAATCGGGGCAGAAGTGACTGAGAGAGCTTTGCCACAAATCCCACAAATGAGGACACGAATGAAGAGCTTCATTTGGCGCATGACTCGGTCGATCTGATCCCCATTTGTGTTTTCATTCGTGAGATTCGTGGCTAAGCCCTCGCCTGCTCCGCCAAAAGGGATCCAATTTGCGACTCGACTGGTTCCTACCCTTCCACCGGCGCACGACGGCGACCTATTCGCCGCCGGTTTACAACCTGCCGATGCGGCTGCTGCGCGGCATCCTGCCTGCGTCGCTGCGATCGCAGGAGAACACCGTGAAACCCGGGCCGGTTCGAAGGCTGCTCAGGCGCATCGGGCCGAGCCTCGCCGCCTCCCCCTTTCGGCGGCTCTCTCAGACGCTCTGCTTCGTCCTGTTTGCCATACTTTTCTTCTACGTCGCGTTTCCGTACACCGCCAAGCCCGCGAAAGTCTGGCCGGGCTGGGTGGCGGCGAACGTAAACGCCGAGACCGGCGTGGTCGAAGTTGAAGCTCCCGCCGGCGCGACCGACCGCCCACCGGCTGGGGCAACGGTCTACGCCGCCGAGCCTCCCCCCGCCGACGCCGCGGCGTCGTCCACCGGTCCACAGCATTTCGGCCAATTCACCGTCGCGGCTGCGGCGACGCCAAATCTGCTCACCCTGACGCCGACCTCAAAGCCGACCGAAGACGCGCTCGGTCGGATGTCGTTCAGCACCGCCAAGTGGACGCTTTCCGAAAAAGCCCCCGGCGACTGGCCCAGCCATTACGCCGACGACCTGGCGAAGAAGGAAAAGATCGCCGCCGAGGGCATTCTGATCATCGATCCCCTGGTCAGCCTCTCGACAGCCGTCGCGGCAAAATCTTGGGTTTGGTCGCTCACCTTTGCCGGCATCATCCTGGCGATCAGTGTTTTCATCCCGCGCGGGTTCTGTGGCTACATCTGCCCGTTGGGGACGCTCATCGATCTCTTCGACTGGCTGATCGGCAAACGCGTCACCCGCTTCCGCGTCGCCGACGACGGGTGGTGGGTGCACATCAAGTATTACACGCTGCTGACCGTGATGATCGCGGCGATGTTCGGCGTGCTGCTGAGCGGGTTCGTCGCCGCGATTCCGGTCATCACGCGCGGATTCCTGTTCATCTTTAAACCGTTCCACGACGCCTCGGCCCGCGGCTGGCACAATGTGCCGCCGATGAACGGCGGGCAGATCCTGTCGATCGTGCTCTTCTTCGGCGTTTTGGCGATGGGGTTCTGGAAGCCGCGGTTCTGGTGCAAGTACGTCTGCCCGAGCGGCGCGGTCTTCTCCGTCGGCAACTTGCTGCGTGCGACCGAACGTAAGGTGGAGAGTAGTTGCATCAAGTGCAACAAGTGTGTCGAGATCTGCCCGTTCGACGCGATCAAGCCCGACTTCACCACCCGCGGCACCGATTGCACGCTCTGCCAAAGCTGCGGCGGCGTTTGCCCGACGCACGCGATCAAATTCGTATCGCGCTGGAACCGGATCGAGTTGAAAGTCATCAACGACCCGCCGACACACGAGACACCGATTGGCCGGCGCGGCTTTCTGTCGGCAGGGGTCGGTGTCGCGGCGGCGGCGGCGGTGGGTATTGGCTCGGCCGTCGGCATTCGCAAGACCGGCGCAAAGCTCGCCGACGGCACCGTGCCGCTGCCCGTCCGCCCGCCCGGAAGCGTTCCGGAAGAGGACTTTCTGCAACTGTGCATCCGTTGTGGCGAGTGCTTCCGCGCCTGCCCGAACGACGTCCTGCAACCGCTTGGCTTTCAACAGGGCCTCGAAGGTTTATGGACTCCCGCTGTCAAAGCCGATTGGGCCGGCTGCGAACCCAGTTGCAACGGCTGCGGCCAGGTCTGCCCGACCGGTGCCATCCGCGCCCTGTCGCTCGCAGAGAAGAAGTCCGCCCGCATGGGCCTGGCGATCGTCAACGAAAAGACGTGTCTTCCCTTCGCCGGCAAGGAAGAGTGCCAGCTCTGCGTTGATGAATGCAACTCGGCCGGCTATCACGCGATCGAGTTCATCCGCCACGGCACCAAGGCCGACGAGGAAGGCAACCCCGTCGACGGCACCGGCATGCTCGCCCCGGTCGTGCGGGCCGATCTGTGTGTCGGCTGCGGCCTGTGTCAGACACGGTGCTATGCGATCAACGTGGCGGAAAAGAAGCTGCTCACCAAGTCGGCGATCATCATCGAAGCCGGAGAGGGGAAAGAAGACCGGTTGATGTCGGGGTCGTATGTGGAGCTGCGGATCAAGGGGAAGAAGGTGGAGAACGCGACCTGATTAGAGGTCGCACCGCAGGTGCACTCTTACTTTTGATTGGGATGCGAAGACAAGAGTGCACCTACGGTGCAACCGCTAAGCGGGCTTACAGTCCTGTTGTCACCGTTTCTTCTTCTTATTCCGATCCTTCTTCTCCATGAACCCCGACTTCTTCGCCTTGAGCTGCGCTCCGCCGGGCATGCCGAGCGTATTGAGCTTCCCGCTCATCAGCCCCTTCATCAGGTTCATCTTGCCGGCCATTCCCATTCCGCCGACGGCTTTCATCATGTCGCGGGTCTGCTCGAACTGCTTCATGAACTGGCCGACTTCGTTCAGCTCCACGCCGGCGCCGCGGGCAATTCGGCGGCGGCGGGTGCCGTCGAGAAGGTCGGGGTTCTTTCGCTCCCTTTTGTTCATCGAATTGTAGATCGCCTTCATGCGGCCCATCTGCCGCTCGACATCCCCGTCGCCCATGTTCATCTGCTTGGTCAACTGGCTCATGCCGGGAATCATCTTCATGATCCGGTCCATGCTGCCGAGCTTCTGAACCTGCCCCATCTGCGCCATGAAATCGTCGAGGGTGAAGTTCCCCTGCTCCATCTTCTCCTGGAGCTTCTGCGCCTCTTCCTGGCTGAACTTCTGCTGCGCCTCGGTAACGAGCTGCAGAATGTCGCCCATGCCCAGAATGCGCTGGGCCATGCCCTCCGGTCGGAACTCTTCCAGCGCGTCCAGCTTTTCGCCGGTACCGATGAACTTCACCGGCTTGCCGGTAATCATCTTGGCGCTCAGCAGCGCGCCGCCGCGGGTATCGGAATCGAACTTCGTCAGGATCAGCCCGTCGACTTCGAGCTGCTCGTTGAACGCCTTGGCGGAGTTGACTGCGTCCTGACCGCTCATCGCATCCAGCACCAGGAACACCTGGTGCGGCTTGAGCTGGGTATTCACCTCGCGCAGCTCGCCCATCAGGGCATCGTCGATGTGCAAGCGGCCGGCGGTGTCGAGGATGACCACGTCGCGGCCGGTCTGCTTCGCCTGGGCGATCGCCGCCCGGCAGACCGATACCGCCGCGCCCTTGGCGACTTCGCCGTGGGGGGCAACCTTGCTGTCGTCGGTGTAGACCGGGATGCCGAGCTGCGCGCCCAGTGTCCGCAACTGCTCGACGGCGGCCGGTCGCTGCAAGTCGGCGGCGCACAGCAGCGGGTGATGCCCCTTGGCGACCAAGTACTTCGCGAGCTTGCCGCAGGTCGTCGTCTTACCGGCACCCTGCAGGCCGGCCATCATGATGACCGTCGGCGGCGGCTGGACGTAGTAGATCCGCGTGTCCACCGGGCCCATCAGGTTGACGAGCTCTTCGTAGACAATCTGCACCATCAGCTCGCCGGGCCGCAGCAACTTGATGACTTCCCGCCCGATCGCCTTCTGCACCACCGCTTCGGTGAAGTCCTTGACGATTTTGAAGCTGACGTCGGCTTCCAGCAGCGCGGTGCGAACCTCGCGCATCGCCTCGCGGATGTTCTCCTCGCTGATCCGGCCCCGGCCGGACAGGGTGCGGAAAACGTTATTAAACTTGTCTGTCAGGGCATCAAGCATCGGGAGATCCGTGGAATCCTGGAATCAGTCGTCGACCGAGGCGGGCCGCGAAAGCCGCCGCCCGGGTCGGCTATTGTAGATGACTTGGGACCTCCGGCGAAGGGGCAGATGCCCTTGATTCTGAGGTTTGGCCGGCCGTCGTCGGGCGCTGCGTCCCAGAATGCCCGCCGTATTCGCGCTGCAACCCCTCACGGCGGCCCTTTGCCTAAGTGCGGCGCCGGCCGGTCCGATGTTGAGGTCAGGATCGGCGTTCAACCCATGCCGCGAGTCAACTCGGACCCGTACTCACGCCGACCCGCCGCGCCATGCCACTGATCGTACCCTGCCTTGACGTCGCCGCCGGCATGCGCCTTGCCGAGGCGTTCATGCTGCGCGGGCGCGTCATGTTGCCCGGCGGCAAAGTCCTGGTCGACGAGGACGTCGACATCCTCCGCCGCAAGTACCCTGATGCCATTCTCAAGATCGGCGACCCGATCCTCGACAGCCTTGTCGAGTTCGAAGACGACTCCAGGGATCGGGAAGTCGCCACCACCGCCCGGTCGCGTATCACGACGGCGGTTGCCGATGTTCATCAGCGGCTGGCGACGCAAAGCTCACACGGGGGCATCGACTACAACAAGGCACGCTCGGTCGTCTCCGACGTGATGGAGTTCCTTGCGCAAAACCCGGTCTCGTCGGCGCTGCTCGACCGGAACATGGATTCCGGCAGCCCGCTCGCCGAGCACGCCGGGACAACCTTCTACCTCGCGATGGTCCTCGGGTCGGCGGTCCGCGACTACGTGGCCCGCGAGCGACAGCGACAGACATCCGCCAGCCGCCTTTCGGGAAGTATCGCGATGGACCTGCTGCCGCTGGGCCTGGGTGCGATGTTCCTGGACATTGGCATGATGCCATTGAGCCACATCTTCGCCGACGGGTACAAGCTGACGGAGGAAGACCGCAAGCTCATCCGCAATCACCCACTGGTCGGTGCCGATCTCCTTCCGGAGTATCTGCCGACCGGCGTGAAGATGATCGTTCGCACGCATCACGAGAACTACGACGGCAGCGGCTACCCCAACGCGATGGCCGGGCCGACGCTGCACGTCTTCACGCGGATCGCGCGCATCTGCGACGCATTCGCCGCAGCCACGGCCACTAGGGCGTACAGGGGGCGCAAAAGCCCGGCGCGGGCGATCTGGGAGATGTCAGTCGGGCCGTTCCAGAAGTTTTACGACCCGGTGCTGATGAAGGTGTTCTCGAGCCTGATCCAACCCTTCCCAATCGGCGCCAAGATCAAGCTTGCCGACGACAGCGCGGCGGTGGTCGTCCGCTACAACCGCAAGGACCCTTTCAAGCCGATGATGGTGCTGGCGTTCGCCGAGGACGGCACGCGCCTGCCCAAAGAGGCGCTACGGCCGATGCAGCCGGAGGAACTGACGCCCGATGCACCCACCCGCATCGCGATGTACGCGGGGGAGGACCTGGAGTACCTGCACGAACAGCCAATGCCGCTGCCGATTGCCCCGGAAGAACCCAAGGGCAAATCGCCCCCGCTGACGATCGACTCGGTGCTGGAAGCGGCATATCCCTGACGGAAGGTGCCGGGGGACTACTCGGAGGGGCGCCGTGTTCAGGGCGCTTTGCTCCAAGCACGTACAGCGGCACCTGAACACAGCTTTCATTCACTTGGCGACCCCTCGACAGCTCGCTTCAATGGCGCTATCACAATCGCGCCGCTTCGGCCGCCGCACCCCGTAAGGCGCAATGCTCGTCAAGAATCACCGTCACCGGAACGGTGTTCAACAGTCGATGCCGCATCGGCCCCTTGTCCAGGAACGCATTGAGAAACGCAGGCCCCTGCAGGCGGCTGAGGATCTTGGGCGCGATGCCTCCGCCGATGTACAGACCGTTGATCGCCGTGTACTGGATCGCGACGTTTCCCGCGGCCGCTCCGTAGAGCGAGACGAACAGGTCCAGCGCCATCGAAGACCGCTCGCACTGTCCTGTCATCGCGGCCTTGGAGACCAGTGTCGCGGCGTCGCCGGCGGGCAGGCTGTCGGGAATCCGGATCGACTGAGTTCCCAGGTTCCGCGCGACGTGAAACAGGAACAGGTTGTACAACCCGGGACCCGACAGCACGCGCTCCCAACTGACGTAACCGGCGAAGGTCTGCGTTTCTCTTTCGGCCAGGAACGCCAATAGGTCGCATTCCTGCGGGTTGCGCGGCCCGAAAGAGTAGTGGCCACCTTCGGACGGGCAGGGGATGTGCCGCTTGCCGTCCCAAACCGCCCCGCCGACACCCAGGCCGGTCCCGGCCGAGATGATTCCACGCCCGCCGGGCTGCGCCTTGCCGGCCTGCAGCGTCAGCAGTTTGTCGGGCGCCAGGACGTCAATGCCGGCGGCGTTGGCGGCCAGGTCGTTGATGACCTCCACGCGCTGGGCCGGAACGTTCAGCACACCGGCGAGGGTCGCCTGTTCGACCGTCCATTTCAGATTGGTGATCGGCGAGTATCGATTGCCCATTTCGCCGTGCACCGGACCGGCAACGCCGAAACAGGCGCGATCGATGGGGCTTGTCGGCCGGGCCTCCTGAAGGTACTTGCGAACGATGGATCCCAGGTCGGGGTATTCGGCGCTGCGGAATTCGCGAAGCTCGAACAGTTGCCGGGGAGAATCACACCACGCCAGCCGGGTGTTCGTTCCGCCGATGTCGCCTGCAAGAATCATGTTGCCGGTTCCGAAAAGTAGTGGCCTGGTGTTATGTCGACCGAACGTCGCCGGTCGTCCAAGGCGTCTGGAGTGTAGCAAATATGAAAGGGACCGACCGTCGGGCTCCAGTGCCTGTCGTGGCGAACAAAATCGGTTCGCCCGGATCGCACTATTCCGTTACGCTATCGGCAAAGAAGGAGGACGCGATGATTTACTACAAGATTCAGCGTGGCTACGTGATGCAGCACTTCGACAGCGAGACGGGGGACTGCACCCAACAGGAATTCTTCCCCGACGAATCGCTCCCGCCCGAACGCCAGGACGAACAGGGCAATATCATTTCCGAGGGCGACCAGGTGGAACTGGCGAACGTCGAGAAGGAGTGCCCGATGGACATGGTGCAGCCATAGGGGAGGTGGTGGGGTAGCGGTGTTGCTGGGTGATGAGGTCGTCGATTGGGATCCGATGCTGGTCACCGGTTGGCGACCACGACACCCCTCCACTCAACCACCCTGATACTTCTTTACAGCCGGTATCCGGCCGCCTTGGCGTCGTTGTAGAACATCGACACCGTCTCCAGCGAGTACTGGCCGAGATCCTTGCCGACCAGTTCCAGCTTTTTGAGCACATCGTTGGTCACGGTGATGATGTGGCAGCCGATCTGGTCGGCCTGAAAAATGTTGAGCAACTCCCGTGGGCTGGCCCAGATGAGTTCCTGGTTGGGTGTCGGCTTCATGAGGCGGACGGCTTCGGTCATCATGGGCAGCGGGTCGCGGCCGGTGTCGGCGATGCGGCCGGCGAAGACCGAGATGTACGATGCCGGGCCGTTGCCCAGCGCCTCATGCACCGCCTGGACCTGCTCCAGGGTCATCAACGCGGTGACATTCTGCTTCACACCCGCCTTGGCGAGCCGACGGATCAACGCGTAGGCCGGCTCGGCGGCAGTGTTGGTGACGGGAATCTTCACATGTACATTCGCGCCCCACGACGCGATTTCGTTCGCCTGCCGCTCCATCTCGACGAAATCGTCGCAGAACACTTCGAAGCTCAGCGGCTTGTCCTTGATCGCCGACAGGATGTCCTTCGCGAATGCGCGGTAATCGCTGATGCCGGCTTTGCGCATCAGGGTGGGGTTGGTGGTCAGCCCGGCGATGTGCCGCTTGGAAGCCATCTCCAGCATGCCCGCCTTGTCAGCACCGTCGGCAAAGATCTTCACCTTGAGTGCGGAAATGGTGGGGATGTAGGTCGCATCGGCGGTCATTCGGACTCCATCCATGGTTACTCCGGGAAGGACGCAAGGGTCGGGTCACGCTGTTCAAGGCGATCGTCAGGATTAACGTCGCCCGAGCGAGCGGGACTACAAAAGCCCGGGCGCTTGTATCTGGATCGGCACAATGGACCCATAATCCTGAAATCCACGCGCCGGCCCGCTTACCTGGATGCACTTATAAGTATCTTCCCCGCGGCCTCAAGGAGGCTGGCGACACGAAAGTCCGGTTCGCAGCGGTCTCCCTTGCTGTACGGAAGGTCTATGAGAAGGGTCGTGCAGCCCGCGGCGGCGCCTGCGAGGATATCGCCGGAGCGGTCGCCGACCATGTAGCTGGAACCTAAGTCCAGGTGGAGGTCCTCGGCGGCGCGGATCAGCATGCCAGGGCGTGGTTTACGGCAGTCGCAGTCGTCGGCCGTGTCGTGATAGCAGACGTAGACGGCGTCGATCGGGAGCAACAGCCGCAGGTGCTGGTTGATGCGTTCGACCTCGTCACGCGTTTGCGCGCCGCGGGCCACATCGGGCTGATTCGTCACGACGATCAGTGGAAACCCCGCCGCCTTAAGCTTGCCGCACGCCTCGGCGACGCCCGGCAGAATCTCGCATTCGGCAACGCTCTGTGGCGGATGAGGAACGCCGTTGCTGACGACGGTTCGATTAATCACCCCGTCGCGATCGAGAAAGACGGCTGGTCGGCGTGGATTCATGGCTTGCCAATGGACCTGGCGTTGCGGATTCGGATGCCCGTTCGTGCCAGCCAGATGGCAGGAAGGACTCCAAATACTCCAACGATCCACCAGACGGAAAGGTTCAACTCCGTGCGGGATTCGAGCACCACGGACGCCCCATCCGACCGCCCCTGGTACGCGTAGTAGAGCCCTGGAACCCTGAACCGCCTGGCGTCGGCATCGGTGACAAACGTGCCCGGCTCGGCGAACGCCAGTGGCGCCACGACGTTGCTTTCAGGCAAGCCGTTTCCGCGCACGACCAGTTCCTGCCGTTCACGCTGCAGAACCCATTGCATTCCGATTCTTGCAAAGCGGGTGGTGGTCACCGACTGTGTCGGTACGCTAACGCCGGCAACGTCCTGAGTCCGCACGGCCGAAGTCACCGACCGGGGCGCTCGCACCAATGTAGGCTTGACGATACCGATCACCCCCAGAACCAGCACCAGGGCAGACACCGCCGTCGCGGCGGGGAGCAGCGGCAATCGCCGACCAAGGGCCACGGATCGCCGAACACCCGCCATCAGGGCCTTCGACCGGTTCGTCGTCTTTTTCGGCACGGCCGCGGGCTCGACGGATGTTTCAGTTTGCTGCGCGACAGGCGTGTGATCCGCGTGCGACGCGCGGCTCGAGTGGTCCGAGTCGATCGCGGATTCGCGCGATCCGGGCGGAGCCTGGTCGAACGGTTCGTCCTGAAGCTCCGGAGCCGCGACAGACCGATTGACTTCGGTCCGCGTTGGTACGACGTGTGAAACAGGGGCGCCGATGGATGACGGGGCGCTTGCGGCGACGGGGGCACTAGCTGCCAGTGGGGGTTCAACCGGTGCAGACGCATGGGCGGCTGGTTGCACCGTCGCCGTCGGCCCGGCAGGCGACGGTATTAACAGGATCTGCTGGCACGCGGGACATTTGACCCGTCGCCCGGCTGCTTCGTCTTTCGCCTGCAGTCGCTTGCCGCAGGTGCAAGTCACTACGATCGCCATGGTCGTCGCCTCGTCAGGGGGAATCCACCAGTCTCAGCGTCGTCGCAACAGCGTGGGCACTTTGGATCAAAGCCAACGATGCGGAACTACGTTGGCCACAGGCGAGGGGTTATCGGCCCTTGCGCGGGGAGGCTCCACGACCATCAATGAATCCCTCTATGTCCGTCCATGCCCGAACTGCCGCACGAGCGACGATACCACGCTACCAGAAGGTCGCGACCCAAACGATGCCGACGGCAAACCCTAATACATCCTGCAATGCATGGCCTTCATTTGACCGCGGACTCCCACTTGGTCTGCGCAGCCTTGATCGCCGGGTGAGAGACGATCAGGTGCCAGACGACCGCCTGGAATGCTTCGGAGTGCGGCGTGATGTGGTCGGGGTTGACAGTCGGAATGATCACGCAGGCATCGGCGGCGATCGCGGTGTATCCGCCGTCGCGACCGACAACACCCGTGACGGCCGCGCCGACCTGCTTGGCATACTGGACCGCCTTCACGAGGTTCGGGCTGATGTTCTTTTCGACGTTACCACCGCCGACGGAGAACACGACGATCCCGTCGCCTTTGCGAAGCCGGCTCCCCTTGAGCCAATTCACGAAAACATCGGCCCAGCTTTCGTCGTTCACGCGGGCGGTCAGCTCGGAAACGTTGTCGGTCGGGGCGTAAGCCTCGAAACCGGCGATCTTGCGGAAATCGTTGACGGCGTGCGACGCATTCGCCGCCGACCCGCCGACCCCGAGAAAGAACAACCGGCCGCCGGCCTCCCGGACTTTGACGAGTTGTTCCACCATGCGCTCGATCGCGCCGGAGTCGAGCTTTTCGATCACCTGGACGGCTTCGGCGAGAAATGTTTGGCTGAATGACATAACGGAGATCGGCTCAAAGAAGGGACAGGGCCTTTGCCATGGGTTCGTCATCGCCCGGCCTGGCGAGTCCGGGTTCGAAGGTCATTTTGATTTCCCGGCCCTGCTTTGCAAGTACTGACGGGCTTCTTCGAGCGATTCCGGCGTGCCGATTTCGTAGAACCGCTCGAAGACTTCGAAGCCGATCATCGCACCCTCGGTCACCAACGCGGTGTAAAGTTCGGCGAGATCGAACGGTCGGTCGGTCGCGATGCGCTCGACGGCCTGCATCCGAAGGAGCGCCACGCCGTAGTCGATGTAGTCCATCTCGGGCGTGCGATTTTTCTTGTCGTACCTGATCAGACGGCCGTCCTTGAACACGACATTGCTCTTGTCCCAGCGATTCCCGTTTTTCAGGACCGTCATGAGCCCGAGCGGGTGTGAAGGATTGGCGAGGAAGGCATCGAGCACGGCGACGTAGTCGATGTCCATGTACGAATCGCCGTACATCACCCACAGCACGTCGTCGGGCTTGCTGCCGAGCAGTCGTTTGGCACCGGCTATTGCCCCGCCGGTCCCCATGAGCTTCTCGCCGTCGAACGCGTAGGACAGGTTCATGCCGTAGCGGGAGCCGTCGCCGCAATGCTCGGCGACCATCTCCCCTCGATAGCCCAGACACATCACAACTTTCCGGATGCCGTTCCGATGCAGCAGCGCGACCTGGTGATCGATGAACGGCGCGCCAGCGATCTCCACCAGCGCCTTGGGAATTTTTTCCGTGATGGGGCGCAGTCGCGTCGCCAGTCCACCTGCGAGAAGGGCGACGGGGATGGTACCGATCATCTTTCGCCCTCCGGTCATGAGTTCGAGTTGTCGCGCGACGGTGTCACGGTCCTGTGTACTTCGGATCGAGAGTAACATTGGCACGGTGATGATCGTCGTGCTGGCATCGATAGCAATATACCGGGTGTCGCCGAACTTGCAGATCGGACCGCTCACCGGCCGAGCGAAAGTTAACGCAAACATGACAATAAAAAGCTGCGTGCCTGCCGAACGATTTGGAGGCGGCGTCGGCGAGGCAATCCGACCAAGTATCCTAGTTGTGGAAGCTCACACGATGTTCCTCGTGGTACGGCGACGGTTCAGACCTTGGCTCACTGCAATAGTTAGGGCTACACCAAGTTGTCGCAGACATGCTCATGGACGATACTCTTTAAAGACTGACGGACTCGGCGCGTTCCGGTAGGTGTGATAGCCTCCGTGACGGCGGAACTTTAGCTCGGCCGCCCATGACCCTTCGTGGTTAAACGCCTCATCCCGGCCTGCCGCGTCCGAAACTTTCTTCCCATGGTCCCACCCGCCAGCCGAATCGCCGCGAGCCCCAAGCTCAACGACCCGCGCAAGCGCCGCATCGTGATCCTGCTCGACGCGCTGGTCCGCCCATTTCGGGGCCTCCTGACAATGCTTTCCCCCAAGCCTCGAGGCGGGCGGCCTCGCCGCATTCTCCTGATTCGCATGGACGGGATCGGCGACCTGATGATGTCTACCGCGATCTTCTCGGCATTGCGAGATCAGTATCCGGGCGCGCGGATCGATCTCCTGTGCAGCACACTCGTTAAGCCGCTTGCATCAGTGCTCGTCGATACCGGACGGGTCGACCGCCTGCACCTGCTTCCACTTTACGGCGTCACCTTCGCAATGTGGCGCCGAACGATCGCGACGCTGCGCGCGGCCCGGTACGACGTGGCCGCCGACCTGCGGGGCGACTTTCGCAACATCGCCCTCGCGTGGCTGGCTAAGATCCCCCGGCGAATCGGCATTCCCTATAGCGGCTGGGAATTTCTCGCGACCGAAACACTGCCATTCGAAATAGTCCACACCGCCGAGGAAGTCGGCCGCATAGCCGAACGTCTAGGTGTGCCCGACGCCCCAAGACAGCCGCAATTCGAGTTGCCGCCAACGTTCCATCAATGGGCCGAACAATGGCTCGCGCAATCCGATGCCAATACCGTAGAAAATCCGCGGCGGCCGCTGATTGCGCTGCACCTGTCGGCTGGCCAGCCGGCGCGCATCTGGCCCATTGCGAACTTCATCTCAATTTGCCGAACACTCGCGAAGGACTGCAACGCCCGCTTCGTAGTGATCGGCGGGCCGGGCATGGATGTCGATTTCGCACGGGAACTCAATCGTCATCTGGACGAACCCGCGGTGGTCGCAGCCGCCGTCGCAAACCTGCCGCGCACGGCGGCAATCATGAGCCGCTGCGCCCTGTTTATCGGGACCGATTCGGGTCCCGCGCATATTGCTGCCGCGGTCGGCTGCCCGGTGGTGGTGTTCTTCGGTCCGGGAAATGAATCGGTCATGCGGCCCTTTGCCCGGCAGCTTCGCATCGTCCGCGCAAAACACGCATGCGAACCGCTCTGCGCCAACAAGGTTTGCGTGACCCCGGACCACCATTGCCTAGCATCGATCACACCCGGTGAAGTGGCTGCAGCGTCAAAGGAGTTACTCGCAGGCACGTAGTTCCCTGGCAGAACGTCCCTACGAAATCACGGTCCGCGTTCCTTCGAAGTCGAACCGGAACCGCACCTCGCGAAGCCCTGCCTGCGTCAGGGCGTGTCGGAGCTTGGTCTTGTCGTCGGCGTAGAACATCAGGAACCCGCCGCCGCCGGCACCGATCACCTTCCCGCCGACCGCGCCGTTCTCCATCGCCAGCGTGTACCAGCGGTCGATGTCGGGGTTGCTCATGCCGCCGGACCGCTTCTTCTTGTGCTCCCAGTGGACGTTCATCAGGTCGCCGAACTTGTGAAGGTCGCCAATCTCCAGGGCCTCCTGGCTCTGGTAGCCCAGCTCTTTGACGAAGTGCAGGTTGTCGATCATGTCCTTGTCGCTGACGCGCGACTTCTGGTCCTGGTCCTTCAGGATGTGGCTCGCGGAGCGGCTGTAACCGGTGAAGAACAAGAGCAGGTTGTCTTCCAGGTTGTAGAGGGTCTCGTTGTCCACCTTGAGCGGGGTCGCCTCGACGTGCCCGTTGGGGAGAAACTGAAAGCACGTCAGTCCGCCGTATGCGGCGATGTACTGGTCCTGTTTCCCGATGGGCTCGCCGAGCTTTTCGATCTCGATGTGGCAAGCCTGCTCGGCCAGCGCCTGGGGCGGGACAATATTCTTTTTGTACGAGTGCAACGCCTTCAGCAGCGCGGTGGTGAAGGACCCGCTCGATCCAAGGCCCGTGCCGGCCGGGATGTCGGCCATGCTGGTGAGTTCGATGTGCGGCTCGCCGTCCCCGCCAACACCGACCAGCTTCAAGGCCTCGCGAATGATCGGGTGCTGGATCTCCTCGACGGAGTTGGCGTGCTCCAGCTTGGAATACTTGATGATCAAACCCTTCTGGAAGGTTTGGTGCAGCGTGATGTAGACGTACTTGTCGATCGCGGCGGCGATAAGGAAACCGCTGTGTTTGCGGTAATAGCTGGGCAGATCGGTGCCGCCCCCGCCGAGGCTGATTCGCAGCGGGCTTCGAGTGATGATCATGCGTTCTCCCGGAAACTCCTTAAAGCAATCCGGACGATACAACAACCCGATTCGCTTTGCGAAGGTTCCCCGCCTGCAGAAGGACACCGGCTCAACTTCCGGGAAGTACCTGAGCCGCCGGGGGAACCCATTTCGTGCAGGTTGTCCGTTGTGCGCCGGGCGACATCTGCGGTATACGGCCTACGGTGGCGTTCGGTGTAATGCCACGATCCGTGGTGGCGTCTGAACCTGTGAAGACGGTCGGTACTTCTTGAACGATCCAGCAAATCCCATACAATCGTGCCAACCACCCGACCTTAAAGTCGTACTTCCGACCTATTGGAATCATTCAGGAATCCAGCACGCGAGAAGATCGGTCCGATAAGGAGATAGGATCGGGCGACTCCAGGACGTGCTGGGACGTTTCGGTGCGACGCCTTTTACTGCCCGCGAAGAACCCGCAGGCACCCGCGCTGCAAGGCTACAACCCGCCGAAGGAGCAAGCTTTATGTCAGGTCCGCTGGGCCACCCCTTACTCAGCATCGTCGTTCCCGCTTACAACGAGGTACAGCGGATTCGGCAGACGCTTCGAGACATGCAATCCTATCTGGACGCCAAGGGTTACGACTACGAGATCATCGTTTCCGCCGACGGCACCGACGGCACCCGCGAGGCCGTCGCCGAAATGGCGTTGACCGATTCGCGGCTTAGCGTCATCGGTTCGCCGGAACGCCGTGGCAAGGGTCGTGGCGTTCGCGAAGGGATGCTGCGTGCCAGGGGTCTGTACGTGGGCAATGTCGATGCGGATTACAAAACCCCCATCGACCAGCTCGAACGGATGATGCCCTTCCTGAAGCAGGGTTACGACGTTGTCATCGGGTCGCGACGCGCCGAAGGCACCCTGATCGAAAAGCAGCAGCCGCTCTACCGCCGCATGGGATCCAAGGGCTTTGCGATCGTTATGCGTGGACTGGTAGGGCTTTACGGCATTAACGACACGCAGTGCGGCTTCAAGTTTTTCAGCCGTCGGGCGGCGATCTCGCTGTTCAGCAAGCAAAAAATTGACGGCTACATGTTCGATGTCGAAATCCTTCGACTCGCCCGTCAGCAGGGAATGCGTATCCGCGAGGTTGGCGTCCGCTGGGCAGACGACGGCGACACCCGGTACAACCCCATCGGCGGAACGATCAAGAACGCGAAAGAGCTCCTACGCATCCGGTTTATGCGGTATGATGACGCCGTCGATCAGACGCCCGCCGCTCAACCAGCACTCGCCGGATCGCCTTCCAGTGCCAAGGTCGTTCACTGAACGGCTGGGACGGTGTGTCACCAGAGTGAGTGTCACCAGATGGTCCGGTTCAGGGGCGATCACAGAACTCCCGTGACCGATGCAATCCAGTTCAGCAGTGAGTAATCCTATACCACTCTCCACCCTCCAAACCTCCGACGAAATCACCGGCTCGATCTCTCCGGAAAACGACTCCCCCGCTTTATCGCCGGTGAAGCCTCTTGCACCGGCTAGGCTTCTGAATGGCAACGTGATCCACCGAGAGATTGCCGATACCAACACCCGCCCGGCTGCCGTCGCATCCAAGTGGCCCAAAACCTTTCCGCCCCTAACGCCTGAGCAGCAGGTCATCAGCGATGACTTCATGAAGGCCTGGCATGAGGTGCTGCCCAGCAAGTATGGCGTCGTCGAACGGTTCAACCACGGCTACGCCGTCTGGCACGCACCAAAGCAATTCACGCGTACGCTCGAAATCGGCGCCGGCCTCGGCGAACACCTGGAGCACGAGCAGCTCACGCCGGAACAGCGCAAAAACTACTACGCCTTGGAACTCCGGCAGAATATGTCGGCCGAGATCGCCCGCAAATACCCCGACATCCAGTCGATCACCGGCGACTGCCAGGAACGCCTCGATTTTGACGACGGCTACTTCGACCGCATCCTCGCGGTCCACGTTCTGGAGCATCTACCGAACCTGCCCGCCGCCATCCGCGAGGCGTACCGCCTTTGCAACAAGCAGACCGGTGTGTTTCAGATCGTCATCCCCTGTGAAGGCAGCCTGGCATACTCCGTGTGCCGCAAGATCTCAGCGCAGCGGATCTTCGAGAAACGGTACCCCGGCCAGAAGTATAAGTGGTTCATCGAACGGGAACACATCAATCTTCCGGACGAAATTCAAGCCGAACTCGCGCCCTACTTTGAGCCTCAACAGCGCAGCTTTTTCCCGCTGAAGGTCCCCTTCAAGTTCTGCAATCTCTGCATCGGCCTGACATTACGGCCCCGGGCCAGCGTCGGCTGATAGGGATTCTGCGCTCTGGCTTTCGCTCCCCCACCATCTACCGCCGTCATACGCCCGGAACGCGCGGCAAAAGAGAGCCAGCCCAGTTGGCGACGCCGACTGGGCTGGCAGCCATGATTACCGGTGGTGCGCCGGCAACCCGAAAACGGTAATCACTGAACTGCCGCCCGAGACGGACCGGTAGTGAACGCGAACGCGTTTGACGTCGCGATCGTTGCCCGGGAGGTCGATCAGCCGGGTCTGTTCGCCGTCGCGAAACCGCGACGACGTCTGCGGCTCGAACGCCGAGTCGTCCTCAAACGTCACGCGAATCTTCTCGACGATCACTTCGCCGCGATCGACTTCAAACAGAATGCCCTTAAAGCGCTGCTTCCCGCGGATTTCCAGGAGCTGGTTCTTCTCTTTCTTGTCGTTCGCCTGGAACGTACCGATGCGAACCAGATCACTTTCCCTGTAGTAGCGTGTCGGCTGGCCGGAGTTATAGCTGCCGTTGTAGCGGTCGTCGTAGCGGCCGCTCGAGCTGCCGCCGGACTTGGTATCGAAACAGCCGGCAACAGGGAGGGTGGAGAGGGCGAGAATGAAAGCCAGAGCGCGATTCATCGGTTTTACTCCGCAAGTTGGTTGGGTCTTCCGTCCGGAAGTTTAACGACGGCGACCGAACATGGAATGAAAAATTTCGTCGCTGGAAGCCACCGGGTGTGGCCATTTCTCCAGACGGCCATTGTGGTGCGGGCTTTCAGCCTGCATCTCCGCTGCACAAACATCGTTTGTTCGATACCGCCCGGAAAAATGGTCACGCCCAAGCCACCCGGAGGAGACGGGCATCTTCTTCTCCGGGTGGCGTGGCAACAAGTGCTGTATGAAGATCCGACGGCCGGCGATCAGTTCGCCGGAACGCCATACGCCTCGATGATCGAAACGCCACGGGTCAGCGACTGGTAGCGGATGCGAATCCGCTTGATCTCCCGGGCGTAACCGGGAAGGTCGATGCGGCAGGTTCGGTCGCCTTCGTTGAATACGACCTTTGTCTCCGGCAGGAACGAAGAGTCGTCACCAAACGTGACACGGATCCGGTCGATCGCCACAGCTCCGCGTTCCACCTTGAACACGACAGCGGTGTAACGCTGCCGATCGCAAACTTCGAAGACGTCGTTCTGGTATTCGTCCCCGCAGGTGGATACCGCGCCAAGACGGAACATCCGCGGTGCATAACGGCTGTCGCGACCATAGTCCTGACGGTAGTCCTCCCGCGGCGAAGGGCCGCGATCTGTGAAACGCGGAGTACCGTAGCTGTAGCCGGCCTGCAGCGGGACGGCGGACATAAGGGTCGAAGCGGCCAGGGCGGCGGCGATAAGGGTCTTGATACGCATGGTCCAAACCAGTTCTTTCTCGTCCGATAACGGACGGCCTGCCGGTGTCAGGACGACGTTTCGACAGGCGCGAGCTTGAGTCGGAAGGGTTCGGGACATACAAGGCGTCACGCATGACGCCGGTTTCCGATGTTCCCGTCCGCTATCAGCTCATCCGTAAAGACACTCTTTCCGGGGCGCGGTTGGGGCGCGTGACCACCCCGAATGGGGCATTCGATACCCCCGCCTTCATGCCCGTCGGCACGCAAGGAACGATCAAAGGCCTGTTACCGGACCACGTCGCCGCCACCGGCAGCCAGTGCATCCTGGCCAACACCTATCACCTGATGCTTCGCCCGGGCGAGAAGACCGTCGCCGCCCTCGGCGACCTACACAGGTTCATGGCCTGGCCGGGGCCGATCCTGACCGACTCCGGCGGTTTCCAGGTCTTCTCGCTGGCCGACATCAACAAGGTCACCGACGAGATGGTGGTCTTCAAAAGCCACATCGACGGCGCGATGGTCGAGCTGACGCCGAAGCGCAGCATCCACGTACAAAACGACTTAGGCGCCGATATCATCATGGCGTTCGACGAATGCCCGCCCGGCGACGCCCCGTGGGAAGTCCAGCGCCGCGCCGTCGATCGCACCCTCCGCTGGGCCGAAAAGTGCAAGGTCGCCCACCAGCGGCCGACCGAACAGGGGCTCTTTGGCATCGTCCAGGGTGGCGTCAACGAAGACCTTCGCGGGGAATGCGCTCAGAAGCTGATCGAAATGGACTTCCCCGGATACGCCGTCGGCGGACTGGCGGTCGGCGAGGGGTTCGACGCGATGAAGAAGGTCCTCGGGTTCGTCACCCCGATGCTGCCGGAAAACAAGCCCCGCTACCTCATGGGCGTCGGTTTCCCGAGGGATATCGTGACGGCGGTGCTGACGGGGATCGACATGTTCGATTGCACCATCCCCACGCGCAACGGCCGCAACGCCTACGCCTTCACCGCCGCCGGCGCCATCCGCATCCGCAACAGCCGTTTCACGAAGGATACCGGCCCGATCGAGGAGGGCTGCGACTGCTACGCCTGCCGCACCTTCACCCGCGGCGCGATCCGCCACTATTTTTTCGCGGGCGAGATGCTTGGCCCCATGCTGGTAAGTCTGCATAATATTCGGTTCTACCAACGGCTGATGGCAGACCTGAGGCAATCCCTTGCCGACGGAACCTTCACCCGGTTTGTAGAAAACGACCCACGCTGCCGGCTCGGACCGGCAGCCCCGGCGGAGGACGTGTAAACGATCGAGCCCCCGATGACATCGGGCGCCGTTGCACAGGTCACCTGGTCCTGTGTCCACCACAGACACGATGTCTGTGCCACGGCGCTTTCGTCTCGGGCTCGATCGTTTTTGTCCCCACACAGTTTGATTGTCCCAGACCGTCGCACGCGCGGCACGGCGTCCGCGCCGACCCGCCCGGCGAGGTCTGCAAGAAACGGAGAGTCTGTCGGTGAACGGTTTGATCGCTACGGATGCTGTCGTCTCCTTTACCAGCCTGTTCGGCAATTCGCCTTGGGGCGTTGTCGCGCAGGCCACCGGCCCGTCCACCAAGCCCTTCCTGGTGGGCCTGCTCGAAACGCCGATGTTCCCGATCTTCGTGATCATCCTGCTGTTGTGGGTGTTCATGTTCCGCTCCAAGCGCAAGGAGGACGCCAAGAAAAAGGATCTTCTCAATGCCATCAAGCGCGGCGACCGGGTGCAGACCATTGGCGGCATCCTTGGCAAGGTCGTCGAAGTCGAGAAGGAAAAGATCCTGCTGAAGGTGGACGAAAGCTCCAACACCAAGATCTGGTTCAGCCGTAACGCCATCTTCCGCGTCGTCGGCGAGGAAAAGGCCGAGGCCGCACCGGCGGCCAAGCTGTAGTCCCGGAGGCGTAACGAGGAAGGTGGCAGACGGAATCCGGGCACGGCCTTCACGCCCGCCTCGTCCCACCTGTTCGTCCTTCGACCCTGATTTCCGCATCCTAGTTCTTCAAGTTGAGTGGTTATGTCGCAGAATTACTCCGGCCGCATTTCGCTGATCCTCTTCGTCCTGCTGGCGGCGCTGGTGGCGATCTTCTGGCCGTCACTGGCCAATCCGTCAGGGGTTGCGTTCAACGGCAACGTCCCGTTGTCGCAGAAGCTCAACCTCAAGCCCGGCATCGATATCGTCGGCGGCACCAGCCTGCTGTACGAGATCAAGGTCCCCGAAGGCGGCTCGCCGTCGCCGACGCTCGCCGAGGACGTCACCAAGGCGCTCAAGAAGCGTGTCGACCCCAACGGCGTGCTCAACCTGATCTGGCGTCCGCAGAACCCCAACAAGCTGGAAATCCAGATGCCGCTCAGCGGCGCCAGCAGCGAAAACGCCCGCCGGACCAAGGCGCTCGAAGACGCCGGCGCACAGCTGGAAGCGACCAACGTCCGAATCAGCGAAGCGATGGTCTGGGTGGAACGCGGCGGCGAGCCCGCTGCGTCGGCGACGACCGCACCGGCGACTGCTCCCACCACGGCTCCATCTGCTGCCCCTCGTTCGATCGCCAAGCTCGACGAACTGAGCAAGGGAAGCTCGGCCCGTCGGCAGATCCTGCTCGACCTGGCCGCCGCCTACGACGCCATCCGCCAGGCCGATGCCGCCATCGCCGCCGCCCGCCAGGTGTCGCGCGAGCACACGGAAAAGACCGGCGAGCCGGCGACGGCAGAGATGCTGGCCGCCGCGAGCAAGGCTCGCGAAGACCGCGAGGCCGCAGACAGAAAGTTCAATTCCCTTCAGGACGATCTGACCGCGACCAACCGCTCGCTGGCGGAACTGTCCCGCCTGGTCTCGCTCAAGTCCGACGCCCAGCGGAAAGAGCGACTCGCCGCTATCAAGACCGCCGACGCTGCCTATGCGCAGCGTATCGCCGCTCTAGACGCCTACGTTTCCGCTGCCGACGCGATCGCCAAAGCCGGCGGCGGCCTGGAAAGCGCGACCGACCTCAAGCGTCTGCTTCGCGGTTCGGGTCTTCTCGAGTTCCACATCCTGCCCGATCTCTCGGCGCAGGAACTCACCGACGCCCAGCACCCCGGTGGCTACCAGGACTGGGTTGTTCAGCTCCAGAAGTTCGGCCCGCGGGGCGCACCCGGCGACAACTACCGCTGGTTCGAAGTCGATAATCCCGAAGAGTTCAAGGGCGGCGGCCGCATGGTGCCCTACGACGGCCGCCAGTGGGTGCTTGCCTCGGTTCGCAGCACCGACTCGCTCGACCGCGAAAGCGGCGACTGGAAACTGGTCGACGCACGCCCTGAAGTCGATCCTCAGAGCGGCGGACGCGCCGTCCGATTCGGCTTCGACCGCCTCGGCGGACAGCTTTTCGGCACCCTCACCAGCCGCCACGTCAATAAGGCGATGGCGATCATGCTCGACGGTCGGCTGATCAGCGCCCCCAATATCAACAGCGCCATCACCGGCGGCACGGGAACCATCACCGGCGGCGGCAAGGGCGGCTTCGCACCCAAGGAACTCGAGTACCTCGTCAGCATGCTGTCGGCCGGCTCGCTTCCCGCCCAGCTCGATGACGAACCCATCTTCGAACGCACCGTCGGACCCCAGCTCGGCGAAGACAACCTCCGCAGCGGCTTGATCGCCTGCAGCCTGGGCCTCGTCATCGTCGCGATCTTCCTCGTCTCCTATTACTACCTCGCGGGACTGGTCGCCTTCATCGGCGTTCTGATGAACCTGGTCATCCTCCTGGGCGCGATGGCCGCGATCAATGCCACCTTCACGCTCCCCGGTATCGCCGCGATCATCCTGACCGTTGGCGGCGCGGTGGACTCCAACGTGCTGATCTTCGAACGCCTGCGTGAAGAACAACACCGCGGCCTGCCGATCCGCATGGCGTTGCGCAATGCCTACGACCGCGCGTTCAGCGCCATTCTCGACTCGAACATGACGACGCTGATCACCAGCTTCTTCCTGATCATGTTCGGCACCGAGGAAGTCAAGGGTTTCGGCATCACCCTCATCATCGGTATCGTCGCCAGCCTGTTCACGTCGCTCTACGTCAGCCGCACCATCTTCGGCGTCCTGATCGACAAGTTCGGCGTGAAGAAGCTCGGCAGCCTGCCGCTGTCGATCCCCAAGTGGGACGAAATGCTTCGTCCGAATATCCGCTGGACCAAGCTTGTTCCCCCCTTCGCGATCTTCAGCGTGGTGTTCATCGTCGCCGGCTGCATCCTGTTCGGCGTTTACGCTGGCCGCGGCCAGGTGATGGACATCGAGTTCGCCGGCGGCACCGCCGTTACGTTCGAAACCACCGAAGCCAAGGACCAGTCCACTGTCCGCGGCTGGATGGCCGACCAGGAGAAGAAGAACCCGCTGGGTCTGCCGGCACCGCAGGTCGTGCGCGTCGGTACCGACGGCCGCACGTGGGAAGTCACCACCGCCAGCACGGACGCAATCAAGGTCCGCGAGGCGGTGCTGTCGGCGGTCGGGAACAACCTCAAGGCGGACCTGCCGAGCAAGTTCCTCGGGCTGGGCCAGTCGATCGAGAAAGTTCCCTTCGCGTCGCGCACCTGGACCGAAGCGGCCTCGCAGCCGACCACGCCCATCGTCATCCCCATCACCCCCGACAACCTGCTGGAACGCAGCAAGACCGTCTGGCCCGGCGGCGCGATCCCCGAACAGGCCCGTCAGTACGTCGGCGGTGCGGCGATCGTGCTCCGCCAGCTCGACCCCCCGATCAAGGCGTCCGAAATCGCATCCCGCATCAACCGCCAGAAGCTGCAGGTGCACACCGGCGGCAGCAACATGACGGTGACGTCTGACTTCACGGTGGTCGGCGTCGGCGGCAGCGACCAGCCGGTCCGCGAGGCGATCCTCCTGACCAGCGAACAGAACGTCGATGCCCGCAAGGACGAAGCCAAGTGGCGCGCCAACCTCGTCTCGCCGCTGTGGGAACTTGCGCAGGTCGCCGTCTCCAGCCCGCCGCAGCTGCAGCAGGTCAAAAACGTTAACGCATCGGTCGCCGGCGACACCAAGAAGGACGCCACCATCGCGCTGATCGCGTCGCTGGTGTTCATCATGGCGTACATCTGGGTTCGCTTTGGCAATCTCAAGTACGGCACCGCGACAGTGTTCGCACTGATCCACGACGTGCTGTTCTGCTTCGCCGCCCTGGGTTTTGCCCACCTGCTGTCGGGCAACGCGCTCGGCGAGGCATTGCAGCTTCAGCCGTTCCGCATCAACCTGACGCTGATCGCGGCGATTCTGACGATCATGGGCTACTCGATGCTCGACACGATCGTGGTGTTCGACCGCATCCGCGAAATCCGCGGCAAGTACGGCCACGTCAGCGCGACGGTGATCAACGACGCCGTCAATCAGACGCTGTCGCGAACGCTGCTGACCGCCGGAACGACCATCATTTCCGTGGCGATCATGTATTTCATTGGTGGCGAGGGTATCCACGGCTTTACATTCGTCCTCTTCGTCGGCATATTGGCAGGAACTTACTCCTCCATCGCCATTGCGTCGCCGATCCTGTTGGTCGGCAGCAAGGCGGAGGACGCTCCGGCCAAGGCCCGGGGCACGGCAACCGTGACGACCTGACGGCTGCCGGGGAGGGGCGCGGGCATGTAGGCCCGCGCCGTCCGTTGCGAAGCGAGGGATCGCTTCGCGGGTCGAAAATCTAAGCAGGCGGATCTGGCACGCACGTGCCGAAAGTCATCCGCCTACGGGAAAGGATGCCCGACATGCGCAGGACCTACGTCTCGGTCTCGGAATTGGTGCGCTCGCCCTTCTGTTCGCGGTCACGTTCCTCGTGGTCCGCAATCACACGGAGAACCAGGCGAACCTCGAAGTTGAAGGTACGCCGGTGGCGGTCAGCGACGGTTCTGCCACGCCACCCGTCGCCAACGTTCCTGCCGTTACGGGTGTCGGGGGGGCGAAGGTATCGACCGTCATCCTCCCTCCGCTGCAGCCGGTCGCGCAGGGGACTGCCCAACCCAAGCCTGCCGCCGATCCGTTCGATCGTCGCCCCGCCAATACACCCGCCGCGCCGCCGGCTGCAACGGTCGGCGGTCCGAGGCGTTCGACGAACAACTGGGATTCGCTGCTCGCCGAGGGCCGGCGCGAGCCGGTGTCGTCGGCGGCGCTGAACCATACGCCCCCGCCGTCGGTCACCGCCGATCCCATCCGCCAGGTCACGAACGTCGAGCCGATCGCCCCGCGCCCGGCACAGGTTAGCGGCCTGCTCTCCACCGCCACCGGCAAGCCTTACGTCATCCGCCAGGGCGACACCTTTTCGTCGGTCGCGAAACAAGCCTACGGTGCCGAGAAGTACTACCTGCAGATCGAGCAGGCCAACCCGAACGTCAACACGATGCGACTCAAGCCGGGACAGCAGATCATCCTGCCGGAACTGCCCGCCGAGGCTCGTGCCACACGCACTCGCACCGGCCCGTTCAATCACGAAGGCGACAACCGCCCCGTCGACAGCCGCACCGAGTATCGCGTCGATACCGGCGACAGCCTGTATCGCATCTCGATGAAGCTCTACGGCACCCCGCGGATGTGCGATGCGATCTACGAAGCCAACCGCGCCGCGATCGGCGAGAACCCCGACCGGCTGCGGCTGGGCATGATCCTCCGCGTGCCCCGCGCACCCGACGGCAAATAACCGAAACAGTCGTCTGCCGCGCCGGGCGTGACCAGTGTCCGGGCGGCAGGGAACAAACGGCGTTTGTGCGGCGGAAATGCAGGCTGAAAGCCCGCACCACAATTGCCGCCCGGAAAAATGGTCACTCCCGCCATGCCCACTCGCAGGACAAATCCATTGGTGTTCTGCGGCGAGGCGATATAATCTCCCCGTCCACGACTCCGGCCGACCGGATCCATCCTTCATTTCGGATGGGTCTGCAGGCCTGGTCGGGTCCGATCTTTGGAGATTCGTGTCATGGCCGAGAAAAGCAAGCAGGACGAAAAGGAATCGGCCGGGGGCGACAAGGGCGGCTCCACGGCGACCGTTGCCCCCAAGAGCAAGACCAAGCCGACCCCCCGGAAGAACCCGCCGGGCCTCCTCCCACTCTGGAAAGTGCTGCTTCACAACGACGACAAGAACAACGTCGTTTTCGTCATCGAGACGATCGTCGAACTCACGCCGCTTAACGTCCAGGACGCCGAGGAACGCACCGTCGAGGCTCACAAGTCTGGCGTGTCGCTCCTGCTCACCACGCACAAAGAACGCGCTGAGCTCTATCAGGAGCAGTTCACCAGCAAGGGGCTTACCGTAACCATCGAACCGGCGAAGTAGGTCCGCGCCGCATGCCGGCACGCGGCATATCGCATTTCCCGTGTAGCCGGCGGGCTCGCCCGCCGCACAACCGCCGCCCCAGCCACACCCGCACAATTCCGCGGACATTGCCCGGTCCGCTTTCAGCGAGCTCAGGCTATACACGACCTGCGGACGATCGTCCGCGGTCGTTTTCTTTTTGTACCCCGCTTTGTCCCCAACGGCAGAGGTTTGCCATGCCGCGACTGTTCGCTCCGATCGTGCTGATGGCGATTTCATTGATGACCTCCCTTTCGCACGCGCAAGTGGTGACCACCGTCGCCGCCCCCGCGACCGACCCGCCGCCGGGAACCCCTGCGACGCTGACCGTCTACTTCCTGAATACCGGCCGCCAGCCGACCGCGGTCGAACCGCCGGCGACCATCGCCGCCCGGCTGCTGGCGCGGGATACAACAATCGACGCCGTCCTGACCCGCCGGGGAAACGAGGGCTCCTCTATCGTCGCCGGTGGCGCATTCCGGGCGGTCAACTACGACCTGCCGGTGCCGGCCGACGCCGCGGGAACCGTCGCCGTCGAGCTCTTGTCCCCCGGCTCTCCCCGGACGGCACTGACCATTGCTAAATCGCCCGCCAACGCCGTCGCCGCCACGCGCAGTACCGTTGGAACCACCCAGCCGACGTTCGGTCTCGGCCGCGAAACCCTGCCGAACGAACCCGCACTGCCGCCCAATGATTCCGGCATCGCCGAGGCGATCCTGCCCCGGTTCAGCGCCCACGAGCCGATCTACTTCGTCGCCGGCCCCGACCGACCCAACGCCAAGTTCCAGGTCAGCTTCAAGTACCAGATCTTCAACCCCGAAGGGTCGTGGTCGCAGGCGTTCCCGCCGCTCTCGGGATTCCAGCTCGCCTACAGCCAGACCTCATTCTGGGATCTGGAAGGCGACAGCGCGCCTTTCCTCGACAGCAGCTACCGCCCGGAACTTCTCTGGAGCGCCAAGGACTGGCGGATCGAAGATTCAGTCGTGTCGCGACTGGGCCTGCAACTGGGCATCAACCACGAGAGCAACGGCCGCGACGGCGCCGACAGCCGAAGCCTGAACGTCGCGTACATCCGCCCGAGCATCACGCTCGGCGAAACCGACGGCCTGTTCTTCACCTTCGCGCCCAAGATCTACACCTACGTCTTCGGCATGGACGCTACCAACGACGACATCGCCGACTACCGCGGCCACGTGGATCTCAAGGCGGTCGTCGGCGAGCGCGACGGCCTGCAACTGGCCGTCATCGGGCGGGTCGGCGACGACTGGGACAAGGGGTCAGTGCAGTTCGACCTCAGCTATCCGATGCGCAAATTCTTCAACGACAACGTCGACCTCTACCTCCACGCCCAGTACTTCACCGGCTTCGGCGAAAGCCTGCTCGACTACAACGAATCGACCAACCGCTTCCGGCTGGGTGTTTCGATCGTCCGGTGAACCACGATGCACGGGTAGGATCGCGCCCTCCGCTACGCGTCGCGGTTAACCATTCCGGACACGATCATCGTTGCACCGCAAATGTCTCACTGGATCACGCGTATCCCGCAGAATGACACGCGGCTCCGTAACAAGTAAAAACTGACAACTGACAAGGGACCAATGACCATTCCAAAAACCACACGCCCATGAACCGGACGCTCGACTGTGGCATCGTCGGTTGCGGGATCGCGGGGACCGCCGCGGCTCTGATGCTCGCCGGGCAGGGGCATCGCGTTACCCTGTTCGAACAGACCGATCATGTCGGGCCCGTCGGGGCAGGCGTGCTGCTCCAGCCGTCGGGGCAGCGGGTGCTGGCCGAGATGGGGCTGCTCGACGCCCTGCTGCCGAAGGTCGAACCCATCGACCAGATCCATGCCGTCACCGAAACCGGCCGCGACCTGGTCCGCCTCCAATACGGCGAGTTCCACCCGGGCGTGACGGGCGCCGGACTGCACCGCGGCGACCTGTTCTCCCTTCTGCACGGACAACTCGAATCGGCCGGCGTGCGGCTGATGCTCGACACGAAGATCGTCCGCCTTCGCGACATCGAACACCGGCCGACCGCGGTCGATGCCCGCGGCCAGTCCCACGGCCCGTTCGACCTCGTCATCGCCGCCAACGGATCGCGGTCGGTGCTGCGCGAGTCCGCCGGCCTCCACGCACACGTCATCGAGTACGACTACGGCGCACTCTGGACCGTGGCCGATGTCGCCCCCGTCCGCCGACAGTTGTTCCAGATCGCCCACGGCACGCAGCAACTGATGGGCCTCCTCCCGGTCGGCGGCGGCCGATGCAGCCTGTTCTGGGGCATGCACCGCAACGCGATCGACGCACTGCACCGGCGCGGCTTCGGTCGGTGGCGCGACGATGTTCTGCGGCTGGCACCCATCGCCGAGCCCCTGCTCGATCGCATCCGGTCGTTCGACGCGACGCGGTTCGTCACCTACCGCCATGTGCATCTTCGACGAAGCTGGCGTGGCAACGTGGTCTTCATCGGCGATGCCGTCCACGCGATGAGCCCGCACCTCGGGCAGGGCGTCAACCTGGCGTTGCAGGACGCGCAGTCGCTGTCGCTCGCGATCCGCGAAGAGACTTCCGTGCAGACGGCCTTTCGACGGCACAGCCTGAACCGGCGATGGTCGATCGCGTACTACGCCGGCGTGACCGCCTTCCTGACGCCGTTCTTCCAGAGCAATTCCCGACTTCTGGGCATCGGCAGAAACCTTGCACTCCCCGTACTTTGTCGGTGTCGCCCCACCCGGCGAATGATGCTTCGAACGCTGTGCGGGAAGGACGCAGGACAGATGCCGATCAACCCGGCCGCCCACGTGCCCTGATACGTAGATCGTTGCCGCACCTGCCGCCATCACTCACCCCTTCACGTTCACCTCCACCGCCGCGCTCCAGTGGCCGCAGCGGCCGGTGTTGTCGCGATAGCGGGCACGCACGCGGTACACGCCGGGCTCACGGAAAACGTCCTGCGGAACGCTCACCTCCGCCCCGCCGACGACTTCTCCGCGCCAATGCTCGGCCAGTTCGTACCAGCCGATCTTGCCGACCCGCCCGACACGCCATTCCAGCGCGGCGGTCGTCTTGCCGGCCGGAGAAGCGAACGGCGTCGCCTTGAACTGCCGGGCGTTGCCGGCCAACTGTTCGACTTTCGCCGTTGCGGGGATCTTGTCGTCCTTCGCTTCGTGCGCCAGGTAGCCCCAGCCGTAGCCGCGCTGGTCGCCGTCGTTGGGGGCATAGTTTTTCGTCGGGCGCGAGTCGGTGCAGAAGTCGATCAGGTATTTGCCGAAGCCGGCAAAATCGTTGGTCGCGAGCGTTCGCTTCCAGCGCCCGCCGAAGTGGTCCCCTTCCACGGGGTTCACAAAGTACGACCCCTTCTGGTTCATGCGCGGGTGCTGATTCCACACCGCCGCATCGAGCCGTGCCCAGTCGACGGCATGGTTCGGCGGTGCCAGGGCCGCGGCAAGGTCGCGCGTCAGCTGCCCCACCTGCCCGCCGGTCGCCGTCGCGTCGCCGGCGAAGAGATCCAGGATCTCCCGGGCGCGGTTGCGGTATTCCAGCGCGATCGCCGGGTGCTGAAGGCAGTTGTTGGCGTCGATAACGCCCGGCTGGTGATGTCTTGGGACGAACATCATGTCGTTGTCCCAGGGAATCGGCGCCCAGCGCCCGTCGGGATGACGGTAGTAGCCGTGGTTGCCGTCGGGCCGAAGATCGACGTTGCCCAGCAGGCGGTTCATCGCCGCAAAGCTGAAGTAGGTCTGAAGGTCCAGGTTCTGCCGCCACCAGTCCTCCTTCGGGTTAGACCGCATGCCGTTCAGGAACTTCTCCCATTCCTTCTGGGGTTCCGGCATTCCTTTGGGCGCCTCCTTGATGCCGCTCTGAGTACTGACCGTCAGCCCCTTGGGCAGCTTGCGGTCGGCGAGCAGTTTCGGTTCCATCTCGCCGAGCACCACGTAGACGCCCCACAGATCGCCGGCGTACTGGTCCTTCGGCGACACCTCGTGTTCCCCGGTGACGACGCGCCATTGCACCCACGTCGCCGGCGGCGTGGGAACGCCCGCCAGCCGATACGCCCGCATCGACATCACCTCGTCGAGCCCGGTGATGCCGCGCAGTGTCGGCAGGTAAGGCGTCGATCCGCCGGGGTTCAGGTTCAGGCTCTTGACCTCATCGGGGAACGCGACCCCGTTGTGATCGACGAACGGCAGGTCGTGCCCCTTGGCGAAGTTCAGCCCCCACTTGTTCTTCCCGCTGATGTGCGCGCTCCCCTGCCCGCGATTGCTGTACTGAATGTGGTCGTAGACTACGCCGCGGTACACCAGGGTGCCCTGCTGCTTCTGCTTGTGAAAGTTGCCGTCCCACTGGCTCTTGGCGACGTCCTCGGCACGGGCGAGCAGGTGAAACGTTTGCAGCGTGCCCAGAAACGCCGGCGAGAACTGCATCACCGGAGACTTGCGGGGATCGATCGCCCCCGCCCAGGCCGCCGGGCCGGCATCGCACCACCAGGCGAAGTTGGGACAGGTGTCGTCGGTGGCCGGCCATTGCATCGCCTTGCCGGCAGCGTCCTTCGCGACGATCCGATAGCGCACCAGCCAGCGATGCTTCTGCCAGGTTTCCGGCACCCGCACGCTGAAGACCGAGTCGCCGGCCTTGGCATCGCCGTCCTTACCGTCGTCCCGCAGGGGCAGGTCGGTCCAGTTCTGCTCGTACGCCGGGTCGGATTTGCGCACGTACTTCCCCGGCGCAACCGCTTGCAACTTGAGGACGGCGCTGGTGGTGCCAGCGGCCAGTTCCGCGGAGACAACAACCGGCACACCCGGCTTCGGTTGCACAGGCTCATGCCTAACCGCCGCCCCCACCGGGACGCTAAAGCCGAGCAGGACAACCAGTCTGACGATCTTGCCGGAAAGCAAAGTCATGGATGCAAACGCCTCAAAAGAACTCACAACCCCCGAACCCGCCGCGATGATCGATCACGGCCGGCGAAAGCTTACCGTAGTCGACCGTAAGTATTCATCACGGGTCGGCCTCCGGCACGAACCGGCACCTCTATAGATAGACGGCCCCCGCGGAATACCGACCTGAGCCGATATCCGTACCTGGGAACGCCGAGCTCCAGCTCGGCTCTTCCGCCGGCACCAAGCTGGGGCGCAGCATTCCCAGCGGACAGCACACTCCAGTTCTCCGCCAAACGAACCCAAGGCGGAGGTCGACATCGGCCCAGTCGACCCCGCCAAACGAACCCGAGAAGTCCCCAGCAATACCGGCGAGCTGTTCCGCCAAACGAACCCAAGCCATCTGCCCGATTGGCACCCTGAAGCATGTCTAAGCGTCTATCGCCTCTTGAGTTGGCGGCAGACAAAGATTCGGCCGAACGAACCCGAAATTCGGCCGACGTGGGCAACACGCATTCTGCCGAACAAACCCGGGACGCCACCTGCATTGGCTCACCGGGCGTTTCGACGCGTGATTCAGAGGAGTGCATGACAACCCCTTCCCCGACTCAAAAGCCGTGGCGAGTAACGGGCACGCGGACGTTTCGGTCATCCGATTTTAAGGTTGACCAACCGTACACCCCAACGATAATGTTCGTATATTGTACGGTTCGACAAATCCACTACAAGAGGAATCTTCGGCAGGTACGCGGTTCTCGATCTAAAGGTTACTGAGCGCTGGATAAGTTTGGCGCGAGTTCCGCGCCTTCGAAGCACGAGCGGAGCAACGCCTGATTGCCGCCTACGTCGTCCAAGTGTCGCTTGGCCTCGGCGTGAAGTTTCTCCAACTCCCCAATCGTGTGGTTCGCCATCCGGTGGTACTTCGTCAGGCTCCATACGCCTTCCACCGCATTGAGCTGCGGCGCGTAGGTCGGCAGATAGTGCAATCTTAAACGCGGGTACTCCGCCGCCAGTTCCTTCACGATTGGCGACTTGTGTGCCGAGAGGTTGTCCCAGACCACATCGATCGTTTTGTCAGGATACTCGACAAGCACGCGGTGCAGGAACGCCGCCGCCTGCTCGCCGCGGACGTAGCTGTCGGGATGGAAGTCGCACACGAGATCGATCTTCGCCGTGGCGGCGTGCAAGACCACGGCCCCCAGCACGCTGACTTTCTGCTGCCGCCGATTGCGGTAGGCGACGACCGGCGTCTGAGCGATCGGGGCCCAAGTCTTCTTGACGTTCGGCGTCATCATGAAGCCGACCTCGTCGGCCATCAGAATCACTCCGCCGGACTCGATACTTTTTTAGAAGTTCCGGCCAGAACTCCGCCCGCCAGGCGGCCACCTTCACCGGGTCGTGCTCGCGTGCCCGACGTTGGGGCTTCTGATGGGAAAAGCCCATGTCTTTCAGCATGACGCCGATGTGGTCGTGGTGGTACTTCACCTGGAACTCACGCTCGATCAGGTCGGCGATCAGCTGTTGGGTCCAGAGATACTTGTCGAATCCGCACTCCCTGGGCGTCTTGAGCAGCAACCCGGCAAGAGTCTTACGCTGGGCCTCATTCAGCCGCGACGGGCGTCCGGGTGGTTTGCGCGACACCAGTGCGTCACGGCCGCCCTTGCGGTATGCCCGCCGCCAGGCTCGGACGGTCTGGTCGTCGACCCCAAGGTCTTTGGCGATTTCGGCCGGCTCGCGATCCTGCTCGAACATGTTGGCCGCGATGCTCCGGACCCGATCCCACTCCTGGCGTGTTCCTTTCTTTCGCATGGCGCGGATTTACCATCGATCCGCAGAGGGCGCAAGGGGTTGCGCGCTATGAAAATCTAGCGGTCAGTAGCCGCGACGCGAAGCGGAGCGCTCGCGGACCTTTCTCGCGCTCTCACCGTTTGCCACTCGTCGCGGCTTCCCCCCCTTTCAACTTGACTTTCACCACCCGGCTTGATTTACTTCGGCCTGTGAACCGCGACGCCCTGCGACTTACGGAACTTCGGCCGGCCCTTACGGGCCTTGGTCTTGGTTGCGTTCGATCGTAGGGCTTAGACGACTTTTCGCTAAGCAACTGACCCTGCGATCGGCCCGCCGACCGCAGGGTTCTTTTTTTCACCGGCGACGCACGTCGCCACCCGCGGTTGAGAGTTGATTGCCCCAGGTTCGAACACCGTTCGAACCGATCTGGAGTCCGCCATGGAAACCCTGCGCATTTTCGACACCACCCTGAGAGACGGCGAGCAATCCCCCGGCGCCACCCTTTCCCAGCCGGAAAAACTGGAAATCGCTCGCTATCTCGAAGGCATGGGCGTCGACATCATCGAGGCGGGATTCCCGATCAGTTCCGAGGGGGACTTCGAATCGGTCCGTATCATCGCGTCGGAGATCACCAAAAGTACGGTCTGCGGCCTGGCCCGTTGCGCGCCCAAGGACATCGAGCGGGCCGGCGAGGCGGTCAAGGTCGCGGCGAAGGGACGCATCCACGTCTTCTGCGCCACCAGCAAGATCCACCGCGAACACAAGCTGCGCAAGGGGAAGGAAGAAATCCTGAAGCTTTCGGTCCGGTCGATCCAGCAGGCATTGGAGTACACAAAGGACGTCGAGTTCAGCCCCGAAGACGCCAGCCGGACCGAGTTGGAGTTTTTGGAAGAGATCGTCCACGCCGCGATTGAAGCCGGTGCGACCACGATCAACCTGCCCGACACCGTCGGCTACGCCACGCCCAAGACCTACGGCGAAATCTTCAGCCATCTGCTGAAGAAGCTGCCCATCATCAAAGAGAAGAACGTGATCCTGTCGGCCCATTGTCATGACGACCTGGGGCTGGCGGTTGCCAATTCGCTGTCGGCGGTGGAGAACGGCGCACGGCAGGTGGAATGCACGATCAACGGCATCGGCGAGCGCGCCGGAAACGCCGCGTTGGAAGAGATCGTGATGATCCTAAAAACCCGCAGCGACGTGTACAAGATCGGGTCGAAGATCGACAGCACCAAGATCTTCCCCGCCAGCCGCATGGTCAGCACGCTCACCGGCCTGGCCGTCCAGCGGAACAAGGCGATCGTCGGCCAGAACGCGTTCGCCCACGAGAGCGGCATTCACCAGGACGGCATCCTGAAGTTCCGCGAGACGTACGAAATCATGGACCCGGCGTCGGTCGGTTTGCCGACCAACGTGCTGGTCATGGGCAAGCATTCCGGCCGGGCCGCGTTCCGCGACCGCGTCACCGTGCTGGGCTACAAGATGACCGACGAGCAGATCGAGTCGGCGTTCGTGCAGTTCAAGGCGCTGGCCGACAAGAAGAAGGAAGTCTTCGACGAAGACATCGAAGCGATCATCGACCAGTCGCTCGACATGTCGGCGAGCCTGTGGGAACTGGCCGGCCTGCAGGTGGTCGCGGGATCGAACACCACGCCGACGGCGACCGTCACCCTGCGCGACAGCACCGGCGAAACCGTCACCGATGCCAGCGTGGGCGACGGCCCGGTCGATGCGATCTACTCGGCGATCCAGCGGCTGACGAAGATCGAGGTGAAGCTGGTCGATTACCGCATTCGCGCCATCACCAAGGGCAAAGACGCCCAGGGCGAAGTGCAGATCGAGCTCGAACACAGCGGCAAGCGCATCCGCGGCCGCGGCCGAAGCACCGACATCCTGGAAGCCAGCGCGCTGGCGTACCTGGCGTCGATCAACCGCCTGCGAAGCCTGAACCAGCGGGAAATGCTCGTCCACCCCCACGCGGCGGTGTGACTGGAGAAATAGTAGTCAGTAGTCAGTAGTCAGTAGTCAGTAGTCAGTGGTCAGTGGTCAGTGGTCAGACGAAAAACGGATTCTTGTCTGACTACCGACTACTGACTACTACTCGCTACTTCGCAGACGCCACCGCGGACACTCTCCACACGCTATTGCCCGCATCATCGCAGACCAGGATTGAACCGTCGGTCATTGCGATGACGCCGACGGGTCGGCCGTAGACAGTTTTCTTTTCGGCGTCGGCGACGAAGCCGGAAAGGAAATCGCGCACCGCGCCGGACGGCTTACCTTCTTTGAACGCGACGAACAGAACGCGGTAGCCGGACATCTCCGAGCGGTTCCAACTACCGCGCTGGCCGATGAACGCACCGCCGCGGAACTCTTCGGGGAAGACGCTGCCGGTGTAGAACGTCAAACCGAGCGAGGCGGTGTGCGCCCCCAGCGCGAAGTCAGGCTTGACCGACTTGGCGACCAGTTCCGGGCGGGCACCCTTGTGCCGCGGATCTTCATTCGTACCCCAGTAGGCAAAGGGCCAGCCGTAGAACGCGCCTTCTTTCACGCTGGTGATGTAGTCAGGAACGAGGTCGTCGCCGAGATGGTCGCGTTCGTTGACCGCCGTCCAGAGCGCGCCGGTGGCGGGCTCGAACGCCATGCCGACAGGGTTGCGCAGGCCGGCGGCGAAGATTTTCATGTCGCTGCCGTCGGGGTTGGATTGCAGGATCGCCGCCCGGCGGGGCTCTTTGGCGTCCTGGTCGAGCTTTTCATCGACGTTGGAAGCCGACCCGACGGATACGTAGATCTTTTTGCCGTCCGGGCTGGCGACGATGTTGCGCGTCCAGTGGTTGTTGTAGCCGTCGGCGGGCAGGTCGAGCACCTTGGTGCCGGCGCCCTCGATTTTCGCCGCGCCTGCCTTGTAGGGGTAGCGCATCACGCTGTCGGTATTGGCGACGTAGAAGTGGTCGCCGAGGACGAGCATCCCCAGGGGCTGGTTCAACTTGTCGAGGAATACCGAGCGTGTCTCGGCGACGCCGTCGCCATCGGCATCGACCAGCCGGGTGATTCGGTTGGCGCTGATCGGCTTCTTCGTGTCGGATTCTGCGATGAGCACGCTGCCGTCGGGAAGCGCATACGCCCAGCGCGGGTTCTTCAGATCGCCGGCAAACGCCTGCACGCGGAAACCGGCGAGCGGGATCGGCGTCTTGCCTTCCGGCCAGCCGATGACCTGAGGGTGGTTGGTGACCGACTTGGTCGCGAACGGCTCGGTCAGTTTGGGGTCCTGGCCCACGGTGGTCTCAGGCGGACGGGCGGTGCCAGGATCTTTCGCGTCGGCAGCGATCGCGATCGGCGCGGCAGCGGAAAACAGGACGACGGCAAGTGCAGAACGATACATGAGGCAAGCTCCGGTGAATGGCCAGTCCGGAAGCTAACCCGAAGCAGCAAAGCCTGGGGAGGTGCAAAAAGCGGGAGTAGTCAGTAGTCAGTGGGCAGACAAGTCTATGCTTCCGACTACTGACTACTGACTACTGACTACTACTACTACTTCTCGATCAGCTTCGCCAGCAGTTCTGCGTAATACGTGATCACCAGGTCAGCGCCGGCGCGTTTGATTGCGACGAGCGATTCGACCACCGCACGATCGCGGTCGAGCCAGCCGTTGCGGGAAGCGGCCTCGAGCATCGCGTATTCGCCGCTCACCTGGTACGCCACCACCGGCACGCGGACCTGCTCGCGGACGGCGCGGATGATGTCCAAATATGCGCCGGCGGGTTTGACCATCACCATGTCGGCCCCCTGCTCGACGTCGAGCGTGGCTTCGGTGACGGCCTCATCCACGCCGCGGGCGGGGTCCATCTGGTAGCTTCGGCGGTCGCCGAAACTGGGGGCCGAGTCGGCCGCATCGCGGAAGGGGCCGTAGAAGGCGCTGGCGTATTTCACGGCGTAGGCCAGCAGGGAGACATCGGCGAAGCCGGCGGCGTCGAGCCCCTTGCGCAGGGCACCGATCGTGCCGTCCATCATGCCGCTGGGTGCGACCACCGCCGCGCCCGCCCGGGCGTGGTTGATCGCCTGCTGCACGAGCCGGGCGACGGTGGGGTCGTTGTCGACGGTCGTCAGCGCGTCGGGCGGGTGGTCGCCGCAGGTCAGCGGTCCGCAATGGCCGTGGCTGGTATACTCGCAGAAACACAGGTCCGTGATGCCGGCCATCGGCAGCTTCTGGCGGGCGGCCTCTTTCAGCAGGCGACAGACGACGTTGTCGGGGTCGAGCGCGGCGGAACCGAGCTCGTCCTTTTTCGCCCGATCGACGACGCCGAAAATCAGGTACGCGCCGTAGCCTTCCTCAGCCCGTTGCGCCAACCAGGGGAGGGCAACATCGACCGACATCTGAAAGACGCCGGGCATCGACGACACTTCCTGGCGAATCCCTGAGCCCTCGCGAACAAAAACGGGCACGATCACGTCGCGACGACGCAGCGAGACGCGTTGCAGCAGCGGTCGCAGCGCCGGTGCGCGAAGGCGGCGGGGACGGATCGGAAGGTCCTGAGCAGCTCGGTCGGAGTCGGCCATGGGTCGGATTATACGGCAGTTTCAGCCAGTTTGGCCGTCGGACGGCACCGGCCGGCGGATTGTCGGGGAGCGGTGGGACGCCGGGCGGGCGGACGTGTCGGCGATCAGGCGGATAAGTTCGTCGGCTTCCACGGGCTTGGTGACAAACTCGTCGAAACCCGCCTCCAGCGCGCGGGTCCGGTCTTCCGGCAGCGCATACGCGCTGCACGCGATCGCCGGGAGGTGCGCCCAGGCCTCGCGTTGTCGAAGCTCCCGGACCAGGTCACACCCGTCGCGGCCCGGCAGGCCGATGTCGCTCAGGAGCAGGTCGAACGGCTCATTCAAAGCCAGGGCGGCCTCGGCCGACTCGACCGCGGTCACCTTCGCGCCCGCCCGGCCCAGGAGGAGCGCCAGGCCGGAACGCGAGTCGGGGTCATCCTCGACCAACAGGATGCGACGTCCGGCGAGCAGGGGTTGCCCGAGCGTTGGTTCGGCGGCGGTTGCGGGCGCTTCGTTGCAGGAGTCGTCGTCTTCGTCGTACGACGGAAGCCGTTCCCCGCCGCCGGGAATCAGCGCCGATTGTGTGGCCGCCGGGAACCGCGCAGAGAAGACAGCACCCTTTCCCAGGCCCTCGCTATCGCCGGTCACGGTGCCGCCGTGCGCCTCGACGATGTGCTTGACGATCGAGAGCCCGATTCCCACCCCCGCTTCGGTATGCTGATCCGATCCTGAGGTCTGCTGAAACCGCTCGAAGACGTGTTGCAGCTGGTGCGCGGATATTCCCCTGCCCTGGTCGATCACACGAATAAGCCAGTCGTCCCCCTCGCGGGTCAGGCGGCAGAAAACCGTTCCCTGCAACTCAGAGAACTTGATCGCATTGGTCAGCAGGTTCCAGATGACCTGCTGCACCCGACGGGCGTCGCCGAGCATGCGGCACGGGGTGGGGGCAAGAATCTCGGTGACGACGGTGACCTGATGTTCCTCGGCCATCGGGCCGAGCAACTCGACTGTTTTGACCACCACTTCGTCGAGCCGCATCGGGCGGAACTCCACCTTCAGCCGCCCGCCGATGATACGCGTGACATCCAGCAGATCCTCGATGAGCAGTGTCTGGGTCAGCGCGCTGTGCTGGATCATCATCGCGGCTTCGCGGATCGTCGCCATGTCGTCCGGTGACGGGTCGCGAAGGACTTCAGTCCAGAGGCGGATTGCCGTGATCGGCGTGCGGAGTTCGTGCGAAAGATTGGTCAGGAACTGGTCCTTCATCCGGCTGGCCTGTTCCAACTCGCGGGCCATCTCGCGGATTCGGTCCTCGGCCCGCTGCCGTTCGGTGATATTCACGGCCAGCCCCGCCACCCAGGGCTCGCCGGTCGGACTCGACAGCGGGAAACGATGCACCAGGTAGTGGATCGTCTCGCCCTCGATATTGACGGTCTCGACCAGCTGGCTGGGCTGGCCGGTGGCGATGACGTCGTCGTCCCGCTTGACGAGGCGGGCGAAGGTTTCGGGGGAATGCAGTCCCTCGTCGGTGTTGCCGGTCATCTCTTCGGATTTCACGCTTCCGGGCATGTCGCCGCGGATCAGCATGAAGCGGTGGGTTGAATCGCGGATGTAAACCACGCCGGGAAAGTGGTCGGCCAGCGTCAGCAGCAGTCGCTGGGTATCGGCCGCGGTGCGCTCGGCTTTGCGGGTGTGCGCCAGGCGGCGCACCACCAGCAGCCACAGCAGGGACGCCGTCACGGTGACGAAGGTCAGCCCCTTGATCGTCTGGAATCCGGTGATGCGATCGAGCCGGTCGGGCGGGACGATCATCTCGACGACGCGGTCCGACAGCAGGATCCACAGCGCCGCGAACAGCAGGTATCCCCCGGCGATTCGTCCGGCGGCGAACAGGTCGGAGCGCTTGGCGACATCAGCGATCGGTTCAGCCATGGGAGCGAAAGTCGCACTTGTAGTGCCCGTTGTCAAAAAAAGCGCACGCTGGCATAAGCTGACTACGCCCGGCGGATGATCATGATCTTCTGCCAGATCTTGCGAGAGAAGCCGGTGGTGAGGGTCTCAAGATCGTTGACGGCTTCGAGCGTGACCGGGTCATCGAACTCCTCCACCTGCAACGCCGCAAGCTTGCTGAGCAGCGACAACGCCTCGCTGCAGTAATCGAGGTAGCGGACGAGCAGGTCCGGCGTCAGCTGCAGCCGGGGCGGCGAATGTTCCGTCGGCCGGAGCGTCGTTTCAATCCGGTCGGGGGTCTTGGAGATCTGGTGCATATCGATCACGTGCGCCAGCGACCGAAGTTGTGCCACCAGCGACAACACCCGGCGACGTTTAAGGCGGGTTTCGATCGACCAGACGAAATAAATCGCCGCGCCGCCAAACACCAGGATGTTGATTGTCGCCTCGATGCCCTGGGCGACGTCGATCGCGCTGGCCTCGCCGGCGGGCATGCGGAGCGACGCCGAGGCGACCATCGCGAGCCCCGCCAAACCCATCGCCAGCAATCCCACGAAGATCCGCACCGGGATATTCGCCGGGACCAGCGAATCAGCGACCTGCACCGCCTGTCGCGCGACCGGCACCAGGTCGGCCACCACCCTGGACAACCCCGAATCGGGAAGCCGCTCGGACACCCGTAGCGAAAGCTGCTCGGTGGTGGCGATGAGCTTGGCTGGTTGAAGTTGGTAGTTCAAACGCGGACCTCGCCACGAGGGGCACACGGGCTGATTTGCGACCGCCCACTGGTCGGGACATTGCTGCCGATTGTAACCCGCTTCGTCCGGACGTACCTGCCAGATGGGCCGACACCGGCGGCACGATTCGCGACCCGTCCAACGAAGTTTAACCCGTTCGGTAGATTTTTGACGAATATTCACTTGACGCGCCGCGGAGAGACGCTACTCTTCGTTAGGCGTGTGTTCACGGAACAATATCCGAACGATCTGGCGATCACAGTCTACGGTTCGCCTGCCGAACCTGTTTCGAACGGCCACGCGACCTGACCTGATCCGCCCGATCCGATCGGATGAGATCAGATCGAATTGAAAACAGTCGCTATCGCCCCGCTATCGGCTTCGCGCGGTTATGAAAACCCGGAAGTCCGCCTGGTGGTTGGCAAGGAGCATCTTTATATGAATCTCACTCCCCGTCAGCTCGATGTTCTGGTTGCCATCCGCAATTACCGGCATCTTCACGGCTACGCGCCGACAATGCAGGAACTGGCCGACCAACTCGGGACCAGCAAAGTGACCATTTTCGAACACGTCGGTGCCCTGGAGCGCAAGCGTGTCCTGCGGCGCGACAAGCACAAGGCCCGCTCGCTCGAGATCATCGCCGACGAGCTGTTGCCCGATGAAGAACGCAGCACCAAGCTGCCGCTGCTCGGCAACATCGCCGCCGGTGCCCCGATCGAAGCGGTCGAGAATCGCGAAGATCTCGACCTGGAGACCATGTTCCACTCCAAGCACGGTGTTTACGTCCTGCGGATCCGGGGCGAGAGCATGATCGACGATCATCTCTGCGACGGCGACTACGTCGTCATCGAACGCCGTGAAAACGCCAAGAGCGGCGAACAGATCGTCGCGCTCATCGACGGTCAGGAAGCGACGCTCAAGCGCTTCTACAAAGAGTCCGGCGGCAAGGTTCGCCTGCAGCCGGCCAACAAGAGCATGGAGCCCCGCGTTCTCGAGGCCGACCGAGTGAAGGTTCAGGGCGTCGTCATCGGCGTACTGCGGAGCTACTAGCCTGGGAAATGCAGATCACCACGGAGGACACTGAGAACACGGAGAATACACGGAGATGCGGTTGCTGATCGACCGTCGCGACCTCCAAGACCAAGTACTTGGACCGATCACGCGGCTGGCTCACTCATCAACCGTTTCTCTGTGTTTCTCTCCGTCAAATCGGTGTCCGGTCCTGAAGTTTGAAGTGGCGCACGCCAAGACGCCGAGTTACCAGGGACGCCATCCAAGGCAGCTCTTGGCGCCTCGGCGTCTTGGCGTCTTGGTGGCGTTCGATCCTGGTCATCCCGGCCCCTTGCGAGGGGTTCCCGCGTAGCCGGCGGGCTTGCCCGCCGGGGTGTATCTTTTCAAACCATCACGCATCGAGAAACGGCAATCTGATCGCAGGATCGGCAGGCCTACAATCCCGCCATGGTCAAACGCAAGTTCGGCAGCACGAATCTCGATGTGACACCCCTGGGCTTTGGCGCCGCGCCGATCGGCTTTCTTAAGACCGAGCAGGACCGTGTCGCGACCATTCTCAATCTGCTGCTCGATGAGGGCATCAATCTCATCGACACCGCAGCAATGTACGAAGGCTCGGAGTCTCTGATCGGCCAGGCCGTCGGGCACCGCCGATCGGAATACGTGCTGGTCAGCAAGTGCGGCACCCGCGTCCCAGAGATCAGTGCCCCCCTCTGGTCGGCCGAGTTGATCTCCCAAACCGTGGATCGGGCACTGCGCAACCTGCGGACAGACCACCTCGACGTCATGCTGCTCCACTCCTGTGACCTCAAAACTCTGCAGAAGGGTGAGGCACTGGCGGCACTCGTCAAGGCAAGGGATGCCGGCAAGGTGCGCTTCGTCGGCTACAGCGGCGACAACCAGACCGCCGCCTACGCGGCCTCTTTCCCTGACGTCGCGGTCATCGAGACCAGCATCAGCATCGCCGACCAGGCCAATCTGCAGGCCGTCCTCCCCGCCGCCGCCGAGCACCAGGTCGGCATCATCGCCAAGCGACCCATCGCCAACGCCGCCTGGATGGGTGTCGAAGGGCGATCCGGGTTTTATGGCGGATACGTCAAACCCTATGTCGACCGCCTGGAACAGATGAACGTCGCCCCGACGGACATCGGCTTCGATTCCGACGGCAGCGACGCCTGGGCCGAGATGGCCCTTCGCTTCACGCTCTCGCACCCCGGCGTTCATACCGCGATCATCGGCACGACCAACCCCGACAACGCGCGAAAGAACATCGCCTTCGCGAACAAGGGCCCTCTCTCGCCCGAGCAGGTCGCGCAAATCCGCCAGGCCTTCCGCGAAGCCGACCCGAGCGAGAAGTGGATCGGCATGCAGTAGTCCCACCGTTCGGCGTCGCCGACTGCCGCAGATCCTGAGTTTCGTGTGATACCTGCTCTGACCAAACCCCTCCTCGCGTGAAACCTTCCGCGGCTTCACGCGTCAGAAATGCATGGCAATCGCACGACGAAACCCCGCGCTCCTTGCTCTCATCGGCCTGGTCGTTGCGCTAGCGATGCCGTCGGCGGCTGGCGCCAAGGCTGCATTCGCCGGCAAGACCGAGATGGTCGATCGGTCGGCGGTTGTCGCTGTCGTGGACATCACGGCTGTTGAAACGGTATCCGTCAAAGGTGAGCACTGGACTTACCAACAGCGGGCCAAGGCCGTCGTGAAACAGGCACTGAAAGGGCCGCTGGTCGCCGGCGCGGAGATCACGCTGCACGGCGACGAAGACTTCATCTGTGCCCGGTGCCATTTCACCCCCGGCCGTTCTCTGGTGTTTCTGACGGTAGACAAATCCGCCGACGGCTCAAAACTTTGGATCGGGTCAAACTGGCACCTGTCGATACGGCCCATCACAGCCGACCCCGATAAGGGGGACCGGGTCGAGTGGTACAAGGACGATCGGAATATCGAACTCGCACCCGCGCCACTTGGCGATGTGCTGGCCGAGATCGGTCGCCTGGTTAACCAACAGAAGGACCAAGCCCAGCCAGGGAAGTGAACAAGGGCGGCCCCTCGCGGGACCGCCCTCGTTCTTTCACCACACCTGACACAGCATGGACCTTCGTCAATCCAGGACGCGCCGGACGATGCCCGATCCGACCGTCTTGCCACCCTCGCGGATGGCAAACCGCAGCCCGGGTTCCAGTGCGACCGGCAAATCGAGCTGGATGCGGATCGACACGTTGTCGCCCGGCAGAATCATGTCGACGCCGCCAACCAGCGCCATCTCGCCGGCAACATCGGTCGTGCGGAAGAAGAACTGCGGTCGGTAGCCGCCGAAGATCGGCGTATGCCGCCCACCCTCATCCTTCCTCAGCACGTACAGCTCGCCGTCGAACGTCGCTTGCGGCCGTACACTGCCCGGTACCGCCACCACCTGGCCCCGCTCGACCTGATCGAGCTCGACGCCACGCAGCAACAGGCCCGCACTGTCGCCGGCCTCGGCGCGCTCCGCGGACCGGTGGAACATCTCCACGTCGCGAACGACCGACTTCAGCACCGGCTCGTCGAGCCGTCGCAGGCCGACCACTTCGACCGCATCGCCGCGCGCTACGACGCCGCGTTCGATCCGCCCCGTGACCACCGTGCCCAGGCCCTTGATGGCGTGAACGCTCTCAATCGGCATGAGCAACGGCTGCTCGAGCTTCCGGGCCGGCAGCTCGAACCACGCATCCAGCGCCGCCACCAGGGCGTCAACACCGGCCGAAGCCGTGTCATCGCCCGGCGACTGCAGCGCCGGCAGCGCGCTGCCGCGGATCACCGGCGTGTTCTCGCCGTCGAAGCCGTACTTCGACAGCAGATCGCGCGCTTCCATCTCGACCAGGTCGATCAGTTCCGGGTCGTCGACCAGATCCACCTTGTTCAGGAAGACCAGCAACTTCGGAACGCCGACCTGTCGTGCGAGCAGCACGTGCTCGCGCGTCTGAGGCATGGGACCGTCGGCCGCCGACACGACAAGGATTGCCCCGTCCATCTGCGCCGCGCCGGTGATCATGTTCTTCACGTAGTCGGCGTGGCCCGGACAGTCGACGTGGCCGTAGTGCCGCGTCGCCGACTCGTACTCGGCGTGACCGGCCGTGATCGTGATGATCTTGGTCTCGTCGCGCCGCGTACCGCTCTTGGCGATCGTGTCGTAGCTGACGGCTTTCACGTGCGGGAAGCGAGCCGCCGACCGCGCGCTCAAAGCTGCCGTCAGCGTCGTCTTCCCATGGTCGATATGTCCGATCGTGCCGACGTTAAGGTGCGGCTTATCACGGACGAAAAATGCCTTGGCCATGGGGGCCTCCAAAAATGGAGCGGAGAGCTGGAAATCGGGAGCTGGAAAGAAGGTCCCGGCAATGCATTCGGGCTTCCAGCTCCCAACTTCGCTCCTCGCTCTACACGTCGTCGGTGTCCGAGATGCGCTTGCTGAGCAGGTACTCGTCACCGAGGTACTTGAGAATCACGCGGCCGACCTTCGGGTCGGTCCGCTCCTTCAGCGGCCGCACGACCACACCCTCGCGAATGTGGTCAGCGCCGGCGAACGTCGTCCGGCCGCCGCTGACGGCCTTGATAGCGCCGATGCTGAACGTGCCGCGGAAGACTTCCGGCGCCGTCGCCACGCCGAAGGCGCGGCAGCGGTCCGAGAAGTCGTCGGCGTCCAGGTACTTGCCGTCGACCAGCAGGTCGAACGCCACGAAACCCAGCTTGCCGACCGCGCCGTACGTCAGGCTCTGCACCTTGCTGCCGAACACCTCGCCGAACAGGACAACCTGCCGGCTGGTGCGCGAGAGGTTTTCCACCAGCGCCCGCACGCCCGGTTCGGTCGTCGGGAACCAGTACGTGCTCGATGCCATCTGTTCGTCCGTCGGACGCTGACGGCGGACCTCCATCGAGCCGGCCATCCACTCGCCTTCGATCATGCCGACACGGCAGTTCGTGCCGTGCACCTTCTCGGTCGCCACGACCGGCTCGCCGTCGACGAGAATGCCCGGGAAGTTCCGCAGGTTCTCGACGTCGGTGTAGCTGACGAACAACGGATGCGGCGGCAGCGCATCGCCCGCCGACGGACGGATCGGCGGCACGTATTTCGTGATGCCGTACCGCTCGCGGACGTCGGTGCCTTCAGCCCAGGTCGAGTCCTCCAGGTCCATGATCACGCCGAACGAAGGCTCACCCCGCAGTCGGGCGCAGCGCACCCGGCCGTTGGAGAGGTACTTCGTGACGCCGATCCGGTCCGACAGCTCGACCGGCAGCAGGCTGTCGATCGGGATGTAGACGACCCGGTCGCCGTCGGCGTACCGGCCCTTCGGGACGACGCACTGCCAGCCCTTGATCTGGGCCAGTTCCAGCACATCGGCGTTCGGGTGCGGCAGCACTTTGTCGATCCGGCTCACTTCAACAATCAACGTGGACATGGCGTCCTCCCTTCTTCTCCTTGGAATTTTGTTGGCAGGGTCCGCCTTGGCAGACGCGGCGCGCCCCAAGACGACGAGCGCCAGTGTCCGCCTTGGCGGACCCTACGAAATGGAAGCCGGAGGGAGTCGAACCCTCATTTTCCAGGTGCAAACCGGGAGTCTTCCCGTTAGACGACGGTCCCATACAACTGCGACAACCGCAGCACATACAACGAATCTCTCACAAGCTGTGGCGGCAGGATTCGAACCTGCAGAGGCTTTCGCGCCGCATTAACAGTGCGGTCCGCTACCAGTTACGGTCTACGCCACAATCGCTGGCCTTAACGCCTGACTTCAAACGACCGACGACTGCCCAATTGCCCTGCCAGGGGTCGAACCTGGAACCTTCCGGTCCAAAGCCGGACGCGCTGCCGGTTGCGCCACGGGGCAAAGGCGGGCACTCTCTTCCGATGCGCGATGCAGGAATCGAACCTGCGACCCAGCGTTGGCATGGCCGGGTGATACCACTTCACCAATCGCGCGGTAGTTCACCGTCGCCGGTTGAATCGAACGCCGGGCGAGGGACGGGGTCTTCGACGGTCGAAGGCGACCGGAGTCCGCGTCGTCCCTCACTTCATGCCGCTTCCGTCGATCTGAGACGGACAGGCCCGCCGCTAGCCCGGCGGGCGGTGCGGGTGCGTATCCCCGCGGGCACGAAGCCTCCCAGCCGGCGTTCGATGCAACGAGCACAGGCGATCTCGATCCAGAAAGTATGTTTACCTCCAATATCACAAATCCGGCGCGAACTATGATTGCTCCCTTCATGGAACGCCTTGGCGGCGGAAGGGATCGGGCAAGTCGCCCCGTTAACACGGCAATCAACGGCAAACCCCGAACGGGCGTCGCAGACCGAGCGACCGCACTAAGGCGGCACCGACGGCAAAGTCGATGCCGATGCCGACGTCGCTCATCGGGCAGGCGGACAGGCAGGTTCCGAGACGAAACAAAAAAAAGCCCCGCCGATCCGTTGCCGGATCGGCGGGGCTTTCAAGTCCGTCAATGGACCTGTCTGCGCCGTCTATCCGGGCGGACCGTTATTGCTGCCTTCGTTCGTACCGCCAGCATTCATTCCATTCGCGGCTGAACCGCTCACAAAGTACGCAGAAACAAGGCTATTCTGCACCGCCGACGCATCCGAGACTGACCCGCCATCGAATGGCAGATTAAGCCAGGGCATCGCGCCAATGGCCGCCGCACGTACACCGCCGTGAGGTTGCACGCCCACGCGTCCTGCCATCGACAATGCCAGCACCGAATCCGTTGCCACCGCCGCAACCCCGACGACACCCGTCGCTGGCAAGCCAGCGAGCCCTGCACCCAACTGGGGCACGGCCACGCACGCAGCCGAATCGTGCCAAGTGGCACGCCGGGCGGCGTGAGGGGTAAATCGAGCTGTTTGCGAGGTAGGCAACATGGTCATTAGCTCCAAACGGAGCGATGGACACTATATTACATTATAGATCGAAGAGTCAAGCACAATTATGTTGGCTCTTCCAAAACCACTTCAGATGTCAGTTATGAAACGGGTCGCCGTCATGCAACCCGTTATGCCGCGTCCGATTCCCCGACGGCTTGCGGCGTCGCCGATCCGCTTTCCGTCGACGTCCCCACCCGTGCCGCCGCCAGCGTCTTCGGATCGATGTCCCGGTTCACCGTCAACTCCACTGCCGGTGCCGGCTTCGCGTCCGGTGCCGATGTCTTCTCGTCGGCGACCTTCGACGTCTTGGGCTTACGGCTGCGCTTTGGCTTGGCCCCCGCCGCCGCCACAACGGCGACCGGCGCAGGGTTCGTCTGTTCGGCCAGCGCCTTTCCTTCGTCGGCGCTGATTCCCAGGATCTCCCGCGCCAGTGCCCGGTAGTCGGCGGCCCCGTTGCTCGCCGGGTCGTACTTGATGATGTGCTCGCCGTGCCCCGGGCTCTCGGCCAGCTTGATGTTCCTGCGGATCTTCGTCTCGAACACCCGCGCCCCCGACCAGGGCATGTTCTTCCCCTTCGACGCCTCGATGAAATCGTTCAGCTCGGTCAGCACCTCCGCCGAGAGCTTGGCCTGCGCGTCGTACAGCGTCAGCACGATCCCGGCGACCTTGAGCTGCGGGTTCATTCGCTTGCTCACCAAGTGCACAGTCTCCAGCAGCTTGGCCACGCCCTGCAGCGCCAAAAAGTGTGGCTGCATCGGGATCAGCACTTCACTCGCCATCGCGAGGCCATTCAGTGTCAGCAATCCCAGCGACGGAGGGCAATCGAGCAGCACAAAGTCGTAGTCGAACTCCCCCGAGGCGTCCGCGATCGCCGCTTCCAGCCGCTTCTTCAGCAGCATCTCGCGACCGAGCACGCTGACCAGTTCGATCTCGGCCGCGGCCAGGTCGATGCTGCTGGGCACCAGGCTGATGCCCTTGTCGATCCCGAGCAGCGCATCGAGCAGAGGCGTCTCGTCGACCAGCACGTTGTACAGGCTGTTAATCTCCGGCGTCGGGTCGACGCCGTAGTTGATCGTCAGGTGGGCCTGCGGATCGAGGTCCATCAGGCAGACGCGCTTGCCGTACTCGGCCAGGGCAGCGCCGAGATTGACGGTGGTGGTTGTCTTGCCGACCCCACCCTTTTGATTCATCAAAGCAATCACGCGCATCGCCACCTCCGTGGGCTCAAAAAGCACCGCAGGCGGTCGTCCGTCGCCCGCGGCGGCCTGCAAAGTCATTACGGCCGGTGATTATCGCCCCCAGCCCCACGAGTACAAGCGGCGTCCGGGGCTTCCCAATCGACTCTGATCCGCCCGCCCGCCAGCCCCGGAAGCCCGCACCACAATGGCCGCCCCGGAACAATGGTCGCACCCCATCGCGTTTTGCGCGTTCGGACAAGGTTGACACCACTTCGACGCTCTCTATACTCTTCCCTCCCAACGCCGATTCACGGCTTGCGGGCTCGTAGCTCAGTTGGTTAGAGCGCGTCCCTGATAAGGACGAGGTCGTTGGTTCGAATCCAATCGGGCCCATAGTTTGAGGTGGGAGAAAAGGCCTGAAATGCCGCACTGAGCGGGGTTTCGGGCCTTCTTCGTTTGCCGCCCCCCCGCCGATCTAGAACGTAAACGCACGCCCGGCCAGTGCATTACGACAGTTGTCCCCAGGCCGAATCGCTCGAAGCTGCTGCCACGCTCCGGCGGCGATGCCTCGCGATCGACATGCTGATCGCAGCCAGCATTCCAACGGCGACCAGGTTAATGCCGAATCCCCAGCGTAACGGTTGGAACAGGTAGAATTGCCAGTCACTGCCGAGGCGAAGCCAGCCGAACGGGCCAGTCTCGGCGATCCCGAACCCGCCGAGCAGGCCGCAGCCGAACCGGTATGTGACCAGCGGCGACGAGACATACGGAATTTGGATCGCTAACGCTACCACCATCGGCTTGAGGATCTCCGGGTTGTGAAGGAACAGAAGTCCGCTCGCCAGGACGAACCCGTGCAGGAGCAGGAAAACGATGCAGATCGCCAGGACTGCCGGCCCGGTGATCTGTGGTGAAAAGAGAAATTGCGCCGTCAACGCGACCCCGGTGAACCCGCCGCCGACGGTCATCGTGATGAGTGTCAGACGTAGCCAGGTACTCATGGAGCGGCTCGATGAATAGCGGACTGGCGTTAAGGGTCCGGGGCGGTTGACGCCCATTTTGGCCGCCTCGCGGGACCGGTACGTTGCGCGGTTCTGAAGCACGTTGCGGCGCGGCGCAGCGACCGAGAGCGCCAACCCAAAGGCAAGCGCTGCGGCAATAGCTTACGCTCGATCGAGCAACGCCCCGCGGGGAGCCATTGGAAACCTCAAAGCTTCCAGCCGTCGCGATACTCTCTCTTGACCAGCGCATTGGCGGCGGCGTGGTTCGGAATCTTCATCGCCGCGGCATCCCAGGTCAGCGTTTCGCCGGGGAACGGGCTCGCCAGGCAGCCGAGCAGGACCGCCTCGGTCAGGGGGCCGGCGTAATCGAAGTTGGCACTCGGTTTCTGTGCGCCCCCCTTGAGGCAGCAGTCGATGAAGTCGAACCAGTGGTTCCGCGGCTCGATCTTCGGGATGACGACATCCTTGAACTTGTCCTTAGGATAGAGCGTGGGCTTGCTGACGTGCGGGTGCAACAGAACGCCTTCGGTGCCGATGTAGATGCTGCCCTGTCCGGGAAACTTCTTCAGATCGTCCGTCACCAGCGCCATCACGTCGGCAGGCGGGCGGGCCGAGCCGTCGGTCCAGGTGACCTTGATCGTGTCGCCGGCGGTGTACTGCGTACCTTTGAAGGTGTACTCCACGATACCGTCGGTGGCCCAGTTGACCTTGTTCAACGGCGCCGGGCCGGTGGACTTGACGGCAATGGGCGCGGCCAGGCCCAGTGAACGGAACCACCCGCTGAACATGTGGCAGCCCATGTCGCCGAGCGTACCCGTGCCGAAGTCGCGCCGCTTACGCCACACTCCGGGATGATAGTAACCCTTGATGAACGGGCGGTCGGTGGCGGGACCGAGCCACAAGTTCCAGTCGAACCCCTCGGGAACGGGATCCTTCGCGTCGGGCACGGGCGACATGTCGCCCCACTTCTTGTTCGAGAACGTGTGCACTTCCTGGACCTTGCCGATGATCCCCGCATGGATGTACGCCACGGTGGTACGCTCGGTGACGTCGGACGAAATCTGGATCCCCATCTGCGTCATCACGCCCTTCTCGCGGGCTTTGGTGGTGAGCTGGCGGCACTCGTAGAGATTCTGCGCCAGCGGCTTCTGGCCGTAGACATGCTTGCCGAGCTCAAGTGCCCGCAGCCCAATCGGCCCGTGCATGTGATCCGGCGTGGAGACGTTGACCGAATCGATGCGGTCCCCTTCCTTCTCCAGAAGCTCGCGCCAATCCTGGTAGAATTTGGCGTTGGGGAACTTTTCCTTCGCGCGGGCGAACTGCTTGGTGTCAACGTCGCAGATCGCGGCCAGTTCCCAATTGGGATGTGCCGACATCGACGTAATGTCCGACCATGACATGCCCGACGCGCCGAAGGCGGCGTGGCGCAGCTTGCCGTTCGGCGAGGCCGCCGCGAGCCCGCGTGTGACGTACGGCGCGGCGAGCACGCTCGCGCCGGCAGCCTGCAGAAATCGACGACGGGTAAGCACATGGTTCTTGGGCATGGGAATCCTGGATGGTAGCTGGAGCTTCGGCCATCGCCGAACGACGCCTCGACGTCCATTCTCGACCTGGCAAGTCTCCGGTGAAATCTCGTCTACGCGACAATATCGCGAATGACTCTGCCCGCGACATCCGTCAGCCGGAAGTCGCGGCCGTTGAATCGGTACGTCAGTTTCTCGTGGTCGAGCCCGAGCAGGTGCAGGAGCGTCGCATGGATGTCGTTGACATGGGCGCGGTTCTCGGCGGCCTTGAAACCGACTTCGTCCGTCGCGCCGTAGCTGGTGCCGGCCTTCACGCCGCCGCCGGCGAACCACATCGTGAACGCGTGGGGGTTGTGGTCGCGGCCCGGCTTGGCACCTTTCTGACTGACGGGCAACCGCCCGAACTCGCCACCCCAGACGACCAGCGTGTCGTCCAGCAGCCCGCGCTGGGCCAGGTCGGCGAGCAATCCCGCCACCGGCTGGTCGGTCTCGCCGGCGAACTGCGTGTGGTTGCCGGCGATATCGACGTGGCCGTCCCAGCTTCGCTCGTTTTCCATCCCGCCGGAATAAATCTGCACGAACCGCACGCCACGCTCGACCAGACGCCGGGCCATCAGGCACTGCCGGGCAACGTGGGCGCACTTCGGATCGTCGATGCCGTAGAGCTTTTTGATGTGGTCCGGCTCGCGGTCGATGTCCAGTGCCTCGGGGGCTGCCGACTGCATGCGGTACGCGAGTTCGAAACTTTCTATCCGCGCCGTCAACTCCGCCTCGGCCGACAGTTTCGCCTGGTGTTGGCGGTTCATCTCGGCAATCAGGTCGAGCTGGGCCCGCTGCCTTGTGGCAGACTGCGCCGCAGCCGGCGAAAGGTTGGCGATCGGCGCACCGACCGGCGAAAGATACGTGCCCTGGTACGTTCCGGGGAGAAAGCCGGCGCTCCAGTTGCTCGCATTCCCCTTGGGAAGGCCGCGCAATTTCGGGTCCGACATCACGACGAACCCGGGCAGATCGCGGCTCTCCGACCCCAGGCCGTACGTCACCCAGGAGCCCACGCAGGGCAGGCCCATCTTCGGCAGGCCGCAGTTCATCATGAACAGTGCCGGGCTGTGATTATTCGACTCGGTGAAGCCGGAATGCACGAACGCCATCTTGTCGACGTGCTCGCCCAGGTGCGGGAACAGGCTCGACACCATTTTCCCGCACTTGCCGCGCGGCGTGAACTTGAACGGCGACTTCATCAGCGGGCCGACGGCATTCTTGAAGAACCCCGTCTGCGGGTCCATCCCGGACAGTTCCTGCCCGTCGGCTTTCTCGAGGCCGGGCTTGTGCTCCCACGTGTCCACATGGCTCGGCCCGCCATTGATGAAGATCCAGATGACGCTCTTGGCTTTGGCCGGGAAGTGAGAGACCTTTGGCGTCATCGGGTCGGTGCCGGTCGTCGCGAGCAACCCCTGCTCTGCGAGCATGGTCGCCAGGCCGATCATTCCAAGACCACCGCCGGAACGTCGGAGCCAGTCGCGGCGGGTGATGAGGGGGTTCGCTGGTGTCATAAGGTCTCTGGCATTCGCACGGTCATCGATCGATTCCGGTTGGCATAGGCAGCGATGTTCCGTTGCCCGTGGCGTTCACCGACTGGTGAGCGCCCACGGGCAAGCGAGTACGCTTGCCCATGCCACCCTCGGGGGCACGCCGGCAAACCTCATCGTTCGCTAATCCACATACACGAACTCGTTACTGCTCATCAAAGCCTGGCAGAAATCGGCCAGTGCCTGAGCGGGCGGATCTTTGCGGCCGGCATCGCGATGCGCGGCAGTTTGCAGATCTAGGAATGCCACTATCCGTTTGATTTCGGCCACATCCGGCCGCCGGCCGATCGCAGTCCGGTACGCCCGCTCGATCGTCGCCTCGCCGGTCGGTTGTTGCACGCGGGTGGCGAACGCTTCGGCGTATTGCCGTGCCTGCGGGCTGTTCATGAACAGCAGCGCCTGCGGCGCAACCGTCGTCACCGGGCGAGCGCCGATGCTGTTCAGCGGCTCGGGCCAGTCGAGGACCATCATCATCGGGATGAGTTGGCTCCGCCGCACCATGAAGTAGACGCTCCGCCGGCGGGTTGACTGATCGAGCGTGCCCGGACCGTACATGGTCGTGTCGAGCAGGCCGGCGGCGGCGAGCATGGAATCGCGGATCGGCTCGGCCTCCAGTCGACGTGGCGACCACCGCCAGAGCGTGCGATTGTCCGGATCCTTCGCGAGTCGATCCGGCGATGTGTCGGCCGACTGCATGTACACGGCACTGGTCATCATCAGCTTGTGGACGCGCTTCAATTGCCAGCCGTGCCGAATCAGGTCGGTCGCGAGCCAGTCGAGCAGTGCGGGGTTCGTCGGGCGCTCGCCTTGCGTGCCGAAGTCGTTCGGCGTGGCGACGAGCCCCCTGCCGAAATGGTGCTGCCACAGCCGATTGACGATGACCCGGGCCAGCAGATGACCCGCCCCGCTCTCGACATCCGTCAACCAATCGGCGACGGCCTTGCGACGGTAGCTCGTCCGCCAGCCCTGCGGCGGTGTGGCGGGCCAGTTGGCCTCGGTCGCTCCGCCGCGCATCAGAACGCGTGGGAACGCCAGGCTAACCGCTTCGGCCTTGTTCGCCGGGTCGCCACGGCGGAGCAAATAAACGTCTTTGTAAAAGTGCGGGTAGCCGCGTCCGTTGGCGTGATTGAAGACCGGCGGAAGTCCCTCGCTGGTCACCTGAACCTTCACCGGCTTGATGCCGGGCCCGTCGGCGTCCAGCTTCGCCAGTTCGCCTTTGAGCGCAACGTACGAAGCGTCTTTCGACGCCACCCATTCCCGAAGCGTGGAAACATCGTCGGCGGTAAGCTCCGCACCGGACGCCACCTTGCGAAGCAGCGCAACCACCGCTGGGTCCGGCCCTTCACCGCGAAAGTCATTCGGGCTCGGCTCGCTGGTGATCGCCAGCCGCGGACGGCCGATCAGGTGCTTCCCGCCGTTGTCCTGTCGAAGCGTGAAGCTGACACTCACGGGCTTCTCAACGGCCAGTGGCTTGGCCAGATCGAAGATCGCCGCCTGCGCCTTGCCGATACCGCCGGAATCGACGGCCCAGCCGGTGCCAGACTTTCCGTCGATCGAACCGGCGACGGCGAGATTCGTCTTGTTTTGCTGGTGCGTCGCCCGCGCCGCAGTCAGCGGCAGTGTGACTGCCTTCGAAGCCGCATCGATCGGGTCGACAGTAAGCTCGATTTCGCTCAGAACGAAGTTGCCATTGGGCGCAGTTCCCGGGCCGTTCCTCGGCAGCGACGGGTCGGTCATCACCTCAACCCGTACCGCCGTGTAGGTTCCGGCGGGCAGCTTTGTCGTAAAGCGATAGACATCTTTGTCCGCCGGCTTTCCGGTACGCAGGAATGAGCCGTCCGACTGTCGCTGCAGCATCGCCCCGCTTTGCGCGGTTGCCGTGGCGACATCAATCACCGACCAGATCGCTTTCCCAATCTCACCCCGGGCGGCGGTGGCAACGGCCTCCTTCACGCGGGCCGGGAGCGTGTCCCGCTCGTACTGCTGAAGCTTCGCCGCCGCCGACGCCCGACGCGTTTCCCAGGCCTGTTTCGCGGCGAGCTTCTCGGCGTCGGTGGACAGGTCGATGTCAACGTCGCTGCGGATGGCGGTCGCGAATGCCGCCGTCAGCCGGTAGTAGTCGCTCGCGCCGATCGGGTCGAACTTGTGGTCGTGGCAACGGGCGCAGCCGATGGTCAAACCCAGCATCGCCGTGCCGACGGTGCTGACCATGTCGTCGAGCTGGTTGTAGCGGGTGATCTCGAACTCTTTTTCGGTGATCTGCGTGGGAAACACGCCGGCCGTCAGGAAGCCGGTTGCCGCCATCGCGAGGTAATCGCCGGGTGCGATCTCGTCGCCGGCGATCTGCAACGCCGCGAAACGGTTGAACGGCATGTCTTCGTTGAGGGCTCGGATGACGAAGTCGCGGTAGTGGTAAGCGGCGGGCCGGGCGTTGTCGTGCTCGAAGCCGTCGCTCTCGCCGAATCGGGCGACGTCAAGCCAGTGTCGACCCCACCGCTCGCCGTAACGCGGACTGGCGAGCAGCCGGTCAATCAATCGGTCGTAGGCGTCGGCGGCCGTATCGGCAAGGACTTCGTCCAGCTCGTCCGCTGTCGGCGGAAGGCCGGTCAGATCGAGGTACGCCCGGCGGACGAGCTTCTCCCGGGTCGCGGGACCGTTGGGCTTGATGCCCTGCGTCTCCAGCCCGCTCAGGATGAAGCGATCGATCGGGGTGCGCGGCCAGGCGGCGTCGTTTACCGCGGGCGGGGGCGAATCCTTCAGCGGCGCAAACGCCCAGAACGCCTTCCCGGCTTCGATGTCGATTTCCTTCCGGGCGGTCGCGACGCCGCCGTCGCGGGGGTCGGGAGCGCCGGCGGCGATCCACGTCTCGAAGTCGGCGATGACCGCCGCCGGGAGCTTGCCGGCGGGCGGCATCTGCATCTCTTCGTCGGTGTATTGGAGGGCACGGATGATGGCGCTTTCGCCGGGCTTCCCGGGAACGATCGCCGGCCCAGACTCGCCTCCCTTCAGAACGCCGGCCCGCGTATCCAGATACAGCTCCGCCCGAAGCTTCTTGTTCTTCTGGGCTTCGGCGCTGTGACACTTGTAGCAGTGTTCGACCAGGACCGGGCGAATCTTCCTCTCGAAATGGTCCAGCGACGCCGCATCTGATTGCGTTGCCGCGGCGACGGGCCCACCGGTGACCCACAATGCAACGACAGCGGCGAATACTGTCAGTGTCTGACGTGATGACATGCGATTCCTCGGAGACCAAGTCACGGGCAAAACGCCTGCAACTCGCTCATGAAACGTACCGCTCAATCGCGAGATTGTGGTGCGGGCAAACCCAGGGTCATTCAGCGGGTACCGCCGGGCTTGCCCAAATCCAGCAGCAGAATCATCGACGGGTTCCCCACCGACACGTACTGGCCGGTGAATGTCAGCTTTCCCGTTGCGGCGTCGATCAAAAAGCACGCGACATTGTCACCACGCTGATTGCAGCAATACAGGAACCGCCCGGCCGGGTCGAAGTTGAAGCTGCGCGGGTAGCTGCCGCGGGTCCATTCCTCGGCGACATAGGTCAGCCTGCCATCGGGACCGATGGCAAAGACGGCAATGCTGTCGTGCAGGCGGTTGCCGGCGTAAACGAACCGGCCGTCGGGGGACACGAGGATCTCCGAGCAGAAGTTGCTGCCAGCGAACCCCTGCGGCAACGTAGAGATCGTCTGCCTCGCGACGAGAGAACCCGTCGCGACATCGCGGTCGAAGAGCACGACATTCGACCCTTCTTCCTGGACCGAATAGAACCATCGACCGTTGGGGTGAAACGCAAAGTGCCGCGGGCCGTCGCCCGGCGGCAACGCTACGGATGGGATGGCCGCCGGGTTCAGGACGCCCTTCTTCTCGTCCAGTTGCCAGATGAACAGCTTGTCGAGCCCCAGGTCTGCGTGGTAAACGAACCGGCCGGAGGGATCGGTCAGGATCATGTGGGCGTGCGTCCGATCGTGCCCGCTGATGGCGAAGCTGCCCGGCGGTGCGTTGGTCGCCCGAGTCGGGCCGATCTTCCCTTCGGGACGTTTGACGTCCGACGGCGAGCCGAGCCGGCCATCGGCCTGAATCGGCAGGACCGCGACCGACCCGCCGAAGTAATTCGCGACCAGGAGGAAACGGCCGGACGGATGGATGCTCAGGTAGGTGGGCCCGGCACCGCCGGAAGGCACGGTATTGAGCAGCCGCAGCGAGCCATTGGTCCGGTCGATTGCGAACGCGCTGAGCGATCCCTCTTTGCTCTCGCCTTGGTGGTCGGTTTCGTTGGTCGAGTAAAGCACCGTTCCCGCGGCGTTCACCGCCAGGCAGTTGGGGCTGGTGCCCTGTTCCAGGATGCCGGCCGGCGTGAAGGTGCCCGTCTTTCGGTCAACACGAAAGAGGTGTATGCCCCGGCCGTTACCCGGCGGCAAATCCACCTGCGTCGGCAGGACATCTTTCAGCGGCGAACTGAAGGTACCCACATACGCCATCAGCGGCCCACCGCTGCCGGACGATGGGTGTTCGTCGGCCTGCCCGACGTGGGAATGACAGCCGATCAATGTCACGGCCACTACGGCTGCCGCGACACAGCGAAGGACGCCGTGACGATAAAGGTGTGGTTCCATGTCTGTCTCGCAGAAGTGGCTCTCGATGCGTGTTGCTCGAAGAATCTAACCGAAGGGGCCGACGGATACTCCGCCGTCGCGGCTTGCGGACGCGACGAGTGTTCCGCGGTTTGAGGTGCGGGCCGCGGCGGAACAGACTCCCTTCAAAGGGATTCGCATGATAGGGTAAACGGTCGGGTTCGGAACGGATGCCGCGTCGGGATATGCCCGAACAACCCGCGCGATAAGCGGCACGTTACGCCCCAGAATGCTCAGGACCTTGCCATGCCGAACATTGCCTGCCCGCGGTGCTCAAAACTGATGCCGACCGACACGGCATTCTGCCGTAGATGCGGGTACGAGTTGCGCTCGATACCCGCACATCAGCAAACGCCGGGCAACGTTCGAGCCACGCGCGTCGAACCGCAAACCCCTGCGGTGGAACGCACCGGGAGGCCGACGACGGTGTGGGTTACCGTGCTTGTGCTCGTGATCGGGATGGGAGCGGCCTTTGTCCTGCGCTGGTCTCGCTTCAGTCATCGCGACGGCGAGAGCCAATCGGCTGAGCGGCCTGCGGGGATGCCGGGTGTCCCTTGGCGCGGCCCGCCGACGGTCATCGAACAGACGCGGCCGCCGCTTCCACCGCTTCCGCCCTTCACCCGGCATCTGCCAGCCGACCTGCCGCCAGCCGGCAGCGTACCGGCGGAACTGGACCATCGCGGACAGCTGCTGACGCAGAGCCGCTACGGCGGCGAGAAGCTTTCGGGTGCGATCTTCGCCGGCGCTCACATGCTCCAGGTGACGTTCGAAAAGGCTGATCTGCGTAATGCTGATTTCCGAGGTGCCGAGCTCCTGCAATCCACGCTCGCCGGTGCGGATCTTGATGGTGCAAAGTTTGACGGAGCGCGTTTCAGTCAAAGCTACCTGACGTCGATCGATACGGCGGCAGTGGACGGCAAGACCCGGGTTCGAAACGGGATCGTCGAACCTGTTCCACCGCCACCGCTGCCGGCCCGGAACGTCAACCGGGCGTCGTTCCGGGCGGCACGTTTTGAGGGAACTGATTTCGAGGGAATGGATCTGGCCGGCGCGGATTTCAGCGGGGCGGAGTTTCAGAGCGGCAGCTTCCGTAACACAGACCTACGCGGCGCGAATCTTCGCGACACCCGGCAACGCGGCAGCAACTTCCTGGGTGCGAAGCTAAACGGGGCCGACCTGTGCGGGGCAGATCTGACCGGTGCCCGGAACCTGACGGACGAGCAGTTGGCCACAGCAAAGACCGACGAAAACACACGACGGCCTCGCCGCTGACAGCGACCGGGCGGCCGAAATGAGCGGGCACGCCCTCAGTCCGATAATCCCTGCTTGGCGGGGGTTGTAGAGACCGTACGGTTTACCAATCTTCTCAAGTCTGCCCGGATTCCAATCGATACTGCCGTCAGGGACTGAAGCTTTTCCGGGAGATCGAATGTCCATCGCCGTCGCCGCGCCCGTCATCAATCCGCACGAAGCGGTCAAAAAAGTAACCACCATTGCCACGCTGCCCGAGGTGACGGCCAAGATCATCGCGACCGTGGAGAATCCCAAGAGCAGCGCCCAGGAACTGCACAAGATTGTCTCGCACGACCCGGCACTGGTGACGCGCATTCTCAAGGTCGTTAACAGCGCGTTCTACGGGTTGCCCGGACAGATCGGTTCGATCGAGCGGGCGATCGTCCTGCTGGGCCTCAATGCGGTGAAGAACATTGCCGTCGCCGCCAGCCTCGGTCAGCTCTTCCGCGGGGCCAAGCTCAGCGACACTTTCTCGGCGAAGGACCTCTGGCGGCATTGCATTGCGGTCGGTGTCGCTTCGCGCGATCTGGCCAAGCAGATGAAGCTGCCGATGGCCGAAGAGGCGTTCCTGGCGGGGATGATCCACGACATGGGGATCCTGGTGTCCATGCAGCTGTGGCCGGAGCAGATCCGGGCCGTCTGCGACCGAGCCAGCCATGCCATCGGTGCCAGCGACGCTGCGACCTTCTGCGAGATGGAACGCGAAATGATCGGCGCCGACCATCAGCAGCTCGGCCTGGCGCTGGCCGAACAGTGGAAGTTCCCGCAGGCCTGCCAGCTCGTCGCCGGCAACCATCACAACCCCTCAGCCCTGGGCGGACAAAGCCGGCTCCTAGTCAGCGTCGTCTACGCCGCCGACACCATCTGCTGCCAGAGCAAGCACGGCTTTAACCTGACAGCGATCAACCAGAAGCTCGACTCCGCCGGCCTCGACGATGTGAAAATCGACCGCGCGCTCATCGAGCGGACCGCGGCGAACCTCGACGAACTGGTCGAAGTCGCCTCCTCCGTGCTGGGCTGATCCTCCCCGTCACGACACAACAGCAAACGCAAAGAGGTCAACCGTGGTGATGACCTCTTTGCATTTGATGCGTTTGAAGCCCGGTCGGACGGCGGCAGCAAACGCCTCATGCGTCCATCGAGGCCATCTCGTCGGCGTCGACCTGCGCCTGCGGGTAAATGTCGCTCATGACGATCTTCGTCAGCTTCTCGTCGGCGGCACCTTCCTCCTTCAGCGTCTGCTCCAGCAGCTTTACGGACGCCTTGTCGCCGAGGTGCTCGGCCAGGCTTCGCGCCGTGCCGTAGGCTGAGATCTCGTAGTGTTCGATACGCTGGGCGTCGGCGACGATCGCGGCATCCATCACGGCGCCCGATTCGCCCTCCTGCATCGCCTCGGTCGCTTCCTCGATCAGCCCCTTCATGGCGTTGCAGACTTTCCCGGTGAGCTTGAAGCCCTGGGCTTCGCCGATCTTCTTGAGCCGCTCGACCTGTTGTTCAGTCTGCTTGCGGTGATCCTCAATCGCCCGGGCAAGCTTCTCAGACGAAGCTTTCTTCACCATTTTAGGCATGGCTTTGAGAAGCTGGTTTTCGGCGCTGTAGAGGTCTTTGATCTGTTCCTGGAAAAGTTCTTCGAGGGTTTCCATGGTGTCTCCGTGAATGGTTGTCGTTGTGGCGGCCGCCATCGACCGCGCCGACCGGAGACTAGGGCAGGACACCATGCGCCACAGCGCGGAAACGCCGATGAAATGTGGCTCACCGACGTTGCCCACCGATGACAATGCAACCGACGGCAGGAGGGCCAGACTATCACACCAAGAAACACAAAAGGCACGGTCCGAAGACCGTGCCTCAAGTGTTTTAGAATACGGTGACCACGGCTGCCGTGGGTGAGCGGGTTCAGTCAAACCCTTTGTGTCAGGTGGGTGATGTCCGAAAGTCGTCGGCCTTGCGGCTTTCGACGTTCCAGTCTTCCGCTTCCCGTCACACCCGAGCCGGCACAAAATCATACCGGCGGGAACAAGTCCCTCGGGCTCTGCAGGCTTGCGTCGGACCAGTCGGCATCCCCGTAACAAGCTTATCGGGTGACCGAATAGTGCCCACACATCTCGAACAACGCAGACGCCGTACTTCAGACGATACTATCGGCGCTAAGTGCCCGGGGCAATTACGAAATTAGTGGGCAGCACGCAGTAAGCAATACGCAGTGAAAAGGCGGCTTGCGCACCCTCTTCACTGCGTACTGCTGACTGTCTGCTTTTCAAAAGATTCCTAGAACGGCGGCTCTTCGCCGCGCTTCCACCAGTCGGCGGGGTCGGGCTTGTTGCTCTTGCGCTTTTTGGGGTCGTAGGTTCCGCCGCCGTCGCTGTTGGAATCGAACGAGTCCTCCGCGCCGGTGGGCTCGGGGGCGTCGGTCTCGGCACCGCGAACGATCGTCGCCAGCGCGGACGCGAAGATCGGCGAAACCGACCGGAGCGTATCGAGGTCTGGCTCGCTGAACGGCACGTGCTCGTCGCGGAAGAAGACGATCGCCGCCAGCGATTCGCCGAGGTAGGTGCAGTCGATCGTCAGGATCTCCTGATCCTTCATCAACTGCTGCTCTTTGGGGCTCAGCTTGTCGGCCAGTTCGGACGACTTGAACTTCATCGGGGTGTCGCGGCCGTCGCGGGCGGCGAGCGGGAGGACCACCCGGCGCAGGATTTCGCTGACCTGTTCGTCGCCGGGGATGGTGTACTTCATGTACGCCCCGAGCTGGTATCCGCCGTCGTCACCGACGAGCCACACTGCCACGTTGCTGTAGCCGAGCTGCCGCATGAGCCAGTCCATGGACTGGCAGATCAGCTGCTCGAGGTCGCGGGCCGGTTCAATCGTTTTGCGGAAGCTCTCCTGCGTGCGAAGGACGTCGAACTGCTTCGAGAGTTCGCCGTAGGCGCTGACCAGGTCGTTGCAGAGGATGTCGACCTTCTGGCTGATGGTCTTGCGGGCGGCGTTGAGGCGCTTCACGGCCCGCTTAAGCTTGACGATCTTCTGGTCCTGGCGTGCGACCTGCTCCGACAGCGAAAGTGCCGATCGTACGTGCGCCGTGATCGCCTTGGCGTCGAAAGGCTTGGCGACAAAATCGACCGCGCCGTGGCGGATCGCTTCGGTCGCGGCGGCGACGGTGGGCTCGCCGGTCATGACGATCGCCCGCGCCGACGGTTGATACTTCCGCAGGCTCCGGAGCAGCGACATCCCGTCGCCGTCGGGCAGCTTCATGTCGGCGACCATGACCTGGACCGACTCCCGTGCGATGATGCGGCGCGCCTCGGCGATGTTGGCCGCCTTGACGACCGTGCAGTCCATCGCGCCGACGACATCACCCAGCATCTCCGTCATTCCCGGCTCGTCGTCCACGACGAGCACCATGGGGCGTACCGGCAAAACCATCGAGCCTGACTTGCCCGTTGCGGACATGCATTCCTCACGTTCGGCCGCGCCCCGCGTCCGCAGCCTGACCACCTCGGACGCCATCATTCGATGGTCCCGGCGGTCACGGTGCGCACGATCGGCGCGAAGCATTTTCTTCCCGTCCCGGATGCCTCGGATCGGCCGCGATTGGGACTGCGGCCACCGGAGCCGAACGGCTATTGAGCCGCCGGCGATTTCTCCACTCTCCTTGAGTGCGTGCGAATCGATATGGTCCTGCGTCCGGACCCGGTTCGATTTCAGCACATCCCGTTCCCTCGGGATTTCGGCCGGTTCTTCGCTCACCCACTGAACGACCGCGGACATTACATCTGCGGCGTTCGTTCCTGCCCGGCCGGCAGGGGTTGTCTTTTCTGGTCATCGGACGGCGATTCGACCGGCGTTTGTCCTACCCGCCTGCCGGAAGCGTCCGATTCACTTGCGAGGGCACCGGCGGGGGAACCGGCAACGCTTATGACGGCGGATCCGCCACTTGAGCCGTTCTGCCGTTCCGACGGGGACTTTGCGCCCGTGCCACGCCCGGGATTGCCCGCTGCCGCCGGATCGCCCGGCAGAACGACCAGGACGCGCGTGCCTTCACCGGCCCGGCTTTCCAGCCGGATTGATCCGCCACTGGCCTCGACCCACCGCAACGCCTTGGCCAGCCCCAGGCCGCGGCGACGGCCGGCCGGCTTGCTGCTGAAGAACGGATCGAACGCCCGCTTGAGCGTCGCTTCGTCCATGCCGCAGCCGTTGTCCTTGATGTTGATCACCACGCGTCCGGACCAGGGGTCATGACCCGCCTGCACCGCGATCCGCCCGGTCTTGGGGTCGGTCGCGTGAATAGCGTTGATCAGCACTTCCGAGAGTGCCGCCGTCACCTGCTCGGCGTCTACAGCAACTTTCGGAACCGCTCCAATTTTGACTTCAACACCCCTATCGGCGGGATCGGCCTGGGCCTTGGCGCGAGTAAGTCCGCCGGTAATGAGGCTCCCCACTTCGCAAGGTAAGGCCTTCGGCGGGTTCGGCTTCGCGAACGCCATCATCTCCGTAATGATGTCGCTCAGCCGGTCGGCCTGCTCGTGGATGAGCCGGGCCATCGCCTTCTGCTTGTCGTCGGTGATCGTGCGGGCGAGCAACTGGCTGCGTCCGGAAATGACCGCGAGCGGGTTGTTCATTTCGTGCGCCGCACCGGCGGCCATTTCGCCGACGGTCGTCAACGCGCGCGTCCGCAGCAGCACGTCCTGGGTCGTATGCAGCTGGCGGTTGGCCTCGGCGAGTTCTTCTGACAACGTGCGGGCCTCGTCACGGACCTGCGCCATGCGCAGCGCCAGCGACCACCCGTGCGACAACGCCGCCAGTTCCTGCGCCTGGGGCAACAATCGCTCCGCCTCCCCCGCCGGCGCACCCCACACGAGCCCACCAATGCACGCCCCCTCGGCCTGCAGGCAGATCCAGAATCGGCGTTCATTCGGCAGCTTCGGCGACAGCGCACCGGTGAGCCATTCGATGGAATCGCCGGCGGGAAGCACCGGGCCGTCGCCGGGGAGTAGACTTGCGGGCACGCGCTTGGAAGACGCTGCCGGGAGTGCATTTGCACCCATTGCCGGAGAACCCGCGGCCGAGCCGTTGTGCTCACCAGGCTCTCGTTGTGTTTCACCGCTTAACGCCCGGATCGCCGACAGCTCTTCCTCTGTCAGCGGGCTGCTTTCGGTGACATCCGACATCCCCGGCAGCTCGACCAGTTGCGATTCGATCACCCCGCCGTCGGCGTCGCACAGCGCGGCCTCGGCGTAGTCCTGGGCGGGCGTCAGGCTGAAGGCGGCGGTGCGGTCCAGGCCGATCACCCCCGCCGCGGTGCGGGCAATCGCCGACATCACCAGCAAGGGCGTGGCGTCGCCGCGCAGGCCGGATTGAAACTGCTGAAGTGCGTCGAAGAAGTGAGTTCGCTGCGACAGGCGTTTGCTCTTGGCGGCCAATTGCCCGCTGACTTTGCCCAGCTCGCGATTGGCCTGGTCCAGCGCCCGTCGATAGAGCTCGTCGCCGGTGGATTGGTCCAGGCCCAGCGCCGAGAGGCGCGGCTCCATCCGCGGGATGATCGCCGCGACGACCGCTTCAACCTTTGCCGCAGTCAGGCCCGTCGCCGACAGCAGCGAGTCGCGGGCGACCGAGAACGCGTAGTTGCCGCTGTAGCCCAGGTGCTGCTGGCGGACGAGCTGATCGGCGAGGGTAACGAGGTTGATGAGCTGCGATTTGACCGCCTGCGGCAACGCCTCCGGCGGCTGTCCGTGCAGCCAGCAGACGTCCCGTACCGCCGCCGGCAACTGCCACCGCTCGGCGAGCCGTTTACCCGCCACCTGGTGATCCACGCCGATGACGGTGCGCTCCAGGTCGGCGATGTCGCCCCGCAGCAGCTCGGCGGCCTCCACCACCCGCGCGTAGCTCTTGGGGATGGCCACATCGAGCGCGATCTTGCCCAGATCGTGCAGAAGTCCACAGACGAACGCGTCCGACGTGTGCACGCCCCCGGCCTCTTCGGCCAGCAGTTCCGCGCAGCACGCGACGGCCAGGCAGTGTTTCCAGAACTCTTCCCTGCTGAACTTTTTCGCTTCCGAGCCGCCCGCGCCGGCCGGCGACTTTGCGGTGGACGGACTGGTGGTCCCCAACGCCTGAAACACGGATACCGCCAGCACGGCGTTCCGGACGGCATCAAACCCCAGCATGACGACGGCACGGTCAACGGACTGAATCTCGTCCCGAACGCCACGATCGGCCCGGCGAGTCAGTTGCAGGATACGAGCGGTCAGTGAAGGGTCGGCGGAAATGGTCTGAACAACATCGCTTGCCGACGAAGCATCGTCCGAAGTCACCTGCAACACGCGCACCGCCACCGCCGGCAGCGTGGGGAGCTCCTCAAGCTGCTGAAGGATCAGATCGAGGCGCTTGTCGCGTAAGTCCATGGGAAGTAGGCAGTACGCAGTAAGCAGTACGCAGTAAAGACGGCATCCCAATACCTACCGCTTTTCATCGTTCGCCTTGATAAGGCCGTTGATCACCCTGCCGAGTTCGGCGGCAATATCCAGTTGAGCATCGACCCACGCAGCGTCTGCGTACTCCAATCGCTTGGCGATCATGGTAAGCGTCTCAACTTCACGCAGCGATCCATAGGCAATGCGCAGGAACCTCACGAAGTCGCCCGGGCTGCCTCGCCCCTGACCTTCGGCGATGTTGGCGGGAATCGACACCGCCGCCCGCCTGAGTTGGCTCGTCAGCCCGTAGATTTCATCCTTGGGAAAGGTCTTCGTCTGGCGGTATATCGCCTCGACGAGGTCCATTCCAATCCGCCAGGCAATGAGATCCCGGTAGTTCCGCATTGGGCATTCTCTTCACTGCGTACTGCTTACTGCGTACTGCCTACTTCCTACCTCTCTCACACCACCAGCAACTCCCCAATCCGTCCCACGAGCTTTTCGATATTGAACGGCTTCTTCACGAAGTCGTCCGCGCCGGCCTTGAGCAGGTCGTTGATCTCGTCCTGATTGACCACGCCGGAGACGATGATGATCTTGGTGTGTTCGAAGTTCGGGTTCTTGCGGATCGTCTGGCAGACGACGTTGCCGTTGATGTCCGGGAGCATGTAGTCCAGGATGATCAGGTCGGGCATGAACTCCTGCGTGATCATCCCCGCGTCGTAACCCGTGCTGGCGGTGCGGATTTCGAACCGGCCGTCGCGCTCCAGCACGTCGACGAACAATTCCACAATTTCCGGGTCGTCGTCGACGACCAGGACCTTGCTCTTGCCCGAATCGAGCCCCTCGATCGGGATCTGGTTGTCCTTCATGAACGCGACCAGCGCGTCGCGCGGAATCCGGCGGAACCGGCTGCCGGGAACGCGGAACCCTTTGAGCCGGCCGCTGTCGAAGCAACGAATAATCGTCTGCTGCGAGACCTTGCAGATGTCGGCGGCTTCGCCGGTCGTGAATACGGTCTTCATGTCGCTGCTCCGAGTGCAGGGCGGGGAACGGTCCGTCATCCAGTGTGCTGGCTCACCATGGCCGCAACATCGACCATGCCCGCACACAGGTTATCGGTTCTCCCGATTCCCCATCTTTCCTATTTCACCATCGTCGTCCAGTTTACGCAACTTAACTTTGGAGCGTGTCAGGGGAAAGCCGCTGGCGGGGTGGGGTGCCGGGCGGTGGGGTAGGCCGATGATGTCGGCACCAACGACGCCCCGTTCGATCCGGCCATCAAAACACGAAAGGCGGGCCGCACGGCGATCGATGGCTCGATCGCGGACGACCCGCCTTTCGGCGGTGGGGCCTCACCCTCCAGGGGAGCCCCGAAACTATCAGACCCGATTAGTTCTGCGGCACGTTGGTGATGCTCGGCGAGGTCACCTGTACGTCGCCGGTGACCGGGCCACTGAGATTCGGCACGACGGTCGAGCGATCGATGATAATCGCCGCCCGGCGTTGTGCGACGAGCTCAGGCAGGCTCGTGCCGGCATTCCGCCAGCCCTGCACGACGACGTACGCGGTGAACGAATCGGAACGGAAACAGACCATGTTGCTGATGCGGTTGAGCAACAGATACCGGGCTTCAAAGTCGCCGGCAACGCGGTCATCGCCGCCGGAGCTCGAAAGGTTCGTCGCATAAGGGGTGATGTCCCCGTGCACCAGCGTCGGATCGAGCGCACTGACCGCACCCCAGTTCCCTTCCATGATGAACCCGCCGGCACCGGGACCGTTGGGCGGACTGGTGAGTGGCGTATAGGGCGCACCCGGGATCGTGACCTTCATCAGGTCGAACAGCGACCGGAACGGGCCCTGGTTGTTACGGTGCGTCACGATCGCAAAGGCAATGTCTTCGTTCAGCTGCCGGTTGGTCGTGAACGGAATCTGAGCGATGACGTACGGCGGTGCTGTATTGAGGTTGATCAGGCCGTGATTGGCGGCGGTATCTTCGCGGACGCCCGTGTTCAACGACGTATAGGTTGATCCCACCGTGTTGGGCACCGGCTGAGGCTGGTAGGGAGCGCCGGTATTTCCGCCCGGCCATTTCGGGGTGGCGACCGAGAGTGTTGGGTCGGCACCGACGGCAGGATCGATGTTCGGGTAGTAGTCGTCCTGCGGACTGAGCACGCTGAAGTAATCGAAGATATCGGCCGCCCAGGCGTACCGCTGGTTGCCCAGTGGCGCCAACGGATTGGGCTTGCCGCCGACGTCGTCGATTCCGCCATGAACGATCGGGCAGAACCGTCCGAGTTGTTCGAGCGAATTGGTGGCACCGGTACCACCGCTCTGGTCGTCGTCGTTCATGTCGCCATCTTCGGCGAACGCCGCATCCACGGAGATGCTGTTCATTTCGAAGAACGTGCCTTGTTCAATGCGGTATCCGCCGACGAAGGTGACCTGAAGGATGTCACCCGTGCGGGCAAACCCGCCGAAGGGGAACGCCGGTGCCGACGTCGTGTTGTCCGGAAGGGTAGCGTTCGGTGGTGTCACCGGGCTGAAGGTGCCGACGTTGGTCGAGACGATACCCTTCCACGGGCCGCCCATGCCGGCGCTGTTGGCCTGCAGCGTTCGGGTGCGATAGGTGGACGCGTTGGCGGCACCCGCGAAATTGTTGTGGGCGGCCGTCGCCGACATGGTCTTGTTGCCGAAACCCGCCGGCGTCAGCATCATCTCGTCGTCCGGCGTCAACGCCGACGGTCGCGGGTCGCGAACCCAGCCACGCTGGTGTCGCTCGTTGGCCGGTGGATTGCGGTTGTACGGGCCGCTGTACACCGAGTGCCACGCGTTGGCCGGCTGGTTCGTGTTGGCCCGGCGGTAGTGGTAGCGGTCGGCGATGGGCAACAAAAGGTTGGGCGGCATCGGCTGCGGGCCTCCGACTTCGGGTGCCACCCGGTTCGCGCCGAGCGTATCGCCGTACGAGATGTCGAAGAACTCCAACTGGTCCACCGGAATCTGCTGCTCGAGTGCCGATTCGTCGAAGAGGTTGGCGGGATTGGCGCTGGACGTGGCCGTCCCGTCGTAGCGACGGGTACGCATGAGCACAAACTCCCGGGCGGCGGGGGTTTCGTTATTCGGGTTAACCAGGTCGTCCAGCAGCGGCATTTCGGTAATCACCGAATCGGCCGGGAATGCGCCGGCCTGCGAAGTCGGCCGACGGCTCTTGTTGCTTTCCAGGTACAGGTAGCCCCTGGCCGGGATGGTCTTGCCGGCGAGCGAGCCGATCTGGGTGATCGCGCCCGTGCCCCGGTCACGATAGCAGGCCTTGAACGCGGTGAGCGTGATCGGCGCTTCGTGCGGGTTGTACAGTTCGATCATCACATAGGGTACGTCCTCCTTGGTGATGTGAACCATCGCCTCGGTGATGAACGGCTGCCGTTCGGTTCCGTAGACCCGGGCCGTGATCGCGTTGGTTCCGTCCATCGCCGACATCGTGACGGTCCGGCTGGTGACGTCGTCGTCCTGGTCGCGGATGTCGATCGTGTTGACGGCAGCCAGCGCCGCCCGGAGTTGCTTGACGTAGTAGGGCTGGAGAGGCACGGCACCGCCGCCTGAGGGGCGTACGACGTCGCCGAACGTCCAGACATCGCCGCCGCCGTAGCCGGCGTCGAGGTTGCCCGTCGGTTTCACCAGGGGCCCGTCCGCCATCACCGCCCAGTAGGCCGCCATGAGCGACCCGAAGTTGGCAGTGTTGGGATTGAGCTTGACCGGCTGATTGTTCCAGGGCACTTCGGCCCAGGTGCGCAAGCCGTTCCCGGTCGCCGGCTGAAGCCCGCCGTGATTCGCGATCGCGACGTACGAACGCCCGCCGTGCTTGACCCATTCGCCGATGTGGTAGAGCGTTGCAGCGTCCCAGTTGCCGCGGTAGCGGTACTGTCCGTTGCGCTGGATTTCCTTGGGGTCCATGCCCGGGGGCAGTGCGCCGGGGAGTGGGTCGGTCGGGTCGCTTGTAAACGACGGGACCGCGTTCGACACCGGGTTGTGGGCAACCACCCACGGCCGAATCGGCCTGGCGTTGGTCGCGATGTACCCGGTGTTGAAGATCGTGTTGAACCACTGGACGGACTGGTCCGGCGTAAACGGCTGACGGTTGACGGCCGCCATGCGGGTGGAATTGGGGAAATACTGTTCCAGGACCGATTGCGAGCCGAGCGGATTGGCGAGCGTGAAGCGGTACGCCATCGACGCCGATTCGGCCAGACCCAGCGAGCGGAACTTGACGCCCGCCAGGTTCAAACCCGGATTATCCAGGCGCTGACCGAGCCCGAAGTAGAACGCGTCGTACCGGGTCGCCCACTGAAAATACGGGGAATTGCCGTCGTCACGCACGGGCCTGAGGTTCGAATAGGTCTGGTCACCCTGGCGATACATCTGAAACGCCTGGAACCGCCCGGAATCCGGACCATCCGTATAAGCCGGGCCTTCCACCAGGCGCTGCAACTCGATGTTCGCCGGCGTGAAGTTGCCGACCAGCCGCGCGTCTTCGGCAAACTGCGAACGCCAGTTTTCCCACGCGACCGACGCGTTGATCGCCGCGGCGTTATCGACGATGCGGATCGCGGCGAAGTAGCGCACGCCGTCGATCTGTCCGACCGGGAGCTCGAACAGGCCGGCGTCGGCGATGCCGTCGCCGTCGGAGTCGGCGGCCATGACGGTCTTGCCGTTATTGGGATCGGCCGGGTCCAGGATGATGAACGCCGGGTAGAGCCGAACCTGCCCGTTGGGCAGGGTCGCGCTGATGTACGACGCTTCGACGCGGAACCGCGAGCTGTAGTACTCGGGGTTGTTCGTTGTCACGAGCGGCGAGCGGAACTGGTTGGGGAAGACGCCGGGGTTAACCGGGTCGCGATTGGTCGCCAGCGGGCTGGCGCTGATGTACTGCCACCGGGCGGCGGTCGCCACCGTATTGGGCCCGGCAGGCTGAACGCCGCTGGGCGTGCGGTCGGCGAGGATCGCGTCCCACGGCAGGTAATCGATGTTCGCAAACTGCTTCGGAACGACATTGGTCGTCGGAGGGGACTGCACCGGACGCGAGGGGTCCGGCGACAGCGGTATCGCCGGGCGGTAGGTCGCCTTGCCGGTGGCCAGGTCCGTCGGGGCGACCTTCGTGACGATCGCGTTGATCATCAGGTCCTTCACACCCTGCACCAGCATCTCGATCTGCGTGTTGTACTTGTGCTGGGTGGCGGCATCGCGGTCGTTGCCGGTGGTCGTGATGAATGCCGTCCCGATGAGTGCGAGCAGGACCAGCAGCGCGATGACAAGGATCAGGACCGATCCGGAACGGGCGCGGCGGAAACGGCGGTGGGCGGCATTCAGCAGGCCGAAGGCCGAGCGCAGCCGGGTCATCATCGGGCGGGGTTCGGCTGGGGATGGTGTTGCGTTCTTCATACGGTTGCTCCCCGAAAACGGGGTGGAGTAGGGGCACACGGCGTGTGCCCGCACGGCCCGGGCCGACGATCGGACGGGAAGGTCGCCGTCGGCGTGTTCGATGGAAAAACTGACCCGGCACCGGGAATGACCCGAGCGCCCCGCCGCAGATCACGGCAGTTCGACGACGTACTCGTAATACTGCTCGCGGGCGATCCGCGCGGCCGGGTCATCCACCGCCATCACGATGCGAATCATCTTCGGACGGGGATAGCTCGAGGTATCGGGGCCCCAGACGCAGCGGTAGTGAGCATTGGTACCAACCCCCTGGGCAGTGCCGTAGTCGTTGCCCGCCGGAATGGGCAGAACGGTGCGCTCGAACTTCAGCGGAGTCGAGGTGTAGTCGCGAAGCGGTACGACGTCTGCGTTCGTGGAAGTCGGTCCGGTATTGCGAACGATCTTGCCGTCGTTGTTCACATCGCGGGGGAAGCCATACCACCGGATCGATCGCTTCAGGACGCCACCTTCGTTCGACACGTTGTAGTCGATGACGCCATCGGTGCCGTTGCCGGAACCGTCGGCGAACCACTTGCCGCTGCCCGGGCCGGTGCTCGGATCGGGGTCCTGCGTGCCGTCGTCCTTCTGCCGCATGAAATCCCCGGCGTACTCAACGACGAACTGGGTGCAGGACTTGACGAAACAGGGCACCGTACGGGCGACGCCCTGGCTGGTCAGCGGTCGGCTGGGGGCCGGGTAGGCTGAATGACGGAAAGCGATCGCATCATGCCAAGTGGCCTGCCGTCCGGCATTGATAAAGAACGGCATGATGTCCGTGCGGTGCCGCTCCATTCCCATGCCCATCAAGTCATAGAAGGAATACTGAATCAACTCTGAGGCGATCATCGTTCCAGTCGTCGTCGACTGCGAGTTCTCAGAAAACGGCGACATGGAGGACGCGGGAGTCGCAGAATTGCCACGGCCGTAGTAGGTCTGCTGAGGCGATCCTGGCAGCGTGGTGTCGCGAATAATCTTGTTGGAACCGCTGATTTCAGGCTCTCGAAGCAGGAACACGACGCGACCCAGCACCCACTGTGTTGCATAAAAGTTGTTCGGATTTGCCGCGAGCGTCAACGCAGTCCCGGTCGGACCAATCCCGGGCAACTGACCTGTGGTCAAATTGTCGATCACCGCCGGCTGTCGCACGTGGCCGTAGGTGATGTACTGCTCACTGGCGGAGACCCCGGAAACGAACGTGGTCTTGTTTCCGGTCTGTCGCCGGCCGCTCTGGCGGCTGAAGAACTTGAGAACGTCGGTCCGATGGGTGCGGCTGGTCAGGAATGCCCGCGGGGTCTGGTCGCCGGGGTCGTTCTCCCGACCGTTCTTGTCGCGATCGACCGTGAGCAAGGAGGTCTCGACGGTCCCCCGAGCTGTACTGGCCGGGTTGAAGTCGATGTCGGCGAGTTGCTCTTCCTTGTTCCGGAAAGCCAGCATCACTTCGGAATCGAGATACAGGAATGGAGCACGCTCGATCTCCGCATTGCTCAGATCGTTGGTGATGATCGACTGCACGTTCCGCGCGTCGCGGACCGCCGTGGACAGCGCGTTGCCCGCGCCGACCGCCCGGCTCGTCAGCGCGAACACCTGGTTGACGCCGAGAATGATCAGCAGCACCAGAGAGATCGACACCAGCACTTCGAGCAGCGTGAACCCCGAACGCCGCGGACAGCGGCGGGCGTTCGAACGAGCGATGGGGAAAGTCATTTGCATGGCTTGAAACTCTACGGGTTGTCCTGCGGCGGACCGACGCTTGTTCGATGATTATCTGCCGGGCCGGGGCCCGCGATCCTGCGTCGCACGAATCGCCAAAAGTGGACGCGTGTGCATCCGCCCCCGCCGCTCGGTCACTGCCGCAGCGGGATGTAGGTCACGTACGTGCCGATCGCGATCGACTGGCCGGTGAACGTACCGCCGATCTTGCGTCGGCCGACGATGTAGGCGTCCACCGCGCCGGCGGTGTTCTCGGCGGAGGTTGGCAGGTCGTTTCCGGGCAGCAACTGGTACACGCTCGTGCTCCCGTCCTTGAGATCGCCGAGCCGGTAAATCTTGCCCGTGCGCAGCACGATTACCGCGCCCGGAGCGGCCGCGTCGGCGAACGTGCCGCTCACAACGCACTCGTCGGCGTCGTTGCCTTTGTCCGTCAGCGTCACCTGCACGGGGTACGGCAGCAGACCGGCTTCGGCGTTGTTGCCGGTGCCGCTTTGGGTCAGGTCGGCCGTGCTGAAGTTCGATTCACCGCGGATCTGAACGGGAATCACGATCAACTGTGCGTTGTTGGGGGGCTGGCCGCGGTAGTCGGTCGTGTCGCGCTTCACCAGCGCGACCCAGCCGAACCGGGGCTCGTCGGCGAGGATCTGGTTGCCCTTGATCAGCGACCAGGGCTTGAGCGTCAGCGAGCCGGCGCTGGGGGTGAGCACGCTCACGTCGTCGTCCGTCAGCCGGGTGACCACGCCGCTGTTGGGAATCAGTTGCGACAGGTAAGGCATCGAGCCGTAAGCGGCGACGGCGGACCGGGCCATGCTGGCACCGATCGTTTCTTCCTGGCTGGCAGCGGTCTGGCTGATCGCGACGGGGAACACCCCGGCGATCATGATGAACCCGATCCCCAGGATCATCACCGCGAACAGCACCTCCGTGAACGAAAAACCACGGCGCGGGCGGTGCCCGCGAAGGATGACGGATGAGGGATGAAGGATGAAACGGGATGGTGCCATGGAACCGCTCGCTCTTGAACTTGTTTGTATGTCCGCCTTCATCCTTCAGCCTTCATCCTTTGATTCGAGCGCTTACTCGCCACGCAGCAGCGTTCCGTTGTAGCGGTTGACGAGGAACGGGATGGCGTTTTCGTCCATCCACTTTTTCTGAGCAGCCGCGCCGACCTGACTGTCATAGGCAGGCTTGTCATAGAGGACGAAACCGATGTTCGTGAGTGTCGTCGGGAAATTGGCGGTCGCCCGGAGGCGCTTACCGAGGTTCGAAGTCGACGTGTACGAGACATTGTCGAGCAGCAGTTTGCCGTCGCCGTCGAACATGACGATCGCGGTCGCCGGCCACGGGTAGGCCGGCGGGCTTCCGCTTGCGCCGGTACCGTTGGGGACGGCCTGCAGCCCCACACCCACCGGCAATGCCATGTCATCAGCAACACCCAGCAGATCGATCTGCGGGCGGGTGACGCCCGGCGGATACTGCACCTGCACGAGGGTGACCCGGCCGGTGCCGGCATCGGTGAAAAGAACAACCCCGCGCGGCTCCTGAAGGCCGATCGCCTGGGCACGCGTGGACGCGAGGTACGACGAGATCTGGTTCTCGGCCGATTCGAGCGTTCGGCTTCCGGTGATCGCGTTGAACGCCGGCAGCGCCAGCGCCAGGATCAGCACGGCCAGCGCGATCACGACGAGCAGTTCGTTCAGCGTAAAGCCGAAAGATCGCCGCCTCCGGGCTGGAAGGATGAAAGACGAAGGATGAAGGATGAATCGTGCCATTGAATCGCTCGTTCTCGGTCGTGTTTTCAGTTCCGCCTTCATCCTTCGATCTCATCAGTTCTGGAACGAGTACAGATTGTCGTCACCCTTGGTGAAGTCACCGTCCGGTCCGGCGGAGGCCCAGAACGCGCGATTGGCCGGACTGGTCGTCTGGCCGCTGCTGGTGATCGTCTGGTTATTGCTGCCGTTTTCAAAGTTCACACCCTTGAGCCCACCGGAGGGCACCAGAAGCAACGGGTTGTCCCACGCATCAGAGATGATGGGGACGGTACGGGCAGGCTGGCCGGGATCGGCCGTCAACAGCGCCTGCGAGGGGAACCCCGCGATCATCGACGCGATCTTGGGGTTGGACCGCAGGATCTTCATCAGCCTGACCTGGCTGGGCGTGTTCACGGTGGCGTCGTCGTTGGCGATCTTGGCCCGGCCGGCCTTGCCGACCGTGACGTCGCCGGGGTTGGTCAGCGAGAAACCCAGTTCGTAGAACGGCGGCGGGATCTGATCCTTGGGACCTTCGACCCGCGCGTAGGAGCCGGTGCTGTTCATTTCCTTCAGCAGGCCGGCGGCGCTGCCGAGCGTGGTGCGGGTGAGCTTCTTCGAAGCGCTTTCTTCCAGAGAGCGGTACCCGTAGATGCCGATCCCGAAGAGGATCGTGATGATTGCGATCACGATGAGAATTTCGAGCAGCGTGAAACCAGCCCGGCGAACCGGACGGGGTACGCGATGGGGGCGCTGAACACCCCCGGCGACGGGGCTGAGCACGCGGGAACGTTGCGCGAGACAAGTTAGCACGTAAGGTCCTCCGCCAGATGGCAATCCGCAGGGGCCGCCGGGATCACCCCGGTCGGCTGGGTTACTGTTCGCGGTGTCCACCACCGAGGGAGTGCGGAATCCACCTGGCCGACATCTTACTCGAATCTGCAAGTCAATAGCATACAAGCATTTATGGCGACCTTTGAAGGATCCGAACACGCAGTGTACTCACGGAGTGAGCGGGAACTGTGACGGTTCGGGGCTCATTCCCGCTTACTCCGTGAGTACACTGCGTGCGCGGCTACTCAACAATTCACGCCCTTTGGCCATGATCACCGCGGGCGAAGCACGGAGGATTCGAACTGCCCTGCGTAACAGCAGGTTGTGTCGCGTTTGGCCGTCGGGGACAGTACCATGGCGTTCCCGCGCCGCCTGACGGGCGGAATGCCGGGTTTTATCCGCAACATTCAGGAGGATTCCATCATGTCCGATCGCTTACAGGGTCTGCCCGTGGTTGACGCGTCGTCCGAGAACACCCCGGCGTGCTGCGCCTTTTCCGCCCGCGGCTTACGCCGGTGGGTGCTGATGCCCGTCGCCGCGATCGCGGTCGGCGTGGCAGGGTTCTCGTACGTCTACGGCCAGGCCAAGGAAGCCAAGCGGGTGCCGGACCAGGTGTCGGGTGGCCGCTGGGTGATCCACGACCTGTCGCGTCCCAAGCCGCCGGTGGTGACGCCGGGCACTTTCCCCGACGGCGAGAAGCCGGGCACCCCGCCGAGCGACGCGATCGTCCTGTTCGACGGCAAGGACCTGAGCAAGTTCAAGAGTGGCAATGGCGACGCTTCGTGGAAGGTCGAGAACGGCGCGATGATCGTCGACGGCAAGGCCGGCGTCGAGACGCGCGAGCCGATCGGCGACATGCAGCTTCACGTCGAGTGGGCCTCGCCCGCGCAGGTGAAGGGCGACAGCCAGGGTCGCGGCAACAGCGGCATCTACATCATGGGCAAGTACGAGGTGCAGGTGCTCGACACCTTCGAAAACAGCACCTACGCCGACGGCGGCGCCACCGCGATCTACGGCCAGAACCCCCCGATGGTCAACGCCTGCAAGAAGCCCGGCGAATGGCAGGCGTATGACATCATCTGGCGCGGCCCACGGTTCGACGCCGAGGGTAAAGTCACCCGTGAAGCGACCGTCACGGTCATTCACAACGGCGTGCTGACGCAGGACCACTACCGCCTGACCGGCGGCAGCGGCCACTACAACCAGCCGAAGTATTCGAAGCACGACGAGAAGTTGCCGCTGCAATTGCAGAACCACGGCAATCCGGTGAAGTACCGGAACATCTGGTATCGCCCGCTGCAGCAGTTGGGCGAAAGGAACAACGTGGTCGACTGGAAGCCGGAAACCCCCGCCGGCGCGGCCGAGGCGAAGTAAGACCGGACTTTCGGCATCCACCGTCTCACTCGGTAACCCAAGCGCGTCCCCCGCCTGCCCACAAGCATGCGGGGGACGCTTGTTCATGGGACTTCTACCGTGGGGGCGTTGCGGCCGGCGCTACATGAAACGCTCCCTTCGCGCCGTCGCAAATCGCGACGACCGCGGGGTGGCGGAGTTTGCGATCGACCGTCACCGCGTAGAACCGCTCGCGTACTTCGCTGGTGCGACCGACCATCTTCACCTGGTACTGGCGGCAGACCTCTTTCTCAACGACCGTTGGTGCTGGAAAAACACCCAGGCCGGCCTGGCCGAATGTCTTGAGCAAGGCACTGTCTTCGATCGAGGCGACCACGCGTGGCCGCAGGGATCGGGATCGAAACCACTGGTCCAGTGCCCGCCGCAACGCCGTCTCCTCGGTCGGAAGCAGCAGGTCGGCGTCGGCAATGGAGGCGGGGAACTTGCCCTGAAGCCGACGTGCCAGCGCCGGCGCCGCGAAGAAACTGACGCCGCTCTCGCCGAGCAGGTGACTGTGGCTCTTCAGCTTCACCCCGCCACCGACGGGGGCATCGCTCAGCACTAGGTCAAGACGGAAGGTGGACAGGTCGACCAGGAGCTTGTCCAGCGTGTCTTCGTGACAGGTTAGCTCGACGCGTGGCGGCCCGTGCATCGCCGGGGCCAGCAGCCGTCTCGCCACCAGCTTGGGCATCGCGTCGGTGACGCCCACCGAAAGCCGCAGCGGCCGATCGGTCGGCCTCTGCCGCACCGTGTCGAGCATCTGCCGGCCGAGCGAGAAGATGTCGCCGGCGTAGTCGAAGACGACCTTGCCCATTTCGGTCAGTACCAGCCGCCGGCCCGACCGGACGAACAGCTTCTCGCCGAAGAATCGCTCCAGTTCCTTGACCTGTCCGCTGATGGTGGGCTCGGCCACCAGGAGTTCACGACCGGCGGCGGCAATGCTCCCCTCCCGCGCGACCATCCAGAAGTAAAGCAGATGATGGTAATTGAGCCACTGGAGCTGCATTTCAATACCTCGTAAAAACCGTGGATATACCGCCGAACTTCGTAATTGTCGATCTGGGGCGGCGTGCCGATGATCTTCGCGTCGGCGGCAAGCGGGAACGTTGCCCGCGACCGACACGCCATTCGTACGAGGAACCGAATCATGGAACTGAGCATTCGCGGACTGAACGTCTCTGTGACCGAATCGATCCAATCCCATGCCCGGGTGCGGCTCATCAAGGACCTGTCCCACTTCACCCGGCGGATCAGGGGCGTGATCGTGCGGGTGAGCGACGTGAACGGCCCGCGCGGCGGCATCGACAAGCGGTGCCACCTGGAAGCAACGGCCCCGGGAATGCCGTCGGCCGCCGTCGTCGAGGTCGACGCCGATCTCTACCGCGCGATCGACCGCGCTTCCGACCGCCTTCGCAGGCACCTCGGCAGGCTCTTCGAGCGCAGCCGCGGCCATGGTCTGCCCGGCCGCAGAGTGTCGGCGTCCGGATATCCCACGTGAAGCCCGCCCGCAGCCGCCAATACGTCTTCCAAACGGGTCCGCCTTACGGACGATAAGTGCTGCTTCCGACTGCCTCTTCTGAAGGGTTTGAAATCCGGCGGCATGTCTGGCGAGATTTTTGAACCTTCTCCGCCGCCGTGGGTACACTATTGCTGGCGGACCGTTCGTCGATAATAGGGCTGTAACCGTCTGTGCCCGCGCCCTGGCAAAGGCACTGACGGCGTTCTACCGGCTCGGAGGAGCAAAAGTGGCACTACGCAACCTGATTCGCACCCTTGAAAATGCACGATGCACCGCGGTGATGACGGCGTCCGTCGTCCTGATCGCCGGCGGCATGGCCTTCGGCCAGGCCAAGCCTGCCGCCAAACCCGCGGCCAAGCCCGCAGCGGCACCGGCTCCGGCCGCGGGAACGGGCGGCGTCAAGCCCGCCCCGCCGGTGCCCGCCGCCGCCCCCAAGAAAACCGCCAACTGGATGAGCGACTTCCTACTGGCGCAGAAGACCGCCCAGCGGATCGAGAAGCCGATCCTCCTCTACTTCTGCTCCACCGACCGGGACGACTACACCAAGAAGCTCGAAGACGAGGTCATCAACACCCCCTACTGGGTGGATTGGGCCAACGAAAACCTCATCCTGGTCAAGATCGACTTCATTTTGAACGACAAGCGGGCGGCGAACATCAAGGCCCAGGCCGGTGAAATGAAGAGCCGGTTCAATGTCGCCAAGGTGCCGACGTTCATCTTCCTCGACCCTTGGGGCGAACTGCTCGGCCGGTGCGGGTACAACACCGCATCGCTCCGCGAAACAGAGTCTGAAGGCAAGCCCCAGAAGTGGCTCGAATACTGCCAGACGGTGGTCGCGAGCCGCCCGACCAAGGAAAAGCTCGTCGAACAGCCCGACCTTGAGGCCGCCGTCGCGTCGGCCAAGAAGACGGCAATCCCCGTCTGCATCGCGATCCATCAACTGGCCAATAACCAGGTCGCGGCAAAGCTGAAGGACTCACTGCTGACGAACCAGCTCTTCGTCCGGTGGATCAACCGGAACATGGGCTTCGTGCAGGTTGCCTGGCCTGAAGACGTCGACCAGAGCCCCAAGGCCAAGTACATTCGCGATTTCGCCGCCAAGTGGAAGTTCGGCCCCTCGGCATTGCAGCTGGTCATCTGGGATCCGGGTGGCCTCGGGCAGAACAAGGCGATGATCCCCGTCTCGTTCGACCCCGTCGATTGCGGCCCGCTCATCAAACGCCTGGAGCCCATGCTCCCCGCGATCGACTACGGCGGCGGCTGGCTCGACAGCTGGAAGGTCGCCCAGGCGCTGTCTGTCCAGCAGTCGAAGGACCTGCTGATTTCGTTCGTCAGCTCCGATGGCAGCGAGTTCTCCAAGAAAATGGACGACGAGATCTACAACACGCCGGAGTTCAAGGCCTACTCGCGGAACAACCTGATCCTGCTGAAGGTCGACTTCCCCGCCGCCGCCGACCTGCAGGCCAAGCAGTCCAAGGAGCTGAAAGAGCAGAACAACATGCTCGCCGAGATGTTCGGCGTCCGCGGCTACCCCACCGTCGTGGTGCGAAACCCCAAGGGGCAGAAAATCCTCGACGGCAAGTACATGAAGGGCGGAGCCCCTGTCTTCGTGCAGGAGCTCAAGATGGCCGTGCAAAAAGACAAGGACCGCCGAACACTGTTGAGCCAGGAACTGTCGAAAGACGTGGCACCGAAGTAGTCCCGGCATCGAACAGGGAAAACCCAAAGCAGTGTCGTCAACCCGGGCGACTTCGGGAGAACCGAAGTCGCCCGGGTTGCGTAAAGGGGCGGCGGATGGTCGGGTGCCACGCGTCGCCGAAGGATGACTCTGTGATTTGCCGGACAAAATTTCCCCTCTTTCTAATGAGCGTTCATCCTCTACGTGATCTCTCGTGACGCCCTGTCGCCGGGCCCGTGGATTATGGGTCGGTCGAACCCATACCGAGGCATTGGGTGAAGGCCGCCCGTGCAGACGTCGAAGAAGGAATAAGCGGTACTATCGTCGGGATTGCGCCGCAGGCGGAGTGGACGGGTTGAATTGGTGTAAGTGCCGCGAAGGTCTTTGGATGAGCTGCGGGAACGGGCAACCCCGGCTGATCCGGCCGGGACCCCGGGATGCCGAGCCTTAAGGGCTTGCCCCGGGGAAACCCCGACCAGCCTTCCTTACAGACGTCGCCTCGATTCCTCCGCCGATAGTTCTTCCGTTTAGTCGTCCAATTTGGGATACTTGTGGCACATTCCTGTGAGGGATCATCGCGGAATGCCCACCGGTTCATCCGAGGAGAAGACAACATGAGCTCGTTAGATCTTCAGAAAATGGGTCGCCTGCGCAAGGCGATCATCGGTACGCTGGCAGCGGTCACGCTCGCCGGTGGCGCGTGTTTTGTCGCACTGACCACCTCCCCCGCCAGTGCCCAGTCGGACCCGAAGATGTCCGACAACAACCCGGCCAATTACCAGCCGGGCCGCCGTAAGGCCCGTATCACCTCCGAAGAGCTCGGTCGGCTCCGCATGCTCGAGATCCAGTCGGGCGCGTTCCGCGAAGCCCACAAGGATCCCGGCTCCCAGCAGCTCGTCGGTCCCCCGCTGTCCGACCGCGAAAAGGTCATGCACGTCATGAACCGCATGGCGTTCGGCCCCAAGCAGGGCGATGTCGAAAAGGTGCTCCTCGAAGGCGGCATGACCGACCAGTGGAAGGGCTGGGTCACCCAGCAGATGAAGCCCGAGTCGATCGACGACGCCGAGCTCGAAAAGGACATCCTCAAGCGCTTCCCCGAAGCCAAGATGTCCGTCGCCGAACTTTACAAGAAATACCCCTACGAGCAGGGCGGCCGCGGCCCCTGGCGCGAACCGGGCAAGATCCTCCAGGACGAAGTCGTCACCCGCGCCATCTACTCCAACCGCCAGTTGCAGGAAGTTCTCGCTGAGTTCTGGCGCAACCACTTCACGGTCGATATCTCCAGCGCCGAGCAGAAGACCCGGTCCTGGGCCGCGACCAACTACGAAGCGACCGTCATTCGCCCGCACCTGTTCGGGAAGTTCAAAGACATGGTCTTTGCTTCCGCCCGTCACGCCGCGATGCTCGACTATCTCGACAACCAGCTCTCCAAAGCCAACAACTGGAACGAAAACTACGCCCGCGAGCTGATGGAACTGCACACCGTCGGCGTCGACCGCGGCTATACCGACTTCGACGTCATCGAACTGTCCAAGGTCCTCACTGGCTGGCAGTACGAAAAGGGTAACTACGACTTCAAGTTCAACGACGGCATCCACCAGGCCGGTGCCAAGAAGGTCATGGGCGTCACCATCAAGCCGGGCTACGAGGGCGGCGAACAGGCGATCTATTACCTCGCCACCCACAAGTACACTGCCAACTTCATCGCCACCAAGCTCTGCAAGTACTTCGTCAACGATGCCCCCCCGCCGGCCCTGATCAGCCGCGTGGAAGGTGTCTTCCTTTCGAGCAAGGGTGACCTGCCGAAGGTGTACGAGGCAATCTTCCTGAGCCCCGAGTTCCTCGACCGCGGCAACTTCCGCTCGAAGTTCAAGACCCCGTTCGAGTTCGTGATCAGCGCCAACCGCGCCGTCGATGCCAAGGTCGATTCGGCCCGCAAGGTCAACGCCGTCCTCCAGAAGATGGGCCAGGAAGTCTACATGTGCCCCGATCCGACCGGTTACTACGACCGCTCGGAAGCCTGGCTTGACGCCGGCGTGCTGACCGCCCGCTGGGACTACGCCCTGTCGCTGACCCGTGGCGGCATCGACGGTATCGTCCCCAGCGAAAAGGTCTTCGCCAAGCACAAGGGCAAGAAGGTGGACGACCTCTATAAGGACATCGTCCGCGAACTGATCTGCGACGACATCGGCGACAAGACCCGCCAGGTCCTCAAGGAAGCCGCCGACGAAGGCGACATCAAGCGGATGTACAGCGTCCTGATCGGCTGCCCGTCGTTCCAACAGCAGTAAACGAAACGAAGTAGTCAGTAGTCAGTAGTCAGTAGTCGGTGGCCAGGGCATTTTCCTCTCTGACCACTGACTACTGACTACTGATTACTCTCAATCGAAACAAACAGGTTCCAACACCAGGTTCATCGAACGATTCTGAAACGATCGTTCCCAACTCGTCGGAGGCTCAATATGAGCACGTCACGCCGCGATTTCCTTCGTAACTCCGGGCTGGCCGTCATGGCCGGTGGAGCCGTTCTGTCGACCGAGCAGTGGCTCGCCGGCGCCGATCTGGAAAACGACTTCAAGAAGAAGTTCCAGTCGGGTTCCGTCCCCACCCCCGCCGCCCCGTCGGCGTCGGGTTCGGAAGACTCGGCCTCGGTCATCAAGGACAAGCGCCTTGAAGTCCCGACGCTGGTCACGATCTTCCTTCGCGGCGGTGCCGACGCGCTCAACGCGATCGTCCCCTACGCCGACGACCACTACTACAAGGTCCGTCCGCGTATCGCGATCCCGGTCCGCGCCAAGCGCGGCGAGCCGGTCATCAAGCTCAGCAAGGGCATCGGCATGAGCGACATCTTCGGGCTCAACCCCGGGATGAGCGCCTTTGCCAAGCTCATGGAAGAGGGCAAGGCGACCGCGTTCATGAACATCGGTTCGCCGAACGGCTCGCGCAGCCACTTCTCCGCCCAGGACAACATGGAACGCGGCACCACCGGCGACGCCCGCGTCTCCAGTGGCTGGCTCAACCGCTACCTGATGGCCACCCGCAAGCAGACCGACGCCCCGCTGCGTGGCCTGTGCGCGATGAACCTGCTCCCCCGCTCGCTCCGCGGCGAGTACCCGGTCCTGGCCGGCCAGAACCGCACCGAAAACATGGAGCTCTTCGAGGACCTCTACGCCCCCTCGAACCTGATCAACCAGACGGCTCGCGATAGCGCCAACATGGAGAAGGGCACCCGCCTGGATGACCTCCCCACCGGCGAAATGAAGCGTCGCCAGCTCACCAGCGACTGGGCCCGCGACGTCATCTCCGACTCCGGCACCAACGCGGTCGTCCGCATCAAGGCCCTGGAAGCCGCGATGGCCCAGCCGTCCACCGGCAACTACCCCAACGGCGGCCTGGGCAACCAGCTCCGCACGATCGCCAAGGTCATCAAGGCCAACGTCGGCCTGGAAGTGGCCCAGGCCGATTACGGCGGCTGGGATCACCACGCCGACCTGGGCGAATCCGACGGCAAGCATGCCCGCATGCTCAAGCACGTCTCCGACTCGATCGCCGCGTTCCTCGAAGACCTCGGCACCCGTTCCGAAAAGGTCATGGTCATGGTCATGAGCGAGTTCGGCCGAACCGTCCATGAAAACGGCAGCAACGGTGCCGACCATGGTCGCGGCGGCATGATGCTCGTCGCCGGTGGCCCCATCAAGGCCGGCAAGTTCTACGGCACCTACAAGGGCGTCGCGGACATGGTCGGCGACTACCAGCCGGTCTACACCGACTTCCGCGCCGTCTACGCCGAAGCCGTCTTCAAGATGTTCGGCTACGACCCGTTCAATCCGCAGGCGCTCGTCAAGATGTTCCCCGAGTACAAGCCCAAGCCGACGGATTACCTCGACTACCTCAACGTCATGAAGGCCGTAAAGGCCTGAAGTGACAGCGGTACCGGTCGCAAGACCGCGGCAAGACCTGTTGTGAACTCAAGTTGAACCTGGACCCCTCCGAGTCGAAAGATTCGGAGGGGTTTTTCGTTGCGCCGCCCGCTTACCCCCGCAAAAGCGCCCTCTGGGAACGCCGAGCTCCAGCTCGGCCCTCTCTCCACATGCGCCGGGAACGCTGCCCCCGAACTATGAGCTCCGGCCGGGCCATTGTCTTACTTAAAGGCGCGCCTCAGTGCCGAGTTATAGCCCGTTGATCCCAAAGCTGCCCGAGAGTACCTCGTTGGCGCTGCTCCACCGCCACGCGGTAGGACTGCTCACGATGCCGGCCTTTACCGGGTTCTGGTGAATATAATCCACGGTTGCCGTGAAGTGCTGTTCGTTGCGGATGTAGCGATCCCAGTATTCGCGCATCCAAATGCCGCCGGAGACTTCGGTCGGAGTAACGCCGGCCTCAGGGCCGGCATTGCCGAGCCCCTGCTTAACGTTCTTTACCGGCGAGCTCAGCCCCGTGCCGAGCTGGAGCTCGGCGTTCCCAACGATTTTCTCGCGAAGCATTTTCCCGATCTTCCGCGACGTGAAACTCTTCCATGACTGGACAATCTTCCCCAGCGTCCATCCCTCATACACGCGGACCATCACGTGAACGTGGTTCGGCATTACAACCCATGCCATCAGGTCGTATCGCTTACCGTCAAAGTGCCTCCAGCCCTGCACGACGCAATCGGCCGCTGCTGGATCGCGCAGCAGGCACGAACCATGACCCGCGTCCAGCCACTGCTCGAAACGCCGACGACGCTCATCGTCTTGTTTTGGTGGGGGTAGCAATGCCAGTTCGTCTTCAATCTTTGCCAACACCGAGGCGGGAAGACTATCGGCCAAACGGTACGTGATCGATTGTAACAGTCCAGATTGGTCGCAATGTGGAAGATACCCGCGCGTGTACCAATTCTTCGGAACGTTCCGGGGAACACCGCGTTCCGGCTCGCCGTCCTTAACCGGATGAGTTGAAGAGCCGAGCTGGAGCTCGGCGTTCCCGTTATCGCTCCCGAATGAGCTTCTTTGTTCGTCAGCCACTTGGTAGACCTCCCTTCCCCGGTCGTCAGCCCTCCTACGGCACCCCAAACGTCGTTCGCACATACAACCCATCGGCCGCCTCGAAACTCACCCGTCCTGTGTCGGAACTGCTGGTCTTCGCCGCCAGGTCCGCCAGGATCTGCTTGCTCTCGGCCTTTGGCAGGCCGAGCGTCACGATCAATCCGGTGCCCGAGGAATACACGCATTCCTTTCCCGTGATCTGGCAGCCGAACAGGTTGCTCGTGTTCATGCACCAGGCGACCGACGCGGCGATCTGGCAGCCGTAGAAATCGCAGTCGCGAATCATGCTCCATTCGCTCGTGGAGATCTTGTACGAGTCGTGCTTGGTATCACTGCTTCGTTCGGAGAGGGCGCAGTTGACGAAGGCGCAGCCGTTGAGCTTGAAGCCGTAGTCCACGCGGGACAAGCGATCGAACTTACTCTCGACGAACAGGCAGTTGGTGAACTCGAACTTGGCGCTGTAACTGTCGACGAACCAGCCTCCGGACTTGGCGAAACTGCACTGATCGAAGACGGCGTGGCGGGCCTTGAGCCGGCCGGACAGTTCGACGCCGAACCGCACCTTTCGGAACACCACCGGCCGGCCCGGTTCGCCGGAAATGTCCAGCACGCCCTGGGAAGCGATGATCGTGCCCCCTTCAACCAGGCAACCCGGCGCGATCTGAAGCGTGCCTTTGACCGTCGGGCGGTTTTCCTTTTTGTTCTCCTCCTGGCCGATGCTGAGCCTGCCTGACAACGCATGAGCGCCGCCCGGCCAGGTGACCTCGCCCAGGATCGGCGGTTCTGCCGCCAGCGGCTTTCGAGCAGAGCCTGCGTCGGTCCAAACCTTATTGCGATAGCTCTGTACCCGCGCCATGAACTTCTCGGGCGACAGCCCCGCCGCCTGCGGACCAACCCGCGGCGAGCCCGACGGTGTCGCGACGGCGACCGGGGAATCACTCCCGCCGGTGTTCGCCGCCACCTCCGGCGGTGCCGACGGCAACTCCGTCAGCCGCTTCTCGACCAACGACTTCACCAGACCCGTCAACTGCGGCAATGCCTGCAGATACCAGAAGCCCGCCCGGCTCTTGCACAGGTCGGCGATCGCCGGGTTCTTTGCTTCCTTGGTCGCCTGGTCCCACCACAGGTCGCCGACCGCTTTTTGCGCCTCGGCGGTCGCCGGCCCGGCCTGATCGGCGACCGCGAGTGCCTTCAGCCCGGCGTCGGAACCTTTCGCCAGCAGTGGAACGCCTTTGTCCAGGTCGCCGCGGGTCAGCGCGAGATATCGACCGACGATCAGGTTGGCTTCGGGGTCGGCCGGAGCGGCCGCCAGCTTCGCCCGGGCCGACTGAACGCGGTCGAACTCCGCGGCCATCGTCTCGAGGCGCGGCAGCCGGTCGCGAATCTGTGCCGAGACGGTGACGTTACGGCTGGCGATGCCATTCGAACGGACCAGCGGCACCAGTTTCCGCATGTCGGTGTACTGCTCACGCCTGGCCATCGCCTCACAGATCATCATTCCCAGCGCCGAGACCCACGCCGAATCCTGAGGCTGGCCGGACCGCCCGCTCACCCGCAGCACCACGTCCTTCATTACGTCGATGGGCATGACGGCGTAGTCTTCGCTAAGCATCAGCGCCGTGTACGCCGCCGTGGTAACATCACCCGCCACGATTGCGTTCTCTCTGGCCTCAACGAGCATGGTGTATCGACCGGCAGGGTCGTCCTTGCTCGCCGATGCGCGGGACAGCAGTTCCAACACCAGGCTGTAGCGGCCGGCGGGCGTGGTGTCGGCGTACTGCTTCGACAGCACATCCTTCAGCAGCTTCTGGTTCTCCTTGAACGCAGCATCGCCTGGCACCGGTTTGCGGGTCGCCGGTCCGTCCGACGCGAGCCAGTCGATCAGGTCGTTAGCGGCGGCGGCGTTGGTCAGCACGCGCGGCGTCAGCACGACATTCGCCGCACTCAGCACCGTGCGGATAAAGCCCACCGGCCCGGCGAAGTTGATCTGCTTGCCCTCGACACCGGCGGTGACCACCCCCACCACCTGCCCGTGCGCGTCGATCAGCGGCCCGCCGGAGTTGCCATGGGTCACACTCGCGTCGAACTGAATCGTGACCAGCTGCCCCTTCTCGTGCCGCATCGCGCTGACCCGGCCGGTGGTGATGGTGATCTCGGGGAGCGACTCTTTCTTCAACGACAGCCTCTGCCCCAGCGGAAAACCGAACGCCACCACTGGTGCGGTCTCGCGCATGCTCGCGATCGCCGCCGGCGACGCCAGTTCCAGTGCGTCCAGCGGCCCCGGCCGTTCGACCCGCAGCACCGCCACGTCGCGGGCGGCGTCCGACTTGACGACCGTCGGCGTGTAGATCCGCTGGGCCTTGGTGCCGGCGGCGACGATGAGATAGATCTTTGCGTTCTTCTCTTTGGTGAGCGGCTCGACGACGTGCTGGTTGGTGATAAAGATGCCCGTGGCATCGATGCAGAATCCGGAGCCCATGTAGAGCCCCTTGTCCGCTTCAATGACGACATAAACCGTCGCCCGCCGCCCCGCTTCGATCAGCTTAGGATCGACCTGCGCGCTCGCCGATCGACTCGGCAGAACGCTGGCGATTAGAACGACAACGACGAACCTGAGTGCTGCAGAAGTGCCCCATCGCATGATAGCTCCCGGCCCTAGGCCCTTTTGAGGAAGGCCGGATCATATCCGACCGGCGGCCATTGTGGTGCGGGCTTCACCCTGCACGTCCGTGGCACGAACGCCGTTCGTTCCCTGCGTCCAGAAAAGTGTCGACGCACTCACGGAGTAAACAGCCCGATTTCCCTTGCAAAACAACGCGCGGACACCTAACATATATAGAACAATATCCGGCGTCGCCATGGGACGGGCGGCGTCCTTCCTCCATGCGCCGGTCGGCGGGTGTGATCTGTCGGCTTTAGCGTGCACTCCATGGAGATGGCTGTCCTTGGACGATCGGTGTCGGTCGGGCCGGGGTGGTGGTGTTGGTGTTTTGAGGCGGCCGAGAGATTTGGAGATGCGGGAGACGACGGGTTAGCCGCGACGCGAAGCGGAGCGTCCCCGGGCGGGTTGGTCGCCCTGCTCGAGCGTCGTCCGACCACGCCGGGTTCGTTCGGCGATGTCGCTCTGGGTTCGTTCGGCTAACAAGCCGAGGGCGCAGCGTACTCGCGGAGCCCCGGGTTTGCCGGTGTTGTCTCGGGTTCGTTCGGCAGTCTGCGCGTGGTGATTCGGTGTTAGACCTTGGGTGTTCGACGTTCGATGTTTGCGTCGAGTCCTGGGTTCGTTCGGCGCGCGGCCGGACATCGGACGGCGGGAGCATCGCCGGTGGTCTGCGGGGTGCGGTGGGGTGAACCCCACCCTACTTTCGCCTCGGGTTCGTTCGGCGACGTTGCGCCGGGTTCGTTCGGCCAAGCCGCTTGCCTTGCCGGGCATACGTCGTGTGCCGTTACGCAAGTTGCGGCTTGTGGATGGCGCGGCGGGCGGTGGGAGAAAGAAACTGATTCCAGACCCGCGGAATGCAGTACTGCGGGCGGAGGATGCCGGACGCCATCAGGTAGGCGCACGCTTTGACGTACGCCCGGCCGCCGAAGGCCATGCCGGCCGTTCGGTAATACAGGCGGGAAAGCTGGTCGGTCGCCCGCAGCACTCTGCTGAAGAAGCCTAGGCCGTCGTACTCGGCGGAAAACTGGTTGTAATCGATGGTTTCGCCCTTGAGGCGGGCCTGCTGTCGCGATTGCACGAACTTGACGTACTTCAGGATCTTGAAGAACGACGTCATGCTCACGCTGGAGGCGTGAACCCGGTAGTGCATCAGCGGTTCGGGAAGGACGACGATCGGCCCTTCGACGGCCATCCGGTCGAACAGCTCGAAGTCTTCGGCGCCGTCGAACGCCGGGTTGTACCCGCCGACCTTCTCCAGGACGTCTTTCCGCAGGAAGGCGGTCGGGTGAATCATGTGGACGTCTTCGCCGGCGGCGCGAAGGCGGCGGAACTCTTCAACGGAGGTGGGACCCGTCTGCGACAGGCTGAGCACGCGATCCCCGGAACCGATGTGCTGGGCGAAGCAGCCCCAGGCGACGACTTCCGGCTGCCGGTTCGCCGCCGCCAGCTGTTTGGCCAGCCGCTCGGGCATCGCGATGTCGTCGGAGTGCATGATCGCAATCCACGGATGCTTCGCCAGCGCGATGCCCTTGTTCAGACTTCGGCTGATGCCGCCCTTTTCGGCGCGGATGACACGGATGCGGGGGTCGGCGGCGGCGTGTTTCTCGGCGCGGGCGGCGGTGTCGTCGGTCGAGAGGTCGTCGATGACGATCAGCTCGAAGTCCGCAAGCGTTTGAGCGCGGATGCTCTCGATCGCCGGATCGATGTACCGGGCGGCGTTATAGGCGGGCATGACGACGCTGACCATATGAACTCTCCGTCGGGCGCGCAACGCGGACCAGGCTCCCTGTCTGGTCTATCGGCTCAGAAGCGGCCCGGAACAAGCTGCCGGGAATCGTCCGGTAATGACGACGCCGGCAGGCGACGGACAGTGCGTCAGTTGGGGTCGTACAACTCAGTTGAGGTCGTATATCTCCAGCAGGTTGGAGGTGGACGCGCCGGCCTGGGTCCCGCCGCCGGCCAGGTACGCCCTGCCTGCGAAGTAGAGCGGGAAGATTCCGTGCCTGGCGGTGGGCATGGGCGACCCGACCCGCCAGGTGTTTGTCAGCGGGTTGTAGATGTCGACCCGGCTGTAGACTTTGTTGGCCGTGGCGCCGGCGCCGGTCGAGGTCTCGCCGCCCATGACATAGAACTCGCCGTTAGCGAACACGGCTTTTCCGGTGCCGCCGCGGGCCTGGGGAAGCGGCGCCAGCGGCGCGCCGCTACCGCTGGAGGTCCAGGTATTGGTGGCCGGGTCGTAAACCTGTGTGTAGTTGAACCCGTTGGACGGGATGTTGCCACCGTCTCGACCGCCGAAGACGTAAAGCCGGGTTCCGTCAGTCGCCGAGGCGGCATGGTTCACACCCTGTGGCATCGCCGCCAGCAGGGTCCAGGCGTTGGTTTGCGGATTGTACTTGGCCACCTGATTGGTGGTGGACGAGCCGATGATCCCGCCGGCGACGAAGATCTCTCCGTTGATGACAGCGGAGCTGCTGCTGCCCGCGGCAAACGGCATGTTGGCTCCGGTCGACCAAGTATTGGTAAGCGGGTTGTAGATCTGCACCTTGCCTTCGGAGGATCCGCCGAGGCCGCCGATCAGGTAGAGCCTGCCGCTGACAACTTCGGCGACGTGGTGATTGCCGACGAAGGGTCGGACGGCAAGATTGCTTTGCCAGGCACCGGTGGAAATGTTGTACGCCAGCGTGGCCGAGCTTCCCTCGCCGACGATGTACATCTTGCCGGCAATGACACCGCCCGCGACTTCGCCGAGCGCCACCGGAAGGGGTGTGCCCGTAGACCAGGTTTTGGAGATTTGTCCGACCCACCCGCCAGCCACCGGGTTGGGGCTGTCTCCACCGACGACGAACAGCTTGTCTCCGATAAGGCCCGCGACGGGGGTCTTACGGCCTTGGGGAAGCGACTGGAGCTTGCTCCAGGCGTTGGTGGCGGGGTCGTACTCGGCAATGTCGCTACTCGGGAGGTCGCCGTTGACCGTACCGCCAATGACCAGGATGCGCCCGTTGCGGACGAGCACGGACGAACTGATGTGCCCGCGGGCGACGGAAAGATCGGCCAGACGGGTCCAGGTGTTGGTCGTGGGGTTGTAGGCATCGAGCTCGACCTGGTTGCCGCCGAACTCGTCTGCCAGGTGCTGTCCGCCGATGGCGTACACCAGGCCGTTGACGGCCGCGCCGGCAAGGTGATTGCGCGGATTCGGCATCGCGGCACGCGACTCCCAGGTCGTGCCGCCATTCACGGGGAGGACCCAATGGTCGCCGTAGTCCATGTCGCCCAGGGCGAGGGTGCGGGAGCGTCCACCGAAGAAGTGGATTTCCGAACCGACCAGTGCCGCGCCACCACCGGCCCGCGACGCGGGCAGGCTCGGTCCGGCGGACCAGGTGTTGGTCAGCGTGTCGTACTTCCAGACGCTGGCAATTTCCGGGCCGGGGTTGTCGCCGAGGAAGCCGCCGACAAACCAGACGGTGGTGCCAACGACAACGGTACCGGCATGCGTCACGGGCTCCGGCATGTCGGCGATGCGTGTCCAGGTATTGTTCGAGGGGTCGTAGACGTCGCAACGGGTGGTCGCGAGGAACAGGTCGTTGTAGAACCCGCCGAACGCGTAGAGCTTGCCGTTCACGACGGCTGCCTGTCCTTCGCCTCGGGAAATCGGGGATGGCGCGATGGCATTCCAGGCGAAGGGCGAAGTCGGGGCCGGATTAGCCGTGGATGTGAACTGCACCCAGTCGAAGTTCCCGATATCGCCGCCGCTGTTGGTAGCGTCGAAGGCAATACGGACGACGTGGCTGCCGGCGGTAAGGGCAACACCCGTCTTGATGATGGTGGCATAGGTCTGCCAGCCACCGGTGGGACTGAGCGCCATCGCGCCGGTGACGTTGGCGCCATCCACTTCGATGTGGAAAGTGCCGCCATAGCCAGCGTCGGCGGAGGCGCGGACAGAGACGTCGTACGTTCCCGATGTCGCGACATTGACCGTGTACTCGAGCCATTCGCCGACCGAGGCGTGGCCGACGGCGTAGCCGGGACCGGCGTCGGTGATCGCCTCGACATCGACGCCGGACGCGCGATAGGCGCCGCTGACATTGGTGGTGTCCGTGTCATGGTAAGCAATACCCTCGCCCCCTTCGTCGAAGTTCTCGACTTCGATCTTGCCGGGCAGGGCCCATGCCGCACCGCCAAAGGGTAGCTGGCCCGCGGGCGGAGGCGGTGGTGGCGGAGGCGGAACGGTCGGTGATGCCGTCAGCGTGAGCCAGTTCAGGTTGCCGATATCTCCACCGGCCGATGCATCAAACGCCAGCCGCAGGACATGCTGGCCGGCGGTCAGGTTAAGGCCGGGCTTGCTCACCGTCTGCCAGGTCTGCCAGCCGCCAGTGCCGGGCAGCGTGATCGACCCGCCGGTCGCGACGCCGTCAACTTCCAGGTGCGCGGTGCCACCGCCGCTGGCCGTCGCGAAGCGGATGCCCAAGTCGTAAGACCCGGCGGTGGCGATGTTCACGGTGTATTCGAGCCATTCACCGGCGACGATCCGGCCGATGTTGAAGCCGCCACCGGTATCGGTGGTCGCCTCAATATCGACGGCGGTCGTGCGGTAGGCACCGCCGCCGTTGACGGTGTCGGCGTCATGAAAGGCGACGCCTTCGCCGCCGTCGTCGAAGTTCTCGGCTTCGATCTTCCCGGGTACCGCCCAGGCGACGCCTCCGAAGGGCGTCTGACCAGCGGGTGGTGGTGGTGGTGGTGGCGGCGGAACAGCGGTGTCATTGTCGGCGATTGTGACGGTGCCGAACGTCGCCGCGCCCAGCGTGTACGCGACCGACGACGCCAGCGTCAGCGTCACCGTTTCGCTTGCTTCGACGGCGGTGTCGTCGACGGGGACAACATTGATCACCGCGGTCGTCGCACCGGCCGGAATAGTGACGGTGGAACCGAGGGTGCTGTAGTCGGTCCCGTTCGTGGCAGTACCGCTGACGACGTAGCCGACGACAAGAGCTTGTGTCGTATCGCCGCCGCTGCGACTCACGGTGAACGCGCCCGGATTGCCCGCCGCTTCAGACGCGGAGGCATCCGTTGCCGCGATGGTGACGGTGGACAGCGGTACGGGAACATCGACACGCGAACTGACCGCCGGCCCGGTGCCGGTGGGTGTATAGGTGGACGACGCCGTCAGCACGATCTTGTCGGCGACAACGCCGTCTTCGCGCATCCAGATGCTGATGGTGTGCAGGCCCGTCGTCGGAACGTTGATCGTCGCGATGGGCCCGTCCATCGTGGCTCGCGACCAGCCGTAGCTCGTGTTCGGAAAAGTCAGCTTGTCAGACGTGGTGGGAGCGACGCCGTCGAGGCCGACATGAAGACTATTGTCCTGATCCGTGGCACCCAGACCGCGAACCCAAACGTAGTGGGTTCCGGTGCGGGCGAAGTTCACGCGGAAGTCGAGCCGCGGGCTACCCGTCAGGTAACCGGCATCGATATTGGCTCCGGTGTTTGGCGTCGCCTGCCGTGCGCCCGTGCCGCTGAAGCCGGCACCCGTATACGCGGTCCAGGTCTTGCCCCCCTGGGCGACGGCGGCATCGTAGGCCTCGGCCTCCATGGACATCAGGGCATTACCGCCCGTTCCTTGCTGATATGCCGCCGCAAACAGGATTCGCCGCTCCAGCCCTTCCAAAGCCGATACAACCGCCTGTTTCATCGTCGCCGTGCGTCTATCGATTTTCATTACCGCTGCTTCCCGAATACCTCAGAGGAATGCCCTTGTCGGGCACAAGCGGCGGGTCTGGCGACGCACCGCAACATCGCTTCTTCTGCAGAACGAACGGCCCGCCGACTACCCGCCGTACGCCACGCCGCCGGCGCAGCCACAGCCACAACCTGGCGGATGAGCCGGCCAACCCGCCGCGCCGAACGCCGACCATTTTTTGGTCTTGCGGTCGTACACCTGGAGACTGTCGTCGGTGACGGGAGAGATGTTGCCGTTTTCGTCGGTCGTAATCCCTGCGCTGACATAGAGCCGATCGCTGCTGGCCAGCGCCGAGGCGCTGCCGCGGGCAAGCGGCATGTCGGAGATCAGGGTCCATTTTCCGCTGGCGGTGTTGAACCGGGCACCCGCATTGGATGCCTTGCCCTGAACGATCCCGCCGACGACGTAGACCGACTTGCCATCGGCAGTCACCGCCGGATCGACGGCGGCAAACGGCATCGACTTGGGCTTGGACCAGCGTGCATTGCGGGTATTGAACGACTGTACTTTTCCGGCCGCATCGCCGTCGCCGCCGAACACCCACAGCTTCCGCCCGACGGCGATCACCGAGCCGACAGTACCTGCCACCGCGCGGGCCGAGGCCGGCGCCACTTCGCGGGCGACGTTGCTGGTCAGGCTGCGGGCCAGAACCGTACCGTCGTCGGCGACTGTGTAGACCGTCTTGCCGAAGACCGCACCGTTCATGCGTGCAGTCGCCTGCTGAGACGTGGAAGCCATGCCGCCCGATCCCGATGGCGTCGCACCCAGTCGCAGCGGGACGGTCGTTTGTGTCGTCGTTCCGGGCAACTGTCCCACGAAGACCGTGCTCAGCGGCCCGGCCGTGTAGACGGCACCGGTAACCATGTAGACGGCGTTGCCGACGGCGCGAATGACCGAACCCTGGCGCTGCACCGGAAGCGGTGCGAGTGTCGTCCAGGCGTTGGCCGAGGGGTCGTACGCGACGACGCTTGTTGTCGAATCGAAGTTGTCGGTCTGGCCACCGGCCATGACGATCTTGCCGTCCAGGACGAAGCTTCCGGACTCGATGTGGCTCTTGCCGAGCGGCATGCTTGCCAGCTGCGTCCAGGTGTCGGTCGCGGGGTCGTACACGTGCATGTCGGTCTGCTGAAGGTGCAGAGTGTGATGCCCGTGTTCGCCGCCGAACGCGTAGATCTTTCCGTTCAAAACGGCGGAGCTGAAGTGATCCTTCGGATTGGGCATCGGGGCCGCGGACGTCCAGGCACCGATGTCGAGGTTGTAGACCCAGTGGTCGCCGACGTCGGTAACCTGATCGGCATTGAACCCGCCGAAGTAGTGAAGCGTACGCCCGATCAGATCGAGCGCGCCGGCGCCTCGGGGCGCGGGCAGGTCGCCGATCTGGGTGAAGCTGTTCGATATCGTGTCGTAACGCCACAGGTCGTCGCTGATCACCTGGGGCGGCGAGACGTTGAACTGGAAATCGCCGCTCAGGCCGCCGGCGAAGTAGATGTAGCGGCTGTCGTCATAGGCGATGCCGGCGTGGGACTCGGCCATGCCCACGGGCATTGTGCCCAGCGTGGCCCAGGTATTGGTGGCGGTGTCGTAGGCTGCGTAGGTTCGATCGACCTGAAAATCGCTGTTCTTGAAGCCGCCGAAGACGTAGATCTTGGTACCCACCACGGTGCCCGCGGCTTCGAACCGCGGACTGGGTGCGTCGGCAGCAGATTGCCAGTTGGTCGGCCACGGGGGCGCGACCGGCGTGCCGGGAGGCGGCGGCGGTGGCACGGTGGGAACGGCGGTCAACTGAAACCAGTTCAGGTTCCCGATGTCGCCGCCGGCACTGGAATCGAGCGAAAAGCGAAGTACGTGCTGGCCGGCCGGCAAGGTCAGGCCGTTGAGCGCGAAGGTCTGCCAGGTCTGCCATCCGCCGGTGCTCGTCAGGGCCAGGCTTCCACCGGTCTGCACGCCGTCCACTTCGAGATGGGCGCTGCCGCCGAGGTTACTGCTGGCGAACCGGACGCCCAGGTTGTACTGGCCGGCGGAAGCGATATTGACGGTGTATTCGAGCCATTCCCCGGCCGTGACATGGCCGAGGGCGAACCCGCTGTCGGTGTCTCCGGAAGGTTCGATGTCTACGCCGGTCGAGCGGTAGGAACCGCCGACGTTGGTGGGATCGGAATCCTGATAACTGATGCCCGCGCCGCCTTCGTCGAAGTTCTCGAACTGGATCGTGCCGGGCAGTGCCCAAGGCGTGCCGCCGAACGGGGTCTGACCGATGGGAGGTGGTGGAGGCGGCGGCGGAACGGTCGGCGCATCGGTCAGCGAAAGCCAGTTGAGGTTTCCGATGTCGCCGCCGGCGGAGGCATCGAACGCGAAGCGAAGCACGTGCTGACCGGCGCTGAGGGTAAGGCGCGGGCCGGCGACGGTCTGCCAAGTCTGCCATCCGCCGGTGTTCGGCAGCACGATGGCGCCGCCGGCGGCCAGACCGTCCACCTCAAGGTGGGCGGTGCCGCCGCCACCAGCGGTGGCAAAACGGACGCCCAGGTCGTATTGGCCCGCGGCGGCAATGTTAACGGTGTACTCGAGCCACTCACCGGCACTGATGTGCCCGATGTTGAAGCCGCCGCCAGTATCCGACGCACTCTCGACGTCGACGCCGGTCGAGCGATAACTGCCGCTGACGTTCGTCGGGTCGGTATCGTGGAACGCAACGCCTTCCCCGCCGTCGTCGAAGTTTTCCGCCTCGATCGTCCCCGGCACCGCCCACGCCGTTCCGCCGAACGGCGACTGGGTGACCGGCGGAGGTGGCGGCGGCGGCGGTACGGCGATGTCGTTGTCGGCAATCGTCACGGTGCCGAAAGTCGTCCCGCCCAGCGTGTAGGCCGCGGCGGCCGAAAGCGTGACTGTTGCTGTCTCAGCCGGCTCGACCTCTGCGTCGTCGGTCGGATTCAAGGTGATCACGGCCGATGCGGCGCCGGCGGCGATGGTGACGCTGCCGGTGAGCGTTGCATAGTCGCTGCCGTTGGTCGCTGTCCCGCCAACAGTGTAGTTCACGACCAGTGGCAGCGTGTTAACGCCGCCGGTACGGGTGACGGTAAGCGTGCCGGGATTGCCGGCGGTTTCGGAGGCTGCACCGTCGGTCGTCGCCAGCGTGACAGCCGGTTTGGGGGCCGGGATGTCCGCTCGCACGCTGACGGCTGGCCCGGTCCCGGTCGGTATGTAGGCGGAGGACGAGGTCAGGACGATCTTGTCGGCGATGACGCCGTCTTCCCGCATCCACAGATTGATCTTGTGAACGCCAGTGGTCGTCACGTTGATGGTGGCGACCGGGCCATCCATGGTGGACCTCGACCAGCCGTAAGTCCGGTTCGGGAAGGTCAGTCGGTCCGAAGACGTCGGCGCGACGCCGTCGAGCCCGACGTGCAGGCTGTCGTCGTTGCCGCTGGCCCCGAAACCGCGCACCCAGATGTAGTGGGTTCCAGTGCGGGTGAAATTGACGTTGAAGTCCAGCCGCGGGCTGTTCGTCAGGTACCCGGAATCGATCTGGCCGCCGGTGTTGGGCATGGCGCGGAGCGCGCCGGTACCCGTGAACCCGGCGGCGGTGTACGCCTGCCAGCTCCGGCCGCCCTGGGCCACCGAGGCGTCGAATCCTTCGGCCTCCATCGAGACCAGTGCATTGGCCGCCGTCGACTGCTGGTACGACACGGCGAACATCACCCGGCGTTCCAGGACTTCAACCGCCGACGCAGCGGCCCGTTCGACACTCGACTGACGCTTCCGTGATTTCATTGCAGTTACAGCTTTCTCAAGTACTGGTTGGGGCAAAGACGTTTTCGCCTGGGTGCTTGGAGCGTGGTTCAGCTGACCACCGGCGCGTTGATGATGGTGAAGCGGACCGTCACGGAGCCGATCTCTGCTCCAGTGGCATCAATCGCGGTGGCCACAACCGTGTGCTCGCCGGGCTTAAGCTTCCAGGCCGCGGTCCTGGTGGTGACGGAAGGTTGTTTGTCAGTGCGGTACCGCTGCTTGCCGTCGAGCGAGAACCGGACGAGTTTCGGGCTTGCGCCACTGGACTCCATCCGAATCGCGATGCGCCGGGTCGGCAGCGACGCGAGGTTGATCGTCGCACCGTCGGTCAGAGCGCCGACGCCATCGATCGGCACACCGGTTCGTGCATCGACCAGGCGCAGGGAACCGACCGACTGCGTTTCGCCGCTGTCGGACAGAGCTGCGATGGATTTCAAGGTCGCGGCACCGGCCGGCGCGGCGACGGTGTTGAGCCGCAGCCAGTTGACGTTGGGCCCACGTCCGCTCGCGACGGCGGTGTCGATCGCGAGCCGGAGAACGTGCGTTCCGGCCGACAGCGAGAACGCGGGCGAAGTGACGTTTCGATACGTCGTCCAGGCGCCCGTGTTGGGGACTGCCAGCGAACCGGTAACGTTCACGCGGTCGGCCTCGACATGGAATCGGCCGGCGGTTCCGCCTTTGGCCGAGACGCGGGTGTCGATCGTGAACCATCCGGCGGTCGGAACGTTGACGGTGTACTCCAGCCACTCGCCGGCGGCCGTTGATGCCACGACGAACCCGCCGCCGGTGTCGGTGGTGGACTCGATATCGACAGCGGTCGTGCGGTACTTGCCGCCAAGGTTGGTCGGGGTCGTGTCGTTAAACGCGGCCCCCGCGCCGCCGTTGTCGAATGCCTCTGCCTGCAGGATGCCCGGCATGGCGATGGGCGTTCCAGAGAACGGCGACTGGCCCGGGCTGGTCAGGGTCGTCACCGACACGATCGCGCTGAACGGCGAGTCGCCGACGGCGTTGGTCGCCAGGACGCGGTAGTTGTAGTTGGAACTGGCGAACCCAGTGGAATCGCTGTAGGTGGTCTGGCCCTTCTGGGTGGTGCCCAGCGGAGCCCAGGTGCCGGTGGAACCCAGACGTCGTTCGATCCTGAAGCCGGTTTCGTTCGTGGACCCGGCGGTCCAGGAGAGGTTCACCTGCGTGCTGGACGCTGCGACGGCCGCGAGATTCGTCGGCGCGGCCGGGGCCGTGGCGACCGGGGGCGGCGGCGGTACCGGGGTCGGCGCGAAGTTCAACCAGCTCAGCACGCCGATGTCTCCGCCGGCGGTCGTATCGAACGCGAGCCGCAGGACGTGCTGACCGGCGGGCAGGTTCAGGCCGGACGAGGTGACGGTCGTCCAGGTCGCCCAGCCACCGGTGCCCGGCAGCGTGATCGATCCGCCGACCTGCGCACCGTCGATCTCGATATGCGCCGTTCCGCCGCCGTGGCCGGATGCGAATCGGATGCCGAGGTCGTAGAGTCCCGCGGAGGCAAAGTTGACAGAGTACTCGAGCCACTCGCCGGCGCTGATGTACCCGACGCCGTATCCACCGCCGGTATCGGTGACGGATTCGACATCCACGCCCGTAGCGCGGTATGCACCGCCAGCGTTGTTGGTGCCGTCGTCGTGATAGGCCAGGCCTTCGCCGCCTTCGTCGAAGTTCTCGGCTTCGATCCTGCCCGGCAGCGCCGCCGGCGTTCCGCCGTACGGTGCCTGGGTGGGAGGAGGCGGTGGCGGTGGTGGCACGGTTGTCGCGCCGGTGATGTCGATGTAGTTGAGGTTCCCCGCAAAGCCCGACGGCCCGACGCTCAGGACGGCAAATCGCAGCACGTGCGTGCCCGCCGCGAGATTGATCGCCGGCAGCGATACGGACTGATACGTCTGCCAGCCGGCGGTATCCGGGACGGCGGTTGCGCCGCCGACCGCGATGCCATCGATCGTGAGTTGGAAGGTGCCGCCGACGCCGAGCGACGCAAGTCGCGGCGAGAAGGTGTAGGCGTCGGCCGAGGGGGCGTTGAAGGTGTATTCGAGCCACTCACCGGCGGCGAGGTAACCGACGTTGTAACCGCCGCCGATATCGCCGGTGGTTTCGCTGTCAACGCCGGTCGTGCGATAGGCGCCACCCTGGTTGACGGTATCGGTATCGCTGTAGCCGCCGCCTTCGCCGCCGTTGTCGAAGTTCTCGGCTTCGATCCGTCCCGGTATTGCCACGGCCGAGAACGGCGACGTAACGGCGAGCGCGGCGATGTTGCCGGCAAACCCGCTTGCACCTTCGGTCTCACAGACCAGCCGGAGCACGCCCTGACCGGCCGGCAGGTTGATTCCTGTCACGTGGACGGACTGATAAGTCTGCCAGCCGCCTGTATCGGGAATCGTGAATGTCGTGCCGACCTGCGTTCCATTGTATTCCAGCCGGAACCGCCCGCCGACGCCCTGCGACGCCACGCGAGCGCGGACTGAGTAAGTGCCGGCGGTTGCAACGCTGGTGGTGTAATTCACCCACTCGCCGGCCTTGATCCAGCCGAGGTTCAGCGGGCTGCCGGCATCATTGCTGTACTCGAGATCCACGCCTTCGCTCGGACGGTAGGCGGCGGCGGTACCTTGGTTCTCGACCGTCAGGTCGTGGAACGAAACCCCCTCGCCGCCGAAGTCGTAATCGCTGACCTTGATGCGCCCCGGCAACGAGATCGGCGAGCCGGAGAAAGGCCCCGGGCCGCTCGCCTGGGCATAGATTGCGGTGTAGGTGATGTTCGTGGCAGGCGTGCTCACGTTGTGGCTGGCGGCTCCGCCGTCGGACCACGACACGAACGTGTAGACGATGCCGTTGACGAGTTGCTGCAGCGGCGCGCCAAGTCCGCGAATCAGCCCTGCGACCGCCTGCTGCGTGAGCGGCGTAGTGACGGGCTGGCCGTCAAAGTTCAGGGTGATCCCCGGAACGTTGCTGGCGAGTGTGAGGTTGACCTTCTGCGGGTTGACGTTCACCGAGGTGGTGCTGGTCAGGCCCAGGCTGTTGGTGACGGTCAGCCGGATCTCGTACCACTGCACCGGATCGGTTTCGCCGGACGTGGGGATGACGAATGAACCACTTCGCACGCCGGCGATCGAGTCGACGAAGCCGTGCGTGTGCGTCTCGTGATGGAAGATGACCGACCAGTTGAACGCGCTGGCCGGAAGTACGCCGTCAACCGGGTCGGTTGCCGAACCGGAAAACGAGATCGTATCGCCGGCGATGTACGGCGCGTTGTTCGCCGGGAGTGTGATGACCGGCGTCGGGGCGACGGCACCGACGGTGATCGCCGGCGCGGTCGTGGAGTGGGTCAGCGCGCCGTCGGAGACGGTGAGCGTCGGCGTGTAGACGCCGTTGGTGGTGTAGGTCTTGGAAACGGTCCTGCCGGTCGCGGTCGTACCGTCGCCGAAGTTCCAGGTGTAGGTCAGGGTGTCGCCGTCGGGGTCGGTCGAACCGGATGCGTCGAAGCTGACGGTCAGGGGCGCCAGGCCGCTGGTGGGCGTCGCCGTGGCGACGGCATTGGGGGCGCGATTGGCCGCTCCGACATAGCTGACCTTGTACACCGCCCGGTCGTAATGCGAGAGGTACAGGAAGCCGCCGTCGGCGGACGCTTCCATCCGGATCACGCCACCGGCACCCGTGGCGAACGGGCTTGCCGCGCCGGTCGACGGGTTGACGGTCTTGATCCAGCCCTGGATGTAGTCGGCGACAAAGTACTGGCCCGTATACGAAGCCGGGAACGCCCCCCCGCGATAGAACAGACCGCCGGTCACCGAGGCCGAGTACGTGACGCTCGGGTCGTGCGCGTAGGTGTAGAGGGGATTGACGTACGAGGGGTTGGTGCTGTTGCCCTCGGAACCGGGCCAACCGAAGTTCGCGCCGGCGGTGATTGCATTGACCTCTTCCCAGGCGGCCTGACCGACATCGTTGGCAAAGATCTTGCCGGTGACCGGGTCGACCGCACCAGAGAACGGATTCCGCAGCCCATAGGCCCAGACTTCCGATCGCTTGCCCGCCTGGCCGAAGAACGGATTGTCCGAGGGAATGGTGCCGTCGGCGTTGAGGCGGAGGACCTTGCCGCCGAGGCTGTTGAGATCCTGCGAGTAGCTGGGTACGCCGCTGGTCTGTGCGTCGAACGCCACGCCACCGTCGCCGGTGCCGAGATAGATCTTCCCGTCGACGCCGAACTCCAGCAGGCCGCCGATGTGGTAGCCGGTATTGGAAGGGATGTTGTCCAGCAGCACGACCTGGCTGCCGGCCTTGGCGGTATCGGGTTTGGCCGGGTCAACGGTGACGCGGGCAAGGCGGTTTACAGCGGCATTGGGGGCGGTGTTGGGGTTCGCAGGGTCTGCGCCGGTGTAATACAGGTAGACGTAGCCGTTGGTCGCGAAATTCGGATCGAGTGCGATCGAGTCGAGGCCACGATCGCGATAGGTGTCCACGGGAATGGTGATGAACGGCGTGCTCAGGAGCGTGCCGTTCTTGATCACCCGAACCGCACCGGACTTTTCGGTGACAAAGACCCGGCCGTCGGGTGCGACGGCCATGTCGGTCGGCTCGCCGAACCCACCGGACAGCCGAACTTCCGCGAAGCCGGACGGAAGTGTGGCGGCCATGAGCTGGCGGCCTTCGAGTGGTTCGACCAGCGCATGGGCGGCCGCCGCGGCGACCCGGGAACGGGCGTAGCGACTGGCGACAGTCAAGGTGGCCCCGACATGACGCCGCGAAACGGTTCTGAGACTTCCGGACATTCTTCCCTCGGACGCGTCATTGAGGTGCCAACGACCACGACAAGCACGTTTCGCTAAATCAACGAGATACACCCGTCGACTCAGTCGAACGCGCCACGCACCTGAATAACTAGGCCTGACCACACGCCCGCCAGTTGCTGGCGAGGCACCCACTACGGCAAACGCGGGACGCTGCCCGCTCTACCTTTTTCTACCTATAGTGCGATCCATGTGCCAGCGGATAAGTCAGTTTCTGTGGTGACTTCCGGCCCGATAACAGCCGGGCCGCCGCGACCTGACGAATGACGCAATCTGTACCATCTCTAACGACTGGGAATGATGGGTAGTTTGCATCGGTATAGCCCCGGCGCGACGCAACCCGCAGACTTGCGCCCGGGCAGTCCGCGTCAAAAACCGCTATCCTGATCCCCGGGGATGATCACTCCGCCGGGCACCCTCAACCCGACTCACCTGACCTCCGCCGCGCGATACCCGGCGGTGCCGGTTGCGTTCTTTTTCCTTTGCGGCATCGCGATCTTCAGACTCCTTCCGACATGGCCGTTGTCGTGGCTCGCGGCGGGTGTCTTGCTCCTGGGAATCGCCGTCTTGTTTCGCCGATCGGCAGTGGTCGCCAGTGTCTGCTTCTGGGCCGCGTGGCTGATGACCGGGTTGGCGGCCGCCCAGCAGGCGGCGTTCGAGTACCCGCACAACCACATCGCGCACTATGCGGCGGATCAGTCTCGACTGGCGCAGCTCGAACTGACGCTCGACGACCCGCCGCGCATCATCACCAACCCGTTCGACCAGCGGCAGGCGATTCCGCCCAAGCAGGTGGCGCTGGCGCGTGTCGTCCGCGTTCTGACGAACACCGGCTGGCAGCCTTGCGACGGGGAGGTCCTGCTGCAAATCAACGATCCGCACCCGGGACTGCTCGCCGGGCAGACGCTTCGAAGCATCGGCTTGCTTCAGAGGCCCGCACCGGCAATGAACCCCGGCCAGTTCGACTGGGCGCGTTACTATCGCGAAAGGCGCGTGCTCGCGAGCTACACGATCAACCGCGCCGACTGCATTGACATCGTCTCCGCCGCCTCGCCCGACCCGCTCACCGCCGCACGCCTCAAGGCCCGCCGGCTGCTGGCCGACGGTTTCTCTCCGGAGCAGTCGCTCGATCATGCCGTTCTGCGTGCCCTGCTGCTGGGCGACAACGACCCTCAACTCCGCGACGTGCAGGAACAGTTCCAGCGGACCGGCACCGCCCACCACCTGGCGATCAGCGGCACGCACGTCGCACTGCTGGCCGGCATGATCTGGGGCATCTGCAGGGTCATCGGCGTCCGCCCCCGACGCGCCGCCTGCGTCGCACTGGTATTCACCGTCAGCTACGGCCTGCTGGCGCTGCCGTCGCCGCCGGTCGTGCGGTCCATCGTACTGGCCTCGGCGATGGGCATCGGCGTGATCAGCGGAAAGCGCGGACAGGCGCTCACCCTGCTCGCCGCTTCGGTGATTGCGATGCTCGTCTATCATCCGCTCGACCTGTTCAACGCCGGCTTCCAACTCAGTTTCGGCACCGTGCTCGGGCTGATCCTCCTGACAGAGCCGACGCTGCGTTCGCTCGAAACCGCCACCGGCTACAATGACCCCGACGCCGTCGTGCGGCGCAGCTTCCAGACGCCGACCCGCTGGGGCCGAATCAAGGACGCGGCGAATCGCGCGGTACTCACGTCGCTCGCGGCCGGCATCGTGGCGTGGCTCGTCTCGATGCCGCTTATCGCGCTGCACTTCGAACAGCTCAACCCCTGGGCGATCGTCGCCGGCATCGCACTGGCGGTGTTCGTGCTGGTCGCACTTGCCGGCGGAATGCTCAAGCTGCTGCTGACGTTCTGCTGGCCGTCGCTGGCCGACACCTGGGCGACCGTCGCCGCTACGCCCATCCGATGGATGCGAGGCGTCGTCGAGTGGCTCGGTACCTGGCCCTTCGCGGACATCCCCGTTCCGCCGTCGCCCTGGTGGCTCCTTCTGCTTTTCTACGTACTGCTCCTGACGGCGATCTGGCGGACCAAGCCCGACAGCCTGCGCTGGGTCCTTCGCCTGGGGCGGCTGGCCGTCGCGATGTTCATCGTCCTGCCGCCGCTGCAGGCCTACGTCAATCCGCCCGTCCCCGGCGGCACGGTGCGGGTCACGCTGCTCGCGGTCGGCGCCGGCCAGTGCGCCGTGGTGCAGCCCCCCGGCGGACGAACACTCCTGGTCGATGCCGGCTCCTCCAGCCTCGCCGACCTGGTCGGCAAGTGCCTCGGCCCGTTCCTTCGCCACGCGCGATGTACGGGCGTCGATACGCTGATGCTCAGTCATGCCGACCACGACCACGTCTCGGCCGCCGTTGAAGTCGTCCGCTCTTACCAGGTCCGCGAGGTACTGGCCGGCAATCGGTTCACCGCCCACGCGCAATCGAACCCGCAGACCCGGCGGCTCATCGATGACCTCGGCGCCCTGAACCGACCGCCACGCATCGTCCTACCCGGCGAACGCACCCCACTGGCGCAGGACACCGCGATCGAAATCCTCTGGCCTCCCGCCGCCGCCGGCATCGCCGAGCCCAAGCTCACCACCAACGACGGCTCACTGGTCTTCCGCCTGAAACATGCCGGCCGGACCATCCTCTTCCCCGGCGACATCCAGGACGGCGCGATGCGGGAGCTCCTGCGGAACCCGTCGCAGTTGAAGGCCGATGTCCTGGTCGCCATGCACCACGGCTCTGCCGAAACGATGACCGAGGCGTTCATCGCGGCGGTCGATCCGCAGTTCGTGGTCTCGAGCAACGACCGCACGCTCAGCGGCAAGCAACGCCAGTTCGAACGCCTGCTCGCAAATCGCCTCCTGCTTCGCACGAACGACGCCGGAGCGATTACCATCACGATCGACGAGCAGGGTGCGCTGCGGGTCGTGCCGTTTATTACATCGCCCCAGACATCAACTCAGACATCACAACAGACATCGTTCCTGACAAGACCGCCGGAAGGACCATGACCGAAATCAAAGCCAATAAGCTCGCCGTCGCAAGCTGCGTGCTGGCGATCGCGGTATTCGCCCTCGGACTCGTGATGCCGATCGGACCGATGCTGCACGACCCCGAGCCGGCGATCCGCGGCCGCGCCGAGGGACGCCTGATCGGACACATCGTTTTCGCGGTCGTCGGCATGGTGTTCGGCGGCATCGCGATGGGTGCGGCACGCCGGTTCGGTCGGCCGGACATCAGGATCAAGGCGATCATCGGCATGGTCGCTTGTGCCGCGATCACCGCGGTCCGCGTCATGATGCTGGTCAACGGCTGATCCGGACGATGGCGCGGTCCCACGATTCGCGGCGTTCGGGATTCATGTGCCCGTCGCCGCCGCGCATCGGACGCCGTACAATCCGCGACCCCATGCAAGACCCGGCCGATCCAGTCAGTTCGTTGCCACCGCCGCCGCGGCCGGTGCTCCCGCGCATCAGCCGTCGAGCCTGGTCCGAACCCACCGTCAGGTTCTGGTGGGTGCTCGCGTTCGTCCTGCTGGCGCTCGCTCCTTTCGTCGGGGCCGGGCCGTTCCGGCAGTGGCAGAAACTGTCCCGGCTCTCGACCGAGCCGGCGGTCAACGCGAAAGTCCTGCGGACCGACCGCGAAACCGTAACCGGCCGCCCGACGCTGGCCGGCGCACAGGTGCAGATCGAGATCGCCGCCCCGTCGCCGCGGCAGCTCTGGGGAACACTCGACGGCTGGACGAAGGGCCCGCTCCCGCGCATCGGCGACACGATCGAAATCCGCCTCGACCCCGACGACCCCGACGCCTGGGCCGTCGTCCACCAGGTGCCGCCGATGATTTCTGCCCTGGCCACCGGGCTCTCCATCGCAGCGATCGCGGTTCTTCCACTGCTGGCGGCGTTCGTCCTTCGCGCCCGCGTGCTAAAGGTCTGGCGTCACGGTCAGCTCCGCGAAGCCGCGGTCGTCGGCCAGCAGCAGACGGCACTCGCGCCCGGCGCCTACGCGCTGCGCTGCGTCTGGATCGACGGCGACGGACCCACGACCTCCGCGGCACGCGGCAAAGCCAGGCCCGACCGCTCGATCTTCCGCGTCTTCGTTCCCAAGCGCACGCAACCGGCGCTCGACCGCGACGCCGTCGTTCACGTGCTCGCCCTTCCCGACGGCGGCAAACGACTGGCACTGGACTGGTTCAACGCCTGACGCTAACCCCACCCGACTTCCGCCGAAACAGGAGTGCCCACGCATGAAACCCGCACGATCGACCACCATCCTTTCCGTCCGGCGCGGTGACCAGGTTGCGCTCGGCGGCGACGGGCAGGTGACCCTCGGGAATGTCGTCGCCAAGGCCGACGCGACCAAGATCCGCCGCCTCGCCGGTGGCCGCGTGCTGGCCGGCTTTGCCGGCGCGGCGGCCGACGCGTTCGCCCTGATCGAGCGGTTCGAGAAAAAGCTCGCCGAGTTCCCCGACAACACCCGCCGGGCCGTCATCGAGCTGGCCAAGGACTGGCGGACCGACCGCGCCATGCGCCGCCTCGAAGCCATGCTCGCCGTCGCCGACAAAACCACGAGCCTGATCGTCAGCGGTGCCGGCGACGTCATCGAACCGACCGACGGCGTCATCGGCATCGGTTCCGGCGGCCCCTACGCCTTGTCGGCCGCTAAAGCGCTACTCAGCCATTCCACCCTGACCGCCAGGGAAATCGTCGAAGCCTCCCTTCAGATCGCCGGAGAAGTCTGCATCTACACCAATACCAACATCAAGGTCGAAGTCCTCTAAAAGGCGCTCGGTCATCGATTACGGCTACTTGTAGTGCGGCAGAAGAATCATCATGGCTTCCAACTTAAGGCCGACGGCACCTCACTCAGATGAGGTAACCGCAGATTGCGCAGATCTCGCAGATTGCTCTGTCTCAAATCTGCGCAATCTGCGAAATCTGCGGTTCCTCGCCGCATTTTCGGAGCAGGCACGGTTGCCAGGCGACCCAGGGGCCCGCAAGTTGCACCCGCTTTCGATGCCGACCCGACCGCGCGATGGAAACATCCGCCGAGTTCCGCTACTATTTCGCCCCCGTCAACACCGGTTGGCGGGGAGCCCGGAGAGATGGCCGAGCGGCTGAAGGCGCAGCACTGGAAATGCTGTTGGCGGCTTAAACCGTCACGCGAGTTCGAATCTCGCTCTCTCCGCTAGTCCCGCCGCCCGCCAAAGCATTGGCGGGCGGCGTCGTTTCAAAACCCACCAGGGCGGCGCCGCGAGCCCAAGGCCCAAGGCGAACGCCGAACACCGAACGCCCAACTTCGAACACCGAATCAGCAGGCGCGGATTGCCGAACGAACCCGAGGCGAACGTAGGGTGGGGTTCACCCCACCGCACCCCGTGGACCACCGGCGATGTTCCTGCCGTCCGACGTTACGTCCCGCGCCGAACGAACCCGGCGCAACTCCGCCGAACGAACCCGGCGCGGTCGGACGACACTCGATCAACGCGACCAACCCGCCCGGGGACGCTCCGCTTCGCGTCGCGGCTAACCCGTCGCCGGAAGCACATAACCTGTCGTCGCAAGTGCGCAACCCTCGTCGCGGAGTGCGTGCAGGGTTCGATCCGTCCCACGAAGAGGGTTAGCCGCGACGCGGAGCGGAGCGTTCGCGCAACCTCGCCGAACGAACCCAGGACTCGACGCAAACATCGAACGTCGAACACCCAACGTCGAACACCAAATCGCACAACACAGACTGCCGAACGAACCCGAGACCACACCCGCAAACCCGGGGCTCCGCGAGTACGCTGCGCCCGCGGCTTGTTGGCCGAACGAACCCAGCACGACATCGCCGAACGAACCCAAGTGATCGATCAGCGTGCCCACGTCGTCTCTTTCGTCTCCAAGTCTCCACGTCTCCAAAACACCAACACCACCCCGGCCCGACCGACACCGACCGTCCACGGACGGCCATCTCCACGGAGTAGACGCCGATGCCGACAGATCACACCCGCCGACCGGCGCATGGAGGAAGGACGCCGCCCGTCCCAGGGCGACGCCGGATATTGTTCTATATATGTTAGGTACGCGGCCGCGGAAGACAAGCAAAATCCGCCCGGCGTCACACGCTGACAAGATCCCCTGGCGACCACGTGATCCCGACCGCGCCGCCCGCCCCCGGCCGACCCCGTGTGGCACGGGTAGGGTGTCGTGGGCAAGCGTACCCGCTTGCCGGTGGCGATCGCCGACCGACGCTCGACGCGTGCATCGTGTGCTTCGAAGCTGCTTCGTATGACGAGGCCTTCGAGAAGGCTAAGCGGGAATCGGACCACTACGTGGCATCCGCCGAGTTTGCCGAGTGCGAGGCCTTCGAGCAGCTACAGGCGTACCAGCAGGATGGCGACCCGCTGATCGACGGGTACGAGGTTTACTCCAAACTGTACGAGTCACGGGAGTCACTGGGCGAGTTCTACGCGAACAGGTTCGAGAGGTACGAGTATCATCCGGAGTAGGCGGGCGATGTGCCCGTAGTAGAAATAACGGGGACCGGTAGAGGAAACGTAGAGAAGCCGGGACGGCTCCGTCGCTTCGTCGGCCTCGGCCAATGAATGTGCCTACGATCGGCAAAAGGAGCGTGAGCGGTGAAGTTGTACCTGGCGAGAATGTTCCGATATGTGGCGTGGGCTGACCGCAGGACGTTGGCGGCTGTGCGCGTCACGCCGGCGGCACACGCCGAGGCCTTGCCGCTGCTGGCCCACCTGCTCGCCGCGGAGCACGTCTGGCTGGCACGACTCGAGAATCGCGACCCCAGCCACCCCGTCTGGCCGACGCTGAGCCTCGACGCGTGCGACTCGCTGGCCGCCGAGAACGAGGCCGGCTACCAGGCGTTCATCGGGCGACTCGGTGATGGCCCGACGGGATCGGTCCGCTACCGGACCACCCAGGGGCAAGCGTTCGTCACGCCTGTCCTCGACATCCTTTCGCAAGTCATCACCCACGGACCATACCACCGTGGGCAGATCGCCAAGATCATCGGCCGGACTGGCGGAGCGGTCATCAACACGGACTTCATCACCTTCACCCGAGAGGCCGAGCCGGCCGGATAGTTGGCAGGGTGGGGTCCACCCTACCGCATCGCGAATGAGAACCGGCTGTGTGGGTTCGCTGTCGGCGTTTGAACGCGCCGAGTCGGATGGTTCGTCCCGCCCGGCGATGGGCACCGCTCGTCATCGAACATGTTGCGGTGGGGTGAACCCCACCCTACGGAGAACAGGTGAACGCCATGCGAAACGCCTTGACCGCTGTGTGCCTGCTTGCGATCAACCTGTGCGGCCTTCCGGCGTTCGGGCAGGTTGCTGGCGGGGGCGATCGGTTCGGGGCGGACGCTTTGCTGGCGGGGCGGGGCGAAGCGGACGGGGCGGTTCGGTCGGCGGCCGATTGGCCGCGTCGGCGCGATCGGCTGCTGGAGGCGATGCAGCGGGTCATGGGGCCGCTGCCGGCGCCGTCGGCGGCGCCGCTGGACGTCAAAGTGCTGGCCGAAGAGCGCGGCAGGACGTTCGTCCGTCAGACCATCGAATACACCGCCGAGGTAGACCCGCGCAGCGGCCGGGCCGAGCGGGTGCCGGCGTACCTGTATCTGCCGATCGACCTGAAGGCCGGCGAGAAGCGGCCGGCGGTGCTCGCCCTGCACCCAACATCAAAGCTGGGCAAGGCCGAGATCGCCGGCGCCGGCAAGCCCAACCGCCAGTACGGGCTGGAGCTGGCCGAGCGCGGTTACGTGGTGATCTGCCCCGACTACCCGTCGTTCGGTGACTATGCCAAGGACTTTGCCGCGTCGCCGCACGCTTCGGGGACGATGCAGGGGATCGTCAACCATCGCCGGGCTGTCGACCTGCTGATCTCGCTTTCGCAGGTGGACGGCGAGCGGATCGGCGCGATCGGGCATTCGCTGGGCGGGCACAACGCACTGTTCATCGCGGCGTTCGACTCCCGCATTAAAGCGGCCGTCACGAGCTGCGGCTGGAACCTGTTCCCCGACTACTACAAGGGAGACCTGACCGGCTGGAGCAGCGACCGGTACATGCCGCGCATCAAGTCGGAGTTCGGCCGATCGCCCGACCGGATGCCGTTCGATTTTCATGAGGTGATCGCCACGATCGCACCCCGCGCGGTGCTGAGCATCTCGCCGACACAGGATGCGAACTTCGCGGCGGAAGGGGTTCGCAAGGCGGTGCCTTCGGTCGCGGCGGTTTATGCGCTGCTGGGAGCCGAGCGGGCGTTTGAGGTGGAATACCCGGAGTGTGCGCATGACTTCCCGCCGGCGATGCGGGACCGGGCGTACCGGTTTCTGGATGTCGCGCTGCGGGTGCAAACTGACGGGCGCGGCAGATGAGTCACCACCACGGCGGATGAATCACCACGGAGGCACGGAGACACGGAGGGGCGCCCGGGGACCCAAGGTGTTGGCGTGATGAGAGGCTGGATGTCGGGTCCTCAGTGCCCCGCGTTTGTCGCCAACTCGTCTGCTCCGAGAATGCTGAAATGAACCGCAGATTGCGCAGATTGCGCAGATTTGGGAGAAAGCAATCTGCGACATCTGCGCAATCTGCGGTTCAGTTCGGCGTGCACAGGACGTGTTCCATCCCGGTTCTTCAGCCGGCGGCGTGCGTTCAATAGATGACGCGGAAGGAGCCGTCGGGCAGCGCGACGGCGGAGGGGACGCTCCAAACCGGGATGCCGGGTGCCTGGCCGGACTCGCCGGCGATCGGTTTGCCAGCGGCATCGAAGAGCTGCCAGGCGAGGGTTCCTCCCTTGTTCCAGCCGGTGCCTTCGGCCCAGGCGACCAGTATTTGTCCGCGGGAATTCGCGGCGACGCTGGGGTGCTTGCGGCTCTTTCCGTCGCCGGGCACCGACATCATGACAGTGGGCTTGGTCGCACCGGCGGTCAGCAGCGCGACGCGAATCTGCCCGGTCGTCTCCCATGCGGCGGCGAGCGACCGGCCGCCATCGGCCGCCACGCTGGTACAGGCGGCGGTGCTCATGACGCAGGTCGCGACCTGCCAGGGGTCGGCGACGGCGACCTGAAACGATTTGCCGTGGTCGTCGGACACGAGCATCTGGATATCGCGGTGGATGGCCTGGCTCGCCGAGCGGTACAGGATCAGCACGCGACCTTTGTCGCCGCAGTAAATGCGCATGCCGCAGCAGGCGCACACGCCATTGGGTTGGGGGTTGGCGGCGGTTTCGGGGGCGAAGGTTTTGCCGTCGTCCTGGGATCGGCTGATCCAGACTTGTCGCCCCTCTTCGCCTTCGGACTTGCCGGGATGGGCCGGTGCGTGCCAAGCGACGTAGACGTTGCCGTCGGCATCGGCGGCGACGGACCCGCCGCCGTCGAGGCCGGGGTGTCCGGCCCCGACGTTGCGTTGCGGTTCGAACGCGTCGCCGGCGTCGTTGAGCCGGGTGTAGAGCATGGGGGCGAGCTTGCCCGACTTGGGCTCGGCCTTGGAAGAGCCCATCCATGCGACGTGGATCCGATCGCCACGGCCGACGGACAGGTGCGGGCCGCGAACGGTTCCGGTGACGATGACGCTTTCGGGCCCGCTGTTGACCCGGATGGGTTTGGTGAAGGTCGCCCCGCCGTCGTCCGAGCGGACGTAGTAGGCGTCGGCGGCCATGGGATCGCCTTTGACGTACATCAGGTGCAGCCGTCCGCGGGAGTCGATCGCGGCCTGCGGAAAGATGCCGCGGTCGGGGACGCGAAGCGTTTTGACGGCTGGCGCGTCCACCGCGGCGACCGCCTGCGCGGTGGACGCCAGTGCCGAGGCGAGCAGTACCATGACGAGCAGCGCTGCGGCCCAGAACGGGGCCGCGGCGCAGCAGCGGATTGGCCTGGGGCTGTTTGGTCTCGCTGTTCTCATGGGCGGTCGGTCCTGTTAGAAACGGGCGCGGAACTCAGTGCTGATGTGGGGAGGTACCGGCCGGCGTCGGTCTGGTTGTCGGGCCGGTTGATGGATTGCCTTTTGGCCGAGCCGCGGCAGCGATGCCCGGGGGCGGCTTGGGCGCGGTGCTGCCGTCGGCGGCGATGCCGTTGGCTTGCAACTGCTCGGCCGTTGCCGGCAGCGATCGGTCGCCGGGCTTGTCCTGGTACCAGCCGGGATCGGCGTTGTCTCCGTTGGGGAGCGTTTCGCGCACCTTCAGGATGGTGAACATGCCGCCCATGGTGATGTAGTCGTGCGGTCCTTTGCCGCCGACCATGGGAATGCTGTTGGGCGGAACGGCCATCCCCATGTCCCCCATGTCGCCCATGCCGTGCTGGCCCATGGTCATGTAGTCGGGCAGGAGCTTGCGTATCTTGTCGTCGAGGCCGGCGGGATCGACGCCGATCATGTTGGGCAGGCCGTGCCCCATCTGGTTCATCACGTGGTGGGTCATGTGGCAGTGCATGGCCCAGTCGCCGAGGTTGTCGGCGACGAACTCGACGGTGCGTGTGGAACCGACCGGCACGAGCACGGTGGTTTCCGGCCACTGGCCGGCCTCGGGGATGCGGCCGCCGTCGGTCTCGGTGACCTTGAAGTAGTAGCCGTGCAGGTGAATGGGGTGATGATCCATCGCCGACAGGTTGCCGAAGCGCATGCGGACCTTGTCGCCCAGTTTCGCGACGAGCGGCGCGGTTCCGGGGAAGGCCCTGGCGTTAAAAGTCAGCACGTTGAAATCGGTCATGACGTTGGGGTCGGGGCGGTTGGTGCCCACTTTGATCGCCCATTCGTGCGTCTGAAGGACGAAGTCGCGGTCGGGTCGCTGGTCGGGCGGCACGCCACGCGGGTGCACGACGATCATGCCGACCATGCCCATGCCCATCTGGGTCATTTCGTCGTGATGGGAGTGGTACATGAAGGTGCCGTTCTGGCGGAGCGTGAACTCGTAGGCGTAGGTTTCGCCGGGCGGGATGGCTTTTTGCGACAGGCCGCCGACGCCATCCATGCCGTTGGGGACGATGAGCCCGTGCCAGTGGACGGTGGTCGCCGCACCCAGCCGATTCGTCACGAAAAAGCGAACGCGATCGCCTTCGACGGCTTCGATGCACGGACCATGGACCGAGCCGTTGTAGCCCCAGCAGCGGGCGCGCAGTCCGGGCGCGAACTCGTGGTCGACTTCTTCGGCGACCATGTGAAAGACTTTGACGCCGTCGACGATCTTGTACGGCAGCGTCCAGCCGTTGGGGACGATGACGGGGTTGTAGTCTTTGCCCGGTTCGCCCGGGGGGAGCGCGGCACCCGGGTTGGCATTCGCGGGGCGGGATGCGGCGTCCTGCGCCGAGGCTATGCCGTTGTGGTGAAGCGCCCCGCCGGCGACGGCGGTCGCCGTGGCGGCCAGCATTCGTCGGCGGGACAGTACGCGAGTTGCAAGGCTGAACGTCGATGCGTGGTTGTCATGGTTGCTAGAGCGATCGGACATCTTAGTGACCTCCCCGGCCACCGGCCGGTGCTGCGGAGCCTTCATTGTCGTTGGCGTTTGTGTCGTCGGCGGCGGGCATTCTGCCGAGCAGGAGCTGATCCAGTTCTGCTCTTGCCAGCCAGTAATCCCGGACTGCGCGGACGTACCCTGCCCCGGCATCGATCTGCTGTTGCCTGGCGTCAACGAGTTGCAGCGGGCTGGCCTGCATCGCGTTGTACTGAAGCTGCGTCTGATCGACGATCTTTTGCCGCAGCGGCAGGATCACCTTCCGGTGGTAGTCGGCCTGTTCGTGGGCGGCGATGACCGCTTCGCAGGCTTCGCGGGTTCGAGACCGCACATCGACAGCGATGGCGGCGTAGCGCTGATGGGCGCGGCGCAGTTCGGCCTGCGCTTTGGCGACGGCGGGCTGGCCCTGATCGAACAGCGGGATGGGCAGCGAGAAGGCCGGGCCAACGCCCCAGCTGCCGTCGTTGTCACGATCGGCGATCACGCCGAGCGAGACTTCGGACAGCAGGCCATACGGTGCGGCGAGTCCGAGCGTCTGTGACGCCGCCTCGATCTTCTGGCGTCGCAGTTGCAGATCCAGGCTTCGTTCCACGGCACGGGATTCCAGGCCGTCTGCGAGCCCGACGTCTGCAGGCGCGTCCGGCAGGTCCGGCAGCCGACCGGCGACCTTCCACTCGGCGGCGGGCGTGCCCCAGAGGCCCATCATCCGGTTCAGCCGCTCGCGATGCCGAACCGTCTGCGCCTCGGCGGCCCGCACGTCGAGCTTGCTTCGCTCGAAAAGCGCTTGCTCGGTAAACAGGTCGAGCTCGCGGGTGTTGCCGGCCGCCCGCAGACGTTTGGCGATGTCGTAAGAGGCGTCGGTTGCCGCCAGGACCTGTCGGCGAAGTTCCAGCATCTGCTGCGAAGCCTGCATCGAGAAGAACGCGGTGCGTGTCTCGCCGGCCAAATCGAGCACGGCACCGGTGACGCGCAGCTTGGCGGCGGCGAACTCGCTGCCCGCGATGCGCTGGCGCAGGGGGATGTAGAGCAGATCGATAAAGTCCTGCACGAGTGCCAGCTCGACCGCCGTGCCGCCGCCGGTGGTCGAGAATCGGATGTTGCCGTCGAACACGGGGTTTCGAAGCAGCCCCGCGGCGACGAGGTCGGCCTGGGCGATCATCAGGTCTTCGTAGGTCGCCTGAAGGTGCCGGTTGTTCAGCAGCGCGATCTGCACCGCCTGCTCGGCCGACAATTCAGACCGAAGCATCTCGGCGACGCGGGCCTCGACGGCTTTGTCGGCTTCGGTGCCCTGGTTCCAGCGGACCTCCAGGCCGGTGCGCTCGGAGACGTTCTGTTTCACGTCGGCAAAACCGGCCTCGCGGGGGACGTCGGCGCAGCCCGCCGCGACGAGCAGAAGGCTAGATATCACGACAGCACGGAAAGTGATGGGATCGGCCATGGGTCAATGCCCTCCATGATCGTGCCCCGCGGCCGGAGCCGTGGTGGCTGACTGCGTAGCGGGGATCGGCTTGAGCTTCATGCCGCACTTGGGGCACTTGGCGTCCGCGTCGGCGGACACGACCTGGGGATGCATGGGACAGGCGTGCATCGCGCCCGCGTGCCCGGCGTGGCCGCCCGAGTCGGAAGCCGAAGTCGGCTGCGTTGTCGCGGCGGATGCGCCGTGGTTGTGCCCGGCTTGCTCGCTGACGGCAACCGGAGACGCGGTCGGCTGGGTTGCGGGTTTCAGCTTCAGCTTCATGCCACACTTGGGGCAGCGGTCATCGGCTTTGGTCGAGATCACTTCCGGGTGCATCGGACAGGTATAGAGGGCTGGAGCCGTGGCCGGTGCCGCGGCGTGTTGGTGAGCGGCGTTGTCGCCGGCCGAGGCCTGACCGTGATCGTGCGCGGCCGGCTGGGCGGTCGCTTCCGCCAGAACCGCGGACGCCAGTGTCGTACTTCGCGCGGCGTGCGGGGTCTCCATCGCTGCCGGACTGGCCGGATGGTTCGGACCCATAGACGACGAAGAAGAGGTGGCGGCGGTGCATCCGCCGATCAGCACGGACAACAATGCAAATGGGACAAGTTGCCAGTTCATGGCTTCTCCTGAGATTGAGATCGGGATATCGAAGAAGGAAATCGCAGAGGCCGCCCCGCGGCACCAAACGGCACCGCAGCGCCGGGCGGGCGCGACGTCAGCATCGACGGCCGATGATCAATTCAGGAGAGAGCAGTGAAGTGAAAGGAGCGTAAGCCCGTCTCGAAGCCGGGGTGGATCCGTCGTGGGCTGCAGCGACAAGTAGTCGCCGGTCTGGGAGAGAAGGCTCGTCGCGAGCGGGATGAAGGCGAAAGCCGGTTCGAACCCCAACCCGTCGCCAGCCGATCTGGCATCGCCGACAACCGGTGCGGCCTGGCTGACCTTGCAATGATTGCAGCCTGTCGGAGTAGGCGTGGCCGGCTTGGGCGCGTGGGCGGGTCGATGATCCGGCTGGTCTGCCTTGGATGTTGCGCAGCACGCGTGAGCCGTGCCGGCGACGACGTCCGGCGACGCCGACACCGCGACAGTCGTGCTATCGACGGCGGCGTGATGCGCCGGCATCGCCGCGGAGGCGCAGACACACCGACTCCCGGCCAATGCGATCGCAAAGGCCGTCAGGATGGAGAAGATGCGTTGGACGCCGGCGGTCATGTGTTCACGGAACTCTGACGCTCAGTTATACGCTCTACCGGCGACGATCGTTTTCTATTCGCGCCAATTCTGTCAGCCGGCGGCTCTCAAATGGCTGCCATAACAGAGGATAGCACCATTCGGTTGCGTAATGATACGCATGAAATCATTGGGTTTCTTCAATCGGCCGGTGGTTATCGACCTTGACCGCCACGCCAATCAGACGCAGGCTGACCGCACGAACGATCACTGAATCCGGTTGTCTGATGTTTCGCAGGAAGCAAACGGGCTCATCGCCCGGATGTTTCGAACCACTCCAAGAACGTCCCATGAATCGACCTACCCTTGTCGCCACCGCCCGCACCGTTGCCCTCGCGATCGCCGCCGTTGTGTTGGCGGTCGGATGTGCGCCTTCCAGTCCGATCGAGCCGGCGGTGATGAAGCCGTCGTCGCAGCCCGTCGCCCAGGCGACGACCGCGCCGGTCCCCGACATCATTCGAAACAAGGAGAAGGAAACCTCCAGCCAGGTGCTGGCCTACCCGACTGGCGACCGCGGGACGAGCGTGATCTTGCTGGAGAAGAAGTTCCCCACGCAGGCCCGGCTCGGGCAGATTTACAAGTACCAGATCACCGTGACGAACCTAAAGGAATGGCCGATCGCCGGCGTAGTGGTGCGCGAGGACTTCCCGCCGTCGTTCGCCGTCGCGAAGGACCCCAATGAGGTCGCACCCGGAACGACCTTGCCGGCCGAGGCGGGTGCAGCGAGCGGGAGAGCGGTCGAACCGGAAGATCCCGCCCAGCCGCCGATCGCCAACCCGCTCGATACGAGTGCGCCAGCCACCCGCCCCGCCAACCCGCTTTCGCCGACGCCGGCGGCGACCGTTCCTCCCCCGCCGTCAATGTCGCCACGCGATGGCAAGGACGTCCGGTACGTGCAGAACATCGGCTACGTCCGCGACGTCGACGGAACCTGGTGGGGCACCGCGACACGCCGCGAAAAGCGTGGCGTCATCGCCCAGGAGTATCTGATTGGCACGCTGGAACCGGGACAGGTAAAGCAGATCACCGTGGCGGGCGTGTCGGACGAACTGGGCAAGCTCGATACCCGCAGCACGGTCACCTACACGCCGGTGCTGGCCGGTGGGACGGACGTGATCAACCCGATCCTGAAGTTGACGAAGGAAGCCCCGCGCCACGCCGATTTGTGCGACGCGATCGAGTTCCGCTACATCATCGCCAACGTGGGCGTGGGCACCGAAACCGACGTGCGAATTGACGAGGCGTTGCCTGAAGGCATCACGACCGAAGACGGGAAGAGCAGCATTCGCATTCCCGTCGGCGATCTGCCGCAGGACCAAAGCAAATCGTTCACGATCAGGGTCCGCGCGGCCAAGACCGGTGAATACGCCACCCGCGCCCAGGCCCGCGGGTTCGGTACGGCCACGCAATCGGCGGAGCTTCCGACGGCGGTCCATGCGCCGAAGCTCGCGATCGCGATGACCGGGCCGGCGTCGGAGTATGTCGGCAAGGCGGGCGGTTACGAAATCACCATCACCAACACCGGCGACGCCGCCGCCCGCAACACCACGCTGTCGGCGACCGCCGACGCCGGGGCCGCGGTGCAGTACCCCGCGCCGGCAGCCGTGGCGACATCCCGGCCAGCGGCCGGGGCGGGATATGCCGTCGGCGTTATCGAGCCGGGTGCTTCGAAGAAGGTCCGCATCACCGCACGCCCCACCGTCGGCGGCCCCATGACCGTCAAGGCGACGGCCAAGTCCGACTGCGCCGACGCGGTGTCGGCCACCAGTTACACCGACGTCAAGACGATCGCCGCACCGGACATCCAGGTGACCGACGTCGATGATCCCGTTCGCGTCGGCGAGATGACACGGTACCGCATCGTCGTCAGCAACGGCGGATCAGGACCGGACCGGAACGTCCGGATCGTTGCCACCCTGCCCGTGCAGATGAAGTTCATCCAGGCCACAGGCCCGACGCCGGCGAAGTCGGTCGATGGCAAGATCACATTCGAGCCGCTTTCGAAGCTCGACGCGGGGCAAACCGTGACATGGCTGGTTGAAGTCAAAGCCGAGGAGGCCGGCGACGTGCGTTTCCGCGCCGAGATGACGAGCGAAAGCCTGACCGAACCGGTCATCGGCACGCAGTCGACGCGGCTGTACTGATCGCAACGAGCCGGCACGGGCGTGCAACCGCCCGTGCCGCAGTCAGTCGCTGCTCAGTAGTTCCATGATCACATGCGCGATCGCGAACATGACAATGCCGCTTGCGGTCCCGGCACCTCCCACCAGGAAGAGGAACCACTGGTACCAGGTGTCATCAACTGAATCGAAGGTCACAAACCCGATCACAAGCCACACCAGCCACGAGACGCCAAAGCAGCACGCAGCGACGATCAGTCTTCGCCGTTTGGTCGTTAAAGGGGCCGCACCGGCCCGGCCGGAAGCGTAGTTCAGCTTGGGGGGACGGCGTGACATCCGAGCGCTGGCCATTACTTGATCGGGCTGGCGATCATCCGCTTGAGCATCATGTCCCGAGCCTCGCCGGGGTTCTTCGGCCAGGTGCCGAGTGATTCGGGGCGGGTCGGGCGGGTGGCGGTGACGGCATAAAGGGTGCCGGCCGTGGGGGCCGGCTTCTCGACGGGCGCGAGAATATTGGGGTCGCGAATCCCGGTGAACGTGTACACGACATCCGGCTTGGTGCTCTCGAACTTGTCGGCGTTGCTGCCGCCCCAGCCGATGCTCTTGTACGCCAGGTTCCCCAGGCCGATCTCCTCGCGCTTCCAGTAAGCCCAGGCGGGCCAGCCATGACTGGTCAGCGATCGGACGAAAACGCCTTCGAACAGATTGCGGCCGGAGTCCTTCCGATTGCCGTGGTAGTTGACGTCCCCCTGGAAGTTGCAGTCGAGCATGACATTGAACTTGCAGTCGCCGCCCGAAAGCGTGTCGCGGATGACCAGGCAGTGCCGCGTGTTCTTGACGGTGTTGTTGTAGAACAGGCCGCCGGTGACGGAGAAGTAGACGTTGCCGCTGCCAGCGGGCGAACCTTCTTCCCCCTTGTTGAACGCGCCGTCGATCAGTACATCGCGCACCGTGATGCGACGGCCGGCGGCATCGAGCGGGTGCGATCCGCTGTGCAGGATGTTGACGTTGTCGAGCCAGCAATCCTCGCTGTCTTCGATCTCAACGCCGCCGACGTGCAGATCCTTGACGCCATTGGGATTGTTCTTCGGCCCGGCCACGCGCTCGGCGTAGACGGCCAGGCCCAGGCGGGCGACTTCCTCGTGTCGCAGCGTGAGGTCTTCGATCCCCGCCAGGCGCACCTTGTCGGCCCGAACGGTGAACGCCGCCGGCGACAGCTTGGTCGATCGCAGCGTGTTTTCGATGACGGCCAGTTCTTTGTTCTGGCCGCGAAGGACCACGCCGCTGCGGAGTTCGATCGCCTTGCGGATGCTGTGGGTGCCGGTCGAGAGCAGAACGACCACCGGTTTATCGGCTTCGGGTTTCTTCGGGTCGGCCGATGCGGCGAACTCCTTGGCGGCGGCGTCGATCGCGGCCTGGAGGTCGTCGCCGGGCTTGATGGTTTTGACGACCTTCAGGGTGTCTCGCAGCGGGATACCGCCGCGAACGCCGGCCGACGCCCATTCCTTCATGTCGGGGTAGTTGGGGTCGAAGCGGGCGGCGTCCGGCTTGCTGTCGGGATCGCCGGGGCGCGGTTCGGCCGCCGCCAGCGCGGGAATGGCGGCAAGCAACGCCGCGATACAGGCCATCGATCGAAGATAACGCATTTGGAAAAACTCCGGCTTCGAACACAGGCGCAACCGGCGGCATGAACCGCCGGCGGTATCACGGACTACCCGTTGGTTGCGCGGGGTGTTGAACGTCAGGCTGCATTGGTGTGGTTTCGAGAGCGGGAATCGGCTTGCGCGGCGCCATCAGCGCCAGGGGAACCAGGCAGATCAGGCCCAGCGCCGCATCGGTGATCAGCATGTTCGGGTAGCCCCAGTGCTCGATCGCCCAACCCTGCCACCAACTGCTGTAGGCCATCGCGAGATTCATCAGCGACATGTACGCCGTGAACTGCGTCGCGGCGACGACGGGGTTGCTGACGTCCATGAAGCCCGCCGTTCGCGAGCCGTAGATCAGTCCGATGACGTAAGAGTAAATGAACCCCCAGACAATGAATGCCGTCACCAGCCCGTCGGCAGGAACGGGCCGGCTCGCCGCCTTGGTGTCGATCGGCATGATCCACCCGTTGGCGTTGAGGTGCCACGCCAGCGCGAGGGTGGGGATAAGCGTCAGGATAGCAAAGAGCGAGATCGCCTTTCGACGACCGATGCGGTCCGACAGAAACCCGCCGGACAGACATCCTCCGACCGAAAGAATGGTGCTGACAACGGTGATGTTGGCAACCGTTGCCTCCGACAGCCCGAACTCTGCCGACAGGTTCTGGCTGACAGTCAGGCTGACGGCGAACGCCCCGGTTGGCAGCAGCGCGAAAAAGAATGCCGCCAACGCCCTGGCGTTTCCGAACATCGATTTGAAGAGTTTCCCGAGGTACGGAAGCACGTCGGCAGGCCGCAGCTTTTCGGCCGTCATTTCGGGCAGGTCATTGCCCCTGCCGTACTCGAGTGGAATCGTTGCGCCACGCCCGTCTTCACGGATCGCGATCGGCTGCAGGACGACCGCCTGTGGCACCGCGACCGCCGTTCGCGGCTCGCGGATGCGGAGCGAGATGAATACCGTCACCAGGAGGATCGATCCGGCGACCAGCCAAAAACTGTTCGAAAAGCCGATGACGGAAGTGAGGTAAAGCACGCCCGCCCCGCCGATGCCCGCGCCCGTGTAGGCGCCGGCAAACATGAAGCCGTTGGCCGTGCCTCGCTCGCTCTCGGGCAGGACGGTGACGGCCAGCGCGTCGATCGCGACGTCCTGTGTCGCGGCGAAAACATTGTGAACGACGATGATCAGCGAAAACAGGTGCAGATTGGTCGAGTAGTCGATCGGCCACGCCGCCAGCAGCGTCAGCGACATCATCAGCTGGCAGCCTACGATCCAGGCGCGGCGTTTTCCGAGCCGCTCGGAGTAGACCAGGTCGACCACGGGTCCGGCGAACACCTTCCAGGCCCACGGCAGGTAGAGCGAGGCAACAAATGCACCGACCTCGGCCGGCCCCAGGCCCTGCTTGCGCATCTGAAAAGCAATTGCGACCGAGGCGAACCCCTGCGGGATCCCCTCCGTTACATAGAGAAGGAAGAACGTCAGGAGCCGGCCATAGCGTGTTGCAAGAAGATGCCGCATGAGCCTCAGGTGAGAAGGAGCGATTTTCTGGCAAAGCAGGATTTGTGCCGTGCCCGGCGCGTGGTGGGAATGATACCGTCAATGCAAGAGGTCCGCCCGCGTCCGCACTTTGTGACCGCAGACGCCGAAATCCGTCAGCCGCATGTCATGAGACGACCTCACGACCCGTCGTGAGGCAGAATGTGCTGTGGCACGACGCTGGACGCTGCGTGCCCGCATCAGCAGCACAAGGCCGTGCGATGGCGACCCGCGTGCATTGCCGGCGACGCTTTTTCACGACCCAGGCCAAAGGAGTAAAAACGATGACTTTGTTGTACCGCCGAAACTCGCGTGCGAGGCGCGTCGTGACCCATGCCACCAAAGCCGCCTTCGAATCGCTCGAAGGGCGCAAGCTTTTTGCCGCCGCCGGCGATCTGGATGCCGCATTCGGGACCGGCGGGCGGGCAACGATCAACTTTCCGGTCGTCACTCAGCCGGCCAACAGCGATTTTGCCGACAGGGGCGTCGAACTGTTCTCGCTCGATTCCCGCAACGGCCTGACGGTCGTCGCAGGCGACCACCGCACCGGCAGCCTCGAAGCAGGCCCGACCTTTGACGACCGCGAACTGGCTTTGGCCCGGCTCGACGCCAGCGGCCAGCTCGATCCGACGTTCGACGGCGACGGCGTTCTCTATTCGCCGGTCCTCCGAAGTGTCGTCGATATCTATGTGCAGTCGGACAACGGCATTCTCGTCCTGGGCAGCACCGTCGCCGCGCCGGAAGGCAGCTTCCTGGCCCGCTTTACGCCGGCCGGCACGCTCGACACTGCCTTTGGCGGCGGCGACGGGATCGTCGCGTTCGACTTCACCGCGACGAACGTGGACCAAACGCCCGAGGGCAAGATCGTCGTCAGCGGATCGGCGTTCAGCCAGGCCCAGAGTCAGGACGTCCTGGTCGCCGCCCGGCTGCTCAGCGAAGGCGCGCTCGACGCTTCATTCGACGACGACGGTGTCGCCGAGACACCCTTCGCCTTCGGCTCGGGGGCGTTCCTCGCGATTCAGCCCAACAACGGCAAGGTGCTGCTGGCCACCAGCGTCGTCCGCCAACCCACGCCGGTCGAGATCGACGGCAGTCTCATTCGCCTCAATCTCAACGGCAATCCCGATTCCACCTTCAGTGGAAACGGGCAGGCGTTCGTCAACAGCGAGCAGATCGACGACGTTGCCGGGATCGATGTTGGCACGACCGGCGACATCTTCGTCGCGCTCGGCGACACGCGGCCGACAAAGACCGTGCTGACCAAAGTCAGTTCCGGCGGAAGCCAGGGCCTGCTGTTCGAAGCGCTCGACGCCAACGCTCTGATCAACGACATCCAGGCGGCGTTCGATACCAGCGGCAAGGTGCTACTGTTCGGGCGCGTCGAAGCGACGCCGGGCGCTTCGGACTTCAAGGACGCCGTCATCCGCTATAACGGCGACGGCACGCTCGATCGAACGTTCGGCACCAGCGGCAAGGGATACATCTTCAATGAAGGTGAGACCGGCGAATCGGCCAATGCCTTCCTGGGTGACCTTCAGGCGGACATGCGGATCGTGTCTGCCCGGGGCGACCTGGCGGCCTCGGGCAGTTACAGCGTGACCATCACCCGACGGCTCTCGACCGGCGACGTTCCGCCGGTCTCGCCACCGACCTCACCGCCGCCCACATCCCCGCCGACGTCGCCTCCACCGGTTTCCCCGCCGCCTGTTTCGCCCCCGACTTCGCCCCCACCGACCTCTCCACCGCCTGTGTCGCCGCCGCCGCCCGTCGGTGCCACGCAGGGAACGCTTTCCGGCACCCTCACGACCAAGCTCCCAGCGGGCCTGATCGGACAGCAGAAGCTCGTCGGCGGCAAAGTGATCGTCGCGGTGACCAATCCCACGACGTCCCTGGTCAAGGGAAAAACCACCTTCTCCCTCAGCGTCTCGGCCGATGCGACGCTCGACAGCGGCGACGCTGCGGTCGTCTCCAGGCAGCAGAACCTCAAGCTGAAGCCGGGGCAGACACGGAATGTGAAGCTGCCGGTCAAGCTCCTGCCGATCGGGACCGCGGGCACCTACCAGCTGCTGGCACGGATTACCGCGCCGGATCAAACAACGACCGATGTCGCCGGCGGCACGACTTTCTCCGTGGCAGAACCCGTCGTTGATCTGAGCAGTGCGATTGACCGCGGTATCACCGGCACGGTCGCGGTCGGCGCGAAAGCGGCGGTGAAAATGAGCGTGCAGAATCTCGGCAATGTGCCTGCCAAGGGGCCGCTGACCGCCGCGATCTTTGCTTCGACGGACAACACCAGTTCCAGCGACGACGTGCTTCTGGTTTCCAAGTCGGGCAACGTCGCGATCAAGCCCGGCAAGAGCAAGTCCTTCGGGCTGTCGTTCCGCGTACCGGCGAACCTGCCGGCGGGAACCTACTACCTGACCGCCAAAGCCGACACGCTCAGCGCCTTCGCCGAGCCGGACGAGGCGAACAACATCGTCGTGTCGTCGGGAACGTTCACGGTCGGATAGGCCGGGCAGGATTGAACGCCAGGACGCCGAGAGTCCCCTTGCCTTAGGTGGCATTCCTGGGATCTCGGCGTCCTGGCGTTCATCACCCTGTGAGTTCTTCGTGTCCTGTCCCGAAATAGCGCTCGACGGCCAGGTGCGCAGGCCCAACGGGCCGTCATTTTATAGCCCAGGGCATCGCCCTGGGACGGCCAGAACCCCTCGAGCTCGAGGCCTGAAGGGCCGCGATACGTCGTTCGTTATCCCGACCTTTCAGGCCTTGCGTCACAGGACCTACTCGTCCCAGGGCGTTGCCCTGGGCTATAGAATTGGCCTTCCCCACGTTTGGTGGGCGCTCACTGGGCAGGATACCCTCCTGCCGAAGGAGCTGGCCATGCGTCGTAGGAAGTTCACTCGTGAGTTCAAGCTGGGTGCCGTCAAGCTGGTGCACCAGCAGGGCCGATCGGTAATGCAGGCGGCTAAGGACCTCGGCGTCGATCCCAAGTGCATCCGCGAATGGATCGAGAAGTACACGGCCGATCCCGACTCGGCCTCGCCGGCGGCGATGGCCAAAGAGCTGCAGCAGCTGCGCACCGAAAACGCGCGTTTGCGAATGGAGCGTGAGATCCTAAAAAAAGCGACGGCGTTCTTTGCCAGCCAGCAGGAGTGAGGTTCGCCTTCATTGCCAGCACGCTCGACGACTATCCGCTGGCAGCGTGTTGCCGGGTGTTGTCGGTCACGCGCTCGGGCTTCTACGCCTGGAGGTGTCGTGCCGACAGCGAGCGACAGCGTCGGCGTCAGGAACTGCTCGTGCGGATCCGCGACGTGCACGAGGCCAACCGCCAGGTGTACGGCAGCCCGCGGATCTACCAGGTGCTCAAAAGCGAGGGGCAAAGCGTGTGTGAGAACACGGTCGCTGCCATCATGAAGCAGGCGCAGATCCGAGCCAAAGGTCGGCGTCGTTTCGTGCCGCGTACGACCGACAGCGGGCACGGGCAGCCGGTGGCGACGAACGTACTGGACCGGCAGTTCGCCGCCGAGGGTCCGGACCGCAAGTGGGTGGCGGACATCACCTACATCGAAACCGCTGAGGGCTGGCTTTACCTGGCGGGCGTGCTGGATCTGTACTCGCGGAAGATCGTCGGCTGGTCGATGACGCAGCACATGCGTACGGAGCTGGTGGCCGAGGCGTTGCAGATGGCGATCGCGCAGCGGCAGCCTTGCAAGGGCCTGCTGCACCATAGCGACCGAGGAGTACCGTACGCGTCGGAGGACTACCAGCATTTGTTACAATCGCACGGGATGGTGGTGAGCATGAGCGATCCGGGCGAGTGCTGGGACAATGCGACGATGGAGAGCTTCTGGAGCACGCTCAAGAGCGAGCTGATGGAAGGGACGAGGTATGCGACGCGGGCGGAGGCCCGGCAGTCGATCTTTGAGTACATCGAGGTGTTCTACAATCGAAAGCGGCTGCATAGCACGTTAGGCTATCAGAGCCCCGAATCGTTCGAGGCGAGCCGCAGTTAACCCAACCCGCGCCCACCAAACGTGGGGAAGGCCAAATCTCGGCCCTTCGGGCCTGTTGGCACCGCCGTCAAGTTTCATCATCTCGCTGAGAGGTGACAGACCTGATGATGCGCTCCGTGGCGATCTGCAGTTTTGCGCCTCAACCGCAACGCGGATCACTCGTCGAAGTCGAACGAGTCCCGCGCCATGACCAGCGGGCGGTGCTGGCCGATGTTCAGCAGCAGGCCGGCCGCCATGTAGCTTGCGAGCAGGCTGGTGCCGCCGTAGCTCACGAACGGCAGCGTGATGCCGGTCACGGGCATCAGGCGCAGCGTGACCATGATGTTGATGAACGCCTGCCCCGCGAACATGACGATGATGCCGATCGCAACCAGGCGTCCGAAAGGATCGCGGTTGTTGGCGGCGATCTCGATACCGCTGGCGAACAGGACGATATACGCCACCAGGACCGCCGTCGTCCCGAAGAAGCCGAACTGCTCGCCGATGATCGAGAAGATCATGTCATTGTGGGCCTCGGGCACGATCTGCCCGACGGGAATGACACCGAACCCCTTGCCCGCGACGCCGCCCGAGCCCAGCGCCGTCATCGCGTGTTCCTGCTGAAACCCGGTGCCGCGGAGGGTTCGGGGGTCGTGGCTGAACATCGCCAGCACGCGCTCTCGCTGATACCCCTTGATGATCGCCGGGAAGTGACGGAAGAACGGCACATCGGTTCCGCTCATCCAGACCAGCGGCGCGAGCACGATCGCCGTGCCGACGATCGGAAGCAGGTGCTTGAGCTTTGCGCCGGCGACGAACAACATCGCGAACAGGACGGGGATGAACACAAGTGCCGTGCCCAGGTCCGGCTGTTTGAGGATCAGAAGCAGGGGCACACCCGCCAGCGCGAACGGGGCGAGCAGGCCACGCACCGTGCGGTAGTTCGAGCGGAACCGCAGGTAGCGGGCCATCACCATGATGAACGCGAGCTTCATCAGTTCGGCGGGCTGGAAGCTGGTGCTGCCGAAATAGATCCACGCCGTCGCGCCGTTGGTCCGCCGCACGCCCGGCAGCGTCATCACGCCGCCGGCAACGGTGTAGAGGATCAGCAACAGGCTGAAGATGTAGAACCCCCAGGCAAGCCGGCCGAGCATCTGGTAGTTGATCGCCTGGAAGAGTGCCATGCCCACAACGGCCACCCCCAGGAATGTGAGCTGCTTGGAGACATCGGCCCGGGCGTCGGCCCAGATGCTGATCAGGCCGATCGCGGTCAACACACCGATCGCCGCCAGCGCCGGCCAGTTGGTGTAGATCGCGAGCTGTTTCCACACGCGTCCGAGCCAGACGGACAAGGGCGTGGGGGCGCGGCGCGACTCGCGCCGACGGGCGTCGGTCGTTACGGAAGGCGGAAGATTGCGAATCTGCAGGAACGCCACGGGGCGTAAGAGTACCTTGAACGGGGGGATTGGTCATTTGTCACTGGTCATTTCTCGCTTGTCACTGGTCACTTGTTACTGGTCAACTGTCGAGGAGGGCAGTTGCTGTTCGATCGTGGTAACCAGTGCCCGGTATCGAGTAGCCAGTGACAAGTGGCAAGTGGCAAGTGACAGGTGACCAGTGACAAAGGACAACCAACAACTTCCCGGTTAGGCTTTGAAGTCAAAGGATCACGCACACCATGGCACGAAGCGACCGCCACATCCGCAACAGCACTTTTGCCGTCGGGTTCACCCTGGCACTGGGTATTTTTTTCGCCTGGATGTCGGGCTGGCTGGAAGGAACCGAGGCCGGGCTGTACGACGTCCGCGCCAAGCGATTCCAGAAGTTCTCGCCCAAGCCCAGCGACAAGATCGTGCACGTCGATATCGACGACGCCACCCTCGAGGCCGTCGGCGCCTGGCCCTGGCCGCGCACGCAGATGGCCGACATCATCGACGAGATCGCCCGCGCCGGGGCCAAGGCGATCGTGCTCGATATTCTTTACACCGAGCCGCAGGAGATTCAGTACGTCCGATCGCCCGACGGCAAGACGTTCACCCCCGTCGATCATGACGCCAACCTGGCGGCATCGTTCGGCCGGGCGGGCAACGTGCTCGTGCCGGCGAGCCTGTCGTTCGTGTCGGCCCGGGCACAGTCCACGGCGACGACGGCAGCGGTGAAAACGCTGGCCGCCCAGCCGGAAACAACGCTCGACACGCTGATGGCCGGCCTGAAGGCCCAGGGGAAGTTCACCGCCGAGGAACTGACCGAGGTCGAATCGATCTTTTTCACGCTTCGCCGCGAAGCCGTCCTGGCCCGCGTGGAAGACGAGATGGACCAGGAGTTCGGCGGTCACGGACACCGGCACGCCACCACAGCAGCAACCAGTACCGTATCAACCAGTACCGCCGCTACCGGTCCGGCCATTGCAGCAACACAGCCGACGACGGCCGCGACAACGCAGCCGGCACCATCGTCGCAGCCGACCTCGCCGAAGTTCATGCCCACCCCGGCCCAGGCCGAAGCGCTTCAGCGCAAGCTGATGCTCCGGCTCTTCCCGTCGCTCGACCCGAACGTCGAGTCGCCCCAGCTTCGCCTCGTCCGGGAAGGCTACGACCGCGCCCTGGCCGAGCGGCACCTGGACGGTTTCACACGGCAGGCGGTGCCGGGCGTCGCGGTTTTTCAGCCGCGCAGCGAGATTCACCCCGTGCACACCCTGCTCGGTGCCGCCGCGAGCAGTGCCTACGTCGACTACCCCAATTTCGGCGACGGCACGGTTCGATCGGTGCCGCTGTTCATGGCGCACAAGGACCGATGGCTCCCCCAGATGGGCCTCAGGACAGCCTGCACCATGCTGGACGTGAACCCGGAGGATCTGATCGTCACGCAGGACAGCGTGATCATCCCCGCCGGCACGATGGCCGACGGAACCCCTCGCGCCGAGCGGGTGATCCCCGTGCGCACTGAAACGCACTCGTTCACCAGCGGCAGAAGCATCGAGATGCCGCTGATGATGGACATCCCTTGGTTCGGCCCCGGCCGCTGGTACGCCATGTACGACCCGGACCGGCCGAATCAGAAGGCGCAGCATCTGTCGATGGCGCTGCTCTACGGGGCGGCCGAAACAAGATCGCGAATCCAGCGGAACAGCCAGAAGGTGGACGAGGCGATCTTCTTTCTCTTGAGCGATCAAACGACCGAGGGAGGCATCAAAGCGATGGGATTGGATATGAAGGCCGCCAAAGCGCACCTTCTGTCTCGCCCGCCGCTGGATGACCTAAAAGCACGAGCATTCATCATCCAAACCGCGCTGCAGAAAGTTGAGGCCACGAAGATTGTTGAAGAGTTCGAATTGATTAAGCCGGAGGAACGCACAAAGGAGGAGCGCGATCAGTATCGCGAACTCACTGTCAACATTGCGAACCTGAAAGCCGCCGCCACCGAGGCCGGTTCACTTCAGGCTCAACTCGACCAGCAACGATCCGAGCTGAAATCGTTTCTAACCGGCAAAGCCGCCATCCTCGGCTGGACCGCCGTCGCCGCCGTCGCCGATCAGAAGCCTACACCCCTGCACGCCGCCGCCCCAGGCGTTGTTGTTCACGGCGTGATTGTGAACGCCATCCTCGCCAACGACTTCTGGCAAACCGCCCGGCCGTGGGTGAACGGACTGCTGATTATCCTGTTCGGACTGATCACCTCCGTCGCGGTCGCCAGGCTTTCGCCGGTGGTGTCGCTGGTCACGGCAGTACTGCTTGCCGCGGGCTATGTCCTGTTCAACTGCGTCGTGCTGTTCGACTACGGCAACTGGCTGGTCGAACTCGCCGCCCCGCTGCTGGCGGTCGCCGGGCCGTGGGCCGGGGGCACCATCACCCGACTGGTGATCGAGACGCGTGAAAAGGCCCGCATCACCCGCCGACTGGGCTCCTACGTGGACCAGGACCTGGTGCAGTACTGTCTCGAATCGCGCGACGAAACGATCTTCACCGGCCAGGAACGCGAGACGACGGTTGTCTTCACCGACCTCGAAGGCTTCACCAAGCTCTCCGACAAACTGAAGAAGGCGGTCGTTCCGATTCTGAACGACTACATGGGCCGGGCGACGGTCGTCATCAAGAAGCACAAGGGCTTCGTCAACAAGTTCCTCGGCGACGGCATTCTGTTCTTCTTCAACGCCCCTCGGCCGAACGTCAACTTCGTTGAAAACGCGATGGACTGCCTGCTCGACCTGCAGGTCATGATGAAGGAGTTCAATGTCGAACTGGTCAGGGATGGCCATTCGCCGCTGAAAATGCGGGCCGGCATGACAACGGCGAAGGTCATCGCCGGCGACGCCGGCTCGAAGGACCACGCCGACTACACCGTGCTCGGCGATGACGTGAACCTGTCGGCCCGGCTGGAGTCGGCCAACAAGTTCTTCGGCACGCTCATGCTCGTGACCGACGTTTCGATGCAGCGCGCCGGAGACCGCTTCCTCTTCCGCCCGGTCGGCAATATCCAGGTCAGCGGCCGCAGCGAAGGCGTAATGACGTACGAGCCGTTGGCATGGATCAAAGACGCGACCGACGAGGAGAAGGAACTCGCCCGCCGAACCGATGCCGTCTACACCGCATTCGCCGCCGACAAGGCCGCCGACTGCTTGGCGGCGGTCGAAGCGATGGAGAAAGCGTTCGGAGAATCCAAGCTGACCAAGACCTACCGCAAGATGTGCGAGGCAGTCCTCAGCGGCGAAGAGCCGGCGTTGCCGAAGCAGATCGTGCTGTCAGAGAAGTAATCCCGAGATCACAGCAGGCCGTACCTGCCGGCTGTCCGTGAGATGGCTGTCCGTGACACGGGTTTCCAACCCGTGCTGGCGATGTCGGAGTTCAAAAGACGCCAATCTTCAGTTCGCTCTTTACCTATCTTCCACGCACGTGCAGTGCCCCGCACCGAAGCGGGCAACCTGAGGATTGGTGCCTTGTCGACTCCGACATCGCCAGCACGGGTTGGAAACCCGTGTCACGGACAGCCATCTCACGGACAGGCATCCCGGATGCGTCTCATCGCCCGTGTTACGTCGGGACGTGACCGACGTAATCGGAGAAGATGCCCAGGCGAACCCGCCGGGTGACGTTGACAAACCCCGCCGCCTGCATCGCCGCGAGGACCGTCGCCGGCTCCACGCACGACTCGATTGTCTCCCAGTAGTACCGCCAGAGCAGCGTCGTGCCGGCGCGGTTCTCATGTTCGGGTGTGGCGATCCGGCTCAGGCAGGGGATCAGGCCCTTCATGTAGGCCCGCAGCAGTACCCGGCGGATCGCATTCTCCGGCCGGGTCAGTTCCAGCACGCACGCGATGCCGCCGGGCTTGAGCACTCGCCGATACTCCCGGAAGGTGGCGGTCAGGTCGCCGACGTGACGCAGGGCGTATCCCATGCTCAGAAAATCGAACACCCCGGCGGAAAATGGCAGGTGCTCGGCACGGGCGCGGATCAGGCGGATGGGCAGTTGCTTGCCGGCCTGGCTGATCATGCCGGCGCTGGGGTCTACGCCGATGACCAGCCCCGGATCGCCGGCAAGCGTCGCCGCCTCACGGGCGACCAGGCCGGTGCCGGTGGCGACATCGATCACCCGCATGCCTTTGACCAGCCCGGCGACCTGCAGCGCTTCCCGCCGATACCAGGACCCCGACCCCAACGCCATCAGCCGTTCAATTCGATCGTAACTCGCTGCCCCGCCATCAAATACACGACGGACGAACTCGCGTTTCTGGTCGGCTTTCGAGAAAAACCGCCCGAGAGTTGGATGGGGGGCGATCGCGGGCGGGTTGTCGGCAAGACGGGACATTCGGGGCGAGTATACCGGCGAGTCGCCGGGACTGCCTTGGCGGACGCCGTGGCGATTTTTGCAGGGGACGCGCTGGCGGGCGAAAGGCCCGCGTCCGCCAAGGCGGACCCTACAATGTCGGCAAGATCCGAAACGGGTCGTCGCCCTATGGCCAATTCACCAAAAGCCATTATTTGATCAAAGGATACGGCATCTGTAGTGTCCGCCTTGGCGGACGCGTGGGCCCACGGGGACGCCTCAGCCGCGTAAATCGTGCATCCGCCAAGGCGGACCTCACCGATAAGTGTAACCAGAATCACATTATCGGTCATTCCCGAACAACCCCGTTACCCAACTGTATTATTGTCGCAACACAAGGGGTCGCGTACAGATAGTCGATAGTGCCGCGAGAGAGATCACTGAGATCTTTCAGAGATCGGCCCGTGTCGCCGGTGACAGTGTCCCGCACCCGTCCCACATCGAGCCATATCCAGTCGGCTCTAACAGCGAGGTCATGAAATGAAGCGTCTCCCGAACTACAACCCGGCCGAACACACGGCTCGCGTCGAAGATCTGTTCATGACCCGCCGTGACATGCTCGAAAAGACAGGCATGGGCATGGGCCTCCTGGGCATGGCGATGATGCTCGGCCAGGACATGATGGCCAGCCACGCCGGGGCCGCCACCGCCGGCCTGCCCCCGAAACTCGACGTCCGCTCTCCGCTGGCGGTCAAGCAGCCGCACTTCAAGGCCAAGGCCAAGCACGTGATCCACATCTGGGCCCCCGGCGGTCCGTCGCACGTGGATACGTGGGATCCGAAGCCGGCCCTCAAGAAGTACGAAGGCCAGGCGCTGCCGGGCCTTAATGGCGTGGCGCTGCCGTCGCCGTTCACCTTCTCGAAGCAGGGCAAGAGCGGCCTGGAAGTGTCGTCGGTCAACCCGTACCTCGCGAAGGTCGCCGACGAACTGTGTGTCGTCCGCTCTCTCTGGACCGATGTCCCCGCCCACGAGCCCGCCAGCCGCTTCATGCACACCGGCTCGCTGCAGATCCCCAAGCCGTCGCTCGGCTCGTGGACGGTCTACGGCCTGGGCACCGAGAACCAGAGCCTCCCGGGCTTCATCTCGCTGGGTGGCGGCAAGTCGGACTACCGCCAGGCGGCATTCCTGCCGAGCCTCTACCAGGGCGTGAACGTCAATTACAGCCCGAAGATGCCGCTGAACCAGGTTCTGCTGAACATCTACAACCAGTTCGAAGGCCCCAACGACCAGCGTCGCCAGCTCGACCTGGCCCGCAAGCTCAACACCATGCACGCCGAGAAGCTGCAGCGCAACGAGCAGCTCGACGCCCGCATCGAAAGCTTCGAGATGGCCTTCCGCATGCAGACCGAAGCGACCGAAGCATTCGACATCTCGAAGGAATCGGAAGAGATCAAGGCCAAGTACGGCAACACCGACAGCGGCATGAAGATGCTCGTCGCCCGCCGGCTGGTGGAGCGTGGCGTTCGGTTCGTGCAGGTTCCGATCGGCGGCTGGGATCACCACCAGAACCTCGAGCAGAGCCTGGCCCGCAACTGCGGCATGGTCGACCAGCCCGCCGCGGCGCTCATCCAGGACCTCAAGGAACGCGGCCTGCTCGACGACACCCTGATCATCTGGGGTGGCGAGTTCGGCCGAACGGTCACCCGCGATCGTGGCGGTGCGGCGACGGCCGGTCGCGACCACAACAGCAAGGCGATGTGCTGCTGGATGGCCGGCGGCGGCGTCAAGGGCGGCTACGCCCATGGCTCGACCACCGAGTTCGGCGACCGCGCCGAAACCGACAAGGTCCACGTCCATGACCTGCATGCCACGATCATGCACCTGCTCGGATTCGACCATAAGAAACTGACGTACCGCTACAACGGCCGCGACTTCCGCCTGACCGACAACTTCGGCGAAGTCGTGAAGAACCTGATCGCCTGAGATTTGTAGGGTCCGCCCTGGCGGACGTTACCAACACGTCCGCCTTGGCAGACCCCGGTGCAGACCCCGGTCCGCCAAGGCGGACACACGTTATTCAAGTGATCGTCGCGTCCGCGATTGCGGATTGTCGCGTCCGCCAAGGCGGACCCTACTGGAGAGCCATGAAGGCACGCTTCCTCACCCTGACAACCATTCTCGGCGCCGCGGCGGGTCTTGCCGCTGCCGCCGCTGTGCCGACCCCGGTGGCCGCGCCGGCTCCCACGCCCGCCGCCGCTCCCGGGCAGACCGCCGCCCCCGCGGCCGTCGCCAACCAGAAGCCCACCAAGGAACAACTCGACTTCTTCGAAAACAAGATCCGTCCGGTGCTCGTCGGCAGCTGCTACAAGTGCCACTCCGCCGAAGAAAAGAAAGCCAAGGGCGGCCTGGTTCTGGATACCCGCGAAGGCTGGATGCACGGCGGCGAAAACGGCACGGCGATCATCCCCGGCAATCCGGAGAAGAGCCTGCTCATCAAGGCCGTCCAGTACCACGACGAAGACCTCCAGATGCCGCCCGACGGCAACAAGCTCGAGGCCAAGCAGATTGCCGACCTGGTCACCTGGGTGAAAATGGGCGCGCCCGACCCACGGACCAACGGCGGCGTGAAGCTCACCGGCCTGAACGACACCGCCCGTCATCACTGGTCGTTCCAGCCGATTCAGAACTCCCCGGTCCCGGCGGTGAAGAACGCCGGCTGGGTGAAGAACCCCGTCGACAACTTCGTGCTGTCGAAGCTCGAGCAATCGGGCATGGTTCCCAATCACCCCGCCGCCCGCGAGACGCTTCTGCGTCGCGCGACCTACGACCTGATCGGCCTGCCGCCGACCCCGGAAGAGATCACCGCCTTCCAGAAGGACACCTCGCCCAACGCGTTCGAAAAGGTGATCGACCGCCTGCTGGCCAGCCCGCAGTACGGCGAGCGCTGGGGCCGGTACTGGCTCGATTCTGCCCGCTACAGCGACACCAGCGGCATCGAAAACAACAACCGCGGCCAGGACTACCGCTATGCCTATGCCTGGACCTACCGCGATTACGTGATCAACTCGTTTAACGCCGACAAGCCGTACGATCAGTTCCTCAAGGAACAGATCGCGGCCGACCTGCTGCCGACCGCCAAGACCAACCCCGAAACGCTCGCCGCCCTGGGCTTCCTGACGGTGGGCAAGCGGTTCCAGAACCCCAACGACCAGATCGACGAGCGCATCGACGCGCTCACCAAGGCGACCATGGCCCTGACGGTGTCGTGTGCCCGCTGCCACGACCACAAGTTCGACCCGGTCCCGACCGCCGACTACTACTCGCTGCACGGCGTATTCGTCTCGACCGAAGAGCCGGTGCAAAAGCCGCTGATCGGCACAACCCCGACCGGCCCGGAGTACCAGGACTTCATCAAGCGGTTGACCGAGCTGGAAGCGAAGAATCGCGACCAGTACTACAGCACGATTGAATCCAAGCACAAGGAGTTCTATCGCAAGTCCGGCGTGTATCTGCAGGTCGGCATGATGTACCGCAGCAACGACGCCGAACAGATCAACGCCCGTAACAAGCTCATCGCCGAGCACAAGCTCGACCGCGACCTGTACCAGACACTGCGGATCGATCCGCGTCGGGACAGTGCCGTGATGGGCCCGTTCTACAAGTTCTCGCAACTCAAGGCCGAAGATTACGCGGCGAAGGTTCCCGAGATCCTCAAGCAGATCCAGGGATCGACCGACGCCGCCGTCGCTGCGACGGACAAGGGCGCGGACAAAGCTGCTGAAAAGAACAAGGCCGATCGCAAAGCCGACCGCAAGGCCTTCGTCAGCAGCAATCCCCCGATCAACCCGCTGGTCAAGGCCGCTTTCAAGGACGTCAAGCCGGAACAGATCAAGAGCTTTGCCGACGTGTCGGCGATCTACGGCAAGATGTTCGCCGCCCTCGAACCCCGCCACGCCGAGTACCTCAAGGCAAGCCGCTCCACGATGAAGGGCGAAGTGACGGGCTTCAGCGAAGAAGAGCTGGAGATCCTGAACTTCCCGATCAAGATGCACCCGGCGTCGTCGCTGAGCGACGAAGGCTTCAAGGTGGCGATCGCCGACCTGCGGCTGCAGAACGGCGGGTTCCAGCGGTTCAGCGGGCTGGCCTCGGTGAACGAGCTTCAGCTCACGCACCCCGGTTCGCCGGCCCGTGCGATGGTCGTTGAAGATTCCGAGCGGCCCCGCAACAGCTATGTGTTCATCCGCGGCGAAGCCCAGAACCGCGGCCCGATCGTTCCCCGCCAGTTCCTGGAGATCATCGCCGGCAAGGACCGCAAACCCTTCTCGGTCGGCTCCGGCCGTCGTGAATTGGCCGATTCGATCGCGACGCCGGCCAACCCGCTGACGGCCCGCGTCGCCGTCAACCGCATGTGGGCCCGCCACTTCGGCGACGGCTTCGTCCGCACGCTGGACGACATGGGCGTCATGTGCGACCCGCCGAGCCACCCGGAACTGCTCGACTACCTCGCCAGCCGCTTCATCGCCGAGGGGTGGTCGTTCAAAAAGATGCACAAGCTGATCATGACGTCGGCGACCTACCAGTTGAGCAGCGACGCCAACCCGGCTTACGTCAACAAGGATCCGGACAACCGGCTCATGTGGCGTGCCAACCTCCGCCGGCTCGACTTCGAAGCCATCCGCGACACCATGCTGATGTTCACGGGCAAGCTCGACCTGACGCTCGGCGGCAAGCCGGTCAACCTGACCGACGAGCCCTACAGCAACCGTCGCAGCGTGTACGGCTACATCGACCGGGGCCTGGTCCCGGAACTGATGCAGCAGTTCGACTTCGCCGACCCCGACATGGCCAACAGCAAGCGGACGAGTACGATCGTTCCGCAGCAGGCCTTGTTCTTCATGAACAGCCCGATGTCGGTCGACGTGGCCCGCAAGGCCGTCAGCCGCGAAGAGTTCGTCAACGCCAAGGACGATGTCGCCAAGGTCAAAGCGTTGTACGAAGTGATCTTCCAGCGGGCCCCCAAGGCCCAGGAAGTGCAGATCGCCCGCGAGTTCGTCGCGGCTGCCTCGGCCGCCGCCCCGGACCAGGTGTCCAAAGCGGCCGTCAAGTCGGGTAAGACGCGCACGGTGGATAACACCGGCAAGTACGGCAACCTTCGGGCCGCGATCAAGAACAGCGGCGAACTCGTCGAACGCCGTCCCCTGACCGTCTGGGAGCAGTATGCCCAGGCCCTGCTGATGTCGAACGAGATTGCCTACGTCAACTGAGCGTTAATCGGCTCCGGCCGCCCATAGCCCTCAAGGGGCGAGACGCTCACCGCGTCTCGCCCCTTTTCGTTTCCCCTGCCGCCTGTTCCCACCCTGCCTGCCAGGAAACTAGAGTGCCCCTGTTGAATGATTTGTTTAGCGGGCGTCTACCCCTATACTCTCGGTGATCTATGGCGGACGCTTCCCTATCCAGTCGCGTGTACGACGACATCCTTGGTCGCATCCTGAGCGGCCGGATGAAGCCCGGCGACGTCTTCAATCGGCGGCAGGTCGCTGCCGAGCTGGGCGTTAGTGTCGCCCCGGTACTGGAGGCGATGCTGGAACTGGAGACGGAAGGCCTGATCCAGACCCTCCCCCGGCGCGGCACGCGGGTGCGCCTTCCCGACGCCAGAGACGTGTGGGGTCATGCCGTTGTCCGCGAAGCGATCGAGTCCCAGGCGGCACGCATTTACTGCGGTGCGCCGGTCCTGCGGCACCAGTCGCGGTTGCTGAGGCTGGCCGAAGCGCTCGACGCGCTGCCGGCCGGTTCGGTCGATCAGATCCGCCAGGAGATCCGCTTCCACCATTACCTGGTCGCGCTGGCCGCGTGTGAGCCACTCACCCGTGCGTTCGAGCGGATCATGAAGCTGGGCCTGTTGCACGCGGCGGCACTGCTGGAAGGCGAGCAATCGCTCCTGCCCAGTCATGTCGCCCTGGTCGAAGCGCTGCTGACGAGCGACCCGGATGCGGCCCAGAACGCGATCCGTGCCCACCTGCACAACCTGCGGGCGCCCCATGCGGCGACAGAGAGTCCTGTCGGCGATGAAGCGCCCGCGCTACCCAATTGGCTTTCCGAAACGGTTTGATCGGCCGGTGCTGCTCAACGCGACGTCGCGTATCGGGCCGGCGGATCGCTCGCGGGGAATGATTCCATCGCCGCCTCGTCCACCTCATTTTCCGGAACCTGCGTCGCGTTGCTCGAGCCGTCGTGTGCGTGAGACGCCGCGCCTTCCGGAAGACTGGGGTTGCACATCTTGCTCCGCAGTGCGTTCAGCGGGTTCTTTCCCGTCCAGCCGTAGTAGGAAAGCCCGATCCCGCCGGCCAGGAGCGCAAGGCCCGGAAGGGACCGGCGGCTCAGGCCGATCGCACCCATCAGAATTCCGGCGGCCACTGCGGTGGCGGCGTTGGCTCGGTGCTCCGGGTCGATCCTGCGGATTTCGTAGTCGTTACCGATTTTCACTGCGATGTATCGTGGTGCGTTCATGGTGTCTCCTTAAAGCGTCTTCATGCCGTAGAACCTATGGACCTGTTTCGCAAAGGAGAGGCCGCCGCCGCGGATTTCGTCTTCGCACCATACTGAGCCGTCTGTCGTCGCCGCCGCGCCCCGCCGGCACCGACAGATTGTCGCCGTGCGTGCGGCGACGGTCGCGGCTCGTCGCGGCACAGATGAAATGGCTTTCAGGCCCGCTACAATCCCGCCGTGAGCCGTTCCGTCCGACTCGATCCCAATACCCTCCTGAATGCGTACGCACAGGGCGTGTTCCCGATGGCGGACCGGGACGGCGTCATCCGTTTTTACACGGCCGACCCCCGGGGCATCATTCCCCTCTCGCCGCCCGAGGCCTTTCACGTTCCCGGCACGCTCCGGCAGATCGTGCGACAGAAGCGTTTCGACTTGCACATCAACCGCGATTTTGAAGGAACGATGCGAGGCTGCGCCGATCGCCGCGAGGACGGCACCTGGATCAACGATCGCCTCGTACAGGCCTACATCGATCTGCATCACCTCGGCTTCGCACACAGCGTCGAGGCCTGGCAGGGGGACGAACTGGTCGGCGGGCTCTATGGTGTCAGCCTTGGCGGCGCATTCTTCGGCGAAAGCATGTTCCACCGGAAAACCGACGCCAGCAAAGTCGCTTTGGTTCACCTGGTCGAAAGGCTCCGCCAGCGCGGCTACGAGCTGCTCGACACCCAGGCCACCACGCCCCACCTGCGCCGATTCGGCTGTATCGACATCCCGGCGCGGCAGTATTCCAAGATGCTCGAACTGGCCATGTCCAAGGAATGCACCTTTGATGGCCCGGTGGAAGTGTCTCGCGAGTAGACGTCGGACTTCCGGGTTTAGCCGGCGGGCTCGCCTGCCGTCGCCTTTCTGCTTCGTTCGCAGGCGTCATCGGCTTTCAATTGCCTTGGACCCACGTCAAGATGCGGGCCGCGCAAGTCCGTGAGATGGCAATCAGGAGCACGAGCATGTCACGCGTTTCTCCCAAGCACCAGACCGCCTGTCGATCTCGCGGCTTCACCCTTGTGGAGCTGCTGGTGGTGATCGCCATCATCGGACTGCTCGTGTCCATCCTGCTACCGGCGTTGGGGCGGGCCAGGGAAGGCGCCAGAACGCTTAAGTGCGCGGCCAATCTCAGGTCCATCCTCCAGGCGACGACCGCCTATGCCAACGAGAATCGGGGCATACTCGTCCCGACCGGCACTTTCTATGGCGGATGGTGGTCGAACATTCTGGTGGACAAGAAGTTTCTCGTTGCCCCAAGACTGAAGGACAGCGAGCTGGGTTCGGGCCCGAAAATGGAAGGCGTCTTCTACTGCCCGAACGGCAATTCGGACTTCTTCCCACCCGATCTCACGAATAACACGGCGATTCCCGCCAATCGCACCGACGAGCGCGGGGCCATGTGCTGGCGATTCAAGTCCCCAGAATCGCAGACGAGTATCGACGTCTGGTACGGCATGAATGCGTCCGAGGGAACAAACTACACTTCAGGGCCGCCCGGCCGTCGGATCCCCGATCCAGGCAATATCGGCCTGATGAAGATCTCCAATATCGCAAAGCCGGCGGAGATGGTCATCTTTTTCGACGGGCTCATCTATCACCACTTGAGCGTCAACGCCAATCGCCTCAATGCGCGACATGGGAACAAGACACAGACCAACCTGGGGTTCGTCGACGGACATGTCGAGACGCATAAAACCGCAGACCTGCCCGGCGGTCTCGGTGCGGCCACCACCGCCGACTTCAGTCTCGCCAATCTCAATGCCAAGTACTCCACCGGCCCGAAATGGCGCCTTGAACAGAAGTGATCCTGGGCGGCTGGCGGCTGCTTATTGCCGTCGGCGATCGCCTCCGGCCGCTGTGAACCGGGGCCGCTGTAAACGGGGCCGCCGGTTCTGTTCCGGAACGACTGCCCGCCCGCAAACGATTCCATTCGCCTACACTCCCCCGCCGTGACCGCTACATCGCTCGATTCTCCCGCCCGCTACACGATCGGCATCGATCTGGGGACGACCAACTCTGCCGTGGCGTTCGCCGACGCCGCCGAGGCACTGCCGCGCGTCGACGATTTCCCGATCGTTCAACTCACCGGCCCGGGCCTCGTCGAACCGCGGCCAACGCTGCCGTCGTTCCATTACGAAGCCGCGGCGGGTGAACTCCCCGTCGCCGCGACCCGGCTTCCCTGGACGCCGGCGGCCGATGAGCCGGCGACCCTCGTCGGCACCTTCGCCCGCGATCATGGAGCCGGCGTGCCCGGGCGACTGGTGACGTCGGCCAAGTCGTGGCTATCGCACTCCGGCGTCGACCGCACGGCCGGGCTGCTGCCGTGGCACGGCTCGGCGGACGTTCAAAAGCTGTCGCCGGTTGAAGTCTCTGCCCGCTACCTCTCTCACCTGCGGGCGGCATGGGACCACCGCCATCCCGAGCACCCGCTGGCGAATCAGGACGTCGTCCTGACGGTGCCGGCGTCGTTCGACGAAGTCGCCAGGGAGCTGACCGTGCAGGCCGCGAAAGAGGCGGGCTTCGGCAGCCTGACACTCGTCGAAGAACCGCAGGCAGCGTTCTACGCGTGGATCGCCGCCCACGGCAGCGACTGGGAGCAGCGCGTCCGACCGGGGCAGACCATCCTGATCTGCGACGTCGGCGGCGGCACGACCGACTTCACGCTCATCCGCGTCAGGCCCGGCAGCGACGGTAAGGTTCTGTTCCACCGCGTCGCCGTCGGCGAACACCTGATCCTGGGCGGCGACAACCTCGATCTGGCCCTCGCCGATCACATCGAGAAAAAGCTTCTCGCCGAGGGCAAGCCCAAACTCGCGCCTACGCAGTGGGGCAGCCTGGTCCGTAGCGCCCGGGTGGTGAAAGAGACCTTGCTCGGCGCGGCCCCGCCGGGACGAACCACCATCAACATCGCCGGCGGTGGATCAAAGCTGATCGGCGGATCAATCCGGGTGGAGCTGACGCGCGATGAGGTCGAACGGGTGCTGGTGGATGGATTTCTCCCGCGCACGCCGCTCGACGCGAAGCCCGCCGCCCGGCGGTCCGGCTTCCAGGAATTCGGTCTGCCCTACACCACCGACGCCGGCATCACGCGATATCTCGCCGCGTTCCTCACGTCGCACCGGGAATTGATCCGCCGGGATGGCGCCGGCGGCGACCACGACCCGGCGCGGCCCGACCTCGTGCTCTTCAACGGCGGATTGTTCGAGTCGCCAAGGCTGCGCGACCGGCTGCTGGAGGTCCTGACCGGCTGGTTCGCCGACCGATCCCCGGGGTGGTCGCCCGTCGTCCTGGAGAATCGGCGGCTGGACCTGGCGGTGGCGCGAGGCGCGGCCTACTACGGACTGGTACGCCGAGGAAAGGGCGTGCGCATCCGAGGCGGGCTGGCCCACTCGTACTACATGGGCGTGGAGACGGCGTCCGGCAAGCCGACCGCCGTCTGCCTGCTGCCGGCCGGCGTAGAGGAAGGCCAGAAGGTGGACCTTCCCGACCGGCAGTTCGACCTGCTGATTCGCCAGCCGGTCGAGTTCCCCCTGTATTACTCCGGCACCCGGACGACCGACCGTCCCGGCGAACTGGTCGAGGTGGACCCCGAGCAGCTCACCTCGTTGCCGCCGATCCGCACGGTTCTCACCAGCGGCCGCAGCGCCGCGGCGACGTCGGTGCAGATCGAGCTGCACGCGCAGCTCACCGAGATCGGCACCCTCGACATCTGGTGCTCGGAAGCGCAGGGCCAGCGGACCTGGCGGCTGCAATTTGACGTTCGGTCCGCCAGCCAGGCCAACGCCGCCCGGCACGACGGCGTCGCCGAACGGCAAGGTGTGGTTGATGACGCCACGGTCGCAAACTGTGCCGCTTTGATTCGCGCCGCGTTCGGCAAGACCAGCGATCCTCGCCCCCTCATGCGGCAGCTCGAAAGCGCGACCGGGCAAACCCGCTGGCAATGGCCGGCCTCTTTGCTGCGATCGTTCTGGGAGGTGCTGATCGAGCTCGAGCCCGCCCGGCGGCTGTCGGCCGAACACGAAGCCCGTTGGCTCAGCCTGACCGGATTCAGCCTTCGACCGGGTTACGGGCTGGCCGTCGATGACTGGCGCGTCAGCCAGACCTGGAAGCTGTTCACCGCCGGCCCGGCGTTTCACAAGAACGAGCAGGTGCGCGCCGAGTGGTGGATTCTCTGGCGTCGTGTCGCCGGCGGCATGACCGCCGGCCAGCAAGCGACCCTCGCCGAACCGCTGATCGCCGACTGGCGCACGTACCTCCGCAAACAGGGCGTGGGGGTGAAGGGGAGATCGTCGGCATTCCAGTTCGGCCCGCACGAATCGGCCGAGGTCTGGCGTACGCTCGGCTCCCTCGAGTTACTCAAGCCGGCCGTAAAGGCGGAATTGGGGTCCATCCTGCTCGAACGCCTGCCCCGTGAAAAAGTGCAGCAGGCGCGCGACGCGATATTGTTCGCGCTGGGCCGCGTCGGCCAGCGCGTGCCGGCGTACGGGCCGCTGAACGCGATGCTCGACCCGGCCCAGGCACAGCAATGGACGCGGCAACTGCTGCAACTCAACCCGGCCGACGACCGGGCAGCGTTCGCCGTGATGCAGCTGACCCGCAAGACCGGCGACCGCTGGCGCGACGTCGCCGACGCCGACCGCACCGCAGCGATAGACTGGCTCGCGCAACGCGACGCCTCGTCTCACCTGATCGAACTGGTTCGTGACGGCGGAACCCTCGCCGACGAGGAACAGCGCAACGTGCTGGGCGAAAGCCTGCCCCGCGGATTGCGGCTGGAGTAGCCCCTAAAACTGCAGGTGCGTCTGGGTGGCATGGGCAAGCGTACTCGCTTGCCCGTGGAGGGACGCCGTCCGACGTTCGTCATGGGCAACGGAGTACCGTTGCCCATGCCACCCAGTCCCCGCAATGTCGAATGGATCGCAACACCCGGCGCTGTCAGGCAACCCCTTCAATCTCCACGAGCAGGTCCTGACGGCAGATGTCGGCGCGAACGAACTCCTTCGTTGCAGCAGGACACGCCAGCGATACGATCGACCGCAGCGCGGCAAGGTCTTCCGCGCGGACGTAGTAGACGCGGAGGTCGGACATCAGGTGGGGGCCGGCGGCGTCGTCGCCGGTGGCCGATTGCAGGAGCGCGGCAAGGTTGTCGAGCGTCTCGCCGACCTGCTTCCGCAAATCGCCGACGAACACCGAGGCCTCGCCCCGAACGCTCGCCGTGCCGCCGACCAGAACCCTCTGACGGCCGCCCAGCGTGACGGTGGTCGCCCGCGCGAAGCAAGGCGGCTTGGGGCCGTAGCGATGGGAGTACTTGTACGCCGGCACCTGTCGCGGGTTTTCGACGGCATTGCCGGGTTCGGCGGCGGCAAGGGCGTGGATGATCAGATCCCGCCCGTCATGGCCGACACCCGACGCGGTCGCCAGCAGGCGGGGGAACGCATCTTCCCCGCCGAGCCACTGCCTGCAGGCCGCGTAGCGGCCGGCGTTGAAGACCATGTAACGGTCGAGCACTTCGCCCGAAGCCGGCATGACCCCACTGGTGGCGTGGATACCGGGGATGAAGTTCCAGAATCGAACCGGGTGTGACGCGTCAGCACTGGAGAGCCGCTGTGCGATCAGGTCGTACATGCGGGTCGTCGCCGCTTCAAAATCGTGCGACGCCAGATCGGCCGCCCGCGCGACACGCGCCGAAACCAGCGACACATCGTCGGTCAGCCGGGTCTGCAGTGCGACGTTCCCGACCTTCGCGATCTCCGCCGGCACGGTAGCGACCAGGGCCTCTGCCCAGGCGGGGAGCAAGAGCGCGTCGCCATCGATCGCGGCGGGTACGGAGGCGAATTTGTCAGGGCCGGCGGACATCATCGGTCAGTCAGTTATACGCTCGTTCCAACTATACGATCGCCCGGCGAGCGTCCAAATTTGCCGCCGCACGCATCAAGCGGGAATCAGTCGCGCGTCGCCTGTTCACGCCCGCTGACGCGGACCGCCGTCACGCCGCCGGTCACGTCGGTGCAGATGACACCGACGGGTCCGCGAGCGGATTCGTCGCCAATTCCGCCTCGCAGCAGCGCCGCCGCCACTCCGGCCAGCGGGCCGGCGCTGTAGCACTCGGTCACCCTGCCGAACAGGGACGTCAGTCGGGGGCGGCGGGTGTCGTCGGGGTAGGCCAGCCGAACTGCTTCGCGTTCGATGGCATCGATCACCGATCCGCTGCGCGACATCACGAGTTCGTCGATCGCGCCCAATTCCGACAACACGCGCACCGCGCCGGCCGACGCGACACGACCCGGGGCGGCGAACGCGGTGGCATCGACCGAACCCAGGATTCTGCCGCCGCGACTTTCGACGCTCTGTCGGCTCTCCAAGAGCAGCGAAACCGCCCCGCAGCCGGTGGCGAAACCGACCGGACCGTCGCGGCCGTCGTGGGGCTCGGCCCGCATGCACTTGGCATAGGACTGCGTGACGATCGGCCCGTACTCCTCGCCCGCGCCAACGAGTGCCCGCTCCCAACTGCCCTGCCCAATGCGGATCGCCGCCAGCGCCATCGCGTCCAGTCCGGCCGTTCGCGATCCGATAATGGTCTGGCACGCGCCTTTGATTCCCAGCGTCAGACTCACATGCGCCGCACCGGCATTGGGGACGCCTTCGCTGAACAGCAGTGGATTGGCAGCGGGGATGCCTTCGTCCACGATCTGCTTGTAGTACTGCCCGCTGAACTCCGTACCGCCATGACTTGTGCCCAGGACGGCAGACAGGCTCTGGCAGTAGGCCTGGGTATCGGTGATGCCGGCGTCTTGGAGGGCGCTGCCGGCGGCGGCGAGCATCAGCTTGACGTACGCGCTCATCCGCCGAACCCGTCGGGCGTTGATCAGGTGCGCGATGGCATCGTCGGCGATCGGGCCCGAATCCGTCGCCGGGCCCGTCACGATCGGACTGTTGAGCAATTGAAGGAATGCGGGAATGCCGATCGCCCGGGGCAGGACAATGCCGATGCCCGTCACGAACACTTCCCGGCGGTCGGCGCCACTGAACCGGCGGTCTACGACGGGTTGTGAAGTGACGACAGCCGCCGTGGCGTCGGCAGCCGGGCCGAGCACCATGCTGGTGTTGGCACCGCCAAAACCAAGAGAGGTGCTGAGCGTCGCGCCAATCTTCGCCGGCCGAGCATGGTTGACGATCGTGAGGCCGGGGAAATCAATATCGGCGGGCGTCACGTTGGCGCACGGTGGCACGACGCCCTCGTTCATCGCCGTCGCGGCGAGGATCAGCTCGACCGCTCCCGCACCGCCCAGCGTATGGCCGACATGGCTCTTGAAACCGACAACCGGCGACGCCGCGAGCTTGTCGCCGAAGACGCGCGACAGCGCCGCGTACTCGCCGGCGTCATTGTCGGGGGTGCCGGTGGCGTGGGCGACGATCAGGCCGATGTCGTCAGGCGTGCGACCGGCGGACTTAAGCGCCTGGGCAATCGCGCGGGACGCGCCGTCGCCGGTCGGATGGGGCTGCGTCAGATGGTGCGCGTCGGCCGATTCGCCGTAGCCCAGCACGGTCGCCATCACCGGGGCGCCACGGCGTGAAGCGTCGGCGGCGCGCTCCAGGACGACAACGCCATAGCCTTCGGCGAGTTTCATGCCCTGGCGGTCGCGGGCGAACGGACGCAGCGGCTTGTCGGCCACCAGCCGCAGGCTGTTGAACCCGGCGTAAACGTACTCGCTGACCGGGTCGTACCCGCCGGCGACAATCAGGTCGAGCTTGCCTTCTCGCAGCAGGGTGACGCCCAGTGCGATGGCGCCGAGGCTCGACGAACAGGCCGAGCAGGTGGTGGCGGAAAACCCTTCGATCCCCAGCCCGCGCGTCGCCGACTTCAGCACGCTCGCGGCGAGAAACCGGGCCAGCGGCGAGGTGTCTCCGGTCCGCAGGTAGTCGCCGGCGGCGCGCATGCCGTGGAGTGTCGTGCCCATGATCAGCCCGCACCGCTCGGGGGCGTAGGGCAGGGTGCCGGCGGCGACGTTCGGACGGGTGATTCCAGCATCGCGCAGCGCATCGACGATCGCCCGGCGAAGGTAGCGAACCTCGCGCGGCTCGCCGGGTGATTCGTCCACCGGCAGTTCCGGCGCTTGTCCGCCGTGCTTGCCGTCGGGGGCGGGTTGTTCCAGCGCCGTCAGCGGGCCGATGCCGCACCGCCCCTGCCGAACCGCCTCCCAGGTGCTCTGACGATCCAGGCCCAGGCAGGTGACCATACCTGCCCCGGTGATGACAATGGGATCGAGGTACGGGTCAGGCACGAGGTTTGTCCTTCTCGGGGAGGCGGGTGGGGTTGGACGTCGCGGGCTGGTCCTCGCAGAACGCCGGATGGAACATCAGCCATTGCTCGGGGTACGCGCGGACGTACTTCTGAATGACCAGCGAAAGCTTCCGCAGGAGCGGATCGACGCGGCGGGTCCCGATCGTCGGCGCAGAGGCGGCGGGCTCTTCCACATCGTCGGCGGGTGTGATGGGTGGCTCGATGAAGAGGTTGATCCTGCCGTCCGGCCGGCGGATGGAAAAGATGGGCACGATCCACGCGCCGCTCAGCCGAGCCAGCTTCGCCGGGCCCGGCGGCATCTCGAGGTGTCCGTGCAGGAAGGGCACCTTCTGCCCGCGCTGCCCGGGCATGACCCGATCGGCCTGCATCACCACCGCCTCCCCGCGAAGCAGTGCGTCGCGCAGGCTGATCCACATCGTCCAGCCGTTGTCGATCGGCGATTCATTGATGTTGAGCCGCTCGCGGAGACTCGACCTCTGACGCTCGAACAGGCCCTGCTCGTCGCGCTGAAAGATGACGTGCAGCTGCTGCCCCTGCATCGCCAGGCCGGAGAGCCCGACTTCGAACGAACCCATGTGCGCCGTCGCGATGATAAGCCCCTTGCCGCTGGCGCGGGCGCGATCGTAGTGCTCGCGACCCTCGACCGAAGCAATCTCGCCCAGCAGTTGCTCCGGTGTCATGTGGGCCGATCGGCCGACATCGATACAGAAGCGGAAGAAGCTTTCGACCACGCCGCGGGCCAGGGCGGTGCGGTGCCCCTCTGTGGAATCGGGTCCCAGGATGCGGGCGGCATTGGCCATCGTGGCATGGCGCACATTCGGGGCGAACATCAGCACGCCGCGACGAACCAGACCCGTCATGGAAAGCGGAATCCAGGTGGCCCGCTCGCTGGTAAAGAAAAGGGCCTTCAGCCAGAACGATGCGATCCGTCGGCCGATCGATGGCGAGGGGCGTTCCGCAACTGGGGCCTCGGGCGGGCGCCCGGATTCTTCGTGCGCGACGTAGGTGCCTGATGTCTCCGACGAGTACCGGGCCTGCGGCGGCGGCACCAGGCGGAGCGGAGTGGCGAGCGGGGATTTCACGTCGGCGTGCAAGGTGGGTTCGATACGGTGGTTTTCTAAAGCTGTTCGTCGGCTCCCCGGTCGATCATTTCCCCGTACCGGCTTCCAGGGGACGGGAGATCCGGGCGTCGGCGGGCGGCGAAAACGCCACATCTTGCGGAGTCAATCCGGTGTTCAGCCGGGCTTCACTGAATCGGATCACCGTCCGATCGCCCTCCTTGTCCACCGTCACCACACACAGCATAAAGGCCGACTTCTGGTCGAGCAACACGCGAACCTCTTCGATGTGCTGCTTGAGAAACTGCCCCGTCGGGCGGAGCCGAATCGCGACACGGTCGGGACCGTCGGCGAGTGTTCCCGCGTCGGCTTTCATCTGCTCGGGCGTCATCGCTTCGAACGCAAAGTTCTCCCGCAGCGTCGCCAGCCTTGGCAGCGGGGATGCTGCCAGATCGCTCATCCGCTTGTCGATCGGGTAAATCTCCACCAGCTTCTGCTTCGGATAGTAGAGCCTGACCTCTTTGGCGTCGGCATGAAGGACCGCCGGGTCCGGCTTCTCGGTGTCCCATCGAACGACCGGGCCGAGCACGCGAACGACGCCCGTCGAAATCAGCGGCTTACGAAGCAAGGCGGTGTACTTCTGCTGTTCGAAACGTGCGACGTAATCCTTGATCTTGTCGGCGCGGGCGTCGATCTCTTTGAGCTTTGCTTCCAATACGGGGTCGGTGGCCGGCGGCGCGTCGGCGGTCAGGGGCCGTGGCAGCAGTGCCACCAGGAGAAACATTGCGCAAAAGACCAGGAAGAAGGGGCGTCGGTTCGTGGGCATCTGGAATCTCCTGGTCAGTCCCGACCGATCAGCCGCCGCCCACTGCGGCCGCAACGATCGGCGAGCAATTGAGCGTAAGCGTCCCGCGCGACACCACCATCGAACCGACCGAAGCCGTCACACTGAACTGGCTCAAACCGGCGATCGTGCGCTGGTGCTGGCAGCGGATGACGATCTCGGCCGGCGGCACGACCGGCTGCTCGAAACGAACGTCCACCTGCACCAGCTTGCCGTCAATGGCGACACCCTCCTGCGGCGGCGGCGTCGCCAGCCCACAGGCCTGCGCCATCGCCTCGGCGATCAAGACGCCCGGTACGATCGGCCTGCCGGGGAAGTGACCGGCGAAGAAAGGTTCATCACCCTTGATCACCCAAACCGCCTCGGCTGATTCTCCCGTGCGGACGGAGACGGCGCGGGTGAGGAACCGGAACTCCGGTCCGTGGGGCAGGCGGGACAGCGGATCGGTCGCCGGCGACACCGGCGCTGCCGAGGCGAGTGCATCGGGGTTGCCGCGGACGAGCTGCTCCTCGATGTATCCGACCAGGGTCGCCACCGATTCAAAGACCTGTCGCCCCACCGCTTCGTTAGGAATCCGGATCGCGAATTCCTTTTCCACGCTTCCCAGCAGCAAGAGCACGTCAAGCGAATCGATGTCGGCTTCGCCGCCGAAGAAAGGCATGTCGTCTGCAATAGGAAAGTCGGAACCGAGCTTAAGGTCGCGTCGCATGATCTTCTTGACGCGGTCGATGATCTCGGAATGGGGGATCGGGGATGTGGGGGTCATTCGTTCTCGTCGCGGGGCAATCGCGGGTGCCGTCAAAAGTGCGAGCCCGGAAGCTCGCAACGGTCGTCACGGCGATGCGCCCGCGTGCCATCACCGTCCGTTCCATTGAACACACCTCGCAAGACCCGGCAGGATCTCGCGAGTAGCGTTCGCCGTAATCAGATTCTGTTAGCTAGCAGGCTTTCTGACAAGCTTAGAAATGTCGATGTGTTCTGGCACGCCGGCGATCAGATCATCGTGCCGAGGCCGTGACGGGCATTTTGGCTGCCGCGATGTCGATCTGCATCAGCCGCAGCGCGGCCCGTTGGACGAAGTAACCGTTTTCCGCGCGGGAGTCGCTGTTCTGGTCGATGCCCGCCAGTGACTCCAGGCTCACGCGAACGAAGGCGTACAGCGTCGCGAGGGCCTTGGGCTGGTCGATGTAGTCCTTGGCGGTCTCCCGGGTGATTCCATGGGGCATGCCCGCCATGTTCAGCAGGTATCGCCAATCGGGGATGAACGCCAGACGACGCGACAGCGCGTTCGGGGGGAACAGGATCGGCTCGGACTCACCGGGCGTGTAGAACCGCAGCTCCAAGGCCTGGTAGCGTGCCTCTGCGTTGACGTAGTCCGTCCTGGCCTGCTCCAGGAGCACACGCTTTTCCGCCGGATTGTTCGACAGGATCGACCGCAGATACGCCAGGTCGGCCCGGGTCATGATCTCGTCGGCTTCCAGGCCGTCGAGGTGGGACGTGTAGTCCTGCATCCGCCGAATCGTTTCGGTCGGGTTGATCAGATGGCGGGTGTACTCGGCCCGCGCGTCACGTGCCAGACGGTTGGCCAGTTCGAGCGACGCGACTGCTTCGCGGGCGGCGGCGATGTCCTGTGGCACAGCGGACGGTGAGACTGACGCGGTCGGAATCAGGCTCGTGTGCCGCTGCTGCGTGACCTTGCGTCCGAAGGCACGGGCCTCGGCGACCATCCCGCGGTCCCACTCACTCTCGCCCCACTGGCGAAGTTCCAACCCGGGGCGGCTATCGACCACGCTCGGCCCCGACTGCGCCGGACGCTGCCCGGTCCGGTTCATCAGCACCTGCGCACGCTTGCCATAGTTGAAGCCCAGCGCCAGCGGAGAAACCCCGTCCGGGTAGGGTTCATACCGTTTGAGATACTGCAGGTCGCTGCCGTCGTTCCAGTCGGCGTAGACGAACCGGATGCCGATATGACGGTACAGCAGCGGCTCGATCTTCAACGCCGTCGATTCCGGCACGGCAATGACCAGTTCCTTCGTGCCTGCCGGCGGGGAAAGCTGCCCGTCAGGAAGCGAGACCCCGGCCGTCGCGGCGGCGGCCTTGAGCGCGGGGATGTCGCTCGTCAGCAGCGCGATCCGCGTGGTCATGTCCGTCGGCCGCGGCGAACGCGGCTTGACCAGGGGCGCCAGAACCCGGCCGTCCTTGTCGAGCACCGGCGGCATGCGCTGATTCAGCGCCCCCACGCTGTCGCCGGTACTTTCACGCCATTTGCTGTCGGCGCGAACCTGCCGCGTGTAGTAGATGCTGTCGCCGGCGGTCGATCCCAGCTTGTGCTGGAAGATCTTGTTGAGCTCCAGCAGGATGTTGAGGTTGTTGGGCCGGGACTTGTCGACCTTCCTGCCGTACTCCACCGCATCCAGGATGATCGCATACTTGTTCGGCAGGCTCGCGATCTGCGCGCTGATGTTGTAGGCCTTGTTCCACATCTGAAAGATGTGGACCGAGTCGAACTCCGGCTGGAGCAGGCGGATCAGTTCGACCTTGGTGTCGAAGTCTTCCAGGTCGCGCTCGTTCTTCTGGCTTTCGCTGCTGGTCCACAGGAACATCACCAGCGGGCCCCGCAGGCCGCCCAGCAACAGGATCAGGAAGTAGCTGTCCAGGCTCCCCAGCGTGGGGCCGGCTGTGCCGGCGGCGGACGTGTCGTCGGCACCGGCACCCTCCGATGGCGCGTACGGACCGGCCATGTACGCCTGCCTCTGCAGGCCCATCGCCCATTGGCGACTCAGGCCGGAGATCACTAGGCCCAGGATCAGCAGCCCCACAATCCCGAGGCGGCCCAGCCGGGCACTGCCATTGGATCGGACCTGGCCGGTGGCGGGGGAAGACGGTTCGGTGGTGGGATTACTACTCATGGGGCCACCTCTTTTCTCTTCAGGACCACGTAGGTCAACATCAGCAGCGGCACGCCGTACACCAGCAGTTCCAGAAGGGCCCGCGTCATCTTGTGAATCGGAATGCTGACGCCGCGGTCCAGGTCTTCCATCAGCGGGAACTGGTTAACGTCGGGCAGCAGGGGCGCGACGTTTCGCAGCACGGACGACAACGCCTCAAGCGAATCAGTGACCGCCCGGGTCTTGGTCGCGTCCTTGGTTTTGAACAGGTCCTGCACCACGCTGCGCGATGCGCCGGCGTTGAGCGAATCGCCGAGCTGGTTCACGCCCCACCGCCCCATCAGCAGCAGCAGCGTCAGCACGACCGCGATCGGCCAGGAGAGGAATGTCGAGCAGAACACCGAGATCGTCACGACGAGGATCGACAACATCCAGAGCAGCAGAAGGCCCTTGAAGAGGTTGATTCCGAACCAGTGATCTGCCTCGACCAGCGCGATCGACGGGACCGATGCCGTCAGGCCGTGGAGGCCCAGGGACTGGCCGGGCGTGCGGCCGCGGACCAGGACGTCGAAATCGCCGCCGTCCACGGCGGCAAAGGGTACCCGGATGTCGATCAGGCGATTGGTGTCAGGTTCGATCATCGCCGGAGGGCTCGTAAAGCCGCTATTGACGTTGCGGACCGTCACCGACGCGACCGACGCCTTGTAGCGGTCGGCGTCGAGGTCGCCGGAACGGTCGATGCTGATCTTGGTCTGCAACGTCACCTGGTCGTCGTCGGCCTTGACGGCCGAACCACGGAAACTGTAGACGGCGACCGGGCCGTCCCCGTCTTCCGGCGGACGCCCCGAGACCTGCATCCCGACCCGGCCGAACCGCGAATAAAAGCGCGGCCCGGGAGGCTCCGGGCGCGCCAGGTCGGCGATGCCCGGTTTCACCGGCTGCACGGTTTCGGTCTCGCTGGAGCGGATCGCCACCACTTCGGTCGGTGGCCGCCGGTTGTCCTTGTCCACGTCGTAGACGGACAGCGAAACCGGTTGCTTACCGACGCCATACTCATACGTCGGGGTCAGGCCGGTAATCTCCAGGTTGAACTTGCCGGCATTCAGCAGTTCTTCCAAAGCGAGGTTGGTGGTGATCGGCGCCACGAACTGCCGAAGGCCCCCGGGCACCCATCCGCGATCCCGGATCGCCGAGACCGGCTTGTCGCCGGCGAAATCCGACTGGGCGAGGATGCGGCCGTCCTTCTGGGCCCGGGCGATGATCGACAGCCGGGGCGTCGGCAGCGACGGCCGGCTCGTCGGTAGCGCCGGTCCGAACGCCGGCTCATCGTCGGTGGGGTTCTGGCCGGAGGCGAGCTCCTCCTTCTCCGACGCCGACAACGTTTTTCGCTGATCGACCTTGAGGGTGATGGAAAACACCGGCCCGGCACCGGCGTTCACCGCCTGCACGACCGCGGCCTTGTCCTGCTCCGAAATCACAAACGGCACGACGAAGAACGTCTGGCTCCCGCCGGCGGCCCAGCGGGTGCCGTCGGGCGAGGGTTCCTTCGCGAACACCTGCATCTCCGCCGGCCAGATCACCGACTTGGTGCGGAGCAAACCCTGGTCGGCGTAACGCTGCAGATTGGCCCGCTTGGCACCTTCGGGAATCTGGCCGCTGGCCAGCGCCGCCTTGATCTGCGATTCGAACGACGTGGCACGGAACTCGAGGAACGCGAGCGTGAACAGCCCCATGATCAGCAGGATTATCCCGCTGACCATCGCAAAGCCCATGACCTTGCCCAGCACGATCTCCAGCCGGGTCGTGGGCTTGGTGACGATGGTGAAAATGACCCGGCTTTCGATTTCCTTCGGAAGATTGGCGCACGCCAGCAGAATCGCCGTCAGCACCGTGACCAGCCCGGTCGCGAACAGGCAATACTTGATCGTCTGGCGCACCGCATCCTGCGCGTCGAGAGGGCGCGTTAACTGTGAAACGGAGATGATGCCAATGATCGCCAGCGGCGTGATCCACAGGACGCGGCGGCGGATGGCTTCGGTGAAGCAGATGCCGGCGATCGCCCGGACCCGGGCGAAGCGGAACCGCGAGACGTCGCCCACGCTGAGCAGCAGCACCAGAACGGTGATTGCCGACGCCACGATGGGGACGGCGTAGGTCGTCCAGTCGAACGGGGCTGATTGGGCCAACAGTTTCATTGGATGTCTCAACTACAAGCAGTCTTAGCGGCCTGGAAACGGTCGACGCTGGAGGAATTGATCACCCAAGCAAGCGAACGCCAAATCGCCGCGATATCGCCAGCTCCGCCCGACCTCAGCCAAGGCTATCCTGCCTTGCCATTCGCCTTGCCCCCCGTCTGCACGTCAGAACTGACCGACGAGAGTCCTCCACGCGTGTTCTCGTTCACGATGCGGATGAACAGGTCTTCCAGTGTCGTCGTCGGATGGGTGACCCGCGCGTCGGCGACCCCCATCTGCGCCATGAACTTTCGAACTTCCTCCACCTGCTGATCGGTCAGCCCCTTGGTCTCGATCTGCGTGACGTCCCTAACCTGCAGCAGGCTCTTGACCTCCCCCTGTTCCTGCATCTTGCCGCGGAACAGGATCGTGATGCGATCGCAGACGTCCTGCACGTCGGCCAACAGATGGCTGCACAGCAGGACCGTCTTCCCCTGCGCCTTAAGCGACAGGATCAGGTCCTTCATCTCGCGGGTGCCGATGGGGTCCAGGCCGGTGGTGGGCTCGTCGAGCAGGATCAGTTCCGGTTCATTGATCAGCGCCTGCGCCAGGCCGATACGGCGGGCCATGCCCTTAGAGTATTCGCGGAGCTTTCGCTTGCGGGCCTTAGAGTCGAGACCCACGGTATCCAGCAGGATCGGCACGCGCTTGTCGAGCACGTCTTTGGGGATTTTGAACAGCTTGCCGTAGAACCGCAGCGTCTCTTCGCCGGACAGGAACTTGTACAGGTACGACTCTTCGGGGAGGAAGCCGATCTTCTCGTTGATGTCGGTGGAACCGGCTTCCTTGCCCAGCACCCACGCCTTGCCCTGCGAAGCGAAAATCAGGCCCAGGAGCAGCTTGATGGTCGTGCTCTTGCCCGAACCATTGGGGCCGAGGAGCCCGAAAACCTCGCCGCGATGGATCGTCAGATTGAGATCGCTCAGCGCAGTGACCTTGGGCCTGCCCCAAAAGTCCTTGTAGACCTTTGTCAGTCCCTCGGTGTGAATCGCCGCTTGCTCCGCCGGGTTCGCCATGGTCGTTTCGATTTTGGAGGCCGGGTGGCTCAATGTAAAGCGGCGGGCGCCGAGACTGGAACAGGCCGGCAGCGGTTGGTGGTGCGGGCTGGCGGCCCGCATTCCCGGTAGACAAACTTACCCGTGCACCAGCTTACCCGTGCACGAACCTACCGCTGCATGAACCCGCCGAGCCACGCCGACGACGCCGGCAACAACAGCACCGCCGCCGCCATCGTCAACTGCTTCCTCGCCGCTCAAACAACGCTACCCCGGTAAGGGCCGGGGTAGCAACTTCTGAGTCGAATTGTACGCCCTGTCCAACTGATCAGGCCACTGTGAATCGGCCTGTGAATCGGACGCTAACAAGGGGGCCGGGAATGCCAGCGCGATTCGGCACTTCCGAGGCTTCCGGGTGCCATGGGCTGCGGTACTCCGCTGCCCGTGGCCGTGTCACCGGCCCGCGCACGCGCTGCGTCAAAAACCACTAGAGGCGCGATAAGGCGTTCAGACCAGACGGCCGTTCAGCGCATCTGGCCGCCGCCACCGCCGCCACCACCACCGCTGCTCGGGCCGCCCATGCCCATCAGGCGGGGCTTGCTGCGCGACCGGCGACGACGCTTCTCGCTTGGCTTCTCGTAATACGCGACCCGCTTGATGTCCTTCGTGAGGCCTTCCTTCTCACAGGCCTTCTTGAAACGACGGATCATCTGTTCGACGGTTTCGTTGCCGCGGGACTTCACCTTAATCATGTGCCGAGCGCCTTTCGATCCGGGACCGTGCCCGGCTGGTTGAACCCTACCAAAACGTACTTCCGAACACGCCCGCACCGAGCCTACAACCCTCGCGCAGCCTGCTTCGGAGCCCCACATTGTACCAAGCGTCGCCCGTTGAGCAAGGCGTGGAACGGCGTTTTGACGCCGATTTCCGGGTTTCAGCGACTTGGCCGCGCCCCAAAATGGGGCGTGCACGCTCGCAATGCCGTCCGCACAATGGGTTGCGGCGTCCGATCCCTTAACTCGATCCCGCCCAGTTGGATGTCAACTTTCCCCGACATCCGTCAATGTATGCAGAATCAACGATGCACAAAGCCTTTGACATCCTGGCGGAGCAGCATCGGGCCATGCTCCTGGTCTACGTGGCCGCGCTATTCCACGGAAACCCGCGCGATGCCGAAGATGTCGTCCAGGAAACCTTTTTGACCGCCTACCGACAGCTGGGAAAGTTCACCGAAGGCCAAAACTTCGCCCGCTGGCTGCGCGGCATCGCCCGCAACAAGGTGCTTGAACACTGTCGCGCCTCCGGGCGGCAAGATGTCGTGACGGACAGCCGGGTCCTCGAAGGCATCGAGGACGTCTGCGGCGTGCTTGACGGGCCCGCGGCCGGCGACGAGCCATGGCACGATCGTGCCCGCCGCTGGCTGGACCACTGTATCTCACTGCTCAGCGATCACCTCAAAGCCGCGATCGTTCGAGTCTATCAGCAGGACCTGACTCTCGCCGAGGCCGCCGAGATGGAGCGGACCACGTTCGCCGCGATGGCCCAGCGACTGTCGCGGTCGCGCGAACAGCTTCGCCGGTGCGTCCAGGCGCAGATGGAGCAGGAAGCATGAGCGATTCACCCGGCAACCCGCGTCTGGAGCCGCCCGGATCCGACGATCAGTCCCTGCGGGACTATGGCCGCCAGCTGGCGATGGACGCCCTGCTGCAATCAGTGCTCAAAAGCGACAAGGTCGTCCAGCTGCCAGCGCCTGAACGATCGCTTTGGCAACAGCACCGCACGGGTCTGGCGCTCGCGGCGTGCCTGCTTCTGTGCATCGGAATCGCGGGGGTGGTCGTCTACCAGGAAGGACGGTCGATCAGCAAGGTCAGGCCACATCCTCCCGGTGCGGCGATCGTGCTGGCGGCAGACTGGAAGATCAGCCCCGGCCCGTCGGCTTCGTATCGCGTGGTGGGGACCCACGCGGTGCAACTCGACCGTGGCGAATTGTTCGTTCATTCGGTCCCCGCCTCCGCCGATGGCCCCCGTGCGGCGCTGTCGGTCACAACGCCAGGCGGCACCGTCAGTGCGTCGGAGACGCAGTGTTATGTCGGAACCTTTCAGAGCAAAGCGACACAATCAGGAGAAACCATGATCAGCTCGACACGCGTACTGGTACTCGCCGGCATGGTCACGCTGACCAACGCCCTGGGAACGATTTCCGGGCGGAGCAATGACGTCCTCGCGGCCGACACCGACCAGGCCCCGGCCGAGGTCATGAAACTCGTGCCGCCACAGAAGTCACGGCCATCTGGTTCGACGCTGTTCCAAATGTTCGTGCGCGAGAAGGACGACATCGCCGCCGCGTGGGAGTTCGACCCCGCCGCGCAGGATCAGCCTGTTACGCAGCGTTGCGTGTTCCGCAAATCGCACTGGCAGGCCGACCCGATCTCCGATCGCCTGATCCGGCTGCAATGGCCGCAGGCCGGCAAGCTGTATTCCGTCGATCTCTATTCGGTCAACTTCGCCGACTGGTCGCTTCGACCTGTCCTCTCCGGTGGCTCGGCCCACTCGATTGGCGTGATGCCCGGGCGGACCTACCTGCAAACCAGCGACGGCCCGCGGGTATTCGATGAAAAGACCGGAACCTTGGCTCCTTCTCCCGTCAAGTCGGTCGTCCACCAACTCAAGACCGACTGGATTGTCGAGCTGGATCGTAAGGACAAGCCCGTCTATGCATTGTTCGATCCGGCAACCGGCAACATCAAGCGCGAACTGAAGGACTTCCCCGTCGGCACCGACGAGCCCGGCGCCCGCGGGTTCACACTCGACCACGATGAGCGCTACTGCGTCGTCAACGGCGACTATTCAAAGGACGAGAACCTGCAGTTTGGCGTTGAATCCATCATCGACCAGACGATGACTTTGTACGACATGAAGGAAGGCACCCGGAAGAACTTTACCGCTCGGATCCGGGCCGAGGGCGGCTCTGGATTCCGGGTTCTTACCGCCGGATCGGCGATCGCTTTCGGCAAGGATAATCTGCGGTACACGAGCATTCCCGCCGGCGCGAAGGTTCCAGGGCAACTCGAATGGGTCGTCGTGGACCTGAAGACCGGGAAGGAAGTGTCACGCGAGCCGGCGGATGCCGCAGCCGTGGATCGGATGAACGAGCCCGTCGCCGAACCGGTACCGGCGCACCTGACGAAGTACCTGGGGCAGGGTGCCGCGACGCGCAACTGGTTGGAATGCGTTGCGGTGGAACTGATCCGCGCGAAGTCGCTGATTCCCGAGGCGCAGCTGCAGGACGTGAAGTTCAACTTCGTGGAGTTATCGCCGGACCAGCAGAAACTCCTGGCGATGCGCGACGGGAGTTTCTACTACTTTGACCTGCAGAAGGAGACATCCCGAGTGATTCCCGTGCCGGACAAGCTGAAGGACGCCTATCCGATCACGGTCCGCACGGTTCAGATTCCCTGAATCCGCGGTCGATCCGGAGGCGCCGAGCCCGTCCCCCCGGCGGTCCGAAATGGGGGGGCCCGAAAGACGAGGCCAGAAGCCAAAAGTCAGACGCCAATCGATACTCCGCTGCCTTCCACCTTCGTCGGTCACTCGGTCCATGACATGGCAGACGACGCCGTCCGAGAATCACTGGCGTGCGAGTCATGAGCCTGCGCTAAACCCGCGTCTCCCTCTGAAGGCAACAGCGTCGGACCCCTCCCCTTGCTCGTCCCAATCCAATAGCAAATCCCGCATGAAGCGGGTTAGGTGAACCGCCGAAAGCATGGATATGGATGTCCGTGCCGCCCGCTTTCTGCGCCGCCGTTCTGGCGCGTTTGTCCTGATCTACGTCACCTTCGCGATGCCAGTGCTTCTGGCGATCGCGTCGCTGGCGGTGGATTGGGGGCACGTCGTCCTGGTGAAGACGGAACTGTCGCGCCTGTCTGACGCCGCCGCCCGAGCCGCTGCAGGACAGATGGACAACGGAGCGATTGCCGCTCGAAATGCGGCGAAACTGGTTGCTCAGTACAACCCCATCGACGGCGCTACATTCACCTTGACCGACGACGATATCGTTTTCGGCACGTGGAGTGCCGGCGTCTTCAGCGCCGTCCCGGATGACAGTTTCTCCAGCGCCACTGCCGTCCGCATCACCGCGGCCAGGTCCACGGCGCGGAGCTCGCCCATACCCATGTTTTTTGCGGGCAGCGTCGGCCAGGGGCCGATCGAGGTGACCTGCTCCACGGTCGCGACCCGTGGTTCAGCAAGCAATACTGGTACCGCGACCGTCACCGGCAAGGCCAATGTCTGGTTCGCCGGGCTGCCGTCCAACGCGACCTGCGCTAAAGGCGGATATGTCGACACCAACACAAACTGCCCCGCCGTTCAGTTCAACGGCTTTCCCATCAGCTCCGGCTCATCGCTGCAACTGAGCGCCACCGGCAGCCTCAGCAACGTCCCCACCGGCGGAAGCCCGCTCGACGGCGGCTCCTGGACCGCCGACAACCAGACCAACAATCTCGGCGGCAAATCCAACGCCACGCTGCCGGCCAATGCACTGATCGGTGTCTTCCTCTCCAACGACGATCCCACCGCCACCCCGGCGCCGCCCGATCTCAACTTCAGCTCTGCGGGTTCGCGCAACTACACGAGCCTTTCGCCGCTGCTGAAGCAGGTCTTCTTTATCGGAGACGGCAAGGCAAACGGCGTCCAGCAGACCATCGTCGCCCCCAACGGCGCGACACGCCTCTTCTTCGGCTCCTACGACAACTACGGCTGGTCCAACAACTCCGGCAGCGCCACAATCACCGTGAACAGCGTCGGCGGGAGCGTCTCGATCGTGAAGTGAAGAGAAGCGCGGCGCCGCAGAACTGTACCGTCTCTGACCCGGGTGTAGTGCTCAATCTTGGCGGTTTCCGGGTGCCATGGGCTGGCGTACTCGCCTGACGCGTGGCCTCGCGCGGACAACGTCGCGCCACGGGCAGCGGAGTACCGCAGCCCATGGCACCCAGGAATTGAGATTCCGCCAAGATCGTGCGCTACACCCTCGCGCCACTCGTCTGTTCATCAAGACACAACTCATCACAACGCATTCTTATCGCCCGTTTCCATTCGTTGCGACCGCCGCGATCTTTCTTGTGGCACCGTTCCGCATTCGATAGACTTCTACCGGCGGGCAACGCCGGATGTCGATGGGGCCGCCAGAAATGCTTGGGGCAGTGGGGAACTCACGCTAGTCCCGAATCCGACGGGTGGAAATCGTACAGGGACTTCCAAAGTGCAAAACGCAAATCGATCTCACCCACTTAGTCGGGCAACGGCCGAAGTGTTGGAACGTCGTCAGCTGCTGGCGGGAAATGTGCCCCATGTCTCCCTCGAACTCCTCGATGGGACGGCATCGGAAATTGGAAACGACACCGCCCGGCTTCGCGTGTCCCGATCGGGGGACACAACCCAGCCCCTCGTCGTTGCCATGGAACCCGTCGGCATCGCGCCCGATCGCCGGCTGAATCTTCCCTCGGACGGCACGCCCTATTGGAATGACCCCTTCGATGTATCGACACCGGGATACAAAAACGAACGGCTGACCATTCCAGCCGGGTCGGCGTCGATCGAAATCCCATTCATTCCTGTTACCGACACCATCACGGAAGGCGAGGAGCGCGCGCTCTTTGTCATCGCAGAAAACCGAAACGCGCCCGGCAGCTACACCTTTGACCCTTCCATCAACGCCGACGTCAGAGTGCAGGATGGTGCAGGACCTCAGATTGTCAGCATCGAAGCGACCGATCCCACGGGTTCTGAACTCGGGGACGATCCGGCGTTCTTCACGGTACGGCGCAGCGGCGACCTCACGCAACGGACGGTGATCAGTCTTGAATCGTCCGGTACCTTCAAGTACCAGGAAGACTCGCATTCGGGCAATACCATCGTCATCTTCAATGCCGGCGACACCGAACAGGTCGTCTATGTAGCCCCCTTCAGTGACGATCTGGTTGAACCTGTCGAGACCTTCACCTACACGCTTGTTCCCTTCGGCCCCGTGACGATCAGCGGAAGCCCGTCGGCGACGGTCTCGATTTCCGATGGTCCGATCACTCAGAAGGTCACGCTCTCCGCGATCGCCGATGCCTGGGTCGGCAACGGCGGCGAGGCAAACCTGCAGAACGGTGCCAGCCCGGAACTGCTGCTGCTGGACAACAGGGGCACGGGGGCGAGGCGCGATGTCTACATCAAGTTCGACATTTCCCAGGTCCCCAGCATCGCCAGCGCGGAGATCCAGTTTTCCGCCTCGTGGACGGGTGTTGACGGGGGCGGTGGAGGGTACGACGTCTACGGAGTCGAGAACGCGGTCTGGGACGAATCCACGATCACATGGAACAACCGGCCGACGGAGCCACTGTCATCCACCCGTGCGGGCTCAGGTATCACCTCCGTCTACGGCCCCGGACCGCGGTTGAATCAGAACAGCATGACGGACTTTGTTGTCCGGCAGAAGCTCCTGGGCGCGACGACCGTTACTTTCTTGATCCGGCCGTCATTCGACGACCGGCGATCGCCGTACGGCATGTACGGGTCCATCGGCAGCCGTGAGTCCGGCGCGCCACCGAAGCTTGTGTTGGAAACCGCTCCGGGCGCAGACAGCCCGGCGGGCGTGTCGCACCGTAGACTAACGGTCGCCGAAGGCGATTCCGCGAAGGCCTGGGTCATCGCATATGACGGCAGCCCTTACTACCCGGTGAACATTATGAAGGTGCCGGGTGGCGATCCCGACATCAACATCGACCAGCAGTTGCTCACCTATCCGCTGGCCAACAACGGTCCAATCGCCCGCCCAATCACCTTCACTGCAACGCCGGACACGGACCAGGTGTCGGGCAGTGCGACGTTCATCGTCAGCCTCTTCGGCGTCATTGGCGTGATCACCGTTTCGGAAGCCGATACGGGCTCGAATCTCCCCCCGATCGACGCCAACACGGTGATCGTGCCGGTAACGGCGGACGGCTTCGTCCGGCAAGGCGCGGGTGTAGGAGGCGGCCTTGCTTCGAGTCTCGAGGTCCAGAACACGGCGACCGACCAGGGCGAGGAAGAATCGTTCCTGCACTTCGATCTGACGTCGTTGCCCAGTTCTGATCAGATCGCCTCGGCAAAGGTTCGGCTCTACGGAGGCGCGGGCCCGCAAGCGGGATTGGGCGCGATGGGCACTGGGGCCGCGGCGTCACCAGTCGCTGTCAACGCTTACGCCACTGCCGAATCGGATTGGTTCTGGGACGAGTTCAACCTTCAGTGGACGCTTCGGCCGGCAAGTGCCGGCGGCATTGTCGCTTCTCAGACGGTCGCTCAGACCGGTTGGTATGAGTTTGACGTCGCCAACCTGCTCCGGGCGAGAAAGGCGGCCGGGGATAAGATGGTGTCGATTGCCCTCAAGGGTGCCGTAGCGGGTTCGACGGCGGCCATTTTTGCCAGCGATGAAGCGCTGAGCAATCGACCCACCCTGTTGGTAACCAGGGGTACGGTTCCACCACCGCCGCCACCGCCACCCCCAACCGCTGCAATCAAGGTCAATTTCCAACCCGCCGCTGCACCGTCGGTAAGTGGCTACCTGGTCGACGCCGGGCAGACGTACGCCGCACGTAACGGGCAAGCCTACGGCTGGACGGTCAGCCATACGAGTCTGGTCTTCGATCGCAACAAGAACAGCGACCAGTTGCTGGACACCAATGTGTCCGTAAATGCCGGGGCGAAGTGGGAGCTGGCCGTTCCCAACGGCACCTACACGGTCAAAGTCGGAGTCGGTGACGCCGGGGCGACCTCCAGAAGCAATGTCTATGTCGAAGGCCAGCAACTATTCAACTACCAGGCGCTGACGGCAAACGCATTCGCCAACAAGTCGATCACGGTCGCCGTCTCCGACGGCAAGCTGACGCTGGGAATCGGATCGGCCGCGTCGGGAACTACGAAGATCGACTTCATCGAGGTGTCGTCGGCAACGTCGTCTCCGCCGACATCACCCCCTACATCGCCGCCGCCCACGGTCCCTCCGCCGCCTGCAACGTCGGCCGGTGTGAAGGTTCACTTCCAGCCAGCGACAGCACCCGCTGTTTCAGGATATCTGGTCGACGCCGGCCAGACCTACGCCGCCAGAAATGGGAAGACCTATGGTTGGCTCACGAGCCATACGGATGTCGTCATCGATCGCAACAAGAACAGTGATCAGCTCCTCGACACCAATGTCGGTGTCAAAGCCGCCGGCAAGTGGGAGCTGGCCGTTCCCAACGGCACCTACACTGTGAAAGTAGGCGTCGGTGACTCCGGCGGTGCGAGCAAGAACAACGTCTACATCGAAGGCGCTCTGCTCTTTAACTACCAATCGCTGGCGGCCAACGTCTTTGCGACCAAGTCCATCACCGTGAACGTGACGGATGGCAAGTTGACGCTCGGCATCGGCTCTTCCGCGGCGGGGTTGACCCGCATTAACTTTATTGAGGTCACTTAGCCCGTGAAGCGGCGAAAAGCGGTGGGACGGCATCAGGGCAATCACACAACGTACATGCGATCTCCCAAGGCACCTGAGCCGGGTGTGGCCATTTTCCCGGGCGGCCATTGCGGTGCGGGCTTTCAGCCTGCATTTCCGCTGCACAAACATTGTTTGTTCCATAACGCTCGGAAAGATGGTCACGCCCCCTGAGCCGGCCGCCACGATTTTGCTTGATTGACCTCTCGCATACCGTACAATATACGAACAATATCGCGCCGAGGCAAGGTGTGTCTGAACGATTCGGGCGACCGGGTCCCTGGCGACGACCCTGGGTTTCGACGGTGCTGCGGCCGTGGGAAGCGACTTTTATGCGCGAACTTCAGCACCAATGCGGCTGTCGATCGACGCGGGTGACGCGTGCAACGGTCAACTCGTGCAACGGCCAGACAAGCTCGGGTTCGTTCGGCCAACAAGCCGACGGCGCAGCGTACCCGCGGAGCCTCGGGTGCCGGATGTCGCCTCGGGTTCGTTCGGCAAATGGCGCGGGCGATTCGGTGTTCGACGTTCGATGTTCGATGTCGCCGGGTTCGTTGGGCGATGTCGGGCCGCGAACCTCGGACGGCGAACCCCCTCCCTATCCCTCCCCCGGAGTACCGGAGGAGGAAATGGATCTCGGGTTCGTTCGGCGATGTCTTGGCGCAAGTGTCAGCCGGCTCGGTTCTGCCGGCTTGTCGGCACGGCGACTCTGGCTTAGCCTCGGCCTTGCCATGCTTGAGCACACGATCGCCATCCGCGTCCGTTACCCCGAATGCGACCCGATGGGTTATCTGCATCACAGCATCTTCCTGCAGTACTTCGAGATGGGGCGGGTGGAGCTGTTGCGGTCGCAGGGCCATCAATATGCCGAGCTGGAACAGAAAGGGTTGTTCTTCGTCGTCGTCAAGATTGAGGTCCGGTACAAGGCCCCGGCGCGGTACGACGACGAGCTGACGCTGACGACCAAAGTGGTGAAACAAACCCACGTCCGGATCGACCATGCTTACGTGCTGCGGAAGGGTCAGACGGTGCTCGCAGAGGCGACTTCGACCATCGCGTGTGTCGGGCGGGACGGGCAATTGCAGGCGATTCCCGAGTTTCTCGCCGCCCCAGCGACCTAGCGCCCGTTGCCGCCGGCATTGTCGAAGCCGTTACCGGCGCTCGGCGGCCAGGGCACGGTACTGATCGAGTGGCGGGAGTTGATCATCGCCGAGGGTCAGGGCGGTCGCCCCGCCGCGGCGGCGGTCGCGCGGTTCGACGTAGGTCGCGACAACCGAAACACGGCGACTGCTTTCGGTCACGCCGATCGTGTAGTCGATGGTGAAGTAGTACCGGTAGTTCTCGCCGTCCATGCCGTAGATGAGGTTATGGACCCGCAGGGCGCTGACGCCGGGCACGGGAAACCGCCCGGCGATCCGACCGGAGAGTTGCAACGTGTCGAGGGCGGCGAAGTTCATCCGCCATTCACCGGCGAGTTGGCGGACGGCGTCGCGTCGGCGACCGCTGCGGACGCCGTTGACGATCAGGACGACCAGCGTCGCCGCGACCAGTGCTGTCAGGAACAGATGGGGTGTCATGGACAAAGGCGTGCATCAACAGGAGCAGCCGCGCGAGTGGCGGCGGCGGAAGCGGCCGTACGGACGGCTCGTGGCACTACGCCGGCAATCACTTGCCCGGTGCCGGCTTGACCTCGGGCTTGACTTCCGGCTTGGCCGGCGGCGGCTGCGACAGGTTGATGTCTTCGTACGACGGTGCGATGACGTTCAGGCCGTTGGTCAGCCAGTCGCGGGTGGCGACAAAGCCGGCGTCGTTCGCGGTCTTGACGGCCGGCTTGAAGCCGGGCACTTCCGGGTGCGGGACGCGCGAGATCGACGCCGGCAGCATGAACCCAAGCAGTGCCGAGTTCGCCGGGTTGGCGCGGTCGATCATCAGTCGGCGGACCCCGTCGATGGTGCGGTCGGTACGTTGCAGGATGACAAAGTTGCTGAGAACCGCTTCTTCTTCATTGGTCGTGAAGAGCCGCAGCGTTTTGCTGTCGGCCGCGCCGTGGCAGCTCGACGCGGCACACCCGCTGACGATGATCTTGTTCACCTTCATCTTGTATTCGTTGAGCGCGACGGGGTCGGCCAGCAGCTTCAGTTCGGAGATCATCGCCGGCGTGCCCTGCGACAGAATGAGCGAGGCCAGCTCCGGCGGTTGAACTTTGCTGATCTGATTGGCCGGCACCAGCCCGGCATCGATCACCTGCTTGCGGAGCGCCGGCGAGATCTGCACCCGAAGCTTTTCTCCCTGCTTGATCTCCCGCAGGCGAACGCTTTGCACCTCGTCGGCCGTCAGCGTGCGGATCGCCGGGCCGGCCACCGCCTCGACCGGCTTGGTGGCGGGCTTCGTCGCCGGTACCACTTCCGGCTTAACCTCGACCTTGGGCATGAGCGCCCCGACCTGCTTTTCGAGGGCGATCAGCTCGGCGTTGTTGGCATCGATCGCCCTGCCGGCCTTGACCGCTTCGGCAGCCAGCAGCGGCTCGTTCTTGCTCAGCGCCCAGCGAGCCAGCGCGATCCGGCCCGGGACGTCCTGGCGGCCGAGGTTGGCCAGGCGGGCCTCGAACTCTTCCTTTGGCGAGTTGAAGTATGCGATCGAATCGACGGCCTGCTTGAACAGCTCGACCTTCTGGCCGTTGGCCTGGGTGATGACCACCTTGCCGGGGATCGCCTCTTCATCGACCTGGCCCTGGAAGACGTAGCCACCCTTGGCTTTGACCAGCCCGGGCTTGGGCGCGGCATCGGCGTGATGGACCAGCCCTGCGACCAGGGACCCCGCCACACACGCCACTGCTACCAGGCGCGTCCAGTTCATACGTTGCAAGCCGAAAGCCATCGATTGATCTCCTCGCAAGTGCGGCCCTCATCGTAAGTGTGGCTGGGGGAAGGGGCAAGAGATTTCGGGGCCCGGGCGACAGTTGCCGTGAATCACGGTCGTGCATCTAGACGACGTCAGGTTCGGAACTCCCGGTATCCAGGGCGGCGGCGATCGCAGCGGCGGCGGCGGCCAAGAAGTAGTAGTTCGCGAACGCCTGCTTGCTGAGGGCAAAGAAGATGAGCAACGCCGCCCCGGTCGCCCCGGCGAAGCTGGCGGCCGATCGCGGCATCCGCCAGATCGCCAACGCCTGCACGCCCGCCAGCGCCAAGAACGCCGGCCAGCCCGGCGGAATGGCGCCCGTCAGCCGGTACCAGAGGGTTTGCAAGCTGAGCGCATCGTCACGGAAAGGCTGCTGAAGCTGCAGCGCGACCGCACTGTGCCAGAACGCCGGGATATCCATCAGCACGAGCGGCAGCGTGACGACCGCGCTGACGATGAGCGATGTAACGAGGAGTTTTGTCCGAGAGAATCCGGTGTCAGAGCCTGCCTGCGAAGACCCGGACTCTCCCCGATTAGCGGTCGCACCGAAGGTGCACTCTTCCTCGCTCCTGACATCAGAAGAGTGCACCTGCGGTGCGACCGCTAATCGGGAACGATCCGGGTCTTCGTTGGTCGCTCGCCCCGTTCGCCCCCGGGGCAAGAGGAGCATCAGCGGTGCCGTCAGCGGAACGTACTGCTTGACCGCCCAGAACAGCCCGAGCGGAACGCCCGTCAGCGTCGGCCGTCGCGCCGCCACGCAGACCGTGGTCGCCAGCAGGAGCGCGACCAGAGGCTCGGTCCAGCCATTGACGATGACGAGCGGTCCGATCGGCGTGAGCAGGAACAGCCCCGCGGCCAGGCCACTGGCGGGCGATCGGCGGGTCAGCGCGATCACAGCGCCGATCAGCGTCACGCACAGCGCATGGCTATAACGGAAGTCGCCGAGCAGTAGCGTCGCCGGCACGACCGCGAACAAGCTCAGAGGAGGATAAGGAAAACCGAACAGCAGTTTGCCGTCGGCCTGCAGGCCCGGGCCGTAGTGCGGCGACATTCCGCCGGACAGGTCGGGATAGGTCATCGCGTACGGGTTGCCGCCATCGATCAGCATCTGTGCCGCCTGGTCCTGGAAGACGATCACGTCCATCGGCGGGACGGCCGACCGGACGATCGAGGCTCCGCTCACCAGGTGCGACACCAGCATCACCGCCACGCCGACAACAACCGGCCATTGGCTCGGCGACTGCCGAATCGCCGCGATGCCGCAGATCAACACCCCCGCCACGATGCCGATGACCCCGCCCAATGCCGCCGACAGCGCGTCAGGATCAATCCCGCCACCGGCGCGGAACATCGGCGCAGCCAGCAACGCCACCGCCTGCACAACGATTCCGCACACCAGGACCATGGCGAACGATCGCGACGACAGCCGCCGTTCGGCGATTCCCCTCGGATTGCCGACGGCGACGAGCGAGATCAGCGCCGCGACAACGATCAATCCGATCGCGGCCGGGTGATAGTTGCCGTCGGCGATGCGCACGGCGACGCCCACCAGCACGCACACGCCGGCGAACAGCGCCTGCCGCACGGTGGCCGAAGCGGGCGAGGACGTCGGCGCTTTCGGCGAAGCCTTCACCGCCTCTGCCGGCGATCGCTTGCGGTCGCCGCTCACCGCTTGACCCCCGCCAGCACGCCGCAATGCACCAGCGTCGGCACGACCGGCTCTGGCGTAAGCCCGGCGGACGTCAGCATCGCGCCGTACTCGGCCGCGCTGTAGGCCCGCCCTTCGGTCACGCTGAACAGCGCCGCCGAGTACAGCGCCAGCGGCAGCGGGCCGTCCATCGTGTCGTTCAGGAAGACATCATGAATCAGCAGCCGTCCGCCCGGCGGCAGCGCCCCGGCCAGCCGTCGCACCAGCACGTTACACTCGGGGATGTCCCAGTCGTGCAGGATGTTGGACAGCAGAATCGCATCGCACCCCTGCGGCACCTCGCCGGCAAACATGTCGCCGGCGCGAAGCTCGACGCGGTCCAGCAGCTGGTGCTCTTCGGCGAACTCCCGGGCGACCTTCAGCACCTCGGGGCGGTCCCAGATGATCGCCTTGAGGCTGGGGTTGGCCCGCAGCAGCGCCAGGCTGTAGATACCCGTTCCGCCGCCGACATCGAGCAGCGTTTTCACGCCAGACAGCCTCAGCTTCGCCGCCATTGCGGGCGCAACGTTCTTCGCCCGCCCGGCTAACGCGAGCGTCAGCTTGCGGGCCGACGCCTCATGATCCATCGCCGACTCGCCAGCCCCTTCGCGAAAGGTGAACGCGGTCGTGGCGGCACCGGTGTCGGTCTTTTCCGGCGTCGCGGTGTTCTGCTTCAGCCGGCGGACCATCTCCAGCACGCCCGGCGACTCGGCCGACAGCCCGACGTAATCCCCCACGTAAAACGCCCCGCCGGGAAGCAGGTGTTCGCGGGCGATCGGCGTCAGTTCCAGCTGATCGGGCCAGCGCCCGGCGACCAGCCCCATCGCCCGCAGCGCCACCAGCAGCACCGTCGCTGGCCGCTCGGCCAGCCCGAGTGCCGACCGCAGCGCCGTCAAGGACATCGGCGCATGGGCCAGGTGCGAGAAGAGGTTCAGGTGTTCGACGGCCGCCGTGAGCAACTCGGTCCCGTAGGAGCCGCGGTAGTGCTCGAAGATCGGCGTCGGATCGGTCTGCGGTTGCGGGAGCGGTGATGGGTTCATCGGGCGGCAACGTAGCAGCGTGGCGGCGGAGTGGAAAGCGGGAAGTCATCGCGTGGGCGCTGCATCGGTTGCGGCGGCCGTCAGATCAGGCACGGTGACGGGAGAGGAAAGTGCGTCCGAAGGCGATGTTGCCGGCGACCCGGTGGAAGGGCGGGAGGCTGGCGGCGGACAGACAATTCCCATCATCGGAGCCATGATCCGCACAGGCGTTACGACAGCAGGCGCGGGGACGGGCACTACCTGCCGGCCCTGCCACGCGTTGGCGATCGCCGACATGCCGGCACCGATCAGTCCGATGCCTGTCCAGAACCTCCACCCTTTGCGCGGCCGCGTGCGGAGCGAGCTCTGATACCCGACCGGCGACGTCGCAATTGGCGTTGCCGTCATCTGCACCGCCATCCGCACACACAGCCGCCCCGCCGCCTCGCACACCAGCCGCTCGGCCTCCTCGCGCGGCATCGCCGTCAGGTCGTGAACCTGCAACTGGCACGCCTGGCAGAACCGGCTCCGATTGTCGCCGGTCATCGCGTCCCAACTCGCCGGGCAAGGGGTTTCGATCCGAAGCTGTTCGAGTGAAACACGCGGCGTGGACATAGGCGACCTCCCATCAAGCAACGAATGACTTACGCCACTGTTCGACGCCGACTGCTATGGAAAGTTCCCCGCCAACCCATGTTTCTCGACACCTTGCCACTAGCGCCCCGGGTTCGCCCCCCGTCACTCCGCCAACGCCTCCTTCAGCACCTTCCCCTGCACGTCTTTCATCTCCTGCCCCAAGAGGTGCGCGGCCGTCGGGGCGATGTCGATGTTCTCGATCACGCCGAGCCGGCCGCCCTTCTTGATTCCCCGGCCCGACGCGACGAACACCGCGTTCATCTCCGGGTTGGTGTTGATGTACCCGTGGTTGCCGATCGTCCACTTGATCGTGTCGGTCTTCACCACCGTTTCGGCGCCCGTCGCGACATTGCTGAATGCATATCCGTTGTCGGCCAGCAGGATCAGGTCCGGGGCCTGCTTTGACGTCTGCGCCGTCGGCACGCCCATCGCCGCGAAGTCCTTCGGCTCGACGATCGACGCAATCCCCTCCTGCCCCTTCAGTAGTTCAATCACCTTCGCCCGGTCGGCGGCCGCCGTCTCGGGGTTGTTCAGGTAAACCATCGCCGACCCCCCTTCTGAGAAGATCTGGGCATGGGCCCGCACCACCGCCGTCGTCGGGGCGACGGTCAGCAAGCCTGCATCGCGAAAAATCACGTTCGGCAGCACCAGCTTCCGGGCCGTCGCAAAGCCGTGATCGGCGACGATGAAGATCGTCGTCTTCTGGCGGATGCCCGCCTCATCTAGCGCCGCCAGCAGATCGCGAATGTTCTGGTCGGCCAGCGCCAGCGCCGTATACCCGGCCGGCGTTTTGGGGCCGTACTTATGGTGGATGCCGTCGGTGTTCAGGATGTGGTACGTCATGAAGTGCGGCTTGCGGGCCCGGATCGCCTGGCACGCCGCCGCCGACCAGACCGCGTCCTTCTGCGGGCTGCTCATCGCCATGAACGACTTCTGCGTCTCGTCGGGCAGCGCGCCGGCCTTTACCAGTTCCTGCCGCAGGATCGGCGACATCACACCAACCTGGTCGGGAACATCGGGGAAGTTGTCGTCGATGTTTTCGCTGCCGCGCGTGCAGGGCCAGTTGATCGCCGCCGTGCGATAGCCCAGCGGCTTAAGCAGTTCGTAAATCGTCGGCCCGGTGACCAGTTCCGCCTGCGTTTTGGCCGGCTCCACCCGCACCGGCCGGCCGGGTTCGCCGCGTGTCAACACGCCGTTAAACAGCACGCCATGCCGATCCGGCCGCACACCGGTGATCAGCGTCGTGTGGTTCGGCCAGGTGACCGACGGATTCACCGGCCGCATGCCCTCGGCAGTGGTGCCCTCCGCGGCGAGTTTGCGAATCGTCGGGATCGGCGACTGCGGGTCGTCCAGCAGGTACGCCGCGAAACCGTCGATGGTGACCACGATCACATGTGCGTCTACCGGCCCGACCGCCGCAGCCGGCGTCGCGTGGCAAACCCACAACAGTCCGAGAGTCACGATCGCCGCCAGTGCCCATCGATGCATCACAGGTCCTCCGTCTCGCGCAAAAGAAATCAAGCCCGGCGACCCCAGATACAGGCCGGCCGGCGGCCGGGACTATACGGCAGCCGAAGCCTTTTTTGTGGGTTGGTGCGGGCCTACCGCTACCAAAACAATCGAAGAGAACGCGAAGGCGCGAAGCCGCGAAGGAATCGCGAAGGCAACGCACTTTATAAAAGCTCCTCTTCGCGTCGTCTTCGCGCCTTCGCGTTCTCTTTGCTTGCGTCCCAGCGCGACGCGGCGGCGACGACGCCACAAAATCGATCGCCAGCGCGAACCCGGAAACTTTCCCGGCGTTCGTCCGTCCAATCCGCCATGAAACACGCCACCAACGCTCGTATCGTCAAGAAGGTCACCGCCTTCGCGATCGCCGCCGTCGCCAGCCTGTGGATCGGAGCGCTGCCGGCCAATGCCGCCCCCCCCGCCGAAACCCCCAAGACCGCGACCGGCGTCAAAACCACCCAGGTGACCGACACCCGCACCCTGCTCGAACGCCACAAGCAGGACAAGGCGTTGCCCGAGGGCCTGCTCATTCGCGTCAGTGCGTGCCTCGGCGCACCCGACGAGAACGCCGGCCCCAATGTTCCCCAGGGGATGAACGAAACCTGGGAGTTCTCGTCCAACGCCGTCCACCGCATCGACCTCAGCTTCAAGAACGGCGAGCCGGTCTACACTCGGGTCGAATCCCGGCCGTTCGTTTCGAAGGACCTCTGCAAGACACTGCTCGACGGCAAGGCGATTGAGATCGGGGCCCGCAAGGGCGAGGGCCCGCAGGCCGGCCTGGTGGGCACCATCTATCGCCGAGGCTCGCGCTCGATCGAAGTCGTCTGGCAGGGCAAGACGATGCTCGACCTCGGCGAAACCAACGGCCCGATGCTCCATTTCTACCGCGAGACCGACGCCAAGGCGTTCGGAGCGCTCTACGAAGCCCTGGCCGTCCAGGCCCGCGAAGTGTTCAAGGCCAAGGCCGAACCCGCCAAATAGCCGTATGATTCGCGCCACGGGCATTGCGGTGGGGCAGACATTCTTGTCTGCCGCGAGGCACGCAACGCCGGCATTCCTGCGACGCCAGCGCCAAGGTTGAACGCCGAGACGCCGAGACGCCAAGAACGCATTCGAAGGCAATGCAACTCTTGGAATCTCGGCGTCTTGGCGTTCATCACTTCTGTCGTCGGAGCAGGCCACGGCGTTCACTGAATCAAAGACGGGGAAGAGAACGATGAGCTACTCGAGCGATTCATCGGACTTGCAGGCCGCGCCGACCACCGAGAATGGCGATCGACGGCCGGGTGAGCAGGCCCAACGGGCCGTCGTTCTATAGCCCAGAGCAACGCCCTGGGACAACTGGCCCCCACGCGCTCCAGGCCTGAAGGGCCGCGATACACCGTTCGATATCCCGGCCTTTCAGGCCTGTTGGTGCCGGGTGCCATGCCCACGCAACCGATCGACATGCGGGCGGCAGTCCTGGCCTCCCGCGTGGGCATGTCGCGCGTCGCGCGATGAATGCCGAAGACATGCCCACGCGGGAAATCCGTGCGGACGTTCGAGGATGCCATCAGCGGCGTGGGCATGGCACCCACGAATCTTCCGACATCCCACCCGTCTCGTCTCGAGTCAGATTGCCCACCGCCGCCGGGTGAACCCTCTTTCGGCCGCACCGCTACGCGTCACGAATCAGCGCCTCACGGCGTCTGCGCTCGCGAACCACCAGCAGGAAGATCCCCGGGCCGAACAGCCAGACCAGCACCGTGCACCCGAAGACCAACGCCGTGTAAGAACCCCGGGCACAGTAGCAGTCGTAGTGGTCGTTCTGCGCCCGATTGGCCGCCCAGACATGGGCCGGGCCGGCGATCAGCAGTTCCAGGATCGTCCCCGCCAGCAGCCAGCGCGTCACCCGGCCGACGGCCGTCCGGTGATCGCGATCGCGCATGAACCGGTAGAAGACAAAACCCCAGATGCCCCAGCAGACGCCCATCCCGCCGATGATGAGTCCCCAGCGCGTTGCCGTGCCGATGTCGGACGGCTGCGGCGAGCGCGCGCTGTCGAACAGTATCAACGGCTGCCAGACGCCGGCCAGGTCGAGCAGCATCGCCAGCACGCCCACCGTCAGCAGCGTGCCGGCCAGCCCGGCGGCCGCGCCGGAGATCACCGCCGACCGGCCCTGCCCGTGGGTGTGCAGCGTCAGCCGTCCCCGGGGAAAGAGAAAGAACCACTGCGCCAGCAGCAGCACCACCAGGTAGCCGGCGGTTCGGATGCCCATTTGCTGGTGCAACGCCTCGTCCGACTGGTCCACGTCCAGTGGCATGACCGGCGTTCCCACAACCCCCAGTCCCAGAGACGATTCGATTTCGAAGTAGGGATTCAGCAGCAGTAACACGCCAAACGCAAACACAATCACCGCCGGCACCGCCCAGAAGATCACGCGGGCGGTCAGCTTCGCCGGCACCCGGCCGGACGACTCGTACCCGAGCAAAGTGGGCGGCGGCGGCGAACCTGGCTCGGTGGATGGGTCCATTCGTGTCGCAGCTCCAGCGTCGCAACTCCATCGGGCAACCTGCCACCCACTTATACCCGCCACGCGGCACCAGAAGCCAAGTGTCGGAGGATCAGGCATCCGGCGTCGGTCATCGGGTGCCATGCCATTCGCCCGGCGGTTTCTCCGGTGGGGCAGACATTCCTGTCTGCCGCGATCCCGCGACGCCGGCATTCCTGCCGGCTTGAGCGGGATCGCAACCGAACGACGGCGAGCTCGGCATTCCCGGGCGCGAAGTGCCGTGAGCGTGGACACCCGTGGACTTCTCTCCGGCAAGGCAATCCGGCGTTTGGCCCACCACATCGCAGCCGCTAAAGTAGCCCCATGCCGACCAAGGGGATCGATCACACCACCTGCCCGAGAGCCCGCGTTGCCCGTTCGCTATGGAGCGAGCCCGAGCAGCGCTTCGCCGACATCCTCAGGCGGGCGCTCTGGTCCCCTCCTCCGGTACGCCGGGGGAGGGCAAGGGTGGGGGTTCCGTCGATCGAATCTCCCCTGTGTTGCAAAGTAATACCAACGCCTGCAACCCCCACCCTAACCCTCCCCCGGCGTACCGGAGGAGGGGACCAAACGCCGGCTCTTCTTCTGGCAGGACGTCCTCGGCGACAAGCACTTCGACTACGTCGTCTGCACCAAGGGCACGCTCCAGCCGCTGCTGGCGGTCGAGCTGGACGACCCGCGCGTCCGCAGGCGGACGACCACCGCCGACGACGTCAAAACCACCGCCGCCCGCAAGGCGGGCTTCCCGCTTTCTCCGCGACGTCCACCTTGACCCCGGAGTTGGTGCTTCATGGCCAAGCGTCTGAGGCCGCAGCAGTCCGTCCGCCTGCAGGATTGGGCATCGTTGATCAGGTTTGGTGACTACTACCAACTTGGGGCCGGGAAACACACCCGGGTCGAGGGACATCACGCCCTCTAGGGCCGCGCTCATTTCAACGTATCCCACTTCGCGATATTCAACGCTTCCGAAATAGACAGGCGTGCAAAGAAGAATGTATCGCTATTTTCGATCTTTGATCTCTCCCTCCCCGCCTCTACGGCATTACGAAGCTTTTCGACGTCCGCAATTCCAGTAATAGTTGCAAGCTTCTGAAAATTTTTGTGCTGCGCTGCTCGAATAAAAAAAGTATGCCCTCGGCTGTAAGACGAGTATATTAGAGTCTGCGGCCACCATCGGACTTCAGGCTTAATAAACGTCATGAGAAGAACGACCAATTCGGCCTCCATGATCCTATCAAACGGTAAGTCTCCACGATCGGCCTGTCGCCTAATCAACTCTGCAGCAGGGCTTCGAAGCTTTGTACCCGGCTCCGCAAGAACGCTGTCAAGCATCTTAGAATAACCATAAAAGACGTCAAAGTTGTCAAACTGCGCAGCTCCATGTTGCTCGTCGAGTGGGCGAAGATAATGACTGGCGAATACGTCGTGGAGAACTTCAAATGATTGTGCCTTAATCAGTGCGGCGACAATGTATAGAAACGTCTCGTAGACAAATATCGAGTGAGCTTCAAACCAGTGTTCGTTATATGATCGGAGCTCACTCGGCCGCGACTTCAATGCGCGCAACCTTTCGAGACAAAGCAGAAGCGACTCGGAAAAGTCCCCAGATGGGGAACTGCCCGCTTCCAGCAAGACCCAATCAACAATATGATTGCGCACCGACCGAAGTTTTCCGCAATCCGCCAGAATTAGTTGCGCCAGGTCGCCTTGGGGCGCTTTCCTGACGCGCAATGAATCAGCATATTCCATACATGAATCTAGAAAGTCTTGCCGGTATAGCTTTAATCCCGGTTTGGCATGCAGAATAGCCTGCCTAAAATTATGAAATTTGGCAATTGCCGGGCTAGAAGGCGCTTCGGTCTCAGTCAGATATGCCGGCACCTTCCCAATTGCGGGCTTAACATAGAATGGCTTTCCATATAAAACCCGAACAAGCTGCTCCCAGTTCTCGTTTACGGCCTCAGGTGTCGAGAAGTCAATCCACTTACGAGAGCTTACAAAGGTAGGAAGGCACGGCTCACCGCTTGGATCCTTCTCGCACACAACTGGAAGGAATTTTGACTGGTCAACTTTCTCATACACTTCCTTAGAAATTATTTGGGACTCGGTCCCGACTCCGGATTTTCGTGAGTTCGCTTTCTCTGCGTAAGCTCTGTCGGAAAGAAGTAGTACATGGCTTATTGTAGCGTCAGCAACCATCTTCTCCATGAAGGCAAACTTGTCCTGTCCCTCCTTAAAGTCGTAAATATCAAGTACAACATCAACACCATCCGCTATTAGGCGATCTGCCCATTCCTTCACGGTGGCTTGATGTCCAGGTGACGACCAGCTGTAAGAAAGGAAAACCTTTGGTGTCATGTGCTCTCCGTTTAATGGATTTATCTCAAATCAGAAATCACAACAGATACTCTGGTCGGAGAGTGCTCCGGTATCACACACTCTCAATCTCGAACCGAAACAACAACTCGCGCAACGCATTATCCAACCAATCGATCTCCGCTTCCGCAGGCTCGATGAGCCTCATCCCGTGCTTGGCGTCGATCGCCTGCATCTTCGAATTACGAGGTCGGTACGGGGGTCGGATTCTCAGCCCGCGGATTCGAGGTAGGCACCTTTGCCTGAGCGCTTCAGAACATCAGGATCGCTAACACGGGAATCGCTACCAAAAGGATCACCATCTGCAGGCACCCCGGCGGTGTTACCGAGTACACCTCGCCGGTGGTCTGATTGGCGACACGAACGACCTTTCCGTTCTTTTGAGATACGCGAAGCCAATCGCCAGATCTCATCTCAAAGTCGTGCCAGGCGGCATTCGTAAATCGAATCACGTGCTCCGAGCCGGCTTCGTCGTATACGCGAATTGTGAAGTCACGAATGTTCCTCTTGCGGTCACCACGCGAGTTTTTCGCGCGGACTCTGACCAGCCAGCTACCAGCTTCTTGTCGCCGTTCTACAGTCGTTTGCGCCGGTGGCGGTGAATAAACAGGTTGGTACTGTGGAACGGGGGCGGGATACCCGAATACCTGCGTTATTGGTAGCCAATCTTGGAATCCCGGGCCAAACACTGCGGCGGCTGTCGAAACCTGACCGTTAGCCACAAACACACGGATTTCATTTGGTTCTTCTCCCATCTGCGGGGAGTGAAGGATAGGAATAGAGCAACGGCAGCCGCTGCGTATCTTGGAGTTACCAGGCTTCAAGACGCAGGAGGCTGCCGTTGTCGATCGAAGAACTTACCGCCCTCCTCGGCGGCTGGAAAGGCTATACGCTCGGGACCGTCGGACGCGTCGAACCCGGCCAGCACGGACCGACCCTTCCGGAAGTTCACCTGGAACTCCATCCCGTCCGCGACCACCCCCGCGTCTGCTCCGGCTGCGGCAAGACCTGTCGCTCGATTCATGATACCGCTGAACGCTGGGTCGACGATCTGCCGATTTTCGACGCCATGACCCGGCTGCTGGTGCATCGCGTTCGCGTCGCCTGTCCGGACTGCGGGCCGAAGGTCGAGAAGCTCGACTGGCTGGAGCCCTACGCCCGCGTGACCACCCGCATGGCCCGCAGCGTCGCGCAGCTCTGCCGGGTGCTGCCGATCAAGCATGTCGCCGACTACTTCGGGCTGAACTGGAAGACGGTCAAGAAGATCGACAAGGCCTGGCTCACGCGTACGCTCGGACCGGTCGACCTCGACGGCGTGACGAAGCTGGCGATGGACGAGTTCGCGATCCAGAAGGGTCATCGCTATGCGACGGTCGTGATCGATCCGAACTGCAAACGCGTGCTTTGGGTGGGCCGCGGCCGCAGCCGGGAGGAGGTCCGGCCGTTCTTCGAACTGCTCGGCCCCGAGCGTTGCAAACGGATCGTGGCGGTGGCGATGGACATGAACGCCGCGTACGACCTGGAGGTGCGGGAACACTGTCCCAACGCCGAGGTGGTGTACGACCTGTTCCACGTCGTCGCCAAGTACGGGCGTGAGGTGGTGGACCGGGTCCGCGTGGACGAGGCGAACAAGGTGAAAGACGACAAGCCGGCGCGGAAGGTGATTAAGGGCTCACGCTGGCTGCTGCTGCGAAACGCCGACAACATCGAGAAGGAGCAGGACCGGATCCGGCTGGCGGAACTGCTCAAGGCCAACCGCAAGCTGGCGGCGGTCTATGTGCTGAAGGACGACCTGAAAGAGCTGTGGTTCTACCGGCACGTGGGCTACGCGAAGCAGTTCTGGGATGAGTGGTACGGCAGAGCGATCCGCAGCCGGATCGATCCGCTGAAGCGGTTCGCCGGGAAGCTCAAGGGATACTTGCCGGGGATCCTGAGTCACTGCCGATTCCCGTTGAACACTAGCGTGCTGGAGGGGATCAACAACAAGATCAAGGTGATCAAGCGGATGGCCTACGGGTATCGTGACGACGCCTATTTCTTCCTCAAGATCCGCCAGGCGTTCCCCGGAGTTGGGAGATGAACCTTTCATTTTCGGTGTACGGTCCCCACTGTTGTCCGTCTACGAACACATGCCAGTCCGACGTCACCCCTTGGTTCGACATAGCGTCTCCCACTTTCGCTTCTACCCGCCGCCGCAGCCTGCTTAATCCTCCCGACTATTGCCCTATATATAGGTAGTCTACAACGTGGGTAGCCCTGTGTCATCATTGTGGCGTATTGTCGCCAATCGCAGTGACTGACACACCGCACGCTGCCATGCTTCTGCGACGCACCGTCCCGATGGTACGCAGTGCGCCGATACCCGAAAGACCACAGTTTTCGCGTCGTTCCATCCATTCGAGTTGCAACCTCGTCGTTACCGGCACAACCCACGCGAATGGGCTCACACACTCTCAATCCCAAACCGCAACAACATCCTCGGCAACACATCATCCAACCGCTCGATCTCCGCGTCCCCGAGCTCGATGAGCCTCATCCCGTGCTTCGCGTAGATCGCCTGCTTCTTTGCCTTGCGGGCTCGGTAGGCGGGGTCCGATTCTCTTCCCCAGAACTCGATGTACACGCCTTTGCCGCCGGTCCCGTGGCCGCCGGGGAGGTAGAAGTCGCAGTAGCACTCCTCCTCGATCGGCAGTCGGCGTTCGTACGCGTGTACCAGGCCCTGCATGTAGAGCCAGTTGTCGATCAGCACCTCCGCCCGGCTGCGCACCATGTGCCCGTCCTGCGTGCGGAACGTCGCCGGGAAGCGGGTGCGGAAATCGGCCGAGGCGTCTGTTGACGCGACGGGCGTCGCAAGCGGGGCCGCGCCGGCCCGGGTTGGGGCGGCTTTGCCGTTGGCGGTGGCGCGTTTTGCAGGGTCCGCCTCGCGGGCCGCGTCGGCCGACGGGGGCTCGGGCTTGCAGGCGGCTTCGGGTTCCGGGGCGGTCGCCACTTCCGCTGTCAATGCGGCCCCGCCGCCGGTCTGCTCGCCCACGCTCGAACCGAGCGCCTTGTTCGCCAGGATCGATTCCGGCCAGACGACGTAGGGCGTGCCGTTGCGCATCTCGCGGACGTTCGCGCCCAGCGCGTTGCCGGCGTCCGTCGGCACCCACCCTTTGACGTATTTCTCGACCCAGCCCAGCTCGGCGAGGATCAGGTTCATCTTGACGCTCGACAGGTTGAAGTGCCGGCCTAGCCGGGTGGACGAGAGCATGCCGGCGGGTGCCTGGTCTTCGGCGGGCTCGGGGGTGTCGGCGGTGGAAGTCGAACGGAGGGCCGAGCTTGAGCTCGGCGGTCCCGGGGGGTTGGAAGGGGCGCGCGATGCAGACGCCGGAGCCGAGCTTGAACTCGACGGTCCCGGGGGTGCTCCTGGGGGCGGTCCCGGGGACGTTCTCGGGGGCGACGGCTGGCGGCAAGTGTTGCACGCGGCTTGGCCGACCGGACGCCAGTGCCCGCACGCGGCGCAACGGACCAACTGGCCGTTGCGCTCGGCTTTCCAGTGATCGAGACAAAAAGCGTACCCTGCTTTGGTCACCCGTTGCCCGCACCCTGCCACCTGACATTCGTTCATAGACCTCGCTCCGCGGGCGGCAGTCTACACCTGCGGGCGGGTGATGTCATCGTGTCGACAGGCATGCTGTCGACAAACACCGCGGCTGGCGGAATGCCGGCCGCGGATTTTTGTTGTCATACCGAACATTATACGTACAATAAGTGCGCTGTCAAGGTCGTGACTGGCGCTGCGCTCGTGCCTTGGAGGCTGGTGGGTGTGATCCGTCTGGCTTTCGGGTCGACTCGCGATCGCAGAGTTGGGCTTGCGGTGTGGCGGCGTCCTTTTGCCCGGACTTTCGGCCCGGAGAATGACCGCCTCGGGTTCGTTCGGCACAAAGAGCCGCGCACGAAGTAAGCGGGAACGGCGCGACTTTGCGTTGACGTCCGCTCACTCAGTGCGCGGCGCTTGAACGGTCGTGCGGTTTCGGGTGACGTGATTGAGGATGGGCGGTTGGAGGATTCGCGGCTTCTGGTGTGTGACGCACCTTGCACGGCTTGGAAAGCTGTGTCACGGACAGCTGTCAGGAGGTCGCCTTGGGTTCGTTCGGCGAACTAGCCGTTGGCGCAGCGTACTCGCGACGCCCCGGGTCTGGGCGCGATCTCGGGTTCGTTCGGCCAAATCGTGGGGACTGAGGATTGACGTCTTCTGGTGCGTGACGCACCTCGCACGGCTTGGAAGGTGCGTGTCACTGACGGGGTCGCTCGGAAGGAGGTTCTTGGGTTCGTTTGGCGACGTTGCCGTGGGTTCGTTTGGCAAAGTGGATGTTGGAGGACGGGCGGTTTCTGGTGTGTGGCGCACCTTTCACGGCTTGGAAAGCCTTGTCACGGACAGCCCATCGGGCGGATCGCCTCAGGTTCGTTTGGCGGAGTGGCGCTGGGTTCGTTTGGCGGGAGGGGACGTCTATGCCGCGAACCCCCACACTTGCCCGACGCCCGACATTCAACCGTCGCCCTACTTCCCATATCCGCGCGGGTGGTCTTTGAACCAGTTCCACGCGGACTGAATGATCGACTCGGGGTTCTTATGCTTTGCTTCCCAGCCCAGCAGATCCTTGGCCCGCTTGGGGTTGGCGTACAGCGCGATGGCGTCGCCGGCCCGGCGGGGGCCGAAGGTTACCGGGACCTTTTTGCCGGTCACCTTCTCGGCCGTCGCGATGATCTCCTTCACCGAGAAACCGTTGCCGGTGCCGAGGTTGCAGAAGACGGTCTTGAGCGTGTCGAGCTTTTCCATCGCCAGGATGTGGGCGTCGGCCAGGTCGTCGACGTGGATGTAGTCGCGGACGTTGGTGCCGTCTTTGGTCGGGTAATCGGTGCCGAAGACGGTGATGCCCGGCTTCACGCCCAGGATCGCCTGGAGGATGACGGGGATCAGGTGGGTCTCGGGGTCGTGGTCTTCGCCGATGGTGCCGTCGGTGGCGCAGCCGCAGGCATTGAAGTAGCGGAGGGCGGCGAACTTGAAATCCTTCCAGCCGACCTGGAGGTCTTTGAGGACGTGTTCGACCATCAGCTTGCTGCGGCCGTATGGGCTGACGGGAAGCTGCTTTTCGTCTTCGGTGATGGGGATGGAATCGGGGTCGCCGTAGGTGGCGCAGGTGCTGGAGAAGACGAACCGGCTGACGCCGGCTTCCTTCATGGTGTCGAGCACGTTGACCGTGGTCGCGACGTTGTTCTGGTAGTACATCAGCGGCTGGTCGACGCTTTCGCCGACGTAGGCATACGCCGCGAAGTGCATGACGGTGTCGATCTTATGATCGCGCAGCGCGGCCAGGAGCTTGGGCCGGTCGTTGAGGTCGGCGATGACGGCGGGCACCTTGAGGATGTCGATGACCTCGCGGTGGCCGCGGCCGACGTTGTCGTAGATGACCGGGTTGTGACCGGCTTCCTTGAGGCGTTTGACGGTATGCGAACCAATGTATCCGGCACCGCCGGCGACCAGCACGTTCATGAGGGCAACTCCTTATGCGTCGCCGGGGCGCGGTCCCGGGGAGCGGGAGCGCAGCACGGCGTTGTTACTCTATCGGCTAACGCGGGATAACGGTCGCGGCGGGAAGGGTCAATGGGCAGAATCGGTGGGACGAACAGGTCCGTCCAGAAGATTCACCACGGAGAACACGCAGTTTACGGAGATGACGACTGAGAAAAGACTTATGAGTGAGGCGGAAAGTTATTGGTCTTGCGGGTTGCGCCATCCACACAGATGCGATATGGCTGGGGTTTCTCTGCGATTTCTCCGTGTTCTCAGTGTCCTCCGTGGTGACTGGCAACGCCCGGGTTAGCAGTTTGCTGTGTCGGCGGGAGGTGGCTGCGGGCGGCGGTGCGCCGCGTAATATTTCGTAGCGTTTGAACGGTCCCATCGGTTATTATTGGCCTAGGGGCTGTGGTCCGCGCCGCGGGAACCGGGCTTTCCGCAGTTGTGTATCGCGCGTCATCAGGAGACACACATGGTGTTGTTGCATCGGAGGCATGGTGGCGTTGCACGCCGGCTGGGTTCGGCTGCAGTGGTCGCGCTGACGGCGATAACCTTGACGTCGGGGCGGGCCTCGGCCCAGGTGGCACCACAAGTGGTATCGACTCCGGGTGGCACCGAGTGGTATCGGCAGGCCCCTGCGCAGCCGGTACCGGCGGCACCGCAGCAGGTGATTCCCCAGGCGCAAGTTCAGCCGGCCCAGATGCAGCCTGCACCGTTTCAGCCTGCACCTGTGCAGCCGGCACAGCCGGTCATGCCCGCGGCCCAGCCAGCACCGCAGCCCAATGTCCCGCCGGCTAACGCGGTCCAGCCGAACGGCTTTCCCGGCGGTGTGTTCGCCCAGCCGGCGATGAACCCGGCCCTTCGCCCGTACCAGATGCCCGGCGTGTACAGCCCTTACGGGGGCGGCGGGTCGGTGTCGGGGATCTATCCGTCGGCGGAGATGAACAGCTACGTCAACGCGACCGCCCGCGCCGCCACCGCCCGCGCCCTGTTCCGCCAGGCCGAAAGCGAACTGAATCAGGCCTATCGCGCGGCCCAGCGGTTCTTCGATAACGCACCCCAGTACAAGCAGTCCATCAAGGAAGAGCAGGACGCGTTCGCGGCCCTCTCGAACGCCCGCACCAAGGCGCTAAGCTCGCTCGAGAGCGACCAGAAGTACCAGCGTCTGCTGGCGTTGCGTGAGGATCTGGGCGAGAAGCTGCTCGACGGGCGCATCCACCGCAGCCTGAGCCACGAGGAGGTCGTCGCGATGGCGAGCCTCAAGATGAGCTACGCCACCGAGATGCGTGCGATCGAGGCCACGGCGCTCGCGAACGAGCCTTCGGTTAAGGAAGCGCAGGATCGGCTCGTGCAAGCCGGGGCGCGCGTGTCGGAGATGCGGCAGGGGTTTGAGGAATCGCTCAGGATTAATCCCGACATCCTGCTGGCCCGCCGTAACCTCGACGATGCCCGGATCGCCAGGCTCACGAGCGAGGCGTATCTGCGTGCGACGATGGTGAACGGCAGCTACGCGCTGGACTACGCGTATTACCTCTACCGCACGCCCACGCAGTACGACCGGAACGGCGGGTTTGGTTACGGGTATTGAGGGGTTGATCGGGCGACCGGGGCAGGCGAAAGTGGGTTTCCCAAGTACCGCAGTTGAAGACTGCTTTAGGGGTTGGTGTCTTTTCAGTGATGTCGTGCTGAGTGCCTTCGGCTTGTGCTAATTAGAGCGTCAAAGCGGTGCCGCGTCCCGACGGATCGGGCCGGCGACTTCTTCGTTCGCAGCCGAAGGGACGTGACTGACGATGCACGGTACGACTACGCCTGACATCGAAACCTCGCGCGGCATTCAGATCGAGCCTGCGGTTCAGATCAAACCCGCGCCGCCGTTTTTGTTCCGCTTTCTGGCCGACTTCAAACAGGTTGCGAGCATCGCGCCGTCGAGCCGATGGCTTGCCGCGGCGACCTGTCGGCATGTGTCGTCGGACCGGCCGCAGACGATTCTGGAACTGGGTGCCGGAACCGGCGCGATCACCGCCGCCGCCTGCCGTAAGATGCACCCGCAGAGCAGGTTGATCGCGATCGAGATCGACGCCGGCTTCGCCGACCACCTGGCGGTCCGGTGCCCGCGGGCCGAGGTTGTCCGCGGCGACGTACGTCACCTGGATGCCGAACTCGATCGCCTGGGCGTCGGCAACCTCGACCTGGTGCTCAACGGCCTGCCCACGCCGAGCCTGCCGGCCGCCGTCAACCAGGCGGTGTTCGAAACGCTCGGGCGTCGGGCGTCGTCGGCGTGGATCAGCCAGCTCACGGTGATGCCCTGGGTGTACAAGCCGATGTACCATCGGCTGTTCCAAGATGTGATCTTTGACCTGGTCCCGCTGAACATTCCGCCGGGCGGGGTCTACCACTGCCGCAGCCTGAAGCACGATTGGGCCGAGCAGTTGCCCGGCATCCGCAAGATCTTCGGCCGGCGCAAGTCGGCGTGAGGGTGAGTCGCAGTGCAGAAAAGAAAGACGCCGGCCGCAAAGCAATTCGCAGCAGGCGTCTTTAAGTTGATATCGCGATTGCGGTCGAGCGTTACTTGCCGTCGACTTCGATAAAAACGAACCGCCCGCCGCCGGCGCTGGTCACGTACAGCCGCACGCCCTTGCTGAGGTCCTGCTTGCTGAGCGCGGCGGCGGCTTCGACGCCGTTCTTCACTTCGGTCTCGCCGACCTGGGTGATGACGTCACCGACGCGGATGCCCGCCTTGGCCGACGGTGACTGCGGGGCGACCTGCACCACGACCGCGCCGTTCTTGCCGCTGAGGCCGAATCGCTCGAGCGTGGGGTCGTTGGGATTGGCAAATCGCAGGCCCAGCTTTGCCGGGGACTTTGCCTCCTCCGCTCGCGGCGACAGGTCCGACTGCTTGGTCGCGACGGCCATCAGATCGTCCGGCTGCTCGCCGATCGTCAGGTCGACGCTGGTGAACTCGCCGTTGCGGTAGACGCGCATCTTGACGGTCGCATTGGGAGCGATCGCGGCGACCTTGTTCCGCAGTTCCTGCACGTCGCTGACGGGCTTGCCATCGAGCTCGGTGACAATGTCCCCGGGCTTGAGCTTGCCGTTGGCGGGCGTGTTGGCGAAGGTCTGTTCGACCAGCACTCCCTTGTCGCCTTTGAAGCCGAAGCTCTGCGCCTTGGGCAGATCACGGGCGACATCCGAAATACTGACGCCCAGCCAGCCGCGAACCACCTTGCCCTTGCCCTTGAGCTGTTCGAAAACGTACTTGGCCTGGTTCGAGGGGATGGCGAAGCCGATGCCCGAGAAGCTGCCGGTTCGGCTCGCGATCGCGGTATTAATGCCGACGACTTCCCCTTTGAGGTTGGTCAGCGGGCCGCCGGAATTGCCGGGGTTGATGGGGCAATCGACCTGGATGAAGCTCTCGTACCCCTGACGGTCGGCGAGGATGCCGGCCTGGCGGTTGAGGGCACTGACGATGCCGTGGGTCATCGACCCGACGTAGCCGAACGGGCTCCCGAAGGCCATCACAAAGTCGCCGCGCTCCATGACGTCGCTGTCACCCCACTTGGCGGGGATGAGCCGAGGTTCCTTGATCTCGATGACGGCCAGGTCGGTCTTGGCGTCGGTGCCGAGGAGCTTGCCGTTTTTGATCTGGCGCCCGTCGGCGAGGGTGATGGTCATCTCCGTCGCGCCGCCGGCGACATGGTTGTTGGTAAGGATGAACCCGCTGCCACCATCGACATGCATGATGACGCCGGAGCCGGTGCCCATGCTGTCGCGGGGGACGTCGTCGAACCCGCCGCCGTCGCCGAAGCCTTCGGGCAGATCGGGCTGGCCGTCGCCGTCGCGGTCGGGGAAGAACTTGCGGAGGGCGTCGTTGTCGAAGGGTAGCGCCCGCGGGCCGGTCTTGGCGGCCCTGTGAACGATGATGTTGACCACCGAGGGCTCCATCACCTTGCCGACCTTGCGGAAGATGTTGGACAGCTGGCCGGCATCGGCACCGCTCAACTCCGAACGCGTGCTCTCAATGGCGTCGCGGGCCCGGGCGTACTGGGCGTCCTTCAACAAGGCGTTGCCGACCAGCGCCGCCGCCGCCGAAACGCCCGCAACCACGATGAACGCAAATGGCTTTTTGAGACGAGACATTTCCAGACACTCCTGCTGTGAATCAGAATGGCTTGCCGAATTCCGCTCGCTCCGCCGCTGGCATCTCGTAGCCGTGCTCGGCGGAGGGGTATCGGCCCTCGCTTACCTGTTGTACGTACCGGCGATAGCACTCGATCGCCGGTGTTGCCAGGTCGCCCAGTTTCGGGGCGAACCTCGGCGTATGGTCGGTCAGTCCGACCGCATCATGGGTCACGAAGACAAACCCGTGACAGCTCGGCCCGGCGCCGCAGCCGATCACCGGCAGCGACGTCTGCTCGACGATCGCGGCACTGACTTCGTTCGGAACGGCTTCGAGCAGAATCGCGACCGCGCCGGCCTGCTCCATGGCGCGGGCCGTTGCGACGATCTCGTCTGCCTGCCTGGCCGTGCGGCCCTGGGCCTTGTAGCCACCGAGAGTGGCGACACTCTGCGGGCGAAGGCCCAGGTGAGCCATCACCGCGACGCCGGCATCGGCCAGCGACCGCACGAGCTTGCTGTGGCCGACCGTGACTTCCAGTTTGACCGCGTCGCAGCCACTGCGGCTGGCCATCTGACAGACGTGCCTCACCGCCGTTCCTAACGAACCGGCATAGCTTCCGAAAGGCATATCGGCGACGACGAACGCGGCTGGTGCCCCGCGTCGAACGGCGGCCGCGATTTCGATCATGAACGAAAGCGGCACCGGAAGGGTCGTCGGGTGCCCGAGGATGACGTTAGCCGCCGAATCCCCCACCAGCAGCGCCGGCACCCCCGCCTGCTGCATCAGCCTGGCGGTGGTGTAGTCGTAGCAGGTAAGCATCGGGACCTTGGTCCCTTCCGTACGAGCGGCACGGAGATTGGCGAGCGTAAACTTGCTGGAGAGCGGCATTGGAGCAATTGTATCACGCCAAATGGCGCCCGGCAGGACTGGGCGCCATTCGGACGAGCTATCCCCCATCCCAGGCCGGCATAAGCGTCACGATCACACCTGCCGTGGCAGAGATGCGGTCGAATGACCTTCGCTAGTTCACATCCCGTTTCATCGCGAGTAGTCTCTTCCGACTACACCCGCAGGCGCGACGCCTGATCGCTACATCCCAACGAGGCCGAATAGATGTCCCAGACCGAACCGAGCTCCGTCACCGAAGCCGCGTTGAAACCCATCGAGCACGCACCGCCGGCGACATCCAGCAAGGGCGCGATGATGGTGCTGCTCGCCGCGTTCCTCGGCTGGATGTTCGACGGGCTGGAGATGGGCATCTACCCCCAGGTCGCCCGGCCGTCGCTGCGCGACCTTCTGCCCGGCGCTGCCGAGGGTGACATCGGTTTCTGGCACAACGTGGTCGATGCGCTGTTCCTCTCTGGCGCGGCGCTCGGCGGCCTGGTGTTCGGATACCTGGGCGACAAGATCGGCCGGGTGCGTGCGATGTCGTTGTCGATCCTGGTCTATTCGCTGTTCACGGGATTCTGTTACTTCGCCCAGGCTCCCTGGCAGATGGGCGCGCTGCGTTTCATCGCCGCGATCGGCATGGGCGGGGAATGGTCGCTCGGCGTGGCGCTGGTGATGGAAGTCTGGCCCGCCAAACACCGCCCGCTGCTGGCGGGCGTGATCGGGGCGGCGTCGAACGTCGGCTTCCTGCTCATCTCGTTCATCTGCTTTGTCTTCCCCGTCAGTGAGAACAACTGGCGGTTCATCATGCTCGCCGGTGCGGCGCCGGCGCTGCTGACGTTCTTCGTCCGGCTCTTCGTCCCCGAAAGCGAAAAGTGGCAGGAAAGCCAGAAGCACGGGCCCACCGCTCCGCTGAAGGAAGCTTTCACCGGCAAGACCGCCAGGAGCATGTGGCTGGCGATCGTGTTCGCCTCGGTCGCCCTGCTGGGAACATGGGGCGCGGTGCAGAAGATCCCGGCGTGGGTGGACAACCTGCCCGCCGAGCACAGCGTGCGGATCGGCGTCGAAGGCAAGGCCGATGCGTCGGGACTGCTAGTCACCAAGGTCTCGCCCAAGTCGCTGGCCGAGTCGGCCGGCATCACCGCCGGCACGATCGTTCAGTCTGTTGAAGGACAGGCGATCAAGACGGAGATGGCGATCTACGAGGCGATTCAGGCGAAGCAAAAGAAGCTCGGCGACACCATCACCGCGCAGGTGTCGCAGGACGGCATCGTCCGAACGGTGTCACTCACGATCGACAAGTGGTCCTCGAACCCCCGCGCCAAAGCCGTCTGCGGCATGCTGATGGCCGTCGGCGCGATCATCGGCTGCCTGATCGCCCCGCTGATCGGCGCGAAGCTCGGCCGTCGACCGGCGTACTTCCTGCTGTGCCTGGCGTCGCTTGTGGTCTGCGCCTTCATGTTCCGCGCGTTCGACCGGTACGACGGGGCATTCATGGCGATGGCCTTTCTGGCCGGTGGAACCTCGGCGGCGTTCTACGGCTGGTTGCCGCTCTACCTGCCGGAACTCTTCCCCACGCGCGTCCGGGCGACAGCGCAGGGCATCGCGTTCAACTTCGGACGCATCTTCGCCGCCGCCGGCGCGCTGATGGGTGGCCAGCTCATGCTGCTGTGGGGCGACTACGCCAAGATGGGCGCGGCGATCTCGCTGATCTATGTAGTCGGGATGGTTGTCATCTGGTTCGCCCCGGAGACCCGCGGCAAGCCGCTGCCGGAATGACTTTGCCGTCTACTCGCTCGCAAACCCTGCCGTCATAGGGCGGGGCGATCGTTTTCGGCCCGTTCTTGTTGAGCCTTCGTTTTATATGCAGCACGATCCCCGCCCGGTGTATCATCTTGGGTAAGCGGGCGGGATGGTCCGCCCGCTGCGAGGGATTACGCCATGTACTTATCCGCCAACGAACTGGCTCGTCGCGATCAGCGTGGACTGCAATTGCAGTCGCTGCCGCTGCGCGTGCAGTGGTCGCTCGATGACCTTCGCGCCGCCGACGGACACTCGCTGCGGTGCCGGTACTCCTGTGGCGTGCGGGCCGTGGACGACCCGGCCGAAAAACAGATGCTCCAGGAAGTCCTGATGGGGTCTCGGCTGAATGTCACCACCGACGACGTGATGCGGTACATGCAGGCCACCCTCCGCGAAGCCGCTGTCGCGACCGCGAAGGACAAGGGCGTCGAAGCCTGGCTCGCCGACGACAAGGAACTGCTGGCGACCACCCTCCGCCGAGCCGGCGAGCGGGCGGCTTTCGCCGCCGGCATCGAGCTGATCGCCCCCTTCCAGCTTGATCTTGAAAGCGGCAGCTTCGAGCAGAAGCGCCTCAACGACCTGCAGCGAACCCTGGCCGAGCAGGAAGCCGCCGGCCGGGTCGAGCACTTCAACCGCGCTGCCGACCTGCTCAAGCGGTTCGAAGAGATCCGCGCCAAAACGCCCGATCTTTCCCCCAGCGCCATCCTCGGCCAACTCAGCCCGATCGATCAGGGCAGTACGCTGCAGACGCTGCTGCTGGCGTCCGCGAAGCAGGCCGGGCCGCAGTCGCTCTGGGCGGTCAGCGGCGAGTACCTAGTGAAGGTCGATGCCAGGGCCGGCGGTGCCGCGACCACCGAGCTGTTCCCGCTGCCGCCGACCCTCGGCCCGCTTCGGTCGGTGCAGTCCACGCGCATCGACGGGCAACGCCGGCTTCTGGTCGGTGCCCGCGACGGATTCTTCCTGTTTGACCCCGAAAACCCCGCCAACCCCGACGTCTACAGTGACGGCGGCGTCCAGTCGGCGATGGGCTTCAGCCGGGTGCTGTACCACAGCCATGAGCGCGGCTTCGCCGGCTGTCACGGCGAAGCGGGCCTGGTGCGTTGGAGCCCCGGCAGCACCAAGCCGACGAGTGTCATCCGCCCGCAGCGGTTCGGCGTACCGCCTCCAGGTGCCAGCGCCGTCGGCGGTCCGCCGCCGCTGCCGAACACGAGCATCGCTGTGCCGACCCGCCAGGCCGGCCCGCGAAACCTCGAAGCGATCGACGACCGCCGCCTGCTCATGAGCGTCGGCGGTCGCCTCTGGATCGTTGACGGCGACGAGGCGAATGAGATCGCGTCGGCGTCATCTTCCGAAGTCGTCGCGATCGTGCCCGACGGCCGGACGTTCCACGTAGTCCACGAAGACGGCGCGATCGCCGCCTTCGACGGGCCCACCCGGCAGATCGTCGGCACGCGGCACCGCCCAATGCGCGTCCGCGCCGCCGGCAGTCTGCCCTGGCTCGGCAGCCGTCGGCTGCTGCTCGCCGGCGATGAAGGCGCAGTGCAATGCATCGGCGGAGACGACCCGCTGGTCACCGAGTACGTCAGCAGCCATCGCGCCCTGCGTTCGATCGCCGGCTCGGCCGACCTCGTCGCCGCCGTGTCGAGCGACCGCCAGCGGCTGATCGTCTGGCAAACCTGGGAAGGCCGCTCGCCACTGGCCGAGATCTACATCACGGCCAAGACGAAGCATCGCGTGGCGGATGTGGATTTCGGTTGAACTCGGCAGGCCGGCCACGAATCTCACGAATGACACACGAAGGAGTGGTGCGCAAACTTGCCCATTCTTTCGTGTCTTGTTCGTGAGATTCGTGGCTCGTTTCTTTTTGCTCAACAGTGAATCCGCCCCGGCGTAATGCGCGCCATGGAATCGATCCGCACCATTCGTCGCCTGCTCACGGTCGTACTTTTCGTCCTGCTCGCCACGCCCGCCTTCGCCGCCGATGACTACTTCCCGCCACCCGATTCCGAAGGCGGCTGGCGGACGCTCTCCGACGCGGCGGATATCCGCAAAATCGCCGGCATGGACCTCGTCCGCCTCGATCAGGCCTACGCACTGACCGAGCGCTCGACCCCCAACGGCGGGCTCGTCGTCGTCCGGCACGGATACCTCGTCTACGAAAAGTACTTCGGCCGCGCCCATCGCAACGCCAACCCCGACATGGCCTCGACCGGCAAGGCGTTCACGAGCATCGCCTGCGGAATCATGCTCAAGGAGTTCAAGGACAAGATTCCCGATGGACTTGATACCAAGGTCTTCACCGAGAAATACCTGCCCGAGGCGTTCCCGCTGGATGACCCGCGCAAGGCGAACATCACGCTCGGCCAGTTGCTCTGCATGACCGCCGGCTACAACGGCGAAGGGCAGTCGCCGACGGGCGTGGTCATGGGCAAGGCCAGCCCGATGAAGCCGGCCAAGGGACAGGACATCCGCGACCTCGACAAGTCTTCCCTGCGCGTGCCACTTTGGACCGATCCCGGCGCGGGGTATTCGTATTCGTCGCCGGCGCCGCATATTGCCTCGATCGTACTTCGCCGGGTAACGGGCATGGAACTGCAGGACTACATCAACGAACGGCTAGCCAAGCCGATTGGCTGGGGGCCGTGGGGCTACTGCCTGCAGCGCGGCGACTTCAAGATGCCTCACGCCAACGGCGCCGGCAGCACTGCGCTGCACGCGACCGATGCAGTCCGCTTCGGCTATTGCCTGGTTCGCGGCGGGCGGTGGAAGGACAAGCAGCTTGTTCCGCCGGAATATCTTGCACTGTGTAACAAGCCTTCGAAGTTCAACCCACATTCCCCCTTCAGCCTGCAGTTCGAGCACAACGCCGACGGCCATGTCGCCGGGGCACAGAAGGACGCGTTCTACAAATCCGGTGCCGGCGGTTTCGGGCTGATCATCGTGCCCTCGCTGGACCTGGTGATCTACAAACTCGGCGGCAAGGACAATCAGTACGACCCCGCCCTAACCGGCCTGCCGCAGCCGTTCAAGTACGACGGCTCGCGCGACAACTGGCAGCCGATCCCGGCGTCGCCGTTCCACGAAGGCAGCCTCGGCGGCGACAACGGTCTGCGACGCGTACTGGAGATGGTGTCGGGCGCAGTGGTGGACTGACAGCGTCGCCGCTTCATGCGACACATCAAGTCTTTCACCCGACCTTCGCCGTCCAGGCCTTCCAGGTTTCCGCTGCCTGACCGAGCAGTGCCTCAGCCGGGCCGACTTCCGGCGGCAGCTCCGGGGGATAGCTGACCACGACGGGCCCGGCGAAGCCGATGCCCGAAAGGCGGTCGATGGACCGACGCAGATCCAGTTCGCCGTCGCCGGGCCGGCACAGCGAGACGACGTCTCGCGACGTCCGCGGCCAGCGTTCGGCGTTCGCTTGTCGCCACGACGATCTTTCATCCACGCCTTTGGCGCGCGCATGACTGCTCAGCGTCGCGTCGCGAAGCACAACGAGTTGTATGCGGCTGTTCAGGACAGGGATTGGCACCATCGGGTCTTCGCCGGCGGCGACTGAGGCCAGCGGGTCCCACGCACATGCCAACGCCGGATGACCCACCTGCTCGAGCAGCCGCCACATCGACGACGCCGTCCGACAGGTGATGGCGTTCTGGATCAGCAACTGCACGCCGGCGTCGGCGGCGCGGTCGGCGAGGGGAAGCAACTTATCGGCCAGGCGCAGGACGGCGTCGGTGCGGCTGCGACCGGGCTGTGCTTCGGCATCGAGCACGCGCAGTCGCGGGCATCGCAGCCGCCGGGCCAGTTCGATCATGCGCCTGATCGCGTCGGGGGCGGGGTCGTGTGCGCTGTCGCAGAACCGGATGCCGGCCGCCAGTCCCGCCAGTTGCACCTCGGCCTGCGCAAAGACCAAGCCCACCAGATCACGATCGGCCACGATCGATCCCGCCGCCGGGTCGGCTTCAGCGGCGTTGGGCAGATGCACCTCGACGGCGGCGTAGCCCATGGCGCGGGCCATCGAGGGAACCCGGGTAAGGTCCCATTGCGGGGCGATCGCGGTATTGAATGTCAATTGCATGAAAGTCCGCCGCCTGCCGCTACTCCGTCCGGAGGGATTGCCAAGCGCTACCGCACGCCGAGCGTGTGGCTCGTTCCGGTGGCATCGTCGATCCGCCGGACCATCCACCAATCGGCACGATAGTTCACCGGCACGAATCGGGTGTGGTTGGCACCAAGGATCGCTTCGAGAGAGGTCCGGCTCCAGTTGAACGACAGCAGCGCCCGCCTCAGTTTCTCCGCCAGCAAAGGGTTAAGGTCGTGGGCGATTCCGATCGCCGCCGACGGGTATCGCTCCGACCGGTAGATGACGCGGTAGTCGGATTCGTCAACACGGCGGGCGGCCAGTTCCTCTGAAAGGGCACTCTCGGCGATCGCCGCCGCCGGCGCACGTCGTTCCTTGATCGCGGCGATGGAAGCCTGGGGGCTTCCGGAGAACGACCAGGTAAAGTCGCGCCCCGGCCGCAGACCGAAGTCGTCGCGAAGCGCCACCGCCGCGGCTTTAAAACCCGTGTTGCTGCTGGGATCGACAAACAGCATCTCCGCTCCGCGGAGTTCCGAAGGCGACATCACGGCGGAGCTCGACGGCACGACGAGGACCATCCGCGTAAAGCCGCTGCCGTCGTCGGCGGGAAACATGCCCACGGGCACGAACCCGGCGGCGTTCACCGCCAGGGGAACCGCGCCCGCCCCAACCACCGCCAGGTGCACGTCGCCCTTGCGCAGCGACAGCAGTCGGCCGTTCTCGTCGGCGGCGGCAACCTCCAGCGACACCGGCTTGCCGGCCGCCTTGGACAGGTGGTCGACCAGCGGCGTCCAACGCTGTGAAAAATCCTCCATCGGCGACAGCAGAGGCACCACCATGATCAGCTTCGTCGGGCTGCGCAGAAGCCGCTCGTCCAACGGGGCGTCGGCGACCAGGTCGCCGTCGGCATCAGCGTACGCAGGGTCGAGTTGGTTGCGGACCGGCGGCCCCATGAGCTTCGACCCGGCCGTGTCGCCCCGCTGTCGGCCGAGCAGCGTCGGGGCGAGCCCTTCCTTCTCCAGGAAGTACCCGCCGTACAGCCCCAGCGCCGGGACAACCAGCAGCATCACCGCCGCGGCCAGCTTGGCGCGGGCGACCCGGGTTAACGGCAAATGGAATGAGGTCGGCCACTTCATACGCGTCTGACATCTTAACCGGATCGACTCTCCGCGTCCCCCGCCGTCCCATGTGGTGGCGGCTTGTGTATACTTTCAGCTCTGCCGCGGACGGAGCCTCGGCGAGCAACGCGTTACGACACCGACAACCCGATGACTTCCAACGGACAGCCCGCCCCAGCCACTCCCCCCGGTTCACCGGACGCCACTTCCGGCCCCGGTCCCGGCGACAAGCCCAAGCCCCGCAAGGGAACGCGCGAGTTCTGGCGGGCCATGCGCTTCGTCTGGCCCTACCGCCGGACCATTCTCATTTCGATCACCTGCGCGTTCTTCGTCGGCCTGGCCGCCAGCGCGTCCCTCGCGGCGATCACGCCGGTACTCCGCGTCCTGCTCAACAACCAGACCGTCCAGCAGTGGGTCGATGCATCGGTCGTCGAGAAACGGCTCGGCGTGCGCCTGCTGGAAGACAGCGCCGAAATGCAGGTCGTCGAGGTCCGGGACGGCGTCGGAAAAAACGCGGGCCTGCTGCGCAGTGACCGCATCCGGCTGCTGGTCGGCGGCACCGGCGGGATTCCTGAGAAATCCGCGCCGAAAGTCATCGCCGCCCTCGCCCATGACGGCGGCACGGGGACGGCGTCGACGGTTCCCGTCCAGATTATCCGCGGCGAAGAAACCCTCCAGGCCAACCTGGCCCTTGCTCCCGTGCCGGTTCACCTTCGCGCGCTTCAGGACGTCGTATCGCACATCTCCTCCGATCCGGTCTGGGCGATCGCCCAGATCTTCGGTGCCTTGGCGTTGCTCGCGGTCTTCGGCAACACCCTCAAGTTCTTCCAGGAATACCTGTCCGACAAGGTCGCTGTCACCGCCGTTCATGACATCCGCCGCAAGCTTTACGATCACATCCTGCACGTGCCGATGAGCCATTTCGGCCGTCACGGCACCAGCGACGTCACCAGCCGGCTGGTGCAGGACTCGGCGGCGCTGGAGATCGGCTTTAAGACCGTCCTCGGCCAGAGCGTACAACAGCCGATCGTTGCGGCGATGGCGTTCGGCGTCGCGATGCTGACGAGCTGGAAACTGACCCTCGTCATCGTCATCTTCGCGCCGCTGATGGGCGCGGTCATCCAGCGGTTCGGCAAGAAGATGCGCCGCGCCGCCCGCGCCGCCTTTCAGAAAAACAGCACGATGCTCGGCCAGATCTCCGGCACGCTCAACGGCGTACGCGTCGTGAAGTCGGCCAGCGCCGAGCGCTGGGAACGCCGCCGGTATCGCGCCATCATGCTCGGCCTGCGGGGCGAACAGCTCCGCATGAGCAAGCTCGAAGCCGCCGGCAGCCCGATCATGGAGACGATCACCCTCATGGTCGTCGGCATCATCGTGCTGATCGCGACTTACATGGTCACCAAGACCCATTCGCTCTCCGTTACCGAGTTCTTCGTCGTCATGGCCTGCCTGGGCACCATCGGCGACTCGATGCGCCGGCTCAACAAGGTCAACGGCGTGCTCCAGCGGGCCAACGCCGCCGCGACGCGCATCTTCGAAGTCATCGCGTTGCCGGTGGAGCGGCGGCGGGAGCTGGTTCAAGCAGGCACGGAGGCACGCAGGCACGAAGGCACGAAGACAGACATCGAGCTTGGCGCCTCGCGTCCCATCAAACTCCGTCCTCTTCAACACGAAGTCCGGTTCGAGAACCTTACCTTCACGTATCCCGGTGCCGCGTCGCCGGCACTGGTGGATGTCTCGCTCGCGGTCGCCAAGGGAACGCGCGTCGCGGTCGTCGGGCGAAACGGGTCGGGCAAGACGACTTTGCTCGCGCTGCTCCCGCGCTTCTACGAGCCCGACAGCGGCCGGGTGACGATCGACGGCATCGACATCAGCATCGCCACCCTCCGGAGCCTGCGCGGCCAGATCAGCCTGGTCACGCAGGACTCGGTGATTTTCGCCGGCACCATCGCCGAGAACATCGCCTACGGGCACCCGATGGCCCGGCTGCTGCGGTCGAAGCAGACCTCCCCCGCCGCCACCAGGCTGAGGCAGGAGATCGAGTCGGCCGCCCGCCGGGCGTTTGCCCATGACTTCATCATGGAAAAAGGCGCCGGCTACGATACGTTCCTTGACGGCCTCGGCGGCCAGCTTTCCGGCGGGCAGAAGCAGCGGCTCTGCATCGCCCGGGCGATCCTCCGCAACGCGCCGATCCTGATCCTCGACGAGGCCACCAGCCAGGTCGATGCCGAGAGCGAGCATCTCATCCAGCAGGCGGTCGACGACCTGATGCACGAAGGGCACGACCCCGTCACCGGCGTCCCCACCAGCACCGCCCCGACGACCTTCGTCATCGCCCACCGCTTCAGCACGATCATGTCGGCCGACGTGATCGTGGTGATGGAGAAGGGCCAGATCGTCGGAAAGGGCAAGCACGATGAGCTCATGCGAACCTGCGAGGTCTACCAGCAGTTGTCGGAACGGCAGTTGATCGCGGCACCGGTTTAAGCAGCCGGATGACCGGTAAGTCCTCCGTCCAACCCTGGCCCCGGCGGGGCCGACGCCGCTGGCCACGGGTGGCGCGGTGGTGGCGAAGCCATCGCCGCGGAACCCGTGGTTAGAGACACCGTCTCGTCCGCCCCGACTGGGGCGGACGAGCCGTCAACCGGCCGAAAGCTTCACAACGATCGACGACTCGTCTGCCCCGCCGGGGCAGATGGCGCTTAGGGATCATGACCCACGGGTTGCGCCACGTCGGCTTCGCCGCCGTCGCTCCACCCGTGGCAAGCGTCGTTGACCCCTTCGGGGTCGTCACGGTGGCGATCGACTTCCTCGCAAAACATCTCCCTTCTGCCGAACGAACCCGGCGCATGTCGCCGAACGAACCCACGGCTACCACCTTCCTCGCGCCGACGACGCCGCGAGTGAGGCTCGTCACACGGGTCTCCCGAGTACCGGCGACCCGTGGCACACAACTTCGCCGAACGAACCCGAGGCGTTTCATCTCTACACGCCAGTTGGCCAAACGAACCCAAGGCATCGGTTGGCCGAACGAACCCGACACTGCCTCGGCGAACGAACCCGACGCATGGCACCGCTCCGCGTCGGCTGGCCGAACGAACCCGGCGTGCGACGGCGGCTTGCGTCGCCTGCCTCCGACAACCGTTCCAAACCAGACCGCCGGCGCGATCGATGGGATCGCCCGGCAAACCCTCCGTCCGCGCCCGGCCGTCGCAACGGATCACACCCGCCGCGCCTGCAAACGCGAATGACGCACCGCCGACTTACGCCGAGGCAAGTCGAGTGATGCCTTCGAGAATGTTTGGTATATGTTATATACGCCCGTTCGCGGCGGTCAAGCAGAATCTGCCGCCTATGTCGTCAATGGGCGTTACCATTTTTCCGGGCGGTATGGATCTGACGGCGTTGTGCAGCGGAACTGCAGGCTGAAAGCCCGCACCAAAATTGCCGCCCGGGAAAATGGTCACGCCCTCGTCAATTGCCGGCGGTCGCGACCTGTTGCTCCGAGCACCGGACTCTGCCATGACGTCTCATGCACTGCGCACTAATTCACATCGGCAGGCGCTTTCTCCTGCCAAAAATGACAGAGTCAATGAAATCCGTGTGCTGTGGTCATTCTTTGCGTTGACTTGCGCCGGTGGCAACGCCATGCTATTCCCAAAAGGGGGTTCAGACGTGTGAACCCGCACTTCTTGTCGGTTGCCGGGAACTAAAAAATCTCTTCGTAGGGAGGATGCCATGGGTGGTTGGCAATCAGTCTTTCGCGGGCGGCGATGCCCGTGGGTCCTTTGCGTTCTCGTTTGCCTGACGGCGACGCCTATGCCCGTTCGGTCGCAGGTCAGGCCGGGGTCGCCTTCGGACATCCCGCTGCCGGTTCGTTTCCGGGTCATTCAGACCCCCTATTACGTGATCACCACCGACCTGCCTCCCGAGGAGGCGCAGGAAGCGGCGCTCCGCATGACGCGGATGGCCGAGGAATACGCCGAGCGGACCAAGGGGTTCTCCGGGCGGGTCACAAAACGGCTGCCGTTCTACCTGTTCCAGGATATCCGCGACTACAACACCTATGGCGGGCCGGTGGGGTCGGCGGGCGTCTTCCAGATCCAGGGCAACGACAGGCGCCTGCTCGCGTTTGCCGGCGAGGCGACCAACCCGCGCCGCTGGGAAGTCATCCAGCACGAAGGGTTTCACCAGTTCGCCGACGCGGCGATCGGCCGGCTTCCGCCCTGGATCGACGAAGGGCTCGCCGAGTACTTCGGCGAAGCGATCTGGACCGGCGACGGCTTCGTCACCGGTGCCATCCCGCCCGAGCGCCTCAAGCGGCTTCGTGCACGAATGACCGAAGGCCGGCTGCTCGCCGTCCGCGACATGATGCAGCTGCAGCCTGATCAATGGAACTTCATGATCTCGCCGAACAATTACCATCAGGCGTGGTCGATGACGCAGTTCCTGGCCCACGGTGACAACGGCAAGTACCAGGCGGGATTCAACAACTTCATGCGGGCCGTCAACCGGAAGGTGCCGTGGGAGAAGGCGTGGGTCGATACGTTCGGTGCCACCGACGGTTTTGAACCAAAATGGTCGGGTTGGTACGCCAAGCTGCCTGACGATCCGACGGCGGAGCTATACACCCGGGCAACGTTGTCCACGATCGCCAGTTTCGTCGCCCGGGCGCACGCGGAGCGGCGTGGTTACCGAACGCTCGAAGACCTCGCGGCGGCGATGAAAGTGGGCGAGTTCAAGCCCACCGGCGAGAACTGGCTGCCCTACCGACTGCTGGAGGAAGCCGTGGTGCGGTCCCGGCGCGACGCGACGACGTTTTCCATCGAGCCTGCGCGGGTGAAGTCCGATCCCCCCGCCGTGGTCGCCGTCAGACCGGACGGCACGCGCCTGGTGGCGACGAGCCCGGCGCGGTTTGCGGTTCCGGTCAAGGTCACGATCACCGCGACATCGGGTGCGGTCGCGGTGCGTCCAGTGCCGTCAATCGCACCGCCAACGGCCAATCCCGGCACTCCCCCGGCGTTCAATCCCCCGGCGAACGCACCCGGCCTTCCGCCGGCGACGCCCGCCAGGCCCCCGGAGCCGCCGAAAGTGGCCGTCGCCCCGCCGGACGCATCGGCCAGGCCACCGATGACTCCGCCGGTGCTGGTCCGACCCGAGGCCCCCGCCGGTGTCGGCCCGAATCTGCCCGCCGCGGGAGGACCCATTCAAGTGGCGGCGGGCGTGTCCCCGGGGCGCGAAAAAGCGGTCGAGTTCGTCGCGGCGAACAACGTCTTCGGTCCCGACCATGATGTGGTCGCCAAAGTCATCAAGGCCAGTGCCGAAGTCGCCAAGACGGGTTCGAACCTCCGCGTCACCCTGGGACCCAAGATGATGAAGAGCGGCCGCCTCACCGATGTCATCGTTCTAGAAGAACGCTGCTTCGTAATCGAGTACACGCCGCAGCAGCGCGCCCGGATAGACATAGGCGATAAGACGGTGATGACCATGCGTTTCGGCATGCCCCCCTGGACGCGCACGCTTCAGACCGTGGACCAGGTCACCACATTGTTCACACCGATGCCCCTGTCGGCGGATGAGCCGCTGAAGTGGAAGACCAAAATCGACCGCTCCGACGCACCCGATGAACGCCCCTACGCCACGCGCGTGCGGTACCTGCTGGCCAACGGCAACTCATTCGAGAACACCGCGATCTACAAGTCGGCGCCCAAGGCCGGCGCAATCCTGTCGTACCAGAGCCACAAGATGCCCAAGCTCGAAGGGCCGGAACCGATCCTGGCATTCGTCGATGTGGTCCATCCGGCGACCGAGACGGACAAGATCGAGATCCTGAGCAACACGATGGCGTTCGTCCTCGACGTTGCGGTCCAGCCCGAGGGAGATCCGGCCGCCCCCGCGAAGCCCGTGGAATGAGCTGAATTTCAGTGAGAGACGTGCGGCGGCGCACCCCCTTGATCCGCGAATGAATGCCACTGTACGTTCCGTTTTGCCACGAAGTCACCAAGGGCACGAAGGCACACGTAGAAGAATCAGCGGAATGGGAAATCGTGGGAATCGCGAGAGATTTCAGGTTCTTCTTCGTGTCCTTCGTGACTTCGTGCCTTCGTGGTAAATCCCTGTTTCGAACGTCGCTCGCCGAATCCAGAGAGATCGTTGCTGGCGTTGGGTGCCACGCGTGGTACCGCGACCCCTGAGGTCGCGCCGTTCCCGCATACTTCGTGCGCGGCTCCTGAAGAACTCAACGCGCAAACAAGAAAGGGGCACCCGTGTCGGGTGCCCCTTGACGATTCTACGGGGAATGACGCTCAGAACGATCAGTCGTCGTTCACGATCGTTCCCGTCGCCTTGGCGACCGCGATCGTTGCAGCCGTCGGGTTCGACAGCGTCACGAAGAACGTCTCGTTGATGCTCTTGGTCGTGTCGCCCTTGACGGTCACGAAGATCGTCCTGGTCGTCTGACCGGCGTTGAACGTCAGCGTGCCGTTGGTGGCGAGGTAATCCAGGCCCGCCGTCGCGGAGCCGTTGCTGGTGGCGTACTTGACGGTGATCGGGCCGCTGGCGGCCTTGTCGAGCGTCACCAGGAACGAGAACAGCTTGGTCCCGCTGTTGCCCTCGGCGGCGCTGAAGCCGGCGATGCTGAGCTTCGGCAGAACCACCGGCGTCGGGTCGTCGTTGACGATGGTCGCCTTGCCCTGGCTGTCGGCGATGGTCGCATTGACCGGAGCCGAGAGGTTCAGGAAGAACGTCTCGGTCGCTTCGACCGTGGTGTCTCCCTTGACCGTCACGCTGACCGTCTTGCTTGTCTGGCCGGAGAAGAACGTCAGTTGGCCGCCGTTACTGACGTAGTCGCCGGGGGCCGACGCGGTGCCGTTGGCGGTGGCGTAGTTGACCGTCACGGTGTCCGGCGAAGCCGAGTCCAGTTTGACGGTAAACGTCAGCACCTTGGTGCCGCTGTTGCCCTCGGTCACGCTGACGTCGTTGACGGAGATTTTCGCCGGGCCGTCGTCATTGGTGATGTTGCCCGTCGCGACGGAGGACTTGATGAAGCCGTTGACGGGGTTCGAAAGTTCGACATCGACCGAGTTGTCGGGCTCGATCGTGGTATCGCCGTACACCTTCACCTTGACGACCTTGGAGGTCTCACCGGCCGCGAAGATGACCGAGCCGGAGGTGGCTTCGTAATCCACGCCCGCCGTCGAGTTGCCACCGATGGTTGCGAAATCGACGCCGGCCACACCGGCCGATGAGTCGCGGGTGACGGTGTATTCGAGGTAACTGAATCCGCTGTTGCCCTCGACGATGGTCGTGCCGGCAATCGAGAAGTCGCTGATATTGACGACGTTCACGTTCACGACGGCCGTGTCGAAGTCGTTCGGCAGCGGGTTGCCGATGTCGGTCACCTTCACGTCGAGTACGAAGGTGGGGTTGACGTCGAAGACTAGTACGGCGGGGTTGGCGACGGTGATCTCGCCGGTGTTCGAGTTGATCGCGAACGCCCCGACGGTGTTGCCGCCGGTGATCTCGTAGCTCAGCGTCTGGTTGGGGTTGGCATCGTTCGCGACGACCGTGCCGACGACCGTGCCGACCGCGCTCTTTTCGTTGACCGAGAAGCCCTGATCGTTGACGACCGGCTTCTGGTTGACGTTGATCGAGTAGAAGGTTGCGGTGCCGCTGACTTCGTTGCCGGTGACGACCAGCGGCGTGCCGGTCGGGCTGTTGGCGGCGGAGATGAAGATGATGCCTTCGGGGCTGATGTCGGTCTTGCCCGGTGCGCCGACCGCGCCCACCGCCGGGTTGGTGTAGGTGACGAAGACCGGCTGGAGCGGGTTGCTCACATCGTAAGTGATGAATCCGCCGACGCGTTCCAGGCCGACGAACGCGTAGGTCTTGCCGTCGATGACCCCGATCGTAACGCCTTCGGGCTCGGGGCCCTTGTTGTCCGATCGGGTGTCGAACGACGCCGCCGCGCCATCGCTGTTGAACAGCGCCGGCACCTGGGCGGCGGTGATCTGCTCCAGGGCGTCGCCGGAATCGAACACGCGATTGCCGGCCGAGTCCCAGATGCTGAACGAACGCGCGCCGTACGCCTGGATGCGCTCGAACTGGGTGTCGCCGTCGAGGTTGCCGTCGAAGCTCGACACCGTGAGGCGGCCGAGGTTCTGGTTGAGCTTGAGGGTGGCGGCGTTGGGGAACACCGTCGCGTCCAGTCCATAGCCGCCGGCACCGACACGGATGGTTTCATCAGGATTGATGAAGTCGTCGCGGTCGTCACCTTCGTTGGCGCTGATGAAGTAGTTCTGTCCGCCGGCCGAATAAGCCGCGACGCCATCGGGCATGTACATGCCGAAAACCGGCTGCTTGTTGATGCTGATCTTGCCACCGCCACCCGATGTCCCATCGACGTCGCGATCGCTGGCGTCCAGGCCGTTGGAACCCGTGAAGTCGATGAGCCCCAGCCGAATCGGTTCGGGGTTCGGATTGATCGGGGCCGAACCGTCCTTGGCAATCGCGCCGAGCATCTGGAAGTCATTGTCGTTGATCAGCGCGAACGTGTCGGCATCGACACGGGCCAGGCCTTCCAGCTTGCTCACGCCGGTGTAGCCGATCGCGGCCGCGTTGACGACCAGCCGCTTGTCCACCGGGCGGATGCCGTTGGTGACCAGGCCGGCGGCGTTGAGGCTTTCCAGCGTCGTGCCGCTGGTGGCCGTCGCGATCGGCGTTCCGGTGACATTCGTCGCCCCGCCGAGGGTGATCTCGTAGATGAGCTTGTTGGAGTCGGCGGTCGTCCGGTCGTCGCGCTCGACGACCAGGAACTTGCCGCCGCCCAGGGCCACCGCGTCGCCGATCTTGTCGGTCTTGGCGGTGCCGGCGGCGGTGGTGTCGCGCATCACGTAGACGTACTCGCCGGTCGTCGTGTTGGTCGCGGTGTCGAACTCGACGATGCGGATGACGCCATTGTTGCGGACGGCGGCAGAACCTGTCGGGTTGTCGAGGTTGGTCTGGATGAACGTATAGACCTTGGTGCCTTCGATCGCGATCGCCTCGAAGCCCCGGTTGGCTCGGCGGAACTGCCCGTAAACCGCCGGCAGCGACTCCGTGCCGTAGGTTCCGGCCGGAGCGCCGACGGATGCCGCGGTACCGGCGGGAATGAACCGGTCGATCAGCTTGCCGGTCGAATCGAAGTGGTAAATCGCCGGGCGATACTCGTCGGGGCACCAGAAGCTGCCGTCGGCGGCGACGACGACGCCTTCGAGGTCGGCTCCGAATGTGTCATTGGTAATCAGCACGCCGTTGAGATCAACGCCCACTTCGTCGGTGTATGGCGTGCCCTGGGCGCCGGCCTGGAGGTTGGGCAGGCCGGTCAGCGGGGAACCGTCGGCCTTGGTCAGCAGGATCTGGCCGGTGATGGTGATCGCGCCGGTCGTCTGGTTCAGGTTGAACCGTACCAGCCGGGGCTGGAAGTTGGGCAGGGCGAACGGCCGCTCGTTGCCGGCGATGCCGGGCAGGATGTCGCTGGGTTCGCCGTTGGGGCCGCGGTCCGTGTTGGCGATGAACTTCAGTTCGCCGGTGCTGCCGTCGATGCCTTCAAAGTGCAGGCCCGAGAAGCCGCCGAGCTTGAGGTTCTGCCCGGCCGGGGTGGTACCGATCGACGGGAGGGTCGATTCGTTGAAATCGTAGGTGGTGACCGTCGGCGTGCCGGTGCTGTAGTCCTTCAGGCCCAGCGCCTGGATCGAGGTAATCGTGCCGGTGGCGATGTTCAGCACGGCAAACGCGTTGTTCTCCTGAAGCGTCACGCGGGCGGTCAGGCCGTCGGGTGCCACCGCGATGTATTCGGGCTCGGCATCGACCGAGAAGGCCTTGCCGGCGGTGATGCGGACACCTTGCAGCCGCAGGTTGGCTTCCTGCCCGTTGAACGCGGTGAAGGTTGCGGTCGTGACCGAGGCCGACGCCACGCCGCCGGCGATGTTGATGATGCTCACCGAGCCGTCGGGGTTGACGGTGTCGCCGACATTGGGCTCGGCTTCATTGGCGACGAGCACCTTCTGGCCGTCGGGGGTGAAGGTGAGCATGTCGGGCTGGGCACCGACGTTCACGCTGTTGAGGAACGAGCCGAAGGTGTTGAAGAAGACGACTTTGCCCGGATCGGTTTTGGGCCCGGCTTCCATCGCGACCGCGACGACGCCGTTTTTCACTGCCACGCTGTTCGGAACCGCCCCGTACGCCGACAGCGAGATTTCAAAGACCTTGGTCGGGTTGGTCGGATCGGAGATGTCCAGCACGTCCAGGCGATTGTTGGTGCCGTTGAGGCTGAACACTTTCTGCGACGCCGGATCATGGGCAATGATCTCCGCGACGGCAGTATTGCCGCTGACGAACGTGCCGATGGGCGCGATCTCCAGGACGTTGGACGGCGTCGGGACCGAGAAAAGCGTGCGAGTCTCAAGAGACTCGAAGCGAGCGCGGTGCATGGTTTCTTCCCTTTCGTTCTGAACAATCAGTCTGAATAACCCACTTAGGTGACCCCGAGATGCCGGGGGCGAGAACGTCGCGGCCTTTCGCTAGCGACTGATTAAGACATCAAGAGATTCCTGTTATTTCAGGGGTTTACGTAGCGCCCCTCACGCCGGGGTCAGGCTTCGCCGCCTCCATGCCGGACCAATAGTGAGCTGCTCCCAAGGCGAAGATCCCGAGCCTCCGACGGGTAAAGACCGCAGCGGATCGAAAATCCCTGCCGATTCCCGTACACTGTCAGAAACGCACACGAACGAGGCCCACTCCACTTGAGCGATAAAACCGAACACCCGCCCGTCCCCGAGGCTTTTGCCGCACTCGGAGTCCGTAATTCCATCCTCCGCGGCCTGGCCGAGGCGAAGTTTGTCACGCCTTCGGAGATCCAGGCACTGCTGATCCCGCGCGCGCTGACGGGGGTGGATATTCTCGGCCAGGCCCGCACCGGCACCGGCAAGACTGCCGCCTTTGGCATCCCGGTGTTGCAGAAGGCAACCCGTGGCGTCGCCACGCAGGCGATCATCCTCGTGCCGACGCGCGAACTGTGCGTGCAGGTGGAATCGGAGCTCAAGCGGCTCGCCCAGTTCACGCCCATCCGCGTGGTCGCGGTCTACGGCGGACAGCGCATCAGCGCGCAGATGAAGTTCCTCAAGAGCGGCCCGGAGATTCTCGTCGGCACGCCTGGCCGCGTGATCGACCTGCTCGACCGCCGCATCATTCGATTTGAAAACGTCCGGTTTGTGATTCTCGACGAAGTGGACCGGATGCTGGACATCGGGTTTCGCGACGACATTCGAAACATCCTGTCGCGCGTCCGCGGCATGAAACGCCGCCTCCCGCCCGACGCCCGCGAAGGCCAGGCCGACGACGGTGGTGACGGCGGCGACAACAGCTATCGGCAGGACGATCGGGACGACCGCCAGAACGACCAGCGCGAAGACCGATCCGCCCGAAGCGATTCCGGCCCCATCCAGGCGATGGCCGGCTACTTCGACGACGACGATGCGGCAGCGGAAGGTGACGATCGTGAAGGCAGTGATCGCGACGGCAACGATCGCGACGGCGACCGAAAAGAAACCAAGCCGTCCCGCAAGGCCCCGCAGGCCGAGGACGACCACGTCGAGGGACCCGTCGCCGCGGGTCACCAGACGATCTTCGTCTCGGCGACGATATCCGACGAGATCGAACGCCTCGCCCGCCGGTACATGCGCGACCCGGAAAAGCTGATCGCCCCCGGCGCCGACGACAAGCCGACCGTCGAGAAGGTCGAACAGTTCTTCTTCGCGGTCGAACCGTGGGACAAGTACCGCCTGCTGAAGATGCTGCTGGAGCGCGAGAACCCCGACCTGGCGATCGTGTTCTGCCGCACGAAGCACGGTGCCGAGAAGCTGGCCAAGCGGCTTCATGGCGACGGCATCGAGTGCCGCGAGATCCACGGCAACCTGAACCAGAACCAGCGCGAAAAGGTGATGAAGAACTTCCGCACCGGCAAGTTCGATATCCTGGTCGCGACCGACCTGGCCAGCCGCGGCATCGACGTCGCCGACATCAGCCATATCGTGAACTACGACCTGCCGGACGACCCCGAGGTGTACGTCCACCGCGTGGGCCGAACCGCCCGCATGGGTGCCAAGGGCAAGGCGTACACGTTTGTTTCGCGCGGCCAGGGCCCGGAACTGACCAAGGTGGAGAACTTGATCAATATGGTCATCCACCAGGGACAGTTGGAAGGCTGGCAACCCAATCCCCAGCCCGCCGACTGGAAAGAAGGCAAGCCCGGCGGATTTGGTGGCGGTGGTGGATTTGGCGGCGGTGGTGGCAATGGCGGTGGATCGCCCCAGACACCCGCCGCCCCGGTCACCGACCACCCCGCAGTCCCCCTGCCCCCGCCGAGAAGACTGGGCAGCAAGCTGCCCCTGAGCCGACGGCACAAGCGACTGCGGTGAGTTTCGAGCCTGCTCGGAGTGGAGCGTGGGATTGTTTCCGACGACTGGCGTCGATGCCCACTCAAAGACTCGCGCCGATGCCGATTCCACGACGTGGCGATGCACGGCCGTCTTCGGCCTGAAAGGCCGGGATCGCTCAGCCCAGGGCAACGCCCTGGGTTCTCGATGATCGAGAGCGACGCGGACTGAAAGTCCGCGATATCGAACTTCCGCAACGCACGATCGCGGCCCTTCAGGCCGCCACAAGCTCGCCCGACGACCCAGGGCGTTGCCCTGGTCTGAGCGATCCCGGCCTTTCAGGCCGAAGAGCGCATTCGGTCATTTCCCTTTCAGGATCGTATCACCGCAGCATTCCGCATTCCGCATTGCACTCCACCCGTTTCATCGAATCCGGTTCAAATCCAAAATCACCCAATCCTTGTCCGAAAAGACCGCTGCGCGATCGGCCTCGGACCGCGCGGCCGGCTGATGGGTGCCCAGCGCCTCACGCGCCTTCTTCGCATATCCGTCGAACGGCGGGAAATAGCTCGGCGCGGTCGCGCCGTACAGATCGCTGCTGACGATCACGTGCGTTGCCCCGAACTCGTCGCGAAGGCGGACCAGCGCCGCCGGGTCACGCGAATACAGGCCGTCGATCACCGCCTGCACGCGTTTGCGCATGATGTCGGCGTACTTGCGATGGAAGGTCTGGTGCCCGTCGCGCGTCGCCAGGGCTGCCTGCGACGTCAGGTACTGCACGCCGTCCAGTTCCGCCGGCCAGCCGGCAACCATCGATCGCGGCGGCAGCGCCCGGATGAACCGGTACGCTTCGTGGTGGTCGTTCAGGGTGGTGTCCAGGCCCGCGGTTGCCAGTTCGCCGGGACCGAACTGCGGCTTGATTCGGTAGCCGGCAAAGATGAGGACGAACAGCCCGACCGCCGCGGCCATGACCAGCGCCTGTGTCCGCCGTTGATCGGTGTGTGTGACAATGACCGTCGCGAGGTGGGCGATGCCGGCGGGCACGATGACAAGGGCCGCGATAGCCATCGGGTACAGCTGATAGCGCGCCGGCAGGTAAAGCCGCGGTGCCGCCAGAGCCGACAGCACATACGCCGCCACCGCCATCGCCGGCAGCAGCAGCACGCGCCTCGCCGGCGGGCTGGGCTTGAGCAGCAGGATAAAGCCAGCAAGCCCCGCGGCGGCGAGCACCATCAGCACGATCTGCTTGATATCGAGCAACAGCCCGGCGTCGCCGGGGTTCCACGCCCCGCCCAGCCCGGCGAGCGGCGCTTCGACGAAGTTCTTCAGCGCGGTCAGACTGAATGAGCCGGTCGAGCGATCTTCGACCTGGTACGGCCCCTTGGCCATCTCCGGGTATTCCTTCACGCTTTCGGCGCCGAGCACGGGGCCCCATTCGTCGGTCGCGTAGATGGTCGGTACCACGAAAGCGGCCGCCACAAACGCCGCGATGAGTATCAACCCCAGACGCCGGCCCAGGCTCCAGGTCTCGGCGTTCCCGCGGGCGGTCGCCGGCAGGCAAAGCAGCCAGACCGCCAGCGCCAGGCCGCACACCACACTGACCACCGGATAGAACCCCGCCGACAGCCCGACGACGACGGCCATCAGGATCGGCTTGCCGCGGGCCAGCGCGAGCATCGCCACCGCCAGGAACGGAAACGCGAACGCCCGGGGTAGTCCGCCGGTCATGCGTTCGAGGTAGAGCGTTGCGCCCAGGCAGAGGGCGGCGGCGCCCCAGCCGGCGGCCGGGCCGCGAATCCGCCTTGCCGCCCGCGCGGCCGCCCAGACTGTTACCCCCAACAGCACGTAGGTCAGGATCCGCCCGAGCAGCCGGGGATCGATGAGCGAACCGAGCGTCATGTAGACCGCTTTGAACCCGATCGGGAATGACGCCATGAAGTAATCGGCGATCGGATCGGAATGGAACAACTGATCGTCGTAGTAGCGCATCAGCGGCCAGAACTGCTGGCGGGCCGAGGCGTTGAGCGTTGCCGGGTTGGCGGCGAACACCGCATGACGGACGTACAGCGGCAGGAAATAGGCGACCATCAACGCCAGCACGAGCAGCCCCGGCCACCGCTTGGGTCCGCCGGTGGTGGCAGGAATCGGCCGGGATGGCATGGGGGCAGTGGCGACGGACGGATTCGGCAGCGGCGGCGGCGTGTCCATGGGGCGAAGTCTACCGACGGACCACTTTGTAGCACAGGCGTCGCCGCCGCACCGGCATTGGAATGTCGATCGACAATCGACGCTCGACATTCCGTAGTGCACATTCGACAATCCACGCCGGCAATTCCCTGTCGTCTGACATTCACCCCGGAGGCCGACCATGACCCGCCAACCGCACGACCCCATCTCTCGCCGACAGCTCCTGACCGCCGCCGCCGCAATCGCCGTCGCCGCACCAGCCGCGACCGCGTTCGCCGAGGCCGACGCGCCGGCGCTCAAGGGAAACATTCGCCAGAGCGTCTGTCACTGGTGTTATGGCAAGCTGTCGCTGGAAGACATGTGCATCGGGGCCGTCAAAGCCGGCTGTAAGGGGATCGACCTGGTGAAGCCTTCGGACTGGCCGACGCTCAAGAAATACAACCTGGTCGGCACGATGACCCCGAGCCACTCGATCGAGAAGGGGCTGAACCGCAAGGAAAACTGGGAATCCTGCCTCGGCAGCATTCGCGACGGCATCGAAAAATCCGCCGAGGCCGGCTACCCGAATGTCATCTGCTTCTCCGGTAACCGTGGCGGGATGGACGACGAAGAGGGCATTAGGAATTGTGCCGAGGCGCTGAAGCAGGTCGTCGGCTTGGCCGAGCAGAAGAAAGTCACCATCTGCATGGAACTGCTCAACAGCAAGGTGAACCACAAGGACTACATGTGCGATCACACCGAATGGGGTGTGAAGCTCGCCAAGGCCGTCGGAAGTGATCGATTCAAACTGCTCTACGACATCTACCACATGCAGATCATGGAAGGCGACGTCATCGCGACGTTGACGAAGCACAAGGACTACATCGGCCACTACCACACCGCCGGCGTGCCTGGCCGGCACGAACTGGACGACACGCAGGAACTGAACTACCCGCCGATCATCCGCGCCATCCTCGCGACCGGCTATCAGGGGTGGCTGGGGCAGGAGTTCATCCCCAGGAGCAAAGAGCCGCTGGCATCGCTGGCGGCGGCGGTGAAGCTGTGTGATGTATGAGCGGGGGAATGACGAATGACGAAATTCGAATGGCGAATGAAGTCTCAAATCTCAAGTTTCAAAATTGAGATTGGAGATTTGAGATCCTCCCGCCGACCGCCGCCAGGGTCCGTGGTCATTGTCTTTTGAAGCTTCATTCGTCATTCGCGTTTCGTCATTCGTCATTCCACAACCCAATGCCTTACCGCTTCCTCACCGACGCCGCCCTGCTGGCCCAGTGCCGCGTAGACCACTACCGCGGCTCCGGGCCCGGCGGGCAGAAGCGGAACAAGACCTCCAACGCGGTGCGGATCGTACATGTCGCCAGCGGCGTGCTGGTGACGGCGACCGAGTGCCGATCGACCGAGCTCAACACGCTTCACGCCATCCGACGGCTGCGCGTGAAGATGGCAGCCGACCTGCGCGAGCCGATCGCGCTGGAAACGTTCGCCCCGCCGGACTGGTTCCTGACGATCCGCGCCGGAAACCGCATCGCCGTCTCGCACCGCCACGACCTGTACGGGGCGGCGGGCGGTCTGGCGCTCGACCTTCTCAAAGCGACGGCCGGCAGCCCGTCGGCCGTCGCGGCGAATCTGGGCGTCACCACGACCGCCGTCATCAAGCTGTTGGGAGAAGAGCACGCCTGGTGGACGGCTGCCAATCAGATCCGCGCCGAGACGGGTAAGAAGCCGCTGACGGCGAAGTAGTGAGGTGGGTGCTGTGCATCGGGGTGGAGTGCACCGGGCGGACCGGATACCTGATTAACCGGTTACTGACCGCTAGATTTTCATAGCGCGCAACCCCTTGCGCCCTCTGCGGATCGATGGTAAATCCGCGCCATGCGAAAGAAAGGAACACGCCAGGAGTGGGATCGGGTCCGGAGCATCGCGGCCAACATGTTCGAGCAGGATCGCGAGCCGGCCGAAATCGCCAAAGACCTTGGGGTCGACGACCAGACCGTCCGAGCCTGGCGGCGGGCATACCGCAAGGGCGGCCGTGACGCACTGGTGTCGCGCAAACCACCCGGACGCCCGTCGCGGCTGAATGAGGCCCAGCGTAAGACTCTTGCCGGGTTGCTGCTCAAGACGCCCAGGGAGTGCGGATTCGACAAGTATCTCTGGACCCAACAGCTGATCGCCGACCTGATCGAGCGTGAGTTCCAGGTGAAGTACCACCACGACCACATCGGCGTCATGCTGAAAGACATGGGCTTTTCCCATCAGAAGCCCCAACGTCGGGCACGCGAGCACGACCCGGTGAAGGTGGCCGCCTGGCGGGCGGAGTTCTGGCCGGAACTTCTAAAAAAAGTATCGAGTCCGGCGGAGTGATTCTGATGGCCGACGAGGTCGGCTTCATGATGACGCCGAACGTCAAGAAGACTTGGGCCCCGATCGCTCAGACGCCGGTCGTCGCCTACCGCAATCGGCGGCAGCAGAAAGTCAGCGTGCTGGGGGCCGTGGTCTTGCACGCCGCCACGGCGAAGATCGATCTCGTGTGCGACTTCCATCCCGACAGCTACGTCCGCGGCGAGCAGGCGGCGGCGTTCCTGCACCGCGTGCTTGTCGAGTATCCTGACAAAACGATCGATGTGGTCTGGGACAACCTCTCGGCACACAAGTCGCCAATCGTGAAGGAACTGGCGGCGGAGTACCCGCGTTTAAGATTGCACTATCTGCCGACCTACGCGCCGCAGCTCAATGCGGTGGAAGGCGTATGGAGCCTGACGAAGTACCACCGGATGGCGAACCACACGATTGGGGAGTTGGAGAAACTTCACGCCGAGGCCAAGCGACACTTGGACGACGTAGGCGGCAATCAGGCGTTGCTCCGCTCGTGCTTCGAAGGCGCGGAACTCGCGCTAAACTTATCCAGCGCTCAGTAGCCGCGACGCAAAGCGGAGCGCGTTTCACCCCGCGCAGGTGTGTCCGCAAGTCCGATCCGCATGGCGCGGGTTCGCGGTCGCGCTCCGCTCCGCGTCGCGGCTAACCGGCGCGGACGTGAATCGCCCCGCGCGAGTGCGGCGTGCACGAGGAACCAACCAACCTCACCGCAGCTTCGTATCGCTGTTGCTGATGCCGCGCAGCGCCAGGTTCAGCGCGTCGACGTTCGTCGCCAGCCGCTTGGCTTCGCCGACGTCGATGATCTGCTTGTTGAACAGTTCCGTCAGGTGCTGGTCGAAGCTCTGGCTGCCGGATTCGCGGTTGCCGACGGCGCTCTTAAGCTTCTCGAACTCCCCTTCCATGATGTGCTTGCGCACCAGCGGGGTGGCCATCATGATCTCGTCGACCGGCACGCGGCCCTTGCCGTCCCGCTTCTTGGCCAGTCGCTGACAGACGATCGCATTGAGGTTCAGGCCCAACTGCGTCTGCTGGAGTTCCTTCTGGTTCTCGTCGAACAGCGACACGCAGCGCTCGATGGTCATCGGGGCATTCGTGGCGTGGACGGTGGTGAAGACCAGGTGACCCGTGTCGGCGGCACGCAGCGCGATCGTCATGCTCGCCGAGTCTCGAATTTCGCCGATCAGGATCACGTCCGGGTCCTGACGCATCATGGCGCGAAGGGCGTACTCGAAGCTCTCGCTGTCGGCGCCGACCTCCACCTGGCTGATGAGCGACATCGCGTTTTCGTGCTGGTACTCGATCGGGTCTTCGACGGTGATGATCCGCTCGGCCCGGTTCTTGTTGATGTTGCCGATGATCGCCGCAAGCGTGGTGGACTTGCCCGAACCGGTCGTGCCCGACACGATCACGATACCGCGGTGGAACTCGGCGAACTTTTCGATCTGTGGCGGCAGGCTCAGGTCGCCGAAGTTGGGGATCTTCGTCACGATCTTGCGCATGACGATCGCGTAGCGTTCACGGCTGTGGAAGATGTTGGTACGAAACCGGGCGACGTTCTCGAACTGGTACGCCAGGTCGACCGCGCCCTTGTGATCGAGCAGGTGCTGCTTCTCGGTCGGTTCCTGCTGGCGGTCGATGATCTGCTTGACGATCGCCTTCATCGTGTCGTCGGAGAGTGCCGGGCAATCGAGGAACTTGGGCCGACCGTCCACCCGCAGCATGGGAATGCTGCCGGCCTGCAGATGGATATCCGAGGCGTTGATCTTGATCGCGGTCCGCAGGAAGTCGTGGAGCGTGAGCTTGCGTTCGGCGGCGGGCGAAGCGGCGGGAGCCGACGCGGGGGTCTCGATCGACATGCGTGTCCTCGGAGTGTCTGGTCGTGGGAACGAATACGACAGGCCCGGCAACCGTAAAGTGGCCGGGTCATCGAACAACGGTACTGGAGTCTACACCTGCCGGAAAACGCGGGCAACGGGAATGTGATCTCTCGATCGCGCGTGCACCCGGGCGACGAACGAGGAAAACGCCGGTGTCTGAGGTACTCCGAAGACCCGGATGGTTTCGAGGTGGACGTCCTGAATCCGGGTCTTCGGAGTACCTCAGACACCGGCGTCACGATTCCTCGGTTTCGTCTTGACTTCCGGAGCACGTCAATCGACGCTTCGCTGCGTCAAGTCACCGTTGCGAGAATCGCCATGAAACGACTTCAATCCGCGTTCGCTATCACCGTCTCGTGCCTCGCACTCTGGGCAGGAATTGCCGCACCAGCAGCCGCTGACGTTGTCAAACACCCCGGCACCATCATCGTCCATGCCGGCGACATCGACCGCACCGATACTGTTGTCAGCTTCATGACCGACCCGGCGTCGGCGGGCAGCTATCCGGAGCTTGCCGCCGCCGACGGAGGCCCGACCCTGCCGCTGCAGATTCGCCCCGACGGGCGGGCCTGCTTCGTCGTCCCCGAACTCAAGGCAGGTCAGTCGCGGACCTACAACGTGCTGATGATCAAGCGGTCGGAAGCGCCGCCCGACAAGGCAACCGCCAATCAGAAAGACGGCGCGATCGCCGTCAAAGTCGGCGTCAACGACGTGCTCGTCTATCGCGGTGAGAAGACGCCGCTGCCGGCCGGCTTTGAACCGCAATACGCCCGCGGCGGATACATCCACCCCCTGCTGACGCCCGCCGGCGTCGCGACGACGGACGACTATCCGCCGAACCACAAGCACCATCATGGCGTCTGGTCGCCGTGGACCAAGACCGAGTTCGAAGGCCGCAAGCCCGACTTCTGGAACATGGGCGGCAAGACCGGAACCGTGGAGTTTGTGGCGTTCGACAAGACCTGGTCGGGCCGAGTCGCCGCGGGATTCACCACGACGCACCGGTTTATCGACCTGACAGCCAAGCCCGAACCCAAGCCGGCGCTGAACGAAACCTGGCAGGTCGACGCCTATGCCGTCGGCGGCGACAAGGCGGCGTATCACGTGTTCGACTTCCAGTCCACGCAGACCACCGCCGGCCAAAGCCCGCTGAACCTGCCTAAGTACCATTACGGCGGGCTGGGTCTGCGCGGCAACCGACAGTGGGACGGCGAAGCTAACAGCCAATACCTGACGTCCGAAGGCAAGAATCGCGCCGACGGCAACGACACCCGCGCCCGCTGGCTCATTCAGTCGGGCAAGGTGGACGGCAAGGCGGTATACACCGCCGTCCTCTGCTCGCCGGAAAACTTCCGCTTCCCGCAGCCGGTGCGGCTGCACCCGAAAGAGCCTTTCGCCTGCTTCGCCCCGCAGATGCTCGGCGACATGGCGATCGAACCGGGCAAGCCTTACGTGATGAAGTACCGCTTCATTGTCGGCGACGGCGAACCCGACGCGAAACTCATCGAGCGGCTCTGGCACGACTACGCCAGCCCGGCCAAGGTGGACGTGAAATAGTGCCAGGGCGACGGACGTGACCGCGGTCCGCGCCCAATCGCTTCTGCCACCGGCAAGACGGGACGGCCAGCGAACCTTCGATGAGCTCGACCGATGCCGAATTTCTCACGCCCACGGCGGCGATCGCGGCCGTCGAGCCGGGACGCTGGGGTGTTGCCGTCAGCGGCGGGGCCGACAGCGTTGCCATGCTGCGTCTGTCGGCCGAACGGCGCGATCTTTCGTTGCACGTCATCCATCTCAACCACCAGACACGCGGCCGCGACAGCGACGATGACGCGGCGTTCGTTGCAGCACTGGCGGGCCGGCTCGGCCTGGCTTCGACGATCACCACCCGCGAGCGATTGGAGGAATCTCTCCCGCCTATCGACCGGGAGACACTTCCCGGCAATCCTTCAGCGCGTTACCGCACCCTGCGGCTCGAACTTTACCGGCGGACGGTCGAGGCCCAGAACCTGCAGGGCGTGCTGCTGGCACATCACGCCGACGATCAGGCCGAATCGGTGCTGCTTCGGCTGCTGAGGGGCGGCGGCTACCCGGCGCTGGCGGCGATGGCTCCGCGTGCGGTCGTCGCCGGTGTCGTGCTGCGACGGCCGCTGCTGGCCGTGCGCCGGCAGGCCCTGCGGCACCACCTGGACAGCGTCGGCCAATCCTGGCGGGAAGACGCCAGCAACGCCACCGGCGATTATGCCCGTAATCGCGTTCGGGCGGCGCTCGCTGGCAACTGTGATCTGGCCCCCCGCCTGCTGCGGATTGCCAACGTTTGTCGCGATCTGGACGAGTGGGTTGGTGGGCAGTTGCCGCCGCCGACCGAGACGCTGGCGACCCGCAAGCTGGCCGATCTGCCGGAGATCATCGCCCGCGCCGTCGCGGCGCAATGGCTGAAAGCCCGGGGCGTTCCCGCCGACGAGGTCGCGCCGGCACAGGTGTCGTCGCTGCTGGCGATGTGCCACGACGCCGCGACGCCGTCACGGCTTAACCTGCCCGGCGACTTGCGCGTGGTGCGGCGGCGTGGCATGATGACTGTCGAGGCTTAGGCGCGGTCTCCGCGGATGTCACTTTGTGAAGAGCCGCGCACGCAGCAGCAGGTCATTCGCCGCCAAACCCCTTTTCGACTTCCGCGAGTTTGGCCTGGATCTCGTCGAGGTGCCGCTGATACGCCGTTCGCTTCTGGTCGTTCTCGGCGCGCAATGCCAGCAGCTTGGCGCGAAGCTCATCCAGGTGGTCGGTACCGTAGGCGTTGCGTGCTTCGGCGCTGAGTTCTTCGAGCTGCTTCCGGGCCGCGGCGAGGTGTGCCCGGGCGGTGGTCCGGCGGGTGTCGAGCTGCTTGTGCTGCTGCTTGAGTGCCTCGATGTCGAGCGCCGGCCTGGTCGTTTCGCGTGCCATCAGGGCATTGTAGGGTCCGCCTTGGCGGACGCGAGGCCCCGTCGGTAGGGTCCGCCTTGGCGGACGCGAAGCCTCGTTCGCCGAGCCCGTCGCGTCCGCCAAAGACACGCGTCCGCCAAGGCGGACCCTACGCGAGTACCTCTTCGGCGAGCAGGCGGATCTCCTGCGACACCGCCGGCTCGAACTGGTCGAGGTTGGACGCAAGGAACTCCCGCAGGCCAACGCCCGCGGTCGTGCGGACGGATTGCAGCTTTTCCAGGTCGCGAATGAAGAGCGACTGTCGCACTTCGACGGGCTCCGATTCGACGTCGGGATGGAATACCTCGTCGAACGGCAGGTGCGGCACGGTGACGCGTCGATACGCCAGGCCCTCGGTGGAGACATCCACCCGCAGAACGCCGGGCACATGCTCGCGGGATGCGTCCGACCGCGCGATCCGGCAAAGGCTGCCGGGGTTCATCCAGCGGGTTCGGCCAGTCGCGACATCGTGCAATTCGCGGTGGATGTGCCCGTTGACGATCAGGTCCACCCCTTTGACCTCGCGGCAATCCATCCGGCCGGCCTCTTCGAATCCGGGGAAGCGCAAGTCGTGGTGCGTCGCCCAGAGAACGTACGACGGCTCGCCGGAACGTGCGGCGGTGGCGACGGCTTCGCGGTCGAACGTCCAGGGGATCTTTTGCCCCCAGCAGGTTCCGCCGATGAAAACGCGGCACCCGTTCATGACGCCGGTCCAGGGGTGTTCGGCCGACAGCAGCCGAAGCAGACCGGACGCGACCAGGATCGAGACGGTGTCGTGCTCGCCGGGCGTGTTCTCCTTGCAGTCGTGGTTGCCGTAGATCGCCGGCGTTTGCGGGTCCAGAAGGTGGTGAAGTTCGACGAGCAGCCAGTTGGCGTTGTCGCGCGGGAAGTCGAACAGGTCGCCGAGCAGGACCGGGAGCAGGCGTTCGGCCTTGGCGTACTCGATCGCCCAGCGGAGCTTTTGCAGGATTGCCCGGGGGTAGTCATCCCGGCGGAAGCCGGGCACGCGGTGGGCGAGGTGAAGGTCACCGATGAAGAGCACGCCGGCCCAGGCGGAGACAGGGGCGCTCTGCGTAGGAGAGCCGGGAGCACGGGCGGGCACGTCTGCTAGTTGTGGTTCGGGTTCGATGAGTATTTCCGGCTCCGCCGCACTGGCGGGCGAGGACACCGGCGCTGCCGACTGCGGTGGTGCAAACTCTGGCACATCGACTGCCGGGAGTTCCGCGAGCCGCACATCATCAATACTCGGATCGCGCATCCGAACGCCGGCGTCTGAGGTACTCCGAAGACCCGGATTCTCGTGCTGCGATGTCGAAGCATCCGGGTCTTCGCGGGTACGCTCAGACAACGGCGTGGGCGTTTCGACGACCGTGGGTGCTGGTGGCGCGGGCGGAGCATCGATCGCGGGTGCCACTTCCCGTAGCGCGGGGGGCGTCAGCAGGTCTTCCATCGACGGCAGTTGCAGTTCGGGCGGGAACTCGAAGTCGTCGAGCGGGTCTGGAAGGTCGATTGGGGCGCGTGAGCGCGGGTCGCCCCATGTGGTGTCGGAGGTCGGAGCGACAGCGGGTCGGGGTCGCCCGCCGTGGTTACGAGGAGGGATGTCCGCCAAATCGAGATCGTCGTTCTTGTGAGCGTGCCCGGCGTCGATTGATCCGGGCACACTGCCGTGTGCGACTACGGGAGACTCGTCACGATCGTTTGCTTCGCGTGGCGCGAAAAGTTCTTCCGTGGGTTGTGATACCTGCGTCGACTTCGAAACCTTACGTTTCGCCATGGTCCAAGCCTCCGTGCATCACATGGCTGGCCGTCAATGGCCCGCCGCATGTCGGACACAGCGGGTGCTGCGTCACGAACCGAACGATCTCCGCCTCGACCCCGGCCACGGCGTTCTCGGCCGCGACGAGGTCGGCTTCCGCGGCGTGCAACTGTGCCGCGGTCTTCCCCAAGTGTAGCAGCGTTGTCTCCAAAGGCGTCAAATCGGCAACGCTCGGAACATCCGCCAGCGGCTCGAGAACCGCAGCAATGTTCTGCGCAGCGGCCAGGCGGGTCTGTGCCTCCCGGATCGACCTGCCGAGCGATTCCAGCGGTTGAAGGTCCGCCAGCGCGGGGACCTCCGAAAGCCCCTCGAGTGCGCTCGCGGATGCCGACCAGCGCCGGACCTCGTCGCTCGAACGACCTATCGCCGCGACGACCGCTGCCAGAGGGGCGGGGTCCTGCTCTGCCGGCGGCGATTGCAGCGTTGCCAGCGCCTCGTGCTCCGCCTGCCGCAAAGAAAGGTCGTGCCGCCAGCGATCCATGTCGGCGATCGTCGCCGCCAGCGGCGCCGGGTCGGCTAGCGTCGGCGGCGGCTGAAGTTCGTTCGTCGCGGCCAGCTCGGCCGAGAGGCGTTGTGCCTGCCGCGAGAGCCGGTCGAGGCGGTCGATCCGGTCCTTCAGAATCTTGAATGCGCGATCGGCCTCCAGGAGCGCCCGGTGATCGGCCTCGGCCTTCTGCACGCCGGGCGTGAGGTCTTCGAGCTTTTCCAGCGAGGCCAGTTTTCCGCCCAACCGGGCCAGGTCGGCCTCGATGGCCCGCTGCTCTGCCCGGCGACTGGTGACCTTCGACTTGTGCCGCCGCTGCATTTCCATCAGCCGTTCCGACTCGGCCGAACTGGAAAAGAATGCCGCCAGGTCCGAATCGCTGTCGAGCAGGAAGATCGGCTCTTTCTGGGAGCCGAAGTGGACCTGAAACTTGCGTCCGCTCGGGGATTCGATCAGCGGCATCCGCAGCAGGGTGTGCAGGTCGTCCGGCAGTCCGTTACGGCCCCGGCCGACGCGGTGGATGTCGGTGCCGTCGATGGTGTAGCTGGTCGATCCCCCCTTGCGCTGCCAGACGATGGTGTGGCCGTCGTCGGTTTCGATGGTGACGCGGGCGGTTTTCTCGCCATGGCGGACCATGTAGTCGCTGGAGGTTTCGCCGCAGACGGACTGGATCGCCGAGAGGACCGCCGACTTGCCGCAGTTGTTGGGCCCGACCAATACCGTGAGCCCGGCCGCCGGCTCGATGACGGTGTGGGCGTGCGACATGTAGTTTTCGAGCGTGATTCGGCGGATCATGGGCGGCGATCCTGGGTTCACGAAAACGGACACGGTCCGTCCACGCACCGAGTGTGCCTGCTACCGCGGGTGCGTCAAGCAACAGATGAGTATGCTGACAGGTACTCCCTGCACGCAGCAACGTGCCACATCGCAAGCTTTGAGATCGAACCTCATGACGCACCCAACGCTCGACTACGCCTCGACAGCGGACGAAGTCCTGACCCGCCGAACGGTCAGCAAGGTGCTTTGGCGGCTCATCCCGCTGATGTGCTTCCTGTATTTGTTCAACTATCTCGATCGCGTCAACGTTTCGTTCGCCAAGCTGCAGATGAGCACGGACCTGAAGTTCAACGACGCGATCTACGGCCTTGGCGCGAGCATCTTCTTCATCGGGTATTTCATTTTCGAAGTGCCGAGCAACCTGATCATGGAGAAGGTCGGTGCCCGGCTCTGGATGGCCCGGATCATGGTGACCTGGGGGCTGATTTCAGTCGCGATGATGTTCGTGAAGGAGCCTTGGCACTTTTACGGACTGCGCCTGCTTCTGGGCATCGCCGAAGCCGGGTTTTTCCCCGGCATGATTCTCTACATGACCTACTGGATTCCCGCCGAGCAGCGGGCCCGGGCGGCAGCACTGTTCCTGACGTCAACGGCGCTGTCCGGTGTCGTCGGCGGGCCACTGGCGGACGTGCTGATGCAGATCGACCACTTCGGCCTGCGCGGCTGGCAATGGCTGTTCCTGCTGGAAGGCATCCCTTCGGTCATTCTCGGCTTCGGAATTCTCTTCTTCCTGACCGACAGGCCCGAGCAGGCCCGCTGGCTTTCGGCGGATGAGAAGCGTGTTCTGCTCAACCGACTGGCCACGGATCACGCCGCGATGGGGCATACGAAGCACAGCCTGATGCACGCTGTCGGCGACCCGCGGGTCTGGATTCTGTGCCTGCTCTACGGCACGGTCATCTTCGGGTTTTATGTGATCAACTATTGGACGCCTTCACTGATCAAGATCACCCTCGCACCCGGCAGCACGGCACCGATCGGGGCGTTGTCGGCGATCCCGTTCTTCGCGGCGGCGGTGACGATGTCGGTCGCCGGCTGGTGGGCCGATCACACGGGCAAACGAACGCTCACCATTGTCCTGTTCGCGCTAGGCGGCGCCTGCGGCTACGCGATCGCCGCGATGGCGCATACCCCGATTACGATGATCGTCGGCCTGTCCATCGCCGCCGCCGGCATCTGGAGCACCCTCGGGCCGATCTGGGCGCTGCCCAGCCGCTTTCTCACAGGCACCGCCGCCGCCGCGGGCATCGGCATGATCAACTCGTTCGGCAACCTGATCGGCGGGTTCATCGGGCCGAACATGATGGGGCAGATCAAGGAGCGCTACGGCAACTATGACATAGGACTGTGGGTTAGCGCCGCGGTTTCAGTACTGGCGGCGGTCGTCGCGGGACTGCTGGTGAAGGAACGTCACGAGCCGGCGGTGTCAGTGCCATCGCACCCGATCCCGCCGCTAACCGACCCGCGGCCATGACCGATTGGCGGTCGCTCCGCAGGTGCACGCTTTGGTGCACATCAAATGGAATGACCCCTCGAAGACACAGGGCATGCTCATTCCAGTTCCACGCGCACCGGGTAAACAAGGTCTTTCAGCGACTGACCAACTTCCCCCTTCTGCCGCTTATTCAATACGAATGTGAAGCGTCCATCTTTCGTCTGCACGTCAAGCGGCGCGACAACGCCACCCTCGACCCGGTTGCCATCAGTCAGGGTCAGCGTGTACTGGAGTTCGCGAAGGGGATAGGTCTTGCCGCTGTAGATTTTCACGTCGCTGCCGCTTTCGCGAAATCGCCACTCCTTCTCGTCGCGCTCCCATAGCAGCGTGGCATCGACCGACGCGATCGATTCAAACGCGACGTCGTGATAGTCCTTGTCCTTCTCCACCCAGACGCGCAGGGGCTTGCCCTGCGTCGTGGCGATCTTGCCGCGGATCTTCTGACCGTTGGAAAGATGGATCACGCCGGGGCGAACACCGGCGTTCTTGCGGCCATCCGTGAAAGGGTTGGCGGGCCTGGTCGATGGCGGCTTCGAAGGCAGTGTCGTGGGCGTCCGCGCGAGGTCGGAGGCGCTTTCGAGCAGAAAGTCGAGGGCCGGATCTCCGGTGGAGCCGGCAGGCCGGGTAGCCGGCTGCGTCGAGGGCCTGGTCGCCGCAGCGCACGTGCACGCGATCAGGATCACGAAGATGAGCCGTCGATGGTGCATGGTCGAGCCGCCGACGATCTTACTCCGCCTGGCGTACTGTGACGTAGTCGAGCAACCGCATGTGGAGTGATTGGCCGGACTACCGCCGTTGACCCGACCTTCGCGCTCGCCGGGACCCGCCGGACCCGCTTACTTCGTGCGCGGCTCTTTGGCTGCACTACCGAGTTCCGGAGTTCTCGATCGTTGTCGGCCAAATTCTTTACTTTTTTTCCCGATCTGGTATGACCAATCCACCGCGAGGGCTTATCTGCCCCTGCGGCTGAGCGGGAGGCCGCGTTCGCGCCCCGCCATCAGTTCACGCGTCCGGCTGCTGTCGTCGGTCGGGCCAATGCACATGGAGGTGCCCTCATGGCCGCTCTTTCCCGGCGTTCCCTGTCGTCGATTTCCCGGCTTTCCCGCAGTGTCGCGTTTGCCGCGGCGGTGCTGGTCGTTCCGGCGTTCGGCCCTATCCTGAGCGTTTCCGCCCAGACGTCTACCGAAGCCGTCCAGCCTGACGTCGAGAACGGCAAGTTCCAGTTCGAAGGCGTTCTGACCCGCCCGGAATTCGTCCGGTCGCTCCCCGGCGACAACTTCTACCCGACCACCAAGCTGGACGCCGGTGCCAAGGTGATCGTCGTCGGCTCCAAGAACAACTGGCTCAAGATTCTCCCGCCCGGCGGCAGCTTCTCGTACGTTCAGAAGGCGTTCGTGCAGGTGCATGGCGACGGCAAGCAGGGCAAGGCGACCTCGCAACTCATCGTGCGGGCCGGCAGTTCGCTGCAGCCGGTGATGTGGGTGACGCAGGCCAAGCTCGAAAAGGGTGAGCCGGTCGAGATCATCGGCGAGGAAGAGCAGTACTTTAAGATCAAGCCGCCGATCGGTGCTTACCTGTACGTTGCGACCGACGCAGTCAAGCCGGGACAGCAGGTCGTCGTCACGGCGACCGGCCAGGTGCAGCCAGTGGCGCCGGTCGCGATTGCCGAAGCCACGCCCGCGGCGGCACCAGAGAAGGCCGCCCCTGAGGCCGTTCCCGCCCCTGCCGCCCCGACACCTGAAACGCCGGCGGTCCTGATCCCCAAGTCGGAACAAGCCGTCGTGCCGCCGGATGCATCGGTGCCGGCCGCCCCCGCCACCCGTCCAACGCTAACGGCCGATGCGGAGCCGAAGCTGATCGAGCCGGTGCCTGCCGAAGCCGTGCCGACCGAGCCGGCCCCGCGTCCGGTGAACCCGCTGGCCGCCGCCCGTCCGCTGTCGCCGGCCGAAGCGATTGCCAAGCTGCAGTCGCTCGAACAGGAGTTCACCGCTGCCAGCCAGCTCCCGTTGACCGAACAGCCGCTGGCGGAGCTGACGGCCGGCTACGAGCAGGTCGCCGGTGCCGACGGCACGACCGAGATGACCCGCCGCATCGCCGAGGCCCGTCTGCAAACGTTGAAGGTCCGATCCGAGTCCCGCGAACAGTTGCTGACCGTGCAGGCCTCCCGCAAAGACGCGGGTGGCAAGCTGCAGGCCCAGCAGGCCGAACAGGTCGAGATTCGCGACCGGATCAGGCAGTCTGAGGTTCGGTCGTACACGGCCGTCGGGACGATTCGTCCCAGCAGCCTGCAGGTCGCCCGCACGCCGATCTTCCGTCTGACCGACCCGCAAACCGGCCGCACGCTCGCTTACGTCTGGGCGACCGATACCAAGATCGCCGGCGGCGACGGGCAGTTCGTCGGAGTTCGCGGGGAGATCAAGACCGATCCCCGCTTTAACTTCAAGGTGATTACGCCGTCCTCGGTGGAGATCATCGACGCCCGCGGCCTGTACACCGCCTACGCCGCCGAGATCGCCCCGCCGAGCCTGCTCCCCAAGAGCACGGCGACGATCTCACCGGAACAGTAATCGCACCGGACCAAAGTGAATCCATGACAAGGGCAGGCGATCGGCTTGCCCTTGTCCTTTTCACCGACGACGATTCGTCCGCGACGATGCTCAATCCTGCCGACCGACCTACGCGCCAGCGGGTCGCCGCAACCGCGGCGGTCGTGCTGGCATTCCTCATTCCCGCCGCGGTGCTGATCGCCTCGGGCATCGAGCGGACCGCCGCCGCCGCCGACCAGAACGAATACCACCTTCCCACCATCCGGCAGTTCGCCCGCCAGTGGCCTGCGGTCGATCTCAGCAGCTACCCCGCGGCGATGACGCCCGGTTATCACCTGTTGATGACGGCGGTCGTGAAACTCGGCGGCGACGTCGGTTCAATGCGCTGGGCCACGCTGCTGATCACCGCGGGCCTTGTCGGCACGCTCGCCTGGGCGGCCTCGGGACGACGCATGGGGACCTGGGACGTTGTCCTGCTCTGCCTTCCGTTCGCCTGGTCGCAGTACATCCTTCCCTCGGGCGTGTATGTTGTGCCGCACACGCTGAGTTGGTGGGGACTGCTTCTGGTCCTCGTATTGGCGATCGATTGTCGATGGTCCGGCCGATCGGCGGTGGTTGGGGGGATCCTGCTGTCCGCGACGGTGATGGTTCGGCAGATTTACATCTGGGCGGCCGCCCCGCTGGTCGCCGCGGCGATGACGGCCGCACCCTCAGGGGGCGGCGGTCGGGCCAGCGCGTTCAAACGGGCGCTGATCGCCGGGCTCTGCTGTGTGCCCGCTGCGGCACTGCTGTTCTACTTCTACAAACTATGGGGAAGCCTCGCCCCCTCCAGTCAGCCCTGGGCGAAGCCTGCCCAAGGCGTCAACCTGGCGGCGATCACCATGATCCTGGCGACTTTCGGGCTTCTCGCTCCGCTGGCGATCGCAAGGTTGCCCGTCGGGCCCAAACAATGGCTCGCGGCTCTAGCCGGGGTGGCGGTGGGACTGGTCCATTCGCTCATCGGCCCCACGACCTACAGCTTCGCCGACGGCCGATGGTCCGGCCTCTGGAATCTCGCCGCCCTCCTCGGAACCGCCGGCGAACGGTCGGTGCTGATCACGATCCTGGCTGGTCTCGGAGGCGGCTGCGTCGGTTTGCTGCTGGCGATGTGCCGGCCATGGTTCGTCTGGGGTGCTGCGATTGCCGGCTTCATCGCGTCCAATGCCGCGGTCAACCTCGCCTGGCCCCGATATTACGAACCGATGGTGTTGATGACCTGCGTACTGATTGTTCGCGATCAGGGGGGAACAAGAACGTCTCACCGCGTCGCACGCGGCGCGCTGTGCCTGATGCAGGCGGGCCTGACCGTGTGGGCCTTTCGCAACGGATAGCCCGGGTTTGCACCCGCGGCGCGACCTCTAAACCATGCGTACATCGAGGTGCCCCTGCCGCGCGGCGCCGATCCGCTGCAACGCCATGTTGTGCGCCTCGGTGTAGTGGTTGACGAGGGTCGACCAGTCGAACTGCTCGCTGAGCCGTTCGGTGCGGTTGCGCATCTCGATTCTCTGCCTGCGGTTGAGCTGCGCGAAGTTGAACAGGTGGTTGACCAGCGCGTCGCACGCCTCGTCGAACCCCTTGCCCCGCCGCTGCAGGATGTGAATGCCCTGCCGGTCGGCGTCGCGGCGTTCCTTCGCCCAGACGTGCTTCTGCACGTACGACCCGAAGCCGGACAGGTCGCTCGTCACCGTCGGCACGCCCAGCGCGATGCACTCGAGCGGCGTGTAGCCCCACGGCTCGTAGTAGCTCGGGAAGATGCCCATGTGACACCCGCGCACGAACTGGTCGTAGTCCATGCTCATGACCGGATTGGTCGCGCTGAGGAACTCCGGATGGAAGACCATTTTCACCGGGTCGTCGGCGGCATTGAACATGTGCCGATGACGCAGGTGGTTGAGGATCGGGTCGTTCGCGTCGTCGGCAAGGTCGTGCGTCACGATCAGCGGCTGCTGATGCGTCTTCCAGGCGTGCATGGCACGCTTGAGACGCACCTGCTCGTCCTCTTTCAGCAAGTCTCCAAACGCCGGCAGCTTGCCGTGTGCCGTGCAGTTGAGCAGCCTGCTGCCCATCTCGCGCTGGATTGACTGGCAGGTGTTGCGCAGGTCTTCGTACATCGACTGGTTCTGAAGCACCCGCACGTTGATGTTCCGCGTCGGTGCCCGGGTAATGACGAACCCGATGACGGTCGGCGGATCCTGAATGCCCTTGAGCCGCCAGTTCAGGCGGTGCATCGCCTCGATGAACAGGTCCATGCCCTTGTTGCGGTATTCGTACCGGCCCGACGTGAAGACGTAGAGGGTGCGGTCCAGGTCGAACGAATAGCTCGGGAAGAAGTGCCCTTTCACGAAATCGTGAATGCGCTCCTTGCTCTGGGCGTGCAGGTGCTGGAACTCGTGCGGGGCGGCGAATTTGTGCAGGTTGATGCCGTTGGGCACGATCACATCGGCCGTGCGGCCCAGCAGTTTTTCGGCCTCGAATGCCGTCACGTCGGACACGGTGGTGAACACCGTGCAGGCATGGGCGGCGGCGCGTTCGATCGCGAAGCGGGGATAGATGTTGTACTTGCCGGCTTCCTGGTCGGGGTTCAGGAACGGCAGGTGGTCGTAGAAGAACGGGTTGTCGCCGGCGAGATACCGCCCCAGCAGGGTCGCGTGGGTGGTGAAGACGGTGGACACCGGCAGCCGCAGGTGCGCGATCCGCGGTACGGCGACGCCGCCCATCCACTCGTGGAAGTGGGCCAGGATCGCGCGGTCTTTGACGACCTGCGTCAGGACGCGGAAGAACTCGGCGACCGAGAAACCGAACGCGGTCACGTCGTTCACTTCGCCGTCGTCGCTCGGCAGCGAGATGCGGTGGTCTTCCCACATCAGGTACTTGTCGACGTGGAGCTGGTTGTAGCGGGCCCGCTGGTCGATCAGGATCACCCGCGGGCGACCGGGAATGAGCCAGCGGCCGAAGTGACACGGCACGCCGAGGTCGCGCAGCTTATTGATGACTTCGCGGATCGGGCCGTAGGCAGGCTGCTCTTCGAACTCGATCGCGGCAGTGCCCGGGTTGTAGGGACCGATCAGACAGTAGCGGTCGCCCCAGCGGTCGATCATCGCCTGGGCCTTGCTCCGCAGCACCGTATAGATTCCGCCGAGCTGCCAGCAGACTTCCCACGCGACTTCGAACAGCATCGGCGGCTGCTGGGGCTGCTCGATATCAGCCGGCGTGACCGGCGGTCGCGGCTCGGCGACGGCAGCGACCGGCTGAAACGTCGTCGGTTGCGGCTTGGCGACCGGCGCTGCAGGAGCGGGCGCCGGGGCCTTGGCTTCCGGGTGCGGCGCGTGGGCGGCGGCCGCGCGTTCGGCATCGGCCGCCGCGGCCGGCGACGTCGTCGGTGCCGGCGATGCCGGAGCGGGCGCGGAAACCGGCGCTTTGACTTCTGCGGTCACGGACGCGGGCTGCGCCGGGTTCGCCGGACCGACTTCCGCCTTGATCTCCGTCGCTCCCGCCGTCGCAGCCGCGCTGATCCCACTGACCGGCGCACTGTCGGAAGGCGACTTGGGCTTGGGGTTCGTCGGGCGGTCGGAGAATCCACGGCTCCACCCGGGCACGGCGTCAGGCGTTGGGTTTACCTGGGGCGTGGTCGGGGCTGATGCCTGCGCCTTGCCGACGATCAGCGACGCCGGCGGCGCAAACGCGGCCGGGCTCGGCGAGCCGCAGCTGTACGAAGACGTCTGCACAACAGGCGTGGGCGGCGTGATGATTGGCGCGGTCGCGCGAGCGGGAACGACCGGCGATGTCACCGGCGATGCGGCAGGCGGCTTGACCTCGGCTTTGGTCTCGGGCTTGGTCGCGGAGGCAGCCGGAGTGGCGGGCTTGGCGGCGGGAGCGACGGTTGCCGACGGAGGTGTCGCCGTCGTCGCCGCGGTCTTGCCCGCGGGTGATGGCTTTGCCGTCGCCGGGGCGGCACTGACCGCGGGTCCGGCGGCCTTGGTCGATGCTGCGTCCGCCTTCCCCGCGTCTGCCTTGTTCACCTTTTCTCCTCGGGTTGCCATGGGCCGCATTATGCAGTCGATGGCCCTTATCACACAAACGCCGGCGCTAAAAGCGTCCGAGAATCGTTAATCCCTGAGGCCGCCTTACCGCCGACATGTGGCGCGACGGCTCAGGAAAACAGCGACATCTGTCCGTCGCCGGCCGTCCATTCGTACGCGTCGTCGGCGAAGCGGGTGATCATCTGGTCGCCCGGCCGAATCTCGGCGGCACTGCGGATGATCTGCCGGTCCTTCTTTCGCATGGTGATCGAGTAGCCCCGCCGCAACACCTGCTGGGGACCGATGGCATCGAGCTGGCGGGTGAGTGCATCGAGCACGTTCCGCCGCGACACGACCGCCTGCCGCATTGCGGTCTGAAGCCGGCTCTGCAGTTCAGCCAGCCGGTCCGACTGACGCTGGACCTGGTGCCGCGGGTGCCGCTCGGCGAACCGCGTCGCCAGGCGATCGAGCCTTTGCCGCAGGTCGGCCAACACCTGCGCCGGGCGGTGCTTCTGCAGGCGGACGTCGGCGATTTCGACGCGGGCGCGCAGGCCGTCCAGCCGCCGGCGCAGCGCGATCTGCGTCGACTTCTGCACGTCGTCCAGCCGCTGCTGGCGCGAGCGGACGATCACGTCCATCGGCCGGCGGAATGCTTCGTGGCCGGCGATCGCGCCCAGCTCGCGGCGGGCGGACCGCAGCGTGTCGCGGACGTGCATCGCCAGTCGCCCGGTCGCCTCCTGCAGCAGTCGCGCCGACTGCCGCCAGTGGTGCGTGATGACCCGCGCCGCCTCGGTGGGCGTGTGGGCGTGGTAGTCAGCGGCGAGGTCGGCGATGCTGACGTCTACCTCATGGCCGATGCCCGTCACGACGGGGATGGCGCTATCGGCGACGGCGCGAGCAACGACTTCTTCGTTAAACGCCCAGAGGTCCTCCAGCGATCCACCGCCGCGACCCAACAGGATGACATCCACGCCGCCAAGCCGCTCGGCATGTCGATTGATCGCATGGAGCGCTCCGGCGATCGCCGGGTGCGCCGCTGTCCCCTGTACCGGCACGTGAAAGAGCATCAGCTTCAACCAGGGAAAGGGCCGAAACACCTTCAGCATGTCGGCCAGCCCGGCGGCCTCGCGACTGGTGACCAGCGCGATCCGCCGGGGGTAAACGGGAATCGGCTTCTTCCGCTCGTCGGCGAACAGGCCTTCGCGTTCCAGCCGTTCCTTGAGTTGCCGGAACGCCAGCTCCAACGCCCCCTGGCCGACGGGCAGCAGCTGGATCAGCTTGAGCTGGTAGGTGCTCTTGCCGGGAAACGTGGCGACCGATCCGCAGGCCAGGACCTCCATGCCGTCGGCCCACTTGAAGCGGATGCGGGAGGCCTCGCTCGCCCAGACGACGACGTCGATTGCGCTGCGGTCGTCCTTCAGTCGAAAATAGTGATGCCCCGATGCCGCCGGCCCGCGATAGCCGGTGACTTCGCCTTTCACCCAGACCGGCGACGGGAAACCAGCCCGCAGCGTACCGGCGATGCGGGTGGCCAGTTCCGATACGGTCAGCGCGTCGGGCTGGCCGGGGCGGCCCTGCTTTGCGGGCGTGCCCGGCGGTTCGGCCGGCACATCCGGCTGGCCGCGCTGACCTCGAACGACCCTGGAATGAAAATCGAAGAATCCGCTCGCCATTGCAGCGGAGTATACTGTGATCCAGTCATGGATGGTTGACCGTGCCAAGGCCGATTGTTGAAGCCCCGACCCCTGCGGCAACAATCACCGCGACGGCAATCCCCCGGCGGCATTCCATCACCGAAGCGCGACTCTCGACATCGTCCCAAATCCCATGGAACTACGTCCTGTCACCCCGAACGATCTGGCCCTGCTCGGAGAGATCGACGGCACCATCGAAACGCGGCAGTATCTGCACATCGAGCGCAGCGGGACCGGGCTTGCCGCAAGCTGGCAGATTCACGAGCGGCCCCTGCGCGAACGCATCGTCCGGGCCAATCCGATCGACGACGAGCGGCGACTGATGCTGAAGATGATCGCCACCGGCGCCGACGAAGGCGTCGCCATGATGGCGTCTCACGACGACATGCCCGTGGCGCTGGTCGCCGCCGTTCCCGAGCCGGCTTTAGGCACGCTGCGCATCGCCGAGCTGCGGGTTGATTTCGATCTTCGCCGCCAGGGGCTCGCCAGTGCCCTGGTGTACTCGATGATCGCCGAGGCCAAAACGCGGGGCTTGCGGGCGGTGTCGGCGGAAACCACGACCGATAACTTTCCCGCGGCGCAACTGCTTTCCCGATGCGGATTTGAGATCACCGGCCTGGACGAACGCCGGCGGTCCAACCACGACCTGGTGAAAGAAACGGTCTCGATCTTCTGGCACGCCTCCCTCGATTAATCGCAATTTTTCGGCATTTTTGCTCATTTTGCTCCGCCGACCGGCCGATCCGATAAGTGAGGCACGTGTGTCACCATGACATACATCAACCCCATCTCCGGAACCGCGATGGCGGGAGCAGCACAGCAGGAGCAGCTCTCGGCCGACAAGACGCGGCAACTGCGCCGACAGCAGCAGGTCAAGCGAAACGTCGCCGCTGCGTCGGACCACTTTGAACATTCGGTGGAGAACGCCGAGGAAGTGTCCCCGGTACAGGAAGACAAACGCCGACAGCAGCAGGGCGGAACCGGTTCCCGGAAGAAGCAGCGTAAACCGGACGAAGGGGACCTGCCGCACATCGACACGACGGCGTGAACGATCTAGCCCCCCACTCGCCGCGTGGTGGCAGCGAAAGACGCAACGGCCGGTGTGACCGGCGCAACTTGGTATCATCCGTCAGGAGGCTCCATGCCGACTGACGACCCGCTCTTCTCAAATCTATCCGCGGCCGCCCGACCGCTACCCTCGAACGCTTCAGTCCGTCTCCATCTGAAACTCAGTCGCTTATCCGCCGCGATGGTCTTCGGCATCGCGTCGCTGGTGCTGGTGGGTTGGGTCTTCGAGAACGAACTGCTCAAGAGCCTGCTTCACCCGGCCCGCATCGCGATGAACCCGCTCTCGGCGGTCGCGTTCATTCTTTCCGCGGTCGCCGCGCTGCTGCTCGCGGCGCCAGCCGAAGCGGCGCATCGGCGACGATTGCTGATCGACATCATGGCGGCGCTAGTGTTGGCGATCGGACTGGTACAGACCGCCGCCAGTGCCGGGCTTCCGCTGGTGCTGGATCAGGTGCTGTTCCGAAGCCGGCTCGACGGCAACGTCATGGCACCGAACACCGCGTTGGGATTCGCGTTGATCGGCGCAGCCCTGCTGTCGATGGATCGCCGGGTCTTTCGCCGCCGGGTTACCGCCTGGATCACCCTGTGCGCCTTCGCGCTGGCGCTGATGGCGCTGCTGGGCTACGCGTACAACGTAAGTTCGCTGTATCAGTTGCGCGGCTTCATCGCGATGGCGCTGAACACGGCGATCTGCTTCTACGCACTGTCGCTAGCCATCCTCGCCGCCCGGCCGACCCTCCCGCCGATCTCCACGCTGTTGTCGGATTCGATCGGCGGGCTGGTGCTTCGACGACTGCTGCCGGCGGCGATCATCATGCCTTCGCTGGTGGGCTTTGGCGCGCTGTCAGTGGTGCGGCGCGGGGGACTTGATGCCGAGATCGCCGTCCTGATCTTTACCCTCACGACGATCATCGTCTTTGTCGCGCTGACGAGTTGGACCGCCGACCGCCTCTACCGCCTGGACATGGCCAACCGCCTGACAGTCGATCGGCTGCAGCGGGCCGAGGCGGTCTACCACTCGCTCGTCGAAACACTGCCACAGAACATTTTCCGCAAGGACTTCGCCGGCCGGTTCAGTTTCGGCAATCGCAACTTCTGCAAGACCCTCGGCCGCCCGCTGGACCAGATCGTCGGCCGTACCGACTTCGACTTTTACGCGCCCGAACTCGCCGCCCGCTACCGTCACGACGACATGGAGGTTGCCCGCGGCGGGGTTGCCAAGGACGTCGTGGAGGAACACGTCACCCCGGCCGGCAGCCAGCTTTACGTGCAGGTGATCAAGACGCCGGTGCTCGGCCCCGACGGCGTCGTCATCGGCGTGCAGGGAATCTTCTGGGACGTCACCGACCGTGTCGTGGCCCAGCAGATGCTGGAGAAGCGAAACGTCGAGCTGCGCGAAGCCAACGTCCAGCTCGAACGGGCCGTCGGCGCCGAACGCGCCGCCCGCGAGGAACTGCAACGCACCCAGACGCACCTGGTGCAATCCGAAAAGATGGTCGGCCTCGGACAGATGGTGGCCGGCGTCGCGCACGAGATCAACAATCCGCTGGCGTTCGTAAGCAACAACGTCGCCGTTCTTCAGCGCGACGCCCGGAGCTTGGGCCAGGTGATCGACCTTTACCGCAGCGCCGACAAGGATCTGGCCACCGTGCGGCCGGACCTGATGGCCGAGATCGCCGAACTGGCCGAGAACATCGACCTGGGGTACACGCGAAGCAATATCGACGATCTCCTGACGCGGTCGCGGGAGGGGCTCCGCCGCATCCAGCAGATCGTCCGCGATCTTCGCGACTTCGTTCGACTGGACGAAAGCGATCTGCAGGCGGTCGATCTCAATGCCGGCGTTCAAAGCACGCTCAACATCATCAGCGGTCACGCCAAGAAAAAGCAGGTCCAGCTGGAGACGGAACTGGTCGATCTGCCCGCCGTGACCTGTTACCCCGCGAAGGTCAACCAGGTCATCATGAACCTGGTGGGCAACGCGATCGATGCCTCGAAGGAGCACGGGCGCGTTCTGATCCGCACCCGCGGCGGCCCGGACGGGCGATCGGTCATCCTGGAGGTGTCGGACGCCGGGTGCGGCATCCCGCCGGAACTGAAGCAGCGGATCTTCGATCCGTTTTTCACCACCAAGCCGATCGGCCAGGGAACGGGACTGGGATTGAGCATCAGTTACGGAATCGTCCGCGATCACGGCGGCGAGATCGAAGTCGACAGCGAGGTGGGCAATGGCACGACGTTCCGGGTCATTCTCCCCGTGGACGGCCCTAAAGCACGAGCGGGTGAATGAAACGGGCGTGTCTGTTTCCCGGATCGATCGGTATCATTGGAAGCGGTATGCCCAACCCATACGTCTATACCCAGCGGCGGCGCATCCTCATGCAGGTTGTGATGGTTGGTATCTTCGGCCTGACGCTCGCCATGGCAGCGCTGGTCAGCAACGCGCGGAATGCGGCCGAAGCGGTCAAGCTGGGACCTGCCGTCGGGATCGGACGGTATTGGGTTTCGCCGCCGCAGGGGTGGACGCTCAAGCGGAAGTGGGTCACCGTCCTTCCCCCCGTGCCGAGCCTGCAGGCGAATGATCCGGTCGGCGGTCGGGTGCTGGACGTGACGCAGCAGTTTCTGAGTTACGACGTTACGCCGGACTCGTACCTCGACACGTTTCACGGGATCGACGGTGAAAACAGCATTGCGACGCCGATCACGGTCGCCGGTCAGCCGGGCCTGGCGGTATCGGTCGTCAAGCAGCGCCAGGGGGCCGGGTGGAGCAGCACGACGTCGCACCAGTACGCGGTGCTGGTGACGGACCGGCGCCTGGTGCTCCTGGTGGAACTGGAATCGCCGGGCGGGGCGACCACGGCGTCCGACCGCCGGGTCTTCCGCGACGTGGTCGCGTCGATCAAGAACGCCCCGGCGGATGAGCCGGTGCCCGACGAGCCCTGATCCATACTGCGTCTGTACCCTCGTTGTCGTAGACGACTGCAAATAGTGCCCAGCCTCGATTCTTCGTGGACTGGCCACGGCCCCCCTAGGTAAGATGACTCCCTAAACACCGAGGCGTCGGTTGGGTAGCTGTAGGTCGCGGCCGTCACATCTGGTGTTACTGGGTCGCCATTCAACTCGCTGTCGGGTTTCCAGGAGGTTTCAGATGCGCTCAGGCGGCATCCAAGCTAGGTCGGCGCTTTACTGCGCCTGCAGTCTTCTGGCCATTTCGGCGCTGGTCGCCGCGTTCGCGACTAATCCGGCGTCCGGGCAGGCAACGCCCGCCAAGCCCGCGGTACCGGCCGCCCCGGCCGCCAAGCCCGCCACCCGGCCGGTTGCCAAAACGGTCGCACCGCCGACGGTCGAAAGCGCTGTCGCGGCCCTGATCGCCGAGGCCAACGAGCGATTCGTCCCCGACACCAAGCTTCAGATCACCCTCGTCCGCCCGCACCGGGCAGTCGCGCTCCTGCCCCTTTCCGATGCCGCAAAGGTGCTGTCGGCGATGAAGCAGAAGCTGACCGGCGACGCGCTGAAGGATGTTTACATCCGCTATCACCTGATGGACGTGGTGAACCGGGCGCTGCTGACGGCACCGGAGCCGTTCACCGCCGAGCTTCTGGCACTGGCGCCGATGATCCCCGACGACATCGAGATCGAACTGAAGGAGTGGTATGCGTATGACCCTCCCGAAGTCGGCAAGCGGTACCGGCAGTTGATCGATTCGTGCGCGCTGAGCATCGGCTTTCCGCCGTTCAAACGCCGGGTCGATGCGCCGGAATCATTCCAGTACATGGATGGGGTCACGCGGAAGAAGGCCGAGGCAATGTACGCGGAGGCCAAGACGCTCGAAGGCAAGTTCAAAAGCACGATGAGCCAGGAGAACCATGTATACAACTACAAGGTCATCTGGATGAACTGGCTCGTCCGGCAGTACCGGGGCGAACTGCTCTACGCGATGGTGGCCCAGGGGGACAAGAACGCGCTCAACCTGATCACCGACGCGGTCTCCGACGCCGCCAGCCGAAACCCGATCCGCGCCGCCGACCTGATCTCGTTCCTGAACGCCGCCTACTTCAACGGCTTCATGGGCAAGTATGACGACGCCGAGCTGAAGCGCGTCGCGGCCAAGCTGCGATCGGCGGCGGCCGCCAGCGAACGCGCCGCCCGCGACGCCGCCGCCAAGGGGCAAACGCTCAAAGGCTTCCGCTCGCCCGGCCAGGGCCCGACCATGAGCACCGGCTGGATCAACGGCGGCGGCAAATGGCGGCAGGTTCCCGAAGCGCTTTTCACCATCGTCTACGGCATCGAGAATAACCGCGTTCCCAAGCCCATTGCCGCCGACAAGATGGATAGGCCCGAAGTGGCCGGCCTGCTACCGGCGGACAAGCAGGCGGCGAACTGGGAACCGGCATCGGGCCGGCACCGGGCCGAGCCGGCGTCGCGGCCGAGCACAACGCAGCCGGTCATGCCGCAGGACGTCACACTCGAGCTGATCGACGCAGCCGTCGCCCGCGCCATCCCGGCGTTGGAACGTTTCCGCCAGCCCGATGTCGACCTCAACTGGTGCTCGTACATCGCCAAGCGCCTGCCGAGCAACTACTGGTATTCCGACTTCACCTTGCCCGGCCAGGCCGCGCTGACGAGCTGGGCGATGCTCAGTTGCAACGAGCCTTTCAAGGAATCCTGGTTCCAGCGGCGCATCGGTTGGGTGCAGTGCTATGACAGCCCCAACACCTACGACCGCGCCATGCGGCTGATGTTCCTGTCGAACCTGCGCTACCAGGGCATGGACCCCTGGCTCAAGCGCGATGCCGCCTGGCTCATCGACACCATGACCGGCCAGGGAAACTGGGAAGCCCGCAACGTCGGCGTCCGCTCGAATGACTACGGCGACAACGCCAACGGCCAGTACGCCGTCCTGGGCCTCTGGGCCGCCGATCAGGCCGGAATCGACATCCCCATGACCACCTGGCAGAAGGTGGACAACTACTGGCGACTGGCCCAGCGACCGGCCGGCGCTCCTGAAGAAGGCGCCTGGATGGTCGTCAGCACCTCGGCACTTCAGAAAGGCGCCAACCTCAACGCGTTCGCCAACCGTGTCTCGGCCCCGATGACCGCCGGCGGCGTGTTGTCGCTGCACATCGCCGAGATGTTCCTCTACGGCCCCAAGCGGGTGGATGTCGGCCAGACGTTGTCTCCGCAGTTGCTCGCGGGCATCGACTGGCTCGACCGACACTTCAGCCTCGACGAACTCGACGGCGACCAGGACTTTTACTACTACATGTGGACGATCCAGAACGTCGGCCAGGCGACGGGGTTCCGCACGTTTAACAACATCGACTGGTTCCGCGAGGTCACCGCACGCCTGCTCAGCGCCCAGCAGCCCGACGGCACCTGGAAAGGCCCCAAGGGGCAGCACGTTTCGACCAGTTTCGCGTTGCTGTACCTGTCGCGCGCCCGCGGCCCGCTGGCGATCTGCAAGGTGCGGTTCGACCCCACCGCCGGCATCACACCCGGCAAGACCGAAGCGAAGAAAAAGCTCACCGCCAAGGACCTAGCCAAGGTCAACGCCTGGAACAACCGTCCGAACGACCTCTACAACTTCGTCCAGGACATCAGCCGGCAGCTCGAAGTGCCGACCAATTGGCAGATCGCCGACCTCGACCAGTCGGTCTATGAACTGATCGAAAGCCCGGTGCTGTACCTGGCAACCGACAAGGCGTTCAAGTTGCCGGCCGACCAGATCAAGCGTCTTCAGGAGTACGTGGACGCCGGCGGCACGCTGGTCTGCGCGCCCGAAGGCCGCAACCTCACCGCCGCCGTCGGATCGATGAAGGCGCTTGCGGCGGCAATCGTTCCCGGCGTCGAACCTAAGCGGGTCACGGACAACAACCACCCCTACTTCTCGCTCAACGGCAAGATCAAGACCCCGACACCCACGAATATCTACGGCACGGCGACCCGGCCGAAGGTGGTCGTCGTCGAACGCGATCTCAGCCACGACCTGCAGGCCAACAGCACCAAGGAGCGCGACGCTTTCACCTTCCTGATGAACGTCTACCTCTACGCCGCCGGCAAAGACCCCGCCCGCCCGCGGATCGTCACCAACTATCTGACGCAGAAGAACGCGGCGCCGAAAACGAAGATCCCCGTCGCCCGAATCAAGACCGGCGAACCCGAGGCCGAGGCGATCACCATGTCGCAGCTCAAGGCATTCCTGGCGAACAAGAACGATGTCGATCTGGATGTCGCCGACATGCTGCCCGAGGCGATCGTCGGCACCTCGGTCAAGGTTGCCTTCCTGACCGTGACCGCCAACACCACGCTCACCACCGAGCAAGGCGAAGCCTTGCGCAAGTGGGTGGACGCGGGTGGAACGCTCTGGGTCGACGCGCTGGCCGGCAGCTCCGCGGCACTCGACCGCATGGAAACCGTGCTGGCCGGGCTGAAGGTGACGTCGAGCGACCTTAAGCCGATGGCCGAAAACGCGATCGTGACCGGGGAAGGGCTCTATCGCGGGTACGACGCCGCCGACGGCAAGCCGCTCCGCCTGTTCCGGAACGAGCGCAATGACCGCATCACGCTGAATGCACTCTTCATCGGCGGCGAACCGCCGAAGTCAGACAATGTCGCGGCCGATGCGGCAGTCACCGCATCGCCGGATGCCCCGGCGACGCCCGCCACTTCACCCGCGGCAGCACCGGCAACACCAGCAGTACCGGCGACCAAGCCGGCGACGGCACCCGCCGCGCCGGTCGCCGTCGCACCTGTCGCGCCGAAGGCTTCGGCCCCGGCCGAACCGACGGCGGAACCGGAACCGGGTCCGGCGGTGGCGGCCAAGTGGCTTGCGGGCGAGCCGGCGGCCCCGGCCACCAAGCCGGCCGTCAAGCCGGCACCGGCGACAAAGCCCGTAGTCGCTGTCGCCACCACGAAGCCCGCGACGAACCCAGCGGCGACAAAGCCGGTCGTCGTCGTACCCCCCGCACCGCCGCCTGCCCGGCCGGCGATCATCGTCTGCCGCGGCGACATCATGACCGGTGTCGCCGGCATGAATCACTGGGGCATCGCCGGCTACACCCCGGCGACGGCGCGGGAACTGGTGGCGAACACCGTGATCCAGTTCGTCCCCCCGCCGCCCAAACCCGCGGCGACCATGCCCGCCACGGCACCGGCTACCAAGCCGATCGCCCGGCCGACAACCAAGCCCGCAGCCCCCACGGCGGCGGCGAAGTGAGACAAAACGCCTTCCTCCGGTTCTCCGGAGGACGGGGATATTCCATGACCACCCTTCTACGACGACTGTTTGTTGCCGTCCTGCTCGTCCGCGCCACCACCCCCGCGTCCGCCGCCGATGCAACGCGCGTCATCGAGGCCGACCTTCTCGTCGTCGGCGGGAATGAATCCGCCGTCGCGGCGGCGGTGCAGGCGTCGCGGCTGGGGGTGAAGAAGGTCGTGCTGGTCAATGACATCGACTGGCTCGGCGGACAATTCAGCGCCGAAGGCGTGGGCAATGTTGACGAGTGGACCACCGTCAACGGCAAACGCGTCGACTTCCCCCGTTCCGGCCTGTTTCTCGAAGTCGTCCAAGCGATCCAGAAGTTCAACCGCGACACCTACGGCACCGCCGAGCCGGCCAACAGCTTCTGTGCCCGCCTGACAATCGAACCGGCCGCTGCCGCCAAAATCTTCGACGCACTGGTTGAACCCGAAATCAAATCCGGCCGACTGCGCATCGAGCGCGGCTACACGCCCGTCGCCACCGGGCTCGAAGGCAGCCGTCTGGCCAGCGTTACATTTGCCCGGGGCGAGCAGAAGCTTCAAGTGACGGCCCGGCTGACCATCGACGCCAGCGACTGGGGCGACGTCATCCGCCTGAGCGGCGCGAAGTACAGTGCCGGACCCGACCCCAGGTCGCGATTCAACGAGCCGAGTGCGCCGACGACGATCGATGAATCGAACCGGCGGGAAATGAACCCGCTGACCTACTGCGTCGTCGTGCGCGGCAAAGGCGATCAGGACGATCCGTCGCAGATCGTTCCGAAGCCGCCGGGTTTTGATGTTCGGCGGTACTTCGGCGTCAGCCGGGAAACAAAAGCCCAGTTCACCGGTGTGGGCTGGCCGAAGAAGACCTTGTTCATGAACGTGCCGGCCTTTGCCGACACGAAGCACGAGGCCGGGCCCTACTCGCCGCCGGTCAACGTCTACACCCATCGCCGCGTCGTTGATGCCGTCCATCGCGGCCTGCCGTATGCCAGGGAATGCCTCTTCTTCAATTGGCCGGTGCAGGACTATCCGCTGGACGTCTGGCCGAAACCGGTCTGTGACCTGCTGGAGGCAACGGAAAAGGGCGCTTCGCTGAAGAACATCGTCGACCTGAGCCCAAGCCAGCGGCAGATCGTGTTCGAAGACGCCAAGCGGCACGCGCTGGGAATGCTGCACCACCTGCAGACGATCGAGCCGCGTTTCGCGAGGCTGAAGTTGACCGATGAATTCGGGACGCCGGACCGGCTCCCGCCCAAGCCCTACATCCGCGAGGGGCTGCGTCTTGAAGCGATGACGATGCTCCGCGAGCAGGATCTTCGAACGCCGCACGAGGAGCCGCGCTGGGCGAAGTTCATGCCCGCCGACGGCGTCTTCGGCTTTCAGTTCAACATCGACTTCCACCCGACCCGCCGACAGTTCCTGAACGACGACGCCGCCGGGCCCTGGGCGACCATCCACACCGCGACCCGCAACTGGAGCACACACACCGACCGCGGCGTTTTCCCGCTGCGCGGGCTTATACCCGTCGAACGCGACGGCCTGCTCGGTGCCTCCAAGAACATCGGATACAGCAGCATCGTCAGCAGCGCCCTGCGGCTGCACGGGCAGATGATGCTCTGCGGCCAGGCCAGTGGAGCCGTCGCCTCGCTCTGCCTGGCGGAAAACATCCAACCGCGGCAGCTCTCCGCCGACGGCAAAATGGTACGACGGCTTCAAAAGTCCCTCGCGGACGGATCGAAACACCCGGGCGTCCTCCTCTGGCCGTACCACGACCTGCCCGTCGGTGATCCCGCCTTCGAATCGGCGACACTTCTCACGCAGTCCGGAATCTGGGAGGCCGACCCCGACAGCGTGATGTTCTCGCCCAACCAACCCATCACCGACGACGCCTGGAAAGCCGCGACGGACCGCGCCAAGGCCTACTTGAAGGTGAAAGAGTTCCCCGCCCGCCCGGCAAGCCGTGGCGAAGCCGTTCGGGCGATCTTCTCGGCGATCGATTTTGAAGCGATTCCCCTCAGGAAGGACAAACGGCCGGAGTGATTCGGGACAGGCGATGCAGGTGCCACGGGTCGCGGTACTCCGAGACCCGTGCGGCGCATGGCTCCAACCGGCATGGATCACCGGCGTACCGGCGACCTGATAGCACCAGGCATTACTCCTTTGCCTTCAACCGCTCGCGGATGATGTCCCACGCCGCCGGCGGTTGCCCGCACGCCAGGCCCGTGTGGTCGGCGGTGACGACGACAAAGTCGGCCACCCCATCCAGCTTGGCGCTCTCGATCGTCACCGGCCCGTCGCACTCGGCCGCGGTCTTATGAAGCTCTTCGGCCTTGGCGACCAGGCTCTGCTGCGCCTGTCGCAATCCCCAGACGTTCTTCGGCATCCAGTCGGCCGTGCAGGCCACCCAGTCAGCGCCGACTTCCCGCACCGCGCTGCGGTTGCCCGCGACGATGGTGTACTGAACCCCCTTGCGCCTCGGCTGCGCGTTCAGCGACGTCAGCAGCGCCGATCCCGGCTGCAGATCGGTTGCCGCTTCTCCGTTGCCGTCCTCAGTGAGCTTCGACCAGGTCCAGTTGCCGTCGCGCTGGCACACCTTGTACTGCGAGTTCCATTCGGTCGCCCAGCGCCAGCCGGTCCAGGTGGAACCGTGGTTCGGCGTGCCGAGCATGATCAGTCGCTCCACTCCGCCGCGATAGCCGACGCCCTCGACATAGTGACGGGCAACCAGACCGCCCATGCTGTGCGCGATGATCGACACCGGTTTGGCGGCCGGGTACTGCATGCGCCAGTCGGCCAGACCGTCGGCAAGCAGCATCCCCGACTCGGCGATCGGCCCGTCATCGGGATAGGCAAAAGAACCGACCTGATAGCCTTCCTGTTGCAGCAGTTTGACCATCGTCCCCCACATGTGATTGTCGCTGTCCAGACCGTGGATGAGGACGACCAGTGGCTTGGCCGGGTCGTACTGCGCCGGGATAAGCAGGCCATGACGGTCGCTCTTGGGCGTCGCGGCGTTACCGGTGAGCAAGAGCCTCGTCGTTCGACGCATCGCCCAGGCATCGCCGGGAATGGCGGATCGGTCAACGCGAACACACAGTGCCCCGCCTTCGACAACCGCGCGGCAACCGGGTGCCAGGGCATCGGTCAGTTGACGGCAGAACCGGGTCGCGTTGTCGCCCCGGAGATCGATCGTGCTGAACGGTAACGGGATCGCCGGGGCACCCAGGTCTTTTCCGAGCGTGCTGACCAGCTGCTCGACCGACACCTGTCCGTCGTTCAGCGGAATGACCCGCTCCTTCACTTCCGCGCGCGCCGGCAATGCCAGCGATCCACACGACAGTACACCCAGTACGACAGATTTCAGAAGACGCTTCATACAACGCACCTTCCCTGACTGACATCGGATTGCGGCCATCGTTGGTCACGGCGCAAGATCGCCACGGGCGGCAATGCTCGCCGCCCGTGGCGCTTCGTTGGTTGCATTCATCGGCACACGACCTGTGCCGGCTCAACTTCGTTCGCGTGCTGCTTACTTCGCAGCCAGCGCCTTCTCGACGGCGGCGTCGATGTTGGCATCGTTGCCGGAACCGACGAACACGTTGCTGACCTTGCCGTCACGGCCGACAACAACCGTCGTCGGGATACCCTGCACGAGGTACGCGCCCATCGTCGCGCCCTGGGCGTCCATCGGGATGGTCAGGTTCTTCAGGCCCTTGCTGTCGATGAACTTCTCGACCGTCGGGGCCTTCTCGCGGGCGTTCACCGCGTAGACGACCAGGCCCTTTTCAGTCAGCGCCTTCTTGCCGGCCAGTTCGTTCACGTGCGGAAGCGACTTCACGCACGGGGGGCACCAGGTCGCCCAGAAGTCGATCAGCACAACCTTGCCCTTCTGATCCGACAGCTTGGCCGACTTGCCATCAACCGTCTTGAGATCGAAGTCGGGAGCGGCCTTGCCCACCAGACTCTTGGTGTCGTTCTCCGCCGCCGAAACGGACGAGGGGAGGAACGAAGCCGTCACGCCGGCCGCAGCCACGAGGGCCAGGGTCGAACCGATAAAGCCACGACGAGAAAAGAATGAGGACATATTGTCTCCGCGAGAGGTAAGTTGGCAGCGGCGAGTCCGCGGCCGAAAGTCCGGTGGGCGTAACCCAAGCCGAACGGCAATTATTCCGCCAGGTTCGCCTGTCGGGTAGTGAGCAAACTAAAGAATCCTATAAGTGCCAAAAGTCGCAACGGCGGCCCAAGCAACAATCGGAAATTAATCATTTTCCGTGGTTTGACGGCGTCTCTCCGCCGGTGCAAGACGGTCATCCTATAAGTGAAACGCCTTGCCCGCGGTTTAGTTGAACGGCATTGTGATGCGGGTTTCCAACCTGCACCCCCGCCGCACAAACGCGGTTGGTGCGTCGGCGAAGAGGGTCACGCGCCGGCCAGCTTCATGAACCATTGCGACAGCCAGGCCGGCCAAAGCAGCAGGATGGCGATTCCCACCGCCGAGCTGATGCCGAACAGCAGTCCAACCCGCCAGGCCAGTACCCGGCTCCCCAAAAACAGCACCGCACCCGCCTTGAACGCCAGGTTCGACATCGCCGCGATCAGGATGACCCGCCAGCCGGTTTCCGTCGCGATCCGCCCTTCGTTGACCAGGCCGGCGGTCGAGAGGGTGATGGCGTCCATATCGGTCAGTCCCGAAAACACCGCAACGCCATAAAGCGCCTGATCACCGAAGTAGTTTTTGGCCGCAGCGACCGCCAGCAGTACCGCCGCGTACAGCAATGCGAACAGCAACGCGGCTTTAAGCTCGGCGGGGTTGTTCGGTTCGGGCAGGTCCACCGGGTCGGCCCGATGCCGCCAGAAGAAGATCCCGGCGATACCGAGCATGACCAAGGCCAGTGTCGCCAGCGGCGGAGCGATCGCGGGCGCGACCTTCGGCGCGACGACGACGACTTCGCCGACGACGCGGAACATCGACACCGCCGACGCAATGATGATGACGAGTGTGGCGAGCCCGATGAGGCTGCCGGCACCGGGCGCGTTTCGGTCGGCATCGCGCGATCGACGTGCGTAGCTCACCGTGGTGGCGGTGCTTGAGATCAGCCCGCCGAGCAGGCCACCCAGCAGGGTTCCGGCCCTGCCACCGAACATCTTGAAGGCGACATAGCCACCCAGGCTGATCGCCACGATGAGCACGACGACGAGCCAAATCTGTTTTGGGTTCAGTACCGCCAGCGGGCCGTAGGTCCTGTCCGGAAGCACCGGCAGGACCACCAGCGCGATCAGCACGAAGCGCATGATGGCGGTGATATCGGTCGGGCCGATGCGCTTGACGAACGCGTGCAGCGGCTCTTTCCAGTGCAGCAGCAGCGCCGTGGCACCGCCGGCCACCACCCCCAGCGCGGTGTATCCGACGGCGATGTAAGCGGCGATCGCAAAGACCGCCAGCCCGGCGACCTCGGTCGTCAGCCCCAGTTCCTTGTCGCTGAACCGGGCTTCGGTCCAGTGCCCCACCGCCAGCAGCGCCGCCACGCCGATTGCGCCCGCCGCGATGACCCAGCCGCCGGCCACCGGCGACGTCAGCCCGCACACGGCACCGGCCAGCGCGATCAGGGCGAACGTGCGAATGCCGGCGGTTGCCGAGGCGGCGCGCTCGCGCTCGAGCCCGACGAGCAGGCCGAGTCCCAGTGCGATGCCGAGCTTGGTCAGCGCGGTGGAGAGTTCCATGAATGCAACAAATGTACGCGATTCGGAGCGATCAGGTTTTCCGGCGGATCATGCCTGTTCGGACCCTCGGCACGCCGCTACATTACCGCCGGATCGGTCAAACCCTGCACGGTTCGCAGGATTGACCGAAGAACCTGCGACCCGGTCGCGGGGCTCCCGTTTCGAAAACCACCCGGAAACACCGGAGAACGCCATGCTCGTCGCCAAAAACACCGTCGTCAGTTTCGACTACACCCTGACCGATACGCAGGGTGCGGTCCTCGATTCCTCGCAGGGCGGCGAGCCATTGAGCTACCTGCACGGGGCCGGCGGCATCATTCCCGGGCTCGAAAGCCAGATGGAAGGCAAGAGCGTCGGCGACGCGTTCAAGGCCACCGTCGCCCCGGAAGACGCCTACGGCATTCGTCGGGAGGACCTGGTCGCCCCGGTGTCGCGGCAGGCGTTCAAGGGCATCGCCGACATCAAGCCGGGCATGCAGTTCCAGGCCAACACCCAGCAAGGGCCGCGCGTGGTGACGGTCGTCGCCGTCGAAGGCGACGAAGTGACGATTGACGCCAACCACGAACTGGCCGGCAAGACGCTGGTGTTCGATGTGAAAGTGGTGAGCGTTCGCGAAGCGTCGCAGGACGAACTGGCCCACGGCCATGCGCACGGCCCGGGCGGGCATCATCACTAGGCTCTGTCTAATGGATGCCAAGTTCGGCGCTCGTTAGGAATTGCGCTTTCTATTATTGCATGCCATGCTGCCTCCACACGGAGGTTCTGATGGCTCGCTACGAAATCACGGACGATCAATGGGCCCTTCTCAAGGACCTGTTTCCCAGGCAGGCTCGCGGCGGCAAGTGGCTCAATCATCGCACCGTCCTCAACGGCATGCTCTGGATTCTCCGCTCGGGCGCTCCTTGGCGTGACCTGCCCGAACGCTACGGCAAGTTCGGAACGGTCAACCAACGCTTCAACCGCTGGCGTCGCGACGGCACCTTCGACAAGATCCTCAAGGCCCTTCAGATCCGACTGGACAAGGCCGGCAAGATCGACTGGGACCTGTGGCTGGTCGACGGCACGAACATCCGCGCCGGCCGGGCCGCGGCCGGTGCTCGCAAAAAAAGCACCCGCTCGACACCCTCGAACCCGACGACCACCATTTGGGCCGCAGCCGCGGCGGATGGGGATCGAAACTCCACCTGGTTACTGACGGCAAGGGCCTTATCCTCGGAGCCACCCTCACGGCCGGTCAGACGCACGAATCGACGCAACTCCACAACCTGATCCACAGTGTCCGCAGACCTCGTCGGATCGGCTGGCCCGATCAACTGGCAGGCGACAAGGGATACAGCTACGAATCAACTCGCGAGTTCCTCAAAGACTGCGGCATCGAGCCGGTCATCCCGCGAAAGAGCAACCAGAAACGCCCCATAGGCGAACGTTTCGACAAGAAAACCTACCGGAAACGATCCCGCATCGAGCAGGCCGTGGGCTGGTTGAAAGAGTGCCGGAGACTGGCCACCCGGTACGAAAAGCTCGGACTAAGCTTCCTTGGCTTCGTAAAACTCGGAATCATGCTGAAATACTTGAGGATTCTGGGTCCATTAGACAGAGCCTAGTAGGGTCCGCCTTGGCGGACGCTCGGACTACCCTCGATCTTCCATCCTCGATTCCCTCGGCTTCCGCGTCCGCCAAGGCGGACCTTACGGAATCTCATTTCGGCAACTTGATCGAATCCACAATCTTCTCGAACGTGGGCTGGTGCTTGCTCCAGACGGTGGCGTCGGCCGCGACCTGCACCTGTAGACGCGATCCCTTCTTGAGGGGTATCAGGATCGACCATTGCTGGACGGGAACATTCCCCTCGCTGACACTGACGCTGTTGTTGTATTCGATGCGGGTGTATTTGAAGCCCGCCGGATGGTCGACAACGCCGCTGTTGCGGAGCTTGTAGTCGTCCTTCGAAGCGGCCAGAAGGGCCGCGTTTTCGGCGAGTTCCTCGTCGATCGCCTTTTCCCCTTGGGTTGACTGGATTCGTAGAAACACGTTGGGCTCCCAGTCGCCGTCGCGGGCGGCGGTGACGTTTACCCCACTTCCGTCCGGCGTCTTGGTGATCTTCCAATCCGCAGGGTACTGGAACGACACGCCATTGAGTTCGGCGGTCGCCATCGAAGCAGCGGCAGCGGGCGCAGTGGCCGGGCCGGCGGCGGGTTTGTCCTTGCAGCCGCTCACGCCCGCAAGAGCGAAGGAGCAGGCCAGAAGCAGAGCGGTCCCGGCGGGCGAGCGGTGTCTTGTCGGCATGTGTTGGTTTGAAAAAGGCGGTGGAGATCCTCGATCCAGTCCGCGTTCGACGCGGCGGGCTCAGCGTAATCCGCGCGGTGACCCGGAGCAAGGGAACACCGGGGCCAGGGAACATCGGGGCAAGCGACCATCGAAGATCGGACGTCCGACGTCGAACGACGAACGTCGGAAATCTCTCTTCTCGCCCTTTTAGCGCCATCCCCGAAGGGGTGGGCTTCGGCGCGCGACGTACGGTGGATCTGACCGTCTCACGCGCCGTCCACTCCGCACCCAAAACCACTCCGATCGCATTTCCGGATTGCTCGCGGGAAACTGTCGCGACCCCTTCGGTTGTCCTGCGAAATTTGGTACAATTTCCGGACTCCCCACAGCGGCAATTCGAGGTGCCGGCGGGACTGATTTTCGACTGATTTCCTATGGCAGAAACCACCCCCCCGACGGACGCCAATGCCGCCCCGCAGCCGGAGCGCATTGAGGATTTGCGGATCGAGCAGGAGCTCCAGGACAGCTACCTGACCTACGCCATGAGCACCATCATGGACCGGGCGCTGCCCGACGTCCGTGACGGGCTCAAGCCGTCCCAGCGCCGCATCCTGGTCGCGATGAACGACCTGGGCCTCGGACCCCGCGCCAAACACCGTAAGTGCGCCAAGATCGCCGGCGATACCTCGGGTAACTACCACCCCCACGGCGAAGCGGTCATCTACCCCACGCTCGTCCGCCTGGCACAGGACTGGACGCTGCGGTCCACGCTCATCGACGGACAAGGGAACTTCGGCAGCACCGACGGCGACCCCCCGGCCGCCATGCGTTACACCGAAGCCCGCATGACCGGCGTCGCCATGGAGCTCATGGCGGACATGGAGTACGACACGGTCGACTTCATCTCCAACTACGACGAAACGCGCGAAGAGCCGACCGTCTTCCCCAGCAAGTTCCCGAACCTGCTGGTCAACGGCTCCACCGGCATCGCCGTCGGCATGGCATGCAACCTGCTGCCGCACAACCCCAGCGAGATCTGCGACGCGATCGTCAAGGTCATCGATAATCCCGACGTCACCCTCGCCGAGTTGATGGAAGTCGTCCCCGGTCCGGACTTCCCGACCGGCGGCATCATCTGCGGCCGCGACGGCATCATCGACGGCTACCGCAGCGGCCGCGGCAAGGTCACGTTGCGTGCGAAAGTGGAGGTCGAAGAGCAGGGCAAGGGGCAGCGGCCGATCGTCGTCATCTCGGAGCTGCCCTACGGGATCATCCGCAAGACGATCATGGAATCGATCGCGTCGAACGTGAAAGACGGCGTGATTAACGACGTTTCCGACTGCAACGACCACTCCGGTCGCGAGCACAAGGTGCGGATTGTGGTCGATCTGAAGCGCGACGCTGACCCGCAGGTGGTGATCAACCAGCTCTACAAGCACACGCCGTGTCAGATCACCGTAAGCATGATCAACATCGCGCTGGTGAACCGCCAGCCGAGGACGATGGGGCTCAAGGAGCTCATCTTCCACTTCATCGAGCACCGCAAGGTGGTCATCACCCGGCGGACCAAGTTCCTGCTCCGCCGGGCGCAGCAGGCGGCCCATATCCTGGAAGGCAAGATCTTTGCCGTCTGCGACATTGACGAAGTCATCAAGCTGATCCGCAGCAGCAAGACGCGCGACGAGGCAATCCAGAAGTTGAAGGAGCGGGCGTTCCGGATTTCCGCCGACCACCCGTTCGCGCCCCGCATTCCGCAGAAGCTGCTCGACCGCGCGGCCGATCGTGGTGTGTTGCTGTCGGATGCCCAGGCCAAGGCGATCGGTGCGCTGCAGCTCATCCAGCTCGTCGGGCTGGAAATCGAACGCCTTGTCGATGAATACCGCACGCTGATGGACGAGATCGAAGGCTACCTCAAGATCCTCGGCGACGAGCGCGAGGTGATGGCGATCATCCGCGCCGACACGGTCATGCTGAAGGAGAAGTACGGCGACGAGCGGCGCACCAAGATCGAAGGCGCTGCGACCGACATGAACATGGAAGACCTGATCGCCCAGGAAGACATGATCGTGACCGTCTCGCACGAGGGTTACATCAAGCGTCTGCCGGCGACGACCTACCGCGCCCAGGGCCGCGGCGGACGGGGCATTCGCGGGACCGAATCGCGCGAAGGCGACTTCGTCGAGCAGCTCTTCGTCGCCAACACGCACGACCACCTGCTCTTCTTTACCAACAAGGGCCGGGTGTACGAGCGCAAGGTCTACAACGTGCCGCAGGGCAGCCGCACGAGCATGGGCCGCAGCGTCGCGCAGCTGCTGGAGTTCCAGCCCGGCGAGAAGCTGGCCAACACGCTGGCGGTGAAGGACCTGAGCAAGGAAGAACAGTTCCTGCTGTTCGCCACCTGCCGCGGCGTCGTGAAAAAGACGCCGCTCTCGGCGTTCGCCAACATCCGCAACAACGGCATCATCGCGATCAGCCTCGACGAAGGCACCGAAGGCGAGAATGCCACCGGCAGCGACGAGCTGGTCGGCGTGCAGATCACCAACGGCAAGGACGACGTCATCCTCGGCACCAAGTCGGGGTTGGCGATCCGGTTCAGCGAAGAAGACATTCGCTCCATGGGCCGAACGGCCGGCGGTGTGACGGGTGCCCGCTTCAAGCGCGAGAACGACGAAGTCATCGCGATGATCGTCGTCGGCGACGACCAGCGCCAGTGCAAGATGCTGACCGCAACCGCCAACGGTTACGGCAAGCGAACCCCGCTGGAAGACTACCCGGTCAAGGGTCGCGGCACGCGCGGCGTGATTAACATCGACACCTCCGAGCGCAACGGCGACGTCGTGTCGATCAAGCTCGTCAACGACACCGACGAGGTCATCTTCATCACCCAGAAGGGCATCCTGATGCGGACCCGCGTCGCCGAGGTCCGGGAGACCGGCCGCAACGCACAAGGTGTACGGCTCATAAAGGTCGACGAAGGGGATCGGCTGGTCGCGATGGCGAAGGTCGATCCGAGCGAGGCCGCCGAGGAAAGTGCAACGGGTGAAACGCCCGTGACTGACGCCGCGACGGACGGTACGGCGACGGATACGACCGCACCGAACCAGACACCTCCCGACGAACCCGGTGAAGCAATCGATCCGGTCGATCCCGAGGCATGATCTGTAACCGTGGACGAGAAAACGCGCTCCGCTTTGCGTCGCGGCTAACGGTGTGGAAACACTCGGTTAGCCGCGACGCAAAGCGGAGCGCGTTCTTTCCCCCATCGACGTTCAACCCTGCGGTTTGAACTCTTCCGGCTTGGGCAGGTCTTTCAAGCTGTTCAGTCCGAACAACTCCAGGAACCGCTTGGTGGTGCCGTACAGAATCGGTCGGCCGGGTTCTTCGGCGCGGCCGGCGATCTTGACCAGGTGCTTTTCCATCAGGCTGCGGATCGTCTCGCCGCACGCCACGCCGCGGATCGCTTCGACATCGGCCCGCAGGATCGGCTGCTTGTACGCGATGATGGAGAGCGTCTCGAGCGCCGCCTTGGTGAGCTTGGCGTCGGCTTCCTTCTGGTGGAGCCGCCGCAGGGCTTCTCCGTGCTCGGGCAGGGTCAGGATCTGGTAGCCCCCCGCCACCTGCTCGATGCGGAACGATCGGCCGGACTGTTCGTACGATTCGTTGAGTGCCTGGACGGCGTTGCGGATGGCGCGGATGGAGCCGGCGCCCATGATCTCGTTCAACCGGGCCGGCGTCAGCGGGTGATGCGTGCTCATGAGCAACGCTTCGAGCGTCGCCATGGAAACGTCAACGTCGCCGCCGGCCGAGTCGCTGTCGTCGGCCTCGGGGTTTTCCTGCGGTGGAATGACGCCGTCGGTCATGTCGTCGGAGGAAGTCACAGCGGCAACGGCGTCGGTGGCGTCGAGGTCGGTGGATCGCGTCGAGTCTTCGACGACCGCATCGCCGGAGGATGACACCTGGGTTTCCCGGTCGTCTCCAGGTTCCCCTTCGGATAAGCCAAACTCGGGCACTGCAATGACCTGCGTTTTGCTGCTCATGGGCATCCTTGCCTTGCGCGATCGCCGCCCGTTTGAGCCCGTCGTTGCTGTCGCGGCCTGACGCTTCAGGTCGCTGAGCACGCTGGGTTCGTTTTCGGCGCCGTCGGCGCGAACTTCGTCGAGTTCCACATCCGGTTCGTCCCGGACCAATCGCATGAGCATGTTGACGTCTCCGAAATCGGCGGCAAATCGCCGCGTCATCGGAAGGTCATCGGCCATGCGAACCCGGACCGGCCAATAATGCTTCGCCTGGCCCGGTTCCACCGGCGTCGAAGCGCTCGGTAGTCTACATGGGTCCGGAAAGGGTTGCGAGAGAAAGGGTTGGCGTTTTTGCGGGTAAATTTTCGCGTCGCCCGGTCACGAAAACGACTCAACTTCCGAGCCCGTCCGATGTATCATCCATCAGGGTTATCCCCTTCCGGACTTCCATTGGGATACTCGGTGTAATCGTCCTTCAGGAATGCCAACCATGCGTGCAGGTTTGGTACCTCAGATCGCTCCCTGCTTCATCAGCCATAACCTCGCGCTCGGCGGCGCGCAGATCGCCGTGCTGCGGATGATCCGCGCCCTGCCCGACTGGGTTCGAGAGCGGACCAGCCTGTACGTGCAGGCCGACGACATGCCGCTGCTGGAACCCGCTGTCAAAGCTGGATTTACCTGCAAAACCATCACGACCAAGCCGATCGACGACCCTTCGTGTTACGTTTTGAGCTACGGCAACCTCGCCGGCCTCCCCGACCGGCCGACCTCGCTTCTGCTGCACTCCTGGGATGACGAAGGCTGGCGGTTCATCAACCGGGCCTACGGCGATGCCCGGGGCTGGCGCGTCGCCGGCGTTTCGCAGCAGGTGCTGAAACGCTTCCAACCCTGGATTGCCGACGGCGGGCATGAGGTCGCCGGCGTGCTGCCGCCGCCCGTCACCGAGTTCGCCCGCGTCAAAGGCCGCCAAGGCAAAAATCGCATCGTCGTCGCCTGGATGGGCCGTCCGCTCGAACAAAAAGGGCTCTTCTCCCTGCCCTACCTGATGAAGCTCGATCCGCGGATCGTCGTCCGCTGCTTCACCGGTGCCATCACCGGCGGTCACCCGTACACCCGCCGGGTGCAGACCGAAGCGATGGAGAAGTTCCTGGCCCTCTGCGACAAGCTGAAGGTCCGCCATCAGCTCGACCTTCGCCCGCTCGATTTCGACCCGTTCAACTACCAGGAGCGCCTCCGCGGCTGCCACGTCCTGCTCGGCAACAGCCGACGCGAAGGCTTCCTGCTGACGGCGGCCGAGGCGCTGTCGTGCGGTGTGCCGGTCGTTGTCACCCGCGACTGCGGCGTGACCGAGTTCATCACCGAAGGCGTCAACGGCTGCGTCATCGACTGGAACGAAGACCCCAGGAAGCTCGCGAAGAAGTGCCTCGCCGCCATCGAACGCGCCGCGAAGCTCAAAGCCGGCGACGCCCTAACCTCCGCCCAGTCGCTCTCCACCGCCGCCACCTATCAGGATGTTTACGGCGACGTGCTCGCAAAGCTCACCCACACGTCGCTGCAGAGCGCCGCACCTCGGGTGACTGTCGGTTTGCGCATCCATAAGGGAATGCGCATTGACCACCTCGACCAGGCCGCCAGCAGCCTGGCTTCGCAGACTTACCGCAACTTCAAAACCGTGCTGCTGGTCGACGGCCCCTGGGAGTACGGCGAGCAGCTCGCCGCCCGTTACGACCTGCCGCTCATCTGCACCGGCGAAGAACCCGACATCACCCACTGCAGCTGGCTACACCGCCAGGCCGTCGCGCAGTGCGACACCGAGTTCTACAAGCCGCTCGATTACGACGACCAGTTACTGCCAACGTATCTCGAACGCGCGATCGCGATGCTGGACAGCCAGCAGGCCGACGTCTACGGCTGCCTGCTGACCAGCCTCGAAAACGACCAGTTTTCCGCCCGCTGGTGGCCGAACAAGCCGATCCAGACGATGTTCGCCAGCCGCAACTCCGACCTCAACCAGTTGCCGCATTCGTCGGTGCTCATGCGCACGTCGGCGGCGATCAAAGCCGGCAACTACAACGAACGCGCCGTCGGCCTGGGTGCCGACGACTATCAGCTCTGGTATCGGCTCTATCAGACCGGCGCCAAGTTCTTCCGCGACGACGACGTCCGCAACGTGGTCTACCGCATTCACGAGAAGAATAGCCTGAAGATTCGCAAGGCCAGGTACGGCGCGGCGTCGGCATCGGCCGCGCCATCGCCGGTGGAATCGTCGCCCGCCGCGTCGTTCACCAGCAAGGCCGGCAAGCTGATCACCGGTGCCGCGGCGGCCTCGCTGCTGCTGGCGACACCCGCGATGGCGTCCGACGTCGGCGGTAAGCCCCCCGATCGCAAACACGCCGCCCCCTCAGCGGGGCCTGACAAAAAGATCCAGCGCACCGACAGCAACCCGGACGACACGCTGATCCCGCCGCACTCGTGACGCAGTGACGCTGCTTCGACAATCAACTTGCTGTGCACATTGGATCCACAAGAATCCGACTTCATCACGAAGGCATGAAGGGCACGAAGGCCACGAAGAAGCGTCGGGGAAGGAAGACAGCCGGCAACCGTCGAAAACTGCTTCATTTCTGCCTCTTCTTCGTGCCCTTCGTGCCCTTCGTACCCTTCGTGCCTTCGTGTTGAAATCGGACTTCCAGCGGCCAGCCTTCGAGATCGGTGGTACTCGTTACCTACGTCGCATCCCACCCCGCAACGGTTACCCCACACGCGACAGCGGCACCGCCTCTGCGGTATGCTCTCCACCTTCGACGAACCCCCGCTGCAACGCGATCATGGATGATCGCCTGCCCCATCGTCCGGAGGACGCCCGATGTTCGAACGACGCCTCAAGATTGTCCTGGCCATTCTGGCGCTGATTACGTTGCTGCTGATCGTCCGCGCCAGCCAGGTGCAGATCGTCCAGAACGCGTATTGGAACGATAAAGCCGCCGAGACGATGAAGCGGTCGCAGCTCATCGATACTGTCCGTGGGAAGATCCGCGACCGGCTTGATCGCGTGATTGCATCGGACACGCCCTGCGTCGATGTCTGTGTCGATTACCGCGCCATGACCGACCCGCCCGAGGCCAAGTGGCTGGCCGAAAAGTCGGAGAACCGGCTCAAATCCAAGCTCGGCGAAGGTTACACCTCCAAGCCCCGCGCCGAGCGACGCCAGTTGATCGCCGCCGAGTCCGAACTCGTCAAAGCCGACATCACCCGCATGTGGGCCGACTTCGCCCAGATGTCCTCCCAGCGCCCCGAGGAGATCGAGGAAGTTCGCTCGGCGATCATCACCCGCGTCGAGATGCGCCAGCGCCTGGTGAAGATGCACAACTACAGGCTGGCGATGGAGAAAGACGATCAGCGCCGCGAAACCGAAGCGTTCTGGCGGCAATGGCTCCTCGAAGGTCTCGCCGGCGACAACAAGGACATCGAAAAGTACGCCGTCGTCGTCGCCGAGCAAACCGAAGCCCATGTCATCCTGCGTGCCGTGCCGGTGGATATTCAAAACTACCTCGGCAAGCATCGCGACAGCTACCCGGGCATGGAACTCAAGGCCAGTACGCACCGCAGCTATCCATTCGGTCAAGCCGCGTGCCACCTCATGGGTCGCGTGACCCGCGTCAATCGCGAAGACCTCGTCGCCGACACGTCCGAAGACGAGACGCGAAAGTACTTCCCCAATGACCAGATCGGCCGCAGCGGCCTCGAGGGGCTGCTGGAGCCGGCGCTGCGCGGCACCAAGGGCAAGGTCGTTCGCGTACCGGGCAAAGACCAGGAACTGTCGCGCCTCGACCCCGTCGCCGGCGGTGATGTCAAAGTCACCATCGATATCGAATTGCAGTCGCGGATCGAATCGATCTTCCCTTCCGCCAAGGTCTACGACGCCGAAGGCAACGCCGCCGACCTCATGCTGCATGGTGCGGCGGTGGTGCTTCACGTGCAGACCGGCGAAGTGCTCGCGCTGGCGTCCTATCCGACGTACGACCTGAACGCGTTCGACGCGCTCTACAGCAAGCTCTACGCCGACGAGATCAACAGCCCCCTTCTCAACCGGGCAACCCAGGCACAGCTCCAGCCGGGGTCAACCATCAAGCCGGCCGTCGGGCTCTCGGCGATCACGTCGGGCGTCATCAACACCGAGCAGGGCATCGAGTGCACCGGCTACCTGGTGATCGACGGCGTCAAGCGGCGGGTCGGGCGGTGCTGGGTCGCGAGCAAGTTCGAGAACGACCCGCGCGTCCCCAGCGTGGCACATCACCCCATCCCGCCGAGCGCCCCACACCCGACGGGCTGGCTCACCTTCAGCGACGCCCTGGAACGAAGCTGCAACCCCTACTTCGAAACCCTCGCCGACCGCCTGGGCATGGAAGGCCTCAGCCAGTGGTACGAGCGGTTCGGCTTCGGCCGGCCGACGGGTATTGGCATTCCCGAGGCCCGCGGCCGGTTGCCACGCTCGTACGACGGCCCGACGATGGACCGCCGCTACAAGACCTGGTTCAGCGGCATCGGCCAGGACCCCGTCAGCGCGACGCCGATCCAGATGGCCAACATGGTCGCGACGGTGGCGCGGGGCGGTGTCTGGATGCGCCCGCGATTGATCGCCGCCGACGAGACCGACCGCCTGAAAATCGCGCTGCCCCCGCTGAAAGCCGCTCCGCAGGCCCTGGGCGAAGACGGCCAGCCCGTCGTCTCGGCCGACTGGCCGGAAGTCTACGACCTGCACCTGGACCCCGCCGCCCTGCTGGCGGTGCGCGACGGCATGCAGCGGGTGGTCTACGGCCCGGCGGGCACCGGCAAAGGCGTCGTCAAAAACGCCGACAAGCTGGCGGGCATCCGCATCTGCGGCAAAACCGGCACCGCCCAGGCACCCAAATTCACGGTCCGGCAGCGCGATCCCAAGACCGGCGACATCCTCCGCGACGAGCGCGGCCGGCCGAAGTTCGACATCCTCGAACCCGGCACCCTTCAGAACCCCAACCCGATCGCGCCCTGGTACCGCGGCAGCGGCAAGGAAGGCCGCGACCTCGCCCACGCCTGGTACATCGGCTTCGCCCCGGCCGACAAGCCGCAGATCGCGTTCGCGGTGATGGTCGAGTACGGCGGCAGCGGCGGCCTGGCGGCAGCGGCCGTCGCCCGCGAAACCCTCACCGCCTGCGTCGAGATGGGATACCTCAAGTCCGGCCCGGAACTCCCCCGCGCCCAGGCGACGCCGGCGGCCGAACTGCTGACGGATATCACCCCACGCCGGTAACGGGTGTTGGCTGACGAGCGCTAGTCCTGAAGGTTGCCAACTCAACGCGTAGCTCGCGGCGGCGAATGGGACACATGAATCGAAACTTTGGCATTCCTGACGATACCATAGTAGTTACCTCCACATACGTGACGACGGACGGTCTCCCAGTTCTCGAAGTCAGTCATGAAGACGACGAGGAGGGCGGAAGTCTATGGCAATTTCATTGTGGGAACGGTGATTATGACATGGCCAAGATGCAGCTCGTGCGGCTTGACACCATTCTTCGCATCGATCCATCCGTGGCCGGTGCGGCGCAGCTTCCCTTAGGGAAGGTGGCTCGCCGAACTTCCAAGGAAGCGGATTGGGAACTCACCGAATAGCGTCTGGTCGACCGACTAGGAAGGAGGTTCGTGGGAAGCGGTTACCGAGGTACCAGCGACGGCGGATTGCTCTCCAACGACGGCACGCGCGTTTTTCGACGACCGGCCGCGAAGCCGAACAATCCCTATAGTGTTACGAACGTTCAGGTCAACTTCGAGAACCGGGTTCTCGTCCCAGCGCAACGCGTCTGGAATTCATACAGGCGTGCGTGGGACGTGAGGCCGAGCAGTTGGCAGAATGTCAGTAACGGACACATCGACATCATCAAAGGGTAGCCTGTGGCAGCGTTGCATTACTACATCTACCGTCTCGACGCATTGACGCAGTCTTGGCACGCCGTTCCAAGCGAACACTGGCGTTCAATTGTTGCTTTTCTTCGGGAGGATGGCATATCTACATTTGGCCTCAAGAATGTCGTCTCTCTAGATGATCTTAGAAAGGCTTGGCCATTTCGACTTTGGACTGGGAGGGTGGAGGGGACGATCAAGTATCAACCATATCACGGGGTCGCGAAGGTTGATATAGCGCGGTGGGAGTTCAACAGCGAGGCAGAGCTGGCGTTGACGGATACTCCGTTGTCTTTATGGTCGTCGCACAATGAACATTTTCCAACTGACGAAATTGTGTTTTTTGCACAGGATGATAATAGAGCGATTGTCGTTCCATATGAGAACATGATACTATTCATGAATATGTCTGAATCGGATATTGAAAGACTGGGGAACTTCGATTGCGAAATATTGCCGCATCTCTACCAGAAGTCGGTGACAGGTCAGCTAGAAAACGTGCGGCAGATTGGCAATCGCAGGTAATCCAAGAATCTGCGCTAAGCCGTAGTGTGCAAAAACTCAGCCACATGCTCCGCTCAGGTTTTGCCGGGTGATGGCGACCGTTCGTGCAGCTTTCGCTTGCCACTCTTGGTCGGTTGTTGCGGATCGCGAAGCGGGATGTTTGGACATCGGCGCACGCCAGAACGCTCGCATGCGTTTTTTTTGACGGCGAGCTGGCGGTGCTGAGCAAGCCGGATAAGTTCACGCCGCAGCGCGGTAGTAGTGCTTCAAGATGCCGCCCAGTCGTCGGCGACAGAGAATCCTGCCGGCGATGAGGTGCTCGGCGATTCCGGCGTCCTGACCGTCATCGCCAACGCCGGCGAGGCCCACCGGCAAGGCGTGAAGGTCTACAACCTGGAGGTCGAGCAGGCCCACACGTATTTCGTCCTCGCCGAACACGCCCCGGACGGGGCGGATGCGGTTTGGGTGCATAATGCGAAGTACGGCGAAGACGCCGCACGTGCTCTCTTAAAGGGCGCAGGCACACCTGGGTTCACTCCCATCCAAGGGAGCGGTGGGCCCGGTAAGGTCTACCTGATGTCGGCCACAAGGCTCAAGAGTGGCAAGCCGTATGTCGGCGGAACTCGACGTCCCGTCGCAAAAAGAATGTCAGACGCGGACCATCGCGCTAAGACCGTTGACGGTGCCGCTCCTGACTCAACACTTGTCGCAGACAATCTCAGTATGGATGAACGACGGGGTATTGAGGGAATCCTCGTGGATATCGGAGGGACAACTCTCTCGAATGCGCAGAAGGCACTGCGTGTGAATCTCCCTAAGAATGCAGTGCGTGTTAAAGCAGGCGATGCACTGATTACGAAGTGGCATCAGGGATGAAATCACAATAGGATCGATGGAAGCGACTCGTTATGACAATGCAGTCTTCATGGGATATTACCGGATTCTGGAATGCGATTCAGTCCGTTCAAGAGGAGCTCCGAACGAACATCATGGCTGGGAACGTCGTGCCAGCATACACGTGGGTGGGCCAAGCGCTTCAACGATCGAGAATAGACATCGTTCACGAAGTCACTTCGGACGACACTGACGCCATCTTGGTCTTTACTCCGGAGTCCGATCCCAAGGTGGCTCGGGAAATCGATATGTTGCTCGCTGCTGCTCCGCGCATGAACGGATGGAAGATCTTCGGTCGCCGTCAGCGACAGGAAGTTGAAGACGCGTTGCGAATGACGGAAGAAGTATACGACGTCGACCTACGAGACGCTCGCTTCATCGTAACGAGTCTTCAGACCGGGGGCCTTGAGATTACAATGTTCACTGCAGCCGCGAGAGAGTTCGAATCAGCGGCGGCAGCCGGTCTGGCAACTTTTTTCTTGGAGCATGCGATTGGCGAAATGCTCCTGATGCAAACCGTTAGGTCGGCTAGGCTGGAGCCACTAGACGATGCGCTTGGTTCTTCTATTGGCGCGAGCGAACTTTTTGAGATGGTGGAATCGCAGATATCGCACCAATCCAAGATTCGATGAAACTTTGAACTCGTCCGTCCGGTCGGGTGAGTACCGTCTCTGGCTGTTGCCAAACCTCGTCCGATATCCTCATCGCCCGCGGCAGCGGCGAGATGGGCCGCGGCGGCGGGCAGTCGCTCCTCGCCCGCGACGAGCACGACCCCGATGCCCCGCCGGTCCGTCGGCGGATCGTCCGCACCTACGAGCGTACGGCGTACCATCTGCAGATCCTGACCCTGGCCGACGCCGACGGCCCCAACTTCGGCTCATTGCCAGACCCTGCGGGTGACCGACGAGCACCCGTTCTACCGCACGGCTCCCGCCGCAGGCGGATCGGCCGACTCGCCCGGCGCCGTTGTGGTGCAGCCGTCTCGGCTGCATGGCAGGCGGGACGCCTGCACCACAAGCGCCGAATCCCACACAGTCATTCCGGGGACACCCGGGGACAGCTTCATCCATTGCGGGTAGCATCAACTTGTGCTGCGACGCTTTTGCGTAACGCCGGCTTGCGGCCGGGGCACTGTCTTAAAACAGAAGTTGGTGTGCCATGCTCACGCTGCCGTCCGGCATCCGAAATCCCAGGCCGCTTTCCGCGTGGGCATGCGAGGTGCCGAAATCACGTCGCTCGCACATGCCCACGCGGGAGATAATCGTCGAGTTCGAAAACGACTGACGGGCGTGGGCATGGCACACAAATGTGGACTCGAGACAAAACCTGGCCGAGTTCTCTGTCACACGTTGATCTTGGGATAGATTGGGTGCCATGGGCTGCGGTACTCCGCTGCCCGTGGTACGACATTCCTCGCGCGAAACCACGGGCAGGCGAGTACGCCAGCCCATGGCACCCAATCCCAAGATTAAGCTGTGACGCAGCACTAGGGATCGAAGTATGCTCTGTGGGTGTGGCCGGGTGAACGAGCCTGGCCAGTGTTGTGGGAGTCGCGTATGGGTGCGTCGCTGGAGACTATCGGGAATCGCGTCCGCGAACTGTTCTTTGAAGCAGTGGAAACCGGCACGACCGATCCCGCCGACTTTATTGCACGCCGATGCCGCGACCTGCCGCCCGGCGAACGGTCGGACCTGCTCGACCTCCTCCGCGCGCATCAGTCGGCCGGGCAGTTCATGGCCGAGCCGACGTTCGACGACAACAGCGGGCCTTCCAACTTCTCTTCAAAACCCGCCGAACTGCCCGTGTCCGTCGGGCCTTACCGGGTGATTCGGGAGCTCGGCGAAGGGGGCTTCGGTTCGGTGTATCTGGCCGAGCAGGCCAGGCCGGTCCGCCGGCAGGTGGCGCTCAAGGTCATCAAGCCGGGGATGGACAGCCGGCAGGTGCTGCTGCGGTTCGACGCCGAGCGGCAGGTGCTTGCGTTGATGGAGCACCCGAACGTGGCCCGCGTGTTCGACGCCGGTACCACCGAGGCCGGCCGGCCCTGGTTCGCGATGGAGCGCGTCGACGGGCCGCCGATCACCGCGTACGTTCAGGGCCGCCGGTTGTCGCTCGCCGCGACGCTGGAATTATTCCTCGGCGTGTGCCGCGGCGTCGGACATGCGCACCAGAAAGGCGTGATCCACCGCGACATCAAGCCGGCCAACGTGCTGGTGGCGGAGATCGATACCCGGCCGGTCGCGAAGGTGATCGATTTCGGCATCGCCAAGGCGTTGCACGAGAACCTGATCGACTACACGGCGACGGCGGACCCTCTTCGCGGCATCGGCACGCCACAGTACATGAGCCCCGAGCAGGCCGGCGGTCCGGGGACGATCGACGTACGCACCGACGTCTACGCGCTGGGCGTGATGCTCTACGAACTGCTGACCGGCCTGCCCCCGGTCGATCCGGAGCGTTTGCGGTCGGCCGACCCGTTCGAGCGACTGCGGATCGTCCGCGAGGAAGAGTTCCCCACGCCGAGCCGACGACTGGAGCAATACCTGCAATCGGCCGGGCCGGGCTCTCGCGCGGCGGCGGAGGGTGCGAGGCGTTCCGGGGAGATTCGTGACTTGGAGATTCGTGTCAGGGAGATTCGCGGGGAACTCGACTGGATCACCACTCGCGCCACTGAGAAGGACCAGGACCGCCGGTATGGGTCGGTCGCCGAACTCGCCGACGACATTGAGCGATACCTGAGCGATCGCCCCCTTCGCGCGGTGCCGCCGACACTCGTCTACCGCACGACCAAGTTCGTCCGTCGGAATCGCGTCGCGGTCGTCGCGGCCGCAACGGTCCTCCTGGCGGTGCTGGTCGGCGGATCACTCGCGGCGGCCGGGTATCTCCGGGCCCGCGACGAACGCGCCGAACGGGTGCGGCAGGAACAGGTGTCGGCGGCAAGCCTGCAACTGGCCGACGAACGGAAGTTGCGGGCCGCACAGGCCGAGGCGGCCGCGGCGTACCAAGGCAGTCTTGTCGTGTCCGCCCAGGGCGCCCTCAGCGCGTTGTGCCTGCCGCTGGCCAACGAGACCGACGAACAGCGGGCGGCGTCGATCGAACGGCTCAGTCACCTGGCGGACAGGCTCGACAAAGGCACCGTCGATCCGCCCGACGAGCTGGCCGGCCCGCTCGAAGCGGCGCTTGCGTTCAGCTTCAACGCCTACGGGCAGGCCGCCCGGGCCGAGGACCGCGCCCGAAAGTCCGTCGCCATTCTCCGCCGGCTGGGGACGGCCTACCGTGAAAAACTCGGGATGACGCTGACCATCCTGGCGTCGGCGATCGCGGGCCAGAAGCGATACGACGAGGCCGACACGGCTTTCAAGGAGGCGGTCGATGTGTTCAGCGAGACCGATCCACAGTCGGGCGGATGCCGCCGGCCCGGTGCGCTGCTGAACCTTGCGATCAACCGGATCAACGCCGGGAACGAGCTCGCCGCGGTGGAGACGGCGGAGGAAGCGATCGCCGCGACCGTTGCCCTCCCGGACCGACGGCAGGAGGAGCGGCAGTACGCCCGATCGGTCAGCAAGGCGTTTGCCCGCCGGGGGAATGAGCCGATGGCCCGAATGTATGCCGAACGGGCCGAGGCGGTTCCGGTGGAATAGAGCGGTGTAGGGTCCGCCTTGGCGGACGCGGTTCGGCGGTTCACGCAGTGCGGCGGTGACGTCCACGCGTCCGCCAAGGCGGACCCTACGACAAACAGAAGCGTTGAACGCCAATACGCCGAGCGGCCAAGGACGTAAGCCAAAGAAAGGCAACTCTTGGCGTCTCGGCGTCTTGGCGTTCAATCTTGGGCCCGCACAGACATGTAGGGTCCGCCTTGGCGGACGCGGTGCGGCGGTGGCCCGGTGCGGCGGTGACGCGATTCGGCGGTGATGTCCACGCGTCCGCCAAGGCGGACCCTACATTGGGGCACCGGCAAATCGGGAGGCACCGGCAAAACCGTCAAAGTCGTGCTCTCATCGACCGAGCCTAATGACGGAGCCCGTGAACCGTATTACCGGCGTTGGATTTTCGTTGACCGCATTTCCGGTACGGATATAGTGGCGGAGCGGTGGAGTTCGTCGAAGCGCAGGGTTTGCCCAGTTCTGGAGTTAGCCGCCGGCAAGGCGGACTCGAGCGGAGCGCCCCGCGGTGCTTGCGGCACTTCATCGGTCGTGTACCCCCCGTCAAGTCGATGCCTCGGATCCATTCCTTAAGCGAATCCGAAGATAGACGTCTGACGCCGGGAAAACAGGTCAGCCAGGCAAGTTGCCTCGTCGGCACTTGCCTCTTGGGCGTACCTTTTAAGACGCGGTTGTTGTGACGCCCGAGCCGACTGAAAGTTCCCATTGATCCGGATGACCCAGCAAGCGGGCTCGTTCGGATTGGCGGGATGGATAGACAAACGAGCGCGGATCGGTTTTCGGACCGGCGTGTGAGTGGGTGACCGTGGAGCCAAGCTGGCCCGAGCCGGCCGTTCCGCCTGTCGCCGCCATGCCTCCGACCGCGGATCATCGCCGTCAAGGAGCTGAACCCAATGGCAGCGCAACCCCCCGTTCCCCCTGGACAACCCATGATGCCCCCGGGCATGCCCGGCGGCCCCGCCGGTATGATGCCTCCTGGCATGATGCCCCCTCCGGGCATGAAGCCCGGCATGCCGATGCCCCCGAAGATGGCCGGCCCCGGCGGCCCGCCCCCCGGAATGCCACCCGGCGCCAAGCCCCCGGCACCCGGACAACCCGGCGTTCCCGGCCAGCCTGGCCAGCCCGGCGAAAACCCTGAGGAGGGCCTTCCCCAGGTCGGCTTCTTTCAGCAGCCCTGGGTGCAGAACGTTCTGCCGTTCGTAACGAGCCTTGTCGCTCATGCGGTCATCATCATCCTGGGCGTCACGCTCGCGGTGACGGTGGTGCAGGAAGGTCAGAAGATCGTTCAGGAAGAGCAGACGATCATCCCCGAATCGACGATGGCCGAGAACGCCCCCCCGGGCGGCGTGCCGAACGTCGGCACCGGCGGCGACCCGCTGAAGCAGGCAATGCAGGACACCACCCCCGACGCCGGCTCCGCCGACGGCTGGGCCGACAAGCAGAGCCCCAACGTCGATCCGGCCGCGGCCGGTGGCGGCGCGGGTGAGAACTCCGACTCGGGCCTGATCGGCCTGGGTATGGGCGGTCTGGGTAAAGGCGGCGGCGTGGGCACCGGCAAGGGCAACGGCTCGGGCGGTGGCTCGGGTGACGGCGGCGGCCCGCTCGCCATGTTCGGCACCCCCGGCGGTGGCGCGATCGGCCCCAAGGGTCCGGTCTTCGGTAACGGCGGCAACGCCCGCAAGATCGTTTTCGTCTGCGACGCCACCGGCACCATGATCAACAAGCTCGGCACCCTCAAGCACGAGCTGACCAAGGCGATCGCCGGCCTGCGGCCGATCCAGTCGTACAACGTCGTCTTCTTCACCGACGGCGGCAAGTATCACATCGCCGACAAGAACGGCCTGATCATCGCCAACCCCGACAACAAGCGCAATACCTACACCTTCCTCGAAGACATCACCCCGACCGGTACGACCGACCCGATCCCGGGCATCGAAGCCGGCTTTAAGCAGGCCCCCCAGCTGCTCTACTTCCTGTCGGACGGCGAGTTCAACAACCTCAAGAGCTATCAGGAAGTAATGGACTCGTTCAACAAGGCCAACGTCGGCAAGAAGGTCAAGGTCAACACGATCCTGTTCGAGACCTACGACAAGGAAGCCGAGCAGGTTATGCAGAAAATTGCGGCAGACAATGGCGGCAGCTATCGCTATGTGCGCGAGGCGGATCTGCAGTAGTGACGAGAACGCGGAGCTGCGAACTGGTGCCACGGGTCGCCGGTACTCCGGAGACCCGTGCTACCGGCCGAACTCGCGCACGGGTCTGCGGAGTACCGCCGACCCGTGGCACCGAAGCGATCTCGAGTAGGCCGCGGCGCCAAAACATCGAATTCCCCAAAACAAAGCCACCGCGCTGCGGTGGCTGGACGTTCGGGAGAAGCGGCTGGAAGGACGATCGATCGCACCTAATCTGTATCCGGTGCGTGCTTTACAGCGAATCACTGAAGTGAAGACCCGTCCTCGCGTGATGCGAGCCGGGCGACAGCGTCTATGCAGGAGCCCTTCGGCGGAAGCGGCCCCGAGACGCGAATCAATATGTTCTGAGAGGGTAGTGCGACGTCGGTTGGGTTCTCGATCAGCGACAGAGACACGTTTCCGGCTGATCCGTTAGAACCGCCTTCGATCCCGCCTTCTCCCCCTCGCGACCCGACCGGGCGCACAGTGAGATCGGCTCCAGTCACCGAGCCGGGGCGAGGAACCTCCGAGGCGCACAGCGCCAGCAACGTCAGACGACGGGCCAGCCGGACCACAGAATCCCCTTTTAGATCGAAGACACCGGCGCCGAGCGCCGGCGGTTCCTTCTGCGAAGAAGAGCCGGGCACGATGCGACTTCCGTCCCACGCGAACGGAGGAAGCGACCGCCCGACCCCGCAGACGGGTGCCGCCGACCGCTTCGTCTCCCCGGACAAGCCGCTCGATCGGTCCATAACGCCCCGGCAGTGCGAAGGCTCACGCGACGGGATCCCCCTGTCCGTCTTCGCGGTTCTGCAAGTCACTCTGTCGCCCGCCGGCAATCACGCCTCACACCTCTCCCTAGATGGGAGAAAGGATTCGCGTCATGTCCCAGTCCCCCTCGTTCGGAGCTGAAGGCTCCAAGGCCGCTGCGATTCGCTCGCGGCTGGCAAAGTTCGGCGTGCAATTGTTTGCCGTCGCCGTGATGGCGATGGTCACCGCGGCTGCGATGGCCCAGGCCCCCGCGGCCGAAGGTGAAAAGAAGGCGCCCGAAGGCCTGATCAGTATCGTCCTCGGTCACATCGACTTCATCTTCGTGATCATCGCGATCCTGTCGGTGATCGGTCTGACCCTGATCATCCAGGGCTTCATCAAGAATCGGGCCGGCGTATACATGCCTGAAGCGTCGGTGCAGCACATTCGCGACCTGATCGCGCAGAAGAAGTTCAAGGAGCTCATCGAGCACACCGAGAACGATCCCAGCTTCGTCGCCCAGGCCCTCAACCCCGCCCTGAAGCGCGCCCCCAGCTTCAGCAGCATGAAGGAAGCGATGGAAACCTCGATCGGCGAGCAGACCGCCGAACGCTTCCGCTCGATCGAGTACTTGAACATCATCGGCAACCTTGGACCCCTGCTGGGCCTGACCGGTACGGTGCTCGGTATGATCGAAGCCTTCGCGGCGATGAACGCGGCCGGCGGCTCGGCAAGCCCGGGCGACCTGGCCGGTGGTATCAGTCGCGCTCTGGCTCACACGTTCCTTGGTCTGTTCCTGGCCGTTCCGTGCCTCGGCTGCTTCGGCATCATTCGGACGATCGTGGACCGGTTGACGGTTCGCGCGTCGCTGGTGTGCGAAGAGCTTCTCCTGATGGTCAAGCCGCAGGAAGCCAAACCGGCCGGCGCCCCCGGCGGCCCGCCGCAGGCCCCGCGTCCCCCGGGCGCTCCGGGCATGCCCGCCCCCATGCGTAAGCCGGCCGCCCCGGCACCGGCTCCGTCGCCGCTTCCATAACTCGGTGGATGGGTAGAGGGGTGGATGGGTGTTTCGGTCGCCTTCGGGTCGGCACTGCGCAATCGCGCTACGCCGACCTTAAGTAACCGCGCCACCCGTCCACTCAACCGCCCCGACACCTCCTTTCACAGGAGGCCCCATGGCTAAGCATTCAATGCCCGAGATGAAGGAAGGCAGCGTCAACGTGACGCCCCTCATCGACGTCGTCATGTGCCTGATCATCTTCTTCATGCTGGTGGCGAAGATCGGCGTCTCCACCGGCGCTGCGAAGATGGAGCTGCCGGAAACCATCGTCGGCACCAAGATCGAAAACCTCGGCGAAAACCTCGTCGTCAACGTGCTCAACGACCCGCAGACGATCATCAACGATCCGACCACGGGCCAGCCCAAGAAAAACGAAAAGGGCCAGATCCAGCGCCGCAAGCTGGGCGACCCCTACGAGGAACTGATGGTCACCGCGATGGTGGACCAGTTCCAGGGCAAGGGCGAAGCCAAGCAGATCAAGCTCAAGGGCGTCGCCGCCGGCGACTTTCCGTTCCGGCGCGTGCTGGAGGCTGCAATCAAAGGCGACCCCAAGAAAGGCCTGAAGCCGAACCCCGATTTCTCGGTCACGCTGCGAGCCGAGCGGGACATCGAGTATCGGCTGCTCCAGCTCGTCCTGGCGGAAATCGCCCAGGCCGGTGTGAAGAACGTCAACTACGCCGCCGTTGGTAAGAAGATGGTCGAAGGCGCTGCGCCGGCGCACTGAGCGTACGGTCCGCCTCGGCGGACCCGCAGCTCAATCGCGTCGCCCGCGTTCGAACGGCATGCAAAACATCGCATCCGTTCGGAAGGCCTCGTCCGCCAAGGCGGACCCTACAAAAAAAGAAGGTCGTTATGAAAATGAAAGGGGCCAAAGCGGTCCACTACGAATCGGGACCCAACATGACGCCGCTGGTCGACGTCGTGATGGTGATCCTGATCTTCCTGATGCTTGCCGGTAGTTTCGGCACGGGCGAGCATTACATGGTCAGTTCGGTGCCGATTCACTCGTCGGGTGGTGGCGGTGTGCCGCCGCCGCCGGGCTGGACACCGCCGGTGCTCGTCGAGATCCGCGTCGGGACCGACGGTCAGGCGTTCCTGCCGTCCAACCCCCAGAAGCCGGTCCCGCACGTGGACCAGGTCTTCAAGGAGCTGTCCGATATCCTGGCCAAGTACAAGGCCGAGGGTAAGAGCCCCAAGGAGGTCGAAGTCGTCCTCCGCCCGGCCGACGGTACGCGGTGGGAAGCGCTGGCGCCGCTCTACGACGCCGCCCTTCGCGCCAAGTTCGAGAAGGTCGGCTTCGCTATGACCGGATCGAAGTAACAGCGTTCACAGCCCGTTCGAATCAGACAACCACGCAAGGCCCCGAAGGTCCCTATGAGCCGATCGTCAACCGATCACTCGCAGCGGCATTCGTGACCTTCGTGGTTGTTTGCTTTTGGCGGGATCGAGTCAATCACGCCACCCAAACTCCATTCGCCTCACACGAGGCAGGAGGCATTCGTGCGAAAGACCTTCCTGACACCGGCTCACATGCACGCCGGTCCGAACATGACACCGCTGGTTGATATCGTGATGGTGATCCTGATCTTCCTGATGCTCGCGGGGAGCTTCGGTATTGCCGAACACACGCTGAAGGGAAAGTTGCCTGAAAGCCCCGTTGCTTGCGGTCCGACCGCGACCACGTTGATCGACAAACTTCCGACGCGCATCGACATTCACGTCAGCCGTTCGACGGCAGGATTTGACGTGCTTCAACTCGCCGGTGAAACGGTAAGCAGCAGCGAAGCGCTCACGGCGAAGCTGAAGGAACGTCACGCGCAGTTCGTCGCGGCCGGCTCGGCCGACGAGGTCGAGATCGTCATCCGTCCCACCGGCGACAGCGCCTGGGCACCGGTCATCGCGACGTACGACGCAGCGCTTCGGGCGGAGTTCAAGAAGGTGAACTTCGCGTACGCGAAATGATGGCAGCCTTAATCCCGGCACAAAGCAGAAGGCCCGCCCGCAAGGGTGGGCCTTCTGCGTAAGGTCCAATGGTGCCAACGCACCCTGTCACTTCACGCCTCACTTCACCTTGGTATACGTGATCGACATGATCTTCATCTCCTTGCCGTCCGGCAGGGTGGCGATCATCTCGAAGGTCATTGCCTTGTCGTCCGCGAGAGTGGTGACCGACTTCCACTTCTCGGTCTTGCCGTCGGCGCTCTTCTGCTCGGCGAACAGGGTGAACACCTTGCCGTCGGCGCTGGCGTCGCCGAAGAAGATCATGACACCGGTCGACATGCTGTCGGCCCAGGTGTTGACGTACTTCTTGAGCATCTTGTCGTAGCCCATCAGCGACTGTCCGCTGAACGGCTTGCCCATCATGGAGCCTTCGAAGTGGGTCTCGACGAACCTGCCGCCGAGAACCAGCTTCGCCGATTCCTTGCCCGTCGATTTCATCGTGGTGCCGTCGGGCATGATGGTGGTGACCTCCGCGGTCCATTCGCCGACGAACTTTTTAAGGGCTTCGTGCTCGGGCCCGGGCTTTTGCAAAGCCTCCCAGGCTTCCATCTCGGAGGCGGGGTCGGGCTTCTTCTGCTGTTCCTGCGCGAGCAGGCCACTGCCACCGATACAAAGACCCGCGACCGCCAATGCCGGCGCGAACCGGCGCAGTATTGATGTGAGTTTCATTCCCGTTCTCCGAAAAAATGTGGATCGTCACGCACCCTCGACAAGGCTTTCAGTTATCGCGTGTCCGCCGGTCTTCGCACAAGGGTGAATGAGGTGTGAATTCCAGACGCGGCGGGCGACGCTTTCGCCATTCGGCTGCTTCCCCGGTATCCTGCCCGAATGCAAGGCGACATCGAGAAGGTGTTGATCACCCAGGAGCAAATCGCGGCGCGGGTCAAAGAGATGGCGGCGCGCATCGTTGCTGACCACGGCGGCACCGACGGCGAACTGGCCGAGGTGACGATCGTGCCGATCCTCACCGGCGCGATGATCTTCGCCGCCGACCTGACCCGTCACATCCCCTTCGCGATGAAGATTGGCCTGCTCACCGTCAGCAGCTACCCGGGATCCAGCCTGCGCACGCAGGGCGCTCAACTGCTGGGAAGCCAGCTCGGCGACGTGCGGGGGCGGCATGTTGTGATTCTTGACGACATCCTCGACAGCGGCGGCACGCTTCGGCTGATCACGCCGATCGTCAAGGAACTGGGCGCCGAGTCGGTCCGCACCGCGGTCCTGCTTCGCAAAGACCGGCCCGAGGCCCGTTCGACGCATGTCGATTACTGGGGTTTCGAGATCCCCGATGAGTTCGTTGTCGGTTACGGTTTGGACTACAACAACTACTACCGCAACCTCCCCTACATCGGTACGCTGACCCCCGAAGCAATCGCCCGCGGCCGGGAGTAAACCGCCGGTACACACTCTTGCAGAAACCACCCGACGAATCTCGCATCGATGAGCATCGCGGGGCTGATTTAGCAAGCCGCCGCGACGCCGATGACTATTGCGCCGCCGCCAGTCCCGGGGCGGCGGCGGTCGCTCCTAAACGGCCGATGTCGCCGGCGCTGGCGATTCTCCTGACGGGTCACGTGCTGCGCGACGGTGAGGTCGTGCAGTTGATTCTTAAGCCTTCGGTCTGGTTCATCCCCCTGACCAGCCTGGTCTTCGCCGCCGCCATGGCCATGTGCGCCATGGCCGCCAAGCTCTGGCTTCCGCCTCACGCCGCCTGGTATTACCTTGAGGCGGCAATCTTCCTGGTCGCCGGGCGATTGATGTGGGCCACCATCCAGTGGGTGAATCGGCTTTACATCCTGACGGATCAGCGCGTGGTCAGGCTCAGCGGCGCATTCCAGGTCGAGATCTTCGACTGCCCCCTTCGCCGGATCAGCCAGACTCGGGTGATCGTCAACTTCCGCGAGCGGATCCTGCGTCTGGGGTCGATCGAGATTCAACCCGCCGACGACCGCAAATCGCCAGGCATGTGGCAGACCATCTCCCATCCCAGGGAAGTGGAGTCGATCATTCGCGAAGCAATGAGCAAAGCTCAGCACGGCGGCGGGGCCTGAAGGCAGGACATCTAACCCCCGCGCAGAAGATGGAACCAGTGGGCCGCGCCTCAAATCCCAGGCGAATCACCCTCACTCCACGACTACCACATCGACCCACCGCTTGCCCCATTCCAATGCCGTCTGATGGCTCGGATAGTAGACGTCGAGGCGGTTCCCCTTGATCGCGCTGCCGGTATCGACCACTTCGACCATCGTCTCGTTGTGGTAACCGGGGATCATGAGCTTGGTGCCCAGCGGCAGTACTGTCCGATCGGCCGCCACAAAACGCCCGCCGTTGTACGACACGTGCTTTCCGCTCGCTGTCACCCCGCGGGCGTTGGCACCGCAGCACTTCTTGCACGCACAGTAAGCGGTCACCAGCATGCGAATCGTGCGGGTGTCGCGATCCGCCACCCGGGCGGGGGCGACGGCGGCGGCAGAGTCCTTTGCCGAACGAAGCAGTTCCGCACCCCCGGCCGGTCGAGCCGCCGAAACCTTAGCCGATGCCGGCGTCGCAAAGTCCTGGGTCAGCTCACGTGACGCCTCAATCGCCCGCCGGGCGGCGGCGTCGTGGTCGGCGACAAGCGATGACAGCGCCTGGTGCCGTTCGGCATCCGACGCCACTCCCGAAGCCGCCGCACGCTGCGCCGCCTTGCTCGAATTGGCCGATGCCAGCGGTGCGAAAACCGCGACCGCGGTCAGAACGATCACGGCGACCGTCGTCAAGATGGGACGAAAAGGGTGAAGTTGGAGTCGGCGTGCAGTCATCCTTGACCGTCGGGCTTCCAGAAGCACCGCAATTTTCAGGACGCGTTCAGCCATGGGCCAGGAACGTACCCTGTCTTTCGAGTCGTGGCGGCGTACTTTTCAAGTCGCGACCGCGGCTCGACCGATGCTTGCTAATTGGAAGTTTTATGCCGCCGACCGTCCGCGGTAAAGACCCTGAACGGGGCGTTCGCGATTATCGGACCAGATCACATCAATGAGCCTCCATGCGTCCAAGGCGATTCGGCCTGTGCGGGATGATGCCACGGCACCTCGCCCTATTTTGGTGCAGCCCATTTTAACAGCCCTGTTCGACGTCGCGGAGGCATGCAATCTTCGCCCACCCTTGACCTACGCCACCCTGCTGGTTCCAGTGGGAACAGCCGCGTTGGCTTCGCCGAATGTCCACCAGTTCCGCCCAACTTCGCCCGCCCGTGTCGCCTCGCGTTCTGGTTGTCGAGGATGAAGCCCGCCTGCGCGAGTTGTTGGAACGCGTTCTACCGGGCTGGGGATTTGAGGTCGTCGCCGCCCGATCCGCCGAAGAGGCGATGCGCCTCGCCGAGGCCGATCCACCCGACATCATCATCCTCGACCTCAATCTCCCCGGCGAAGGCGGCCTTTCGTTCTTCCGCCGGGTCAAGCAACGCTGGCCGAACGTGCAGGGGATCGTGCAGACCGGATTCGGCAGTGTCGAATCGGCGAAAGTCGCAATCCACCTCGAAGTGGTCGAGTTTCTGACCAAGCCCGCAAGTCTCGGTGAACTGGAACAGGCGCTGGACCGCGCCCTGCGTCGGGTCAGCACCACGCTGCCGGTCATCCCCACTTCGCCCGCCGACGACGTTCAGGACCGGCAGGACACTATCGACATCCCCGACGACGCCCCCGCCGGCGCGGCCGGCAAAACGCTCGAAGAGGTCGAGCGTCAGCACATCCTCGCGACACTAATCAGGCACCGCGGCAACCGAACGGCGACCGCGTCGGCGCTGGGAATCAGCCGACGAACCCTCTACTACAAGATCGAGGAGTACGAGAAGCAGGGGTTCAAGGTGGAGTGAGGCGGGAACTGCGAACTCGGCGCCCCATCCTCACGCCCTCACACCGCAAAGACGAAGAACGCCGCCGCGACCATCAGGCCGAATGCGACGAAGTAGTTCCAGGCCAGCGGCTCCTTCAGAAACGTCCAGGAGAACACGACGAACACCACAAGCGTGATGATCTCCTGCATCACCTTCAGTTGTCCGGTCGTGAACCCCTCGTGATTCCGCCCGATGCGATTCCCCGGCACCTGGAAGCAGTACTCGAAAAACGCGATCCCCCAACTGAGCAGGATCACCAGGAACAGCGGCGCCGGCTTATCCTTGGCCTCGGGGAACCATCGGAGATGGCCGTACCACGCGAAGGTCATGAACACATTAGACAGGATCAATAGCAAAATCGTTTTCATAACTGCCGCCAGGCGCGGCATGATTCTTATCGGCGACACGGCACGCGCCGCAACGCGTTTTTGAGTCGCTCGAGCACATCCGCATTCATCGCCGACCACATCGCCAACCCCGGGTGATTGTTATAGTTTGCCGATGGTACGAAGCCTGCTGCTGTTTCTTCTGACCGCGATCGCAGAGATCGTCGGCTGTTACCTTCCGTTTCTGTGGCTGCGCAAGGGCGGATCGGTGTGGCTCGTACTACCAGCCGCAATCAGTCTGTCGGCGTTTGCCTATTTGCTGACGCTTCATCCCACGGACGCAGGTCGTACATACGCCGCTTATGGCGGCGTTTATATCGCCGTCGCCGTGTTCTGGATCTGGTATGCCGACGGCGTCCGTCCGGACCGCTGGGACCTGCTGGGCGCAGCCGTCTGCCTGTTCGGCATGGCGATCATCATGTTCGGGCCGCGAGCCCAATAACTGCCGGAGGTCTCCCGCTTCCCCCTTCCCACAGCCTCACATCGCCGCTCACGTCCGATCTCCGCGCCGAATGAACCCCCTCAGGGGCACCGCTCGTCTAGTCGGGCACCCCGTGGAAGCACCCTGCGAACCGGCGGGCAGGTTTACGGCAGAAAAGGACGCGACGATGATTCGATCCTTCGATGGCGCACTTCTGATCCGCAACGGGCTTTGTCACGCGCTGCCCGGTGATGCGTCGGAGCCGGTGGTCTTTCCGGTCGACCGCCTCATCACCATGGACGGCACCCGCCCGCAGCCGCCCTACGCCGCCGGTTCCGGCGTGCTGTTTGGTCGCGTTGTTTATGAAGCCGACGACACGGCAGTTCAACCTCCCTCCTGGGACGCGATCACCACGCGGATTGTCGTCGCCGGCCGATCGAAAAGCGGTGCCGCAGCCCGGTGAACTGGGGCGTCCCCTATGTCGCACAAACCCCCTTCTTTTGGCCCGCCACTCAAGCGTCGCTAGCCTCGGCCCGCATGATTCTTGCCGATGCGCCGATCGTCGCCCCCGGAACACTCGCCGAGCGGGCTCAGGCCGCGCTGGGACTTGTCGTTTTCGTACTGATCGTCTGGCTCATCGGGTGGCTGCGCGGCGCCCGCGGATTTCCCTGGCGGGTGGTCGGCTTTGGCATTGTCCTGCAGTTCGTTTTCGCCGCGATCGTGTTGTTTCTCCCCGGCCTTCTCGAAAAGATCCAGGCCGCCGTCCAGCAACTCCTCAGCTTCACCGTGGAAGGCTCCAGGATGGTGTTCGGCAACCTCGCCGGTTCCGATGCCCCTGTCTTCTCGGGTGAGAACCAGTCCGGCGGCAAGCTAGGCTTTGCCAACGTCGGCTCGATCTTCGCGTTCGTCGTCCTGCCGATGATCGTCTTCGTCTCGATGCTGACGGCGATCCTCTATCACGTCGGTGTGCTGGGTTGGATCGTGCACGGCTTGGCGTGGATCATGCGCAAAACCATGGGCACCAGCGGCGCTGAAACGCTCAGCACCGCCGCCAACATCTTCGTCGGCCAGACCGAAGCGCCTCTGTTCGTCCGCCCGTTCCTCGCGCTGGCGACCCGCAGCGAACTGATGGTCATCATGGTCGGCGGGTTCTCGAACATCGCCTCCGGGGTGCTGGTGGTGTACGTGCAGTTCCTGAAAAACCACGTACACAACGTGGGCGGGCACTTGGCGGCGGCGTGCCTGATATCCGCGCCGGCGACGCTGTTCGTCTCGAAGCTGCTCATGCCCGAAACCAGCGCGCCCGCAACCGCCTCCCCCAGCTTTCAGGTCGAGAAGCCCGACGCCAACCTGCTCGACGCCGCCACCCGCGGAACCAGCGAAGGCATGTATCTGGCGTTCAACGTGGGCGCGATGCTGATCGCATTCACGGCGCTGGTATCGCTTATCAACTGGATGTTCGCCGGCGTGACCGGCATGCTGCACCTGGGGCCGGCGACGGTCGTCGACGGACAGACCGTGTACGGCGGCATCACCCTTGAAGTGGTGTTCGGCATCGTCCTGGCGCCGGTCGCCTGGCTGTGCGGCGTCCCCTGGCACGACGCCGGCCACGTCGGCACGCTGCTGGGCATCAAGACTGTCCTGAACGAGTTCATTGCGTACATGCAGATGGGCCAGCGGATGGACGCCGACCCGACGTACCTGTCCCCTCGAAGTGCCCTTCTGGCAACCTACGTGCTGTGCGGGTTCGCCAACTTTGCGAGCGTAGGCATCCAGATCGGCGGAATCAGCGCCCTGGAGCCCAGCCGCCGCGCCGACCTGAGCCGCATCGGCCTGCTCGCAATGGTCGGCGGCGCGATCGCAACGATGATGGGCGCATGCGTGATTGGCGTGCTGGTGTAAACGGCAGGCGGGCTTCCGCGGGTTTGCGGTAGGGGTTGGTCTTCGGCAGAATCAACTGCATGCCTTCTATCAACCGCCGGGAGTTCATGGCCCTGGGCCTCGCCGCCGGGGTCGCCGTCGCCGCACAAGCGCAGCAGAAGGAGAATGAGAAATCGATTCGCGTCGGCCTGATCGGCCACACGGGACGCGGCAATTACGGGCACGGATTGGACGTGATGTGGCAGCAGGTGGCGGGCACACAGGTCGTCGCCGTCGCCGATGCCGATGCGGCCGGGCTGGAGGCGGCGCGGAAGAAGCTCGGCGGCGTTCCCGGTTACGCCGACTACCGCAAAATGCTCGCCGAAGTCAGGCCACAGGTCGTCGCCGTCGGCCCGCGTTATGTCGATGAGCACCTGGCGATGATACTGGCGGCGGTCGATGCCGGGGTACGCGGCATCTACATCGAAAAGCCCTTCTGCCGCACGCCGGCCGAAGCCGACGCCATCGTCGAAGCCTGTGAGAAGCAGAACGTCAAGCTGGCGATCGCACACCGTAACCGTTACCACCCGGCGCTCAACACCGTATCCACGCTGGTGAAGGACGGCGCGATCGGAAAGCTGCTCGAACTGCGCGGCCGCGGGAAGGAAGACGCCCGCGGCGGGTCTCTCGACCTGTGGGTTCTCGGCTCGCACGTGCTGAACCTGGTTCACTTCTTCGCCGGCGCCCCCCTCTCGTGCACGGCGACCGTGCTTCAGGACCGCAAACCGATCACGAAGGCCGATGTAAAGGATGGCGGCGAAGGCGTCGGCCCCCTGGCTGGCAACGAAGTGCACGCGCGGTTCGAGACCGAAAGCGGGATTCCTGCGTTCTTCGATTCGGTCGCCAACGCCGGTGCGAAGAATGCCGGCTTCGGCCTGCAACTGATCGGCACGGCCGGCGTGATTGATCTGCGAATGGACACCGAGCCATTCGCACACCTTCTACCCGGCAATCCGTTCCAACCGGTCCGAGAGCCCCGCACCTGGACGCCAATCTCGACGGCCGGCGTCGGCAAGCCCGAACCGATCGAGGCGCTGGCGAAGCAGGTGATGAGCCATGCCGTGGGCGGGCGTGACCTGCTCGCCGCGATTCGTGAAGACCGCTCCCCGCTGTGCGGGCCCCGCGACGGCCGGGTGATCGTCGAGATGATCAACGCCGTCTTCGAATCGCAGCGGCTGGGCAGCGCCCGCGTTCCATTCCCGCTCACCAAGCGGCAGGCCCCGCTGTCGGTCGGTGGTTAGACGGCAGACACGCGACGCCGACCCCGCTATCATCGGCTGCACATGGATTCGCTCCAGGGACAACTTCTGATCGCGGCTCCCCGGCTGTCGGACCCCAACTTCTTCCACACCGTCGTGTTTATGGTCCAGCACAGCGAGGAGGGGGCCTTGGGGCTGGTTCTTAACCGGCCGCTGGAAACCTCCGTCCGCGACGTATGGAAACAGGTCAGCGACGGGGACTGCCTGATCGAAGGGTCAATCCACCAGGGCGGACCCTGCGAGGGACCGCTGATGGTCCTGCATTCCGACGAAGCCGGTGGTGACATGGACGTGATGCCCGGCATCACCATGAGCACCAACCGCGAAGCGATCGAAAAGCTGGTGACGGCTGGCGCGTCGCCGACGCGCTTCTTTGTCGGCTATGCCGGCTGGACCGCGGGGCAGTTGGAGGCCGAACTGGAGTCGGCGTCATGGTTAACCTGCGACGCCGAGTTGGAGCACGTCTTCGAAGACCACGACGATTTGTGGCAGCAGTTGCACCGCGCGGTCACGCGGGCCGCGCAAACAAGCTGGATTCCGCCGGAAATCATGCCGGATGATCCTTCGCTCAACTGACGCACCGCCAGCGCGATCCTCCCGCGATCCACATTGCGCCATCCCGTTCTCTACTTGGACCCGTGGTCCAGCGACGTTCCATTGGCGGGGGTCTTGAGGCTGGCAAGCCACTCGACGAGGTTGCGAAGATCACGCTTTGACAGCGCCGCGTGCAGGCCTTCGGGCATTGCCGAGGGGCCACGTTCGCGCGACTTCACCTCACCCTTGGGAATGGTGATCAGGTTGTTCTCGGCGTCGAGCAGGACGAGTTCCTTGTCGTCGTCCTTCTTCACGATGCCGGTCTTGTACTTGTTGGCCGTCGTCTGAACGATCAGGCTTTCGAAGCCGGGGGCGACGGCGGCATTCGGCGTGACCACCGATGCCAGCAGGTATTCGCGAGGCTGCTTGAGGCCAATGCCGTCCAGCGCGGGCCCGACGATGCCGCCTTCGTTGTTCACCGCGTGACAACGGATGCAGGAGACGGCGGCGTTCTCGGCGAAGACCTTCTGCCCCGCCGCCGCGTCGCCGCCGGCGAGCGTCTGGCGGTACTGCGCGAGCGGGTCGTCCGTCTTGCGGCGGTCGTTGTACTGCTTGAGTGCGGCGGCAACCTTCGCGTCTTTCCGTTTGCCCGCGGCTTCGAGCAACTCCAACGCAACCTCGGGCTGCGCCTTGCCGTCGATCAGTCGGGCCATCCAGTCGGCCAGGGTCTGGTCGGCGGTGCCTTCCGGGGCATCGCCCAGGCCGTCGATCGCGGCTTTAATGTCGCCGATCGCCTTGCCCTGTGCCGCGATCGCGGTCAGCGTCTCTGCGCCTTTGGGCTGTGTCCCCAGTAACCGAATGGTGGACTGGCGAACCTGCGCATCGGCATCCTTCTGCAGCTTCTCGATCAGTTCGGCAACCTTGCCGTCCTTCTGTTCGATGAGCGTGCCCAGCGCCGCCAGCCGGACGTCGGCGGGCGACTTGCCGTCGAGCGAGATCTTCGCCAGAACGGCCGGATCGCCCAGGCCATACTTCTGCGCCAGCTTGGCCGCGGCGACCTTCACGGGGTTGGACTTGTCGTCGGCGAGCTTGTCCACGATCGCCTTGGCGGCTTCGCGGGCAGGGGCGGCGTCGCGCGGGCCGATGATGCGGAACAGGTTGGTGATCCGGTCGCGATTGCCGGGTTTGGCCCACTCGGTCAGCCCGTGCAGCGCCTCGACGCGGATGTCTGCGGCGACATCGGTACGCGACGCGATCGTGGCGAGCTGCTTGGCCGATGCCGGCGTGCCCAAGCGGAAGGCGGCGTTCGTCGCCCGCCAGAGGATCCAGTCGGCCACGTCACCCTGCGGACCGGGCCCGGTGCCCTTGGCCTTCTCGGCGAACCCCTTGGTCTTGTTGATCGGCTTGTCCGCCAACCCGGCCAGTGCGGGCAGCGCATCGACGATCGGCAGATCGTTGATCGCGCGGGCCGCTTCGAGGACGACAATGCGGTCGGCATCACCGAGGAAAGCGGCGATCTTCGGGCTTTCCATTCGGCGAAGCGCCAGTGTCGCACCGAGACGAACCGAGACGCTGTCGTGCATCGCCAGTGCCGCAAGTGCCGAGTCATCGCCGAGCTTGGCGAGCGCCCAGACGGTGCCGAAACGCAGCACGCCATCCTTGTCGGCATTATCTTTGAGGATGCTCAGCAGGGCCGGCGTCGCTTCCTTCTTGCCAAGTTTGCCCAGGGCCATCACGGCGAAGTAGCGAGCGCGGGGCTCGGGATCGGCCGCGAGCTTGGCCAACAAGTCATATGCGCCCGCAGTCCTGGCGTCGCCCAGCACGCGAGCGGCCTGGCAGCGGACTTCCAAATCTGAATCGGCCAGCAGCCCGGCGACATCCTTGAGCGCATCCGGTGCCTTGCGGGCGATCTGCCCGAGACCCCAGATCGCATGCAGGCGCGCGAGCAACGATGGATTGGATTTCGCCGCCGTTGTCAGTCCCGCAATACTCTCAACGCCCTTAGCAGCCAGCGCGAACTGCGCCTCCTGCCGCACGCGCATGTCCGGATGGGCGAGCAGTTTCAGCAACTGCTCTGCCGGACGGCCTTCCATACCCTGGGCGATGAGCTGCTTGGTTTCGAGCACCAGCGGGTTGTCGGACTTGTCCTCATCGACAACGCGATAAATCCGCCCGCGGAACGGACGATCCCAACCCTGCGTCCAGTCGGCGACATAGAGCGATCCGTCGGGGCCCTGGTCGACATCGACGACGCCGGTTCCGTAGAAGATCGATGCGTCCTGGATCTTGGTGTCGCGGGTGATCGGCTTGCCGTCGACGCTGGTCAGTTCAAAGCTCGCGCCCTTCGGTTTCACCTTGAACGCCCAGATGCCGCTGGTGACGGCCTGGCCGCGGTAGTCGCACATGAAGAAGGTGTCGTTGTACTTGTCCGGCAGACCGACACCGTTGTAGTACGCCAAGCCGCTCGGACCCGCGCCGGCATGGGCGATGTGCGGGACGATGTAGTTGGCGTTGTTGAACTCGGCGGTCTGGAAGATCTGCTCGGCGGTCCAAGGGCCGCCGTCGCGAGGCTTTTCGCCGTGCTGGTAGCCGATGCGCCAACCGGTGTCGCCGCCTTCGACGACGTAGACCCACCGGGCGGGGTCGCCTTTGTCGGGATTGTTGTCGCCGGTGAAGAGGTTGCCGTACTTGTCGAACCGAAGTTCCTGCGGATTGCGCAGGCCGGTGGCGAAGATTTCCAGTTCGGTGCCGTCGAGGTTGCAGCGGAAGACGCTGCCGCTTTCGGTCGAGATCGCGAGGCTGCCGTCGACCGCCTCGGCCGAGGCGGCGCGGTCGCCGATGCTGAAGTACAGCTTGCCGTCGGGGCCCATCACCATGCCGTGGAGGTCGTGACCGAGGTAGGCGTAACGAACGCCGTAGCCGGTACTGAGAACCTTCCGGGTGTCGGCCTTGCCGTCGCCGTCGGTGTCTTTGAGCTTGTAGAGGTTGGGGATGATGGTCGCGTAGACGTTGCCCTTGTAAGCGAACACGCCGCTGGCCAGGCCGTCTTCGATACGGTTGTAGCCTTGTGAGAAGACGGAGTACTTGTCGGCCTTACCGGAGCCGGTGGTGTCCTGCAGGAGCATGATGCGCTCGGGATCGGTCGATTCGATCGCCTCGCGGCCGGACTTTTCGCCGGCGTGCTTCTTCACCATCGCCACGCGGTCGGCGACGGTCTTGGCGGCGATGTCTTCCTCGAGCCAGTTCATCGTCGAGCGAACGTCAATCACGCCGGCCTTGAAGCGGTTGGCTTCAGAGACATAAACGCGGCCCTGCTCATCGACGGACAGCGCGTTGGGGTTGGAAAGCATCGGCTCGGCGGCCCAGAGCTTGACCTTCAGCCCCGGCGCGACATGGAAGCCGGCGATCGCCCGCTCCGCCGAACCGTCGTCGGTCTTCACGGGCAGCGCTTTGGGCTCGCGGAACTCGAGCTTGCCGCCGAGGGGTTCGTCTTCGGCCCGGAGCGGGCTGACGAGGGCCAGACCGAACAAGGCGACGATCGCTGACAGCAGGGGGAGTACGACGGTGCGGTAATTCATTTGCAGTACTGGTTAAGACAACAACGGACGTCGGCAAACGGTCTCGCCGCGCCGAATAAGGATACAACCAGGGAGTCACGGAGGCACGGAGGGCAACCCGATGCGGCGCGTGCTGCGCTGGATTCCAAGCGACCCCATCTGTCATCCTGAGGTACACCGCAGGAGCTTGTCGCGAAGGCTGTCCGCCTTCGTTACGAGGTCCTACGGCGTAGCTCAGGATGGCAGGTGGGTTGGCCACCCCAGATCATAGCTACCGCCCGACGACCGGCGTGGCCCGGGTCGAGCCCTCGGCGACTACCAGCCGCAAAGGCTCTTCGCCCCGCGTGGCCAGATCAACCCGAACGGTGACGGTCGCCACGCCCTTGGGCGCGGCAAACGCGTAGGTGTTGCCGGTTCCCGCAACCGGCTTGCCGCCGGCAAACAGGCTCAGTCCCACAGCCGAGTTGGCCGACAGCTTCACCTCACCGGCAGCAGCCACGTCCAGCTCGAACCGAATGAACGCGACCTTCTCGCTCGCGGCCGGCAGCAGGTCGGCGATCGGTAGATCGCCGTTGACCTTGCCGTAGAGCGCGAACCAACCCGCAACATCGCCATCGCTGGGCGGCGTCGCTCCGGTTTTGGCCAGGGCAGCGGGCGTCGGATCGAGCAGACGCCAACGCCGGACGACCGGCTCGGTTGGCACGCTGAACGGGCCTGGCTTGCCGAGCTCTGACAGGAATCGCACCAGGTCCAGGAACTCCTGCCGGGTCAGTCCGTCCGCCAGGCCGGCGGGCATGAGCGAGCCGCCTTCGACGCGCTTCTTGATGTCCGCCAGGCTGACCGGGATCTCATCGCGGGCGTTGTCGCGGAGGATGAGTTCCTTGCTGTCCTCCCGCACCTTGATGCCCTGGATCAGGTCGCCGTCCTTCGTGCTGACGCTGGTGGCGGCGTAGCCGTCCTTGACGGCCTTGGCGGGGATCAGGATGGAATCGATGATGTAGTCCACCGGCGAGCTGGCGCCGATGGCGCGAATGTCGGGCGCGAGCGGCCCGCCGACACCGCCGATCATGTGGCACTGCACGCAGCCGGCGGATTTCGATCGGTAGACCAGCTCGCCGCGGGCGGCGTCGCCGAGCTTCATCGCCTCGTCGGCGGTGCGCTTCATTTCGTCGGCGGTCAGTTGGACCGGCCCGCCGCCGCTGGCACCAGCCGAGGTTCGGATGACTTCGCCCAGCTCGCCGAGATCGACACCAACGCCTTGGACATATCGCAGGGCGAGCTTGGCGGTGTCGGCGGGAAGGGTCTTGCCTTTCAGTACGGCGGCGAGCGCCTGCACGCCGCCTTCACGCTTCAGGAACGCGCCAAGCACCTGGGAAGGATCATCGGACGACTTGGCGCCGGTGAGGTAGTCGGCCGCGACAACCGCCGCCCCTTTGGCATCGAGCGAAGCCAGACCGGCAATCGCTGCGGATCGGACGGCCGAGGGCTGACCGGCTGCCGCGTACTTCTGAAGCGTGGCACCCGATTCCGCGCCAAAGTCGGCGATCGCCACCGCGGCGGCGGCACGCACGGAATTGGCCGTATCGGCGGAAGACAGCTTGGCTTCCAGCACGGCCTTGGCGTCGGCGGCCTTGTACAAGCCGGCGAGCCGGGCGCCGTATTCCTGCAGTGCCGGCGAATTGTCGGCGAGCAGCTTGCGGACTCGCGCCGGGGTCGGGCCGTCGGGCTTGGCCTTGCGCTGTTTCGCCGCCCGTTCCAACGCCGCTGACGCTTCCAGTCGCATCGCCGGCGACGCCTTAGCATCGACCGCCTGGTCCAGGAGCAGCGACAAATCGGCCGGTGTGCCCAGGGCGGCGATCAGGTCGAAAGCGTCCTTCGATGCCGCCGGGGCGAGCTTGCCTGCCTTCAGGTCGGCAACGATCTTCTTCAGCGCGTCGCCGCTCTGAACGGCCTTCAACGCGTAGTTGAGATGATCGGGGCTGGCGAACTTCAGGCTGCCACTAGTGGCGGCGGGAAGCCAGACGTCTTTGAGATCGCCCAGGATCTGGCTCATCGCAAAATCGATCACCGGATCGACCGGCTTGGCCAGTACGCCAAGGGCCACTGGCACGACGGCCGGGTTGCCGGTCGCCTTGCCGATGTCGGCCAGTGCGCGGACCGCTTCGAGTCGGACGCGCGGGAAGTCGTCGGTCGTGCCTTTGGTGATCTGGTCGATCGCCGAGGGAAGTCGATCCGCCCAGTGACCGGCCACACGGACGGCGGCGGCGCGGACCTGAGACGTTTTCGAATCAAGCAGCGTGGCGAGCAGCGTCGGCTCGACGACGTCCAGCGTTTCGTAGGTCCAGAGGTACTCCAGGAGCAGGTCATCCCCGGTCAGCGGAGCGAGCGCGTTCGCGGCCGCTGCAGCAGTTTCCCGCGCCCCAAGAAGTGTCTTCACATGCTTGCCAAGCTCGAGAACCGCCTCCTTCGGCGCGATCTCCCTTCGCAGCGCGATCTTGGCCTGAAGGCGCGTCCACTGCTCCGGAGCAGCAAGTAGCCCGATCAGACTTGTCGCGCCAGCACCTGCAATGACCGGCTTGGCGACCGCAGGGCCGCCTTTGGCTGTCACTCGCCAGATACGGCCATGCACTTTGTCGCGGCGCGGGTCGCGGAAATCGACCTCGCCGTGGTTGATGATCGGGTTGTACCAGTCGGCGATGTAGAGCGCGCCGTCGGGACCCATCTTGAGGTCGATCGGGCGGTAGGCGCGGTCGGCCGACGTGATGACATCAGTCATCAGCTTGGCCGAAAAGCCGGAGCCGTCTTCGGACAGCTTGAACCGCACGGTGCGGTTGGCGCGGAAATCGTTGGTGATGAGGTCCCCCTGCCAGTCAGCGGGGAAATGACGGCTGCTGATGATCTCCGCGCCGCAGAATTTCGGGCTGCCGGGATTCAGACCCTTGAGGATGCGCTTGGCTTCGTAGGCGGCGGTGAACTGCGCACCGGGCGGGGCGAAGTTCACGCCTTCGCCGCCGGCACCATCGGTCAGGAACATCTGCCCGTAGCGGTCCCAAGTCACGCCCCAAGGATTGACCAGGCCTTGGCAGTAAATGTTGAGGTTCATCGAGTCGGGGCGGAACTGCCAGAGCGTGCTGGCCAGACCCACTTTCGTGCCACGCGGGGTTTCGACCCGGCTGCCGATGTAAATGCCCTGGAGGAAGTTCAACCGCCCGCCGTAGTCCCAGCGGAACGCGTGGATGACGTGATGGGTGTCTTCGGTGCCGAAGCCGGAAAGGACGACCTTTCGCGTATCGGCCTTGCCGTCGCCGTCGGTGTCTTTCAGGTGGAGAATCTCGGTGCTGTTGGCGACGTAGACGCCGCCGTCGTCGGCCATCTCGACGGCTGTCGCGATGAAGAGGCCTTCGGCGAAGACGGTTGATTTGTCGGCCTTGCCGTCGCCGTCGGTGTCTTCCAGGACGTAAATCTTGTCCTGCGGGGCGTCGCCGGGCTTGATCTGCGGATACGTCGGCGAGCCGGCGACCCAGAGCCGGCCTTTGGCGTCGAAGGTGATGCCGATCGGCTTGAGCAGCATCGGTTCGGCGGCAAAAAGGTTGGCTTCGAAGCCTTCGGCGACCTTGAATGCCTTTAGCTCCGTTGCCGGGTCGTTGGGCGGGGCGTTTGAGTTGGATCGCTGTGCGTGGGCGACGCCACTGGCGAGAGCAAGGGCAACAGCGGCGGAGCGGATGGTGTTCTTAAGGATCATGATAAGCGGTGTTGATGGACGAATCGGGTGGCATACTGCCTCTCCCCTGTACTCGGGGGAGAGGGCCGGGGTGAGGGGCCGAACGGCGGGTTTCCGCTGAAAGCCGAAGACCGATCTTCGAACAATCCTTAATGACGCTCGGCAGCTCACGCTCTCCCCCGAGTACAGGGGAGAGGCGGCAGCAATCAGTTCCTCGCCGCGGCGATTTCTTTCTCGCGCTGCTCGACGAGCGGCAGGAACATCGGCATCTCGACCGCATTGCGGCCCTGTTCCTTCTTGCGGACGCCGAGGATGTAGGTGTCGTTCTGCGGCCGCCAGTAATGGAAGTACTGCCAGTTCTTGTCCACGATGAGTGTGCGCAGCTTTTCAAACTTTTCACCGCTCAGCGCAGCTTTCGGCGGGATGCCGAGTTCCTTGAGCAGTTCGGCCGCCAGGCGGCGATAGCCTTCCGGCGACGGGTGAATGCCGTTGTCGGTGATGTTCTGGGGTGAATCCTTGGTCGCGATCTTTTCCGTCAGAGAGTAGAGATCGACGAACCGGGCCGAGTGCTTCGCCGCAAGCTCTTTCGTCGCGTCGCGGAACAGCTTCAGGCTGTCGTTGTGCTTGGTCGGGTCGGGGTTGGGCTTGCCGAGGTCTTCGTGGTAGTTGGGCGACAGGATGATCAATCGGGGCTTGGAACCCGATTCGGTCGCGACCATCTCCAACAGGCGATTGTACCCGCCGGTGAACTCCGCCAGCTTCGCCGGGCCTTCGAAGGACTCGGTCATGCCGTAGTTGGCGATGACGACGGTCGGTTTGATCTCGCCGATGAGCTTCTTCAGGCGGTTAAAGCCCTGCTCCGGCGGCCCGAAGTTGGCCCAGCCGGCGTTAAGGTTGCGGGCATCGGCCAGCACGGTGTCGCCGCTCTGACCGAGGTTGCGAAACGTGATGTTGCGGTCGGCAAAGCGGGCGGTGAGGGCGGCTTCGATGAAGCCCAGCTGGCCTTCCCGCTCAATGAGCGTGCCGCCGACGAAGACGACGCGATCGCCGTCTTTAAGGTCCAGGGGATCGGTAGCCGCCGTGGCAGGTCTTGCCGCCATCAGGAGGAGGGCAAGAACGGCGGCGACGGGAAGTCTGACAACGGACTGTCGTGACGAGAGAGTCATGCTGAAAGTACTCAAGGGGTGGAAGAATGTTACGCGACCGGAACGATCGACACCGGATCCCCGCCTCTCGGGGATGGGAAAGGCACCCGAATAAGCAGGCTGCCAGGGCTCCGGGCCGCCAGGAAGCGGAGCGCTTCTGATATCCCTCGCCTCTACTGAGCCGCGGCGGCCGGTGCCGCTGGATTGGCCGTCGGGGCGGTGGCCGGGCTCGTCGTGGGGCGCGGCGGGCGGCCGTTGTACGCAACGTACAGGACGATGTTCCGCATGATCGCCGTCGCGGTCTCGGGTTCATAGCCGAGAATGCCGTCGCAGGGCTGGCCGAGCATGCCGGCACTGATGTCTTCGCGGCTGTAGAAAACGCGCTGCTTGCCGGCCCGTTCGATCGCGCGGATGCGGGGCACATTCAGCTTCCCGCTCAACTTGCCGCGGGTGTACTTGCGGTAGTCGAACTTCGCGATCTTGAACGGGGCGGCCCACTCGTAGACGCGTTCGTCGGGGGCGATGATCGGGCCGATCGCGCTGGCGTCGCCGCCGAAAATCGCGGCCAGTTCCTTTTCGGCCGCGTCGGCAAACGCCGCGTCTCCGCCGGCGGCATCGACCACCAGCGTGCCGCCACCGTTGACGAACGCCTTGATCTCGTCGCGCTGCGGGGCGCTCATGGTGAAGTTTCCGGTGCCCGTCAGGTGGGCCATCTGGAATCCGGTCGGGCCGGACACCAGCTTCTTTTCGCCGGGCTTGACCGGTTCGACCTTCACGCCCACGCCAGCCTGATTGTGCAGGATCGCCGACAGCCGCTGCCAGCCCCAAGGCTCGGGGTCGGGGTTGTCGCCGACCATGATGCGGGCGACCTTCACGTTGACGGTCGGCTTGATCTTGGGGTCGGCCTTAACAACGTGCGTCGCGCCACGGTAGCGGACGTTCCCCTTCTCGGCGGCGTAGTAGAAGATGTTCATCCCGAGCTGGTACGCCTCTTCCTTGGTCTTTTCGGCGCGGGTCTGCCAGGCGCGGCCCACGTCGGCGTCGGGAATCAGGATCGCCATTTCACGCACGCCGTTCGAGACTGCCAGCACCTTCGGCTTGGTCTTCCAGTTGCGAGCCTGGTAGACCTGATCGACGTAGATGGGGTGGGCGGCGGGCAGTTCGCGGAACTCGTACTTGGGGAAGAGCTTCTTGCCGATGCCGGTCGGACCGACGATCGACTTGACGAACTCCTCGTCGGCACAGTCGGCGTTGAAGAGAATCAGTCCGCCGGCGGCGGTGTACTCGCGAAGCTTGGCTATCTCGGCATCGGTGAAGTCGAGCTTCTTCGAGCCGGACACGTAGAGGATCGGGGCGTCGTGCAGGTCGTCCGGCGAGACACGCAGGTTCACCACCTGCCAGTTGAAGTACTGCTCGCTCATCTTGCCGGCAAACCGCGAGAAGTTGGCCACATCGCGCGGGCGCTGGGCCCAGGGCAGGTTGATCTTGGCGTTCGCCGGGTCGTTCAGGGAGTACTCGAGCTTGTTCATGATGACCGGCGATCGGCCGCGGGCTAGGAACAGCATCGCAAAGCAGGTGTTGGGAATTGAACCGCCCCACGAGCCGTCGGCCGCCTGAGCCTTGACGAGGTAGTCGGCGCCGACGTTGTACCAGTCGACCGTGCCGAAATATTTCTTGCCGCTGGCGACACCGATTCGTTCGACGCCGTACATGCCGTAGAACTGGCCGCCTCCGAGCAGCTTGCCAACGTTCTTGTCCATCCAGGCCAGACCGGCCTCCAGATGCATGTTGTTGGCGCCGCCCTTGCAGAAGCCGAAGTTGCTGTACTGCAGAAGATAATCCTGGGTGATGAACAGTGTGGCGACGCCGGCAGCGGTCATGGTGGGTTTGACCATCTCGTGCGTATCGCCGGGCTTGAGTTCGTTTCCAGCGCCGGCCCCGCGGCGATAGGCCCAGCCGCCCTTGTTTTCGGCGTCGGTGTACATGGCGGCCTTCCAGGCCTTGTCGGTTTCGGCCCAGTAGTCGATCGGCACTTCCACGCCATCGACCTGTTCACAGGCCCACATGCCGAGCACGCCATACTGGCTGATGGACAAGTCCCACCACTTGTCGCCGGGCTGCATCTTGGTCCGGTCGTCATTGAACCAGTAGGGATAGAAACCAATGCGGTCTTTGTCGCCGGCCTTGGGCAGGGGATTGCGGTGCATCCCCTTGTAAAGATAGTCGCGATCCTTCATCGCGAGCTGTTTGACTTCGGGCGTGGGCGGAAGGAAGGTCCAGAGTTGGGCGCGAAGCCCCAACGCGTAATTGCCGATGATACGCTGTTTCTTGATCCACTCGACCGCGGGGTTGAGCTTGGGGTCCAGGTGCTTCTCACCGGACGCCAGCAGGGCATAAACAGAGATCGCCGTCAGTCCGCCCCATTGTCGGCCCGAAGTCGAGTGACTGCCGGCCTTCTCGTCCATTACCGGGACTTCCTCCCAGTATTTGACCTTGTCCATCTTGGAGTACATGTACTCCTTGCTCTTCCTCAGAGCGGCGTCGACCTGCTCCGGCGTCGCCGCCGAAGTGGAAAAACTACCCAGCAGCATTGCCGGGAGGCATCCGAACACTAACAGACAGCGTGAGAAGCGGGCGTGACGGATCATCGTTCGGCCTCTAACAGAGCCTTCGGCTAACAACGCCGAATGCGGTCCTCCGGGATGGCGATGCCCGACGGGGATCGCCTCGGCAAGTCGGTTCGACACGGACGGAAATGGGTACCACCTGCACAGAACGGTCAGTGCGTGTGCAATAGTAACGCGCCTGATAAAGATATCACTGCACCACGGGGGTGTGTTGAAAAAAACGGCCGGGATTTGGCGATTCAACGACCGCTCGTCGGTCGTCAGGCCCCCGCCATCCGTGACCGAAGGTGGGCAATCGCGTCGGCACGATCGGGTTTGTCGAAGATCGCGCTGGCAACAACAAACCAGTCGACCCCGGCATTCAGGCAGGAACGGATCGTGTCGGCGTTCACCCCGCCGTCGATCTCGAGCCGCTGGTCCGCCCGCAGGCGGCGTTTGACGGTCTCCGCCTTGGCGAGCACCTCGGGCATGAACTTCTGACCCGAAAAGCCCGGCACGACGCTCATGATCAACACCAGATCGACGGCATCCAGTGCAGGAAAGACCGTCTCAATCGGTGTGGCAGGATTCAGCGTGATACCCACCCGGCAGCCCAACTTACGGATCTCTCTGGCGGTCGCCGCGACATCATTGACCGCCTCCACGTGGTAGGTCAGCAGATCGGCGCCGGCATCCACCATGGCCTTGGCATACCGCAGCGGCTCGGAAATCATCAAATGGGCGTCAAGGAACGTCTTGGTATGCCGCCGGGTCGATTTGATGATCGGCGGGCCAAAACTGATGTTCGGCACGAAATGGCCGTCCATGACGTCCAGGTGCAGAAAGTCGCCCCCGCCGGACAGCACGTCGTCGATCTCAGCACCGAGTTTGGCAAAATCGGCGGAGAGGATCGACGGGGCGATCAGGGGAGTGTGGTGTTGGAATGGGTCGGAAGTCATCGTAGGGTCCGCCTTGGCGGACGCGAGGGCTGATGTAGCGAGGACGACAATAGGTAGAACGACCCAGGTAAGGCGATAGTCGCTTCCGCCGAGGCGGACCCTACATTCGCGGATTAGTAGATCGGCTCGACATTCTCCTGCGCCGTCAGCACGCCGCAGCGGATTTCGACCTTGTTGCTATCGTCGCGAATGACGTAGCGCCGGCCCTCGGGGGTGTCCTCGGCGGCCACCTGAATGTTGATGCCGCCCCAGACGGTCGGTGCGCTGATGCGACGGCAGTCGTAGCAGATCAGGTGGAGGTTGCCGCGCACGGTCGGTCGTGCCAGTCGCAGGACGAGCTTGCCGTGTGAGATGCTGTAGGTCCAGAGCGACGCCATACCGCCGGCCCAGCGGCCCAGCAGCGGTTGAATGCGTTCGAGTCCCTCGATCGGCTGCGGGTCGTTGGCGGCATCGCCGATCGGTCGTTGGGTCATGGTCATATCTGCTTCCCTTGTACTTCCAAGCCCGCCCATTGAGTCCCTTGGAACCAACGCACGGGAGGGTGATGGGTCACCCTCCCGTCGTCGGTTTCCAATTACTGTAGATTGCACGCGCTAGTCGAGGATGTCCAGCGTGGCGAAGTGTCCGACTTCCAGGAATTCCAGCGACGCCCCGCCGCCGGTGCTGACGTGGCTGACCTTCTCGGCCAGGCCGAACTTCTCGATCGCCGCGGCCGAGTCGCCGCCGCCGATGATCGTCGTCGCGCCGTTGCTCTGTGTCGCCGCGGCGACCGCCTCGGCGATCGCCTTGGTGCCGGCGACGAAGGGCTTCTTTTCGAACACGCCCATCGGCCCGTTCCAGATGACCGTCTTGGACTTGGCAATCTCAGCCTTGTACAGCTCGATCGTCTTCGGGCCGATGTCGAAGCCTTCCAGGTCGGCGGGGATGTTCCCCTCGACCACCTTGGTCACGGCGTCGTCGGTCATCTTGTCCGACACGACAGTATCGACCGGCAGCTTGATCTTGCCGGCGGCCTTCTCGAGCAGGCCCTTGGCCAGTTCGACCTTGTCTCGCTCGACCAGCGACTTGCCGACTTCCTTGCCCTGCGCCAGGAAGAACGTGTAAGCCATCGCGCCGCCGATCAACAGCGTATCGGCCTTGCTCAGCAGGTTCTCGATGACCTGGATCTTGTCGGACACCTTCGCCCCACCGAGGATCGCCACGAACGGCCGGACCGGCTTGGTGACGGCTTCGCCAAGGAACTTGAGTTCCTTCTGGATCAGGTACCCGATGACCCGCGGCTTGCCCTGCATGAGCTGCGGCACGCCGAACGTGCTGGCGTGTTCGCGGTGGGCGGTGCCGAAGGCGTCATTCACGTAGACGTCGCCGTACTTGGCCAGGCTGGCGGCGAAGTTGGGATCGTTCTTCTCTTCGTCCTTACGGAAGCGGAGGTTCTCCAGCACGAGCACGTCGCCGTCGTTCAACGCGGCGACCGCTTTCTCGGCGTCCAGGCCGATGCAGTCGGCGGTGAAGCCGACCGGCTTACCGAGCAGTTCGCCCAGGCGGACGGCCGTCGGCTTGAGCGAGAACTTCTCTTCCGGTCCGCCCTTGGGCCGGCCCAGGTGCGACATCAGGATCACCCGGCCGCCACCCTCGACCAGCTTCTTAATCGTCGGAAGAGCCTGGGCAATCCGGCGGTCATCGGTGATCTTGCCGCCTTCGATCGGGACATTGAAATCCACGCGAACGAGCACCTTTTTGCCGCGAACATCGATATCTGCAACGGTTTTTTTAGCCATGGTGAGCAGTCTCCTGAAGAGTAAAGCCGCGGCGTGCCGCGGCAAGCGGGGATGGTAGGGGTGGGAGGGGGCGTGTCAATACGCCTAAGATCGCAGTAGCCAGTCCGAAGCGAAACACGAACGCCGAGCTAGACTCTCGCGGGTCGTTGACCTGCGGCGACCGGTAAGCGACAACTCCTCTCCCAATGGACGCCACCCTCGAAAACCTCAAGTACGATTCCAACGGCCTGATCCCCGCCATCATCCAGGATCACCAGACCGGCCAGGTACTGATGATGGCCTGGATGAACAAGGACTCGCTCGCCAAGACGGTCGAAACCGGCAAAACCCACTTCTTCAGCCGAAGCCGTAACAAACTCTGGCTCAAGGGCGAAAGCAGCGGACACGTGCAAGACGTCAAGTCGATCAGCACCGACTGCGACAAGGACGTCGTCCTGGTCAAGGTCGAGCAGCACGGCGCAGCCTGCCACGAAGGCTACCAAAGCTGCTTCTTCCGCACGTACGAGCAGGGCAAGGAAGAATGGACCATCGTCGGCGAACGGCTGTTCGACCCGAAGAAGGTCTACGGAAAATAGTCGCCTGGTGCATCGTCGTCCGGTGGCATGGACATGTACTCATGTCCGTGTCGTCCCTTCCCTGGCCACCACACCCATGCCCAGCCATCGCGAGCAGGACAACTTCCTTGCCGACGAACCACTGCCGGCGCTGCCGATGGGCACAGTGGACCGCGGGTATGACCGCGAGATCCTCGCCTGGCTCGGCCTGGGGCTTTTTGCATTGTTCGTCCTCGGCTTCTACCTCATGCGGCAGCCCGGGTCCGACCAGGGCAACCCGCTCAATCCCGACCGCGCCGTCTTCGCGTCGGTCAGTGCCGTCACCCTCACCGGCCTGCGGCAGGACCTCCGCGAAAGCACCTTCGCCGCCGCCGACAGTCAGCTCATGCCGGCGACGCTGCTGGTCTTAACCGTCGGTGCGTCCTGGCTCACGCTCGTCGCCGCGGGCCTGCCGGCCTGCCGACTCCTGGGTGTCCGGCGGAACGCCAAACCCGTCGTGCTCGCCGCGACCGTCACTGTTCTGGGGGGCACGATCCTCGGCGGCATCCCCCTGCTGCTGACCTACTCTCCCCTCGAAGTCGACGGCGCCGCCCGCCTTCCCTGGCTCGACGCCTTCCTCACCTCCGCCAGCGCCGTCGGCAATTCCGGCGTCTGCTGGAACCGCCTGCCCCGCGCCGACGCCTGGCAGACCCAGGCCATCCTCCTGCCGCTGGCGGTGATCGGCGGGCTGGGTGTGCCGGTGCTGATTGACCTCTACGACCGTCTCACCGGCCGCTCCGCCGAGTTGCGCTACCACACCCGCCTGGTGCTCACGCTGGTCGCCTGCGTCTACGTCGCCGGCTTTGCCCTGCTGCTGATGTTCGACGAACGCTTCGTCGGCATGATCGGCTCGGCGTTCCGTAACGGCGGGCTCACGCCAACCGAATGGCGGTCCGTCCGCAGCATCGTTGTAGAAGCGTCCGTCCTGTCGCTCAACAGCCGATCGCTGGGCATGCCCTTTGAGCCGGCCACCGTCGCCGCGCTGCCCAAGGCCGCGTCGTGGGTGCTGATCCTGCTGATGGCCGTCGGCGGCGGGCCGGCGGGGACGGCCGGCGGGCTGAAGCTCACCACCCTCTTCCTGCTCGGCCGCGGTGCCCGACGTGGCAGCCAGGGCGAACGCCTGCCCGTCGAGTGCGGCTTCGCGCTGTTCTGGGCGATGGGCTTTGCGCTGCTCGTCGCCGTCGGCTACGCCGGCATGCTCTGGGCCGCCCCGCAGCTTCCGCCCGATCGCCTGCTGCTGGTCACCGTCAGCGCCATCACGAACACCGGCCTCTCCCACGATGCCCTGTCGATCGTCCTCGTCCCCCTCATCCTCCTGTCCCTGCTGATGGTCCTCGGGCGCATCCTGCCCATCCTCATCCTCTGGCGGATGGCCAGCCGGCTCGACCAGGCCGAAACCATTCCGTAGCCTCTCGTCACCACATGCCCGAAACAGGTCTTTGTACGTTGCCTCACCTTGGCGTAACGTCTCGGTCCTACACCAGAAGGAGACAAACGATGGGCCTCTACGACGACGACAATGCGGCGATCACTTCCGGCGACCTCTGCGATGTCATTTACTGGCAGACCAAGTTCAGCCACCTCAAGCTCGAGGCGGCCCTCAAGTCCCGCCAGCCCGAATACGCCATCCGCGGACTGATCCCCTCCGTCACCAACGGCGCGGCGGACGTGCTCAAAACCTATCCCAACCACGCCGAGGTCAAGGCCTGGGCCGACAAGGCGACCCTCATCGCCGGCAAGATCGACCCCAACGCCGCCCCCGCCGACTTCAAAGGCGACTTCGCCCACTGGAAAGACTACTCGTACGAAGCCGGCTGGCGGTCGTACCACATGGCGAAGATGGCCGCCGCGACCGAAAGCTGGGGCGTCACCCTCGACCACGCCCGCGAAACCATCACCCAGCTCACCCGCTCCAAGGACCGCATGGCCACCTGGCCAGCTGACGTCCAGCAGTTCGTCCAGACGGCCCTCCCTGAGATGGAGAAGCTGAAGGAACTGGCCGCTTCGAAGCGGTAGACCAGATGCCCCTGAATGTCAGACGGCATGGTCACCCAAGGTGACCATGCCGTTTTCGTTGATATTGCCACCGATCCGGCTACTTCCGGACCAGTTACTTCCAGACTGGCTACTTCCGCACCGGCTACTTCCGCACTGGCTCGTACATCAGCTCTCCGCCCGCCTGGGCCGATGCCGTCCGGGCCACCGATGCCGGCGCTACATCCGCCGGGGCGACCGCGCCCCGGTCGGCCAGCGCCGCCGCGCTCATCCGCCGGATGATCGCCATCTGCACGTTGCGTCCCGGGCAGTCGGTCGCCTTGGCGTCGCCGTGCCCGATGATTTCCTTGTTCGACACATGGTACGTCTGCTGGAGATACGCGATCAGCTTCGCCAGCGACCGCAACTGCGCCTCGCTCGGGCGGGTCTGATCGAAGTTCCCCACCAGGCAGATGCCGATGCCGAAGTCGTTGAACTTGTTGTCCGCCGTCTTGCAGTGGGCACCTTGCTTCTGCTTGGCCCAGCGTGAGCCGACCTCGATCGCGCCGTTGCCGGTATCGGTGCCGTTGCCGATCACAAAGTGATAGCCCAGCTCGTCCCAGCCCTTGGCGATATGTTCCTTGTTAAACCGCGCCGCCCCGCCCACCGGCGTGGCGCTGTGGTGCACCACGATCCACTTCCAGTTGCGCGACGCCACCGTCGGCACCCAGTCCCGCGGCACGCCCGACGGCACCGGAACCTGCGCCACCGGCGGCTTGGGCTGCGGCTTGACCACCTGCGGCGGGGTCTGCACCGGGCCGGGCTTGGGCGGCGTCCACGCCGGCGACTGCGTCACCTGCGGCTGAGGATGCCGGTCCACCATCTCGACGGGGCCCGTTCGCTGCGCGCAGCCGACCACCGACAACAGCGCCGAAGCGCAAGACAGCAACTTGAAACAGGGGAGCCTTCGCAGCGACATTGCCATCCTTGGCCTCTGCGTTGAGGGGACCGTTGCAGGTAAAGGGAACCCGACCGATCCTTCGGCCAGTTCCGACAGAGAGTCCTCTACAGGGTCCGTAACAGTTGTAGTACGCCTTGTATTCACAGAACGTTCTATCGAATTTGTCGCCCCGTTTCCAGTAGCCGGATCAGGCAGACCCGCCGGATTTCATCCGCAGGCCCGGGAAGAACCCCCGCATTATCGGACCCACCCGGCCTCTCATCGCTCGCCCCGTAGTCGACCAACTCCCATTCCGCCAAACGAACCCGACATGAGATCGCCGAACGAACCCAACGCTACGCTGCCAAACGAACCCGACGCGACCTTCCGGCCCGCTGTCCGTGACACGGCTTTCTAAGCCGTGCGAGGTGCGTCACACACTAGGAAACGTCCATCTTCAATCACCTCCTTCCGCCAAACGAACCCAAGGCGACCCCGCCTACGACCCCTTCGAACGACCCCATCAGTGACACGGGCTTCCAGCCCGTGCGAGACGCGTCACACACCAAGGGACGTTTATCCTCAGTCCCTGCATTCTGGCCAAACGAACCCGAGAGCGCGGGCGAACGCCGAACGTCGAACATCCAACGCCGAACGCCCAATGCCCCGCGCGGCGCATCGCCGAACGAACCCAAGGATTCGCGTGGCACGGGCGTCCCGCCCGCGTCCCCACCACGTCGCCGAACGAACCCGAGGCGACCCCGTCGAACGAGCCCGTCAGTGACACGGGCTTCCAGCCCGTGCATGGTGTGTGATGCTTTAGGCAGCCGTTCAAAACACACATCCTTCACCTCCACTGCCGAACGAACCCAAGGCGACCTTCCAGCCCGCTGTCCGTGACACGGCTTTCCAAGCCGTGCGAGATGCATCACTCACCAGGAGACGTTTATCTTCAAGCACCTGCTTCCCAAATCGCGCGACCCGTTCAAGCGCCGCGCCCGCAGTAAGCGAACGTCACGCACAACCGCGCCGTTCCTGCTTACGTCGTGCCAACTCTCGCGCGACATTGCCGAACGAACCCAAGTGATCGATCAGCCTCCGTACGTCGTTGCTCCGTCTCCTGGTCTCTCCGTCTCTTCCGCCCACCAAAACCAGACCGTCCGGCCGATCGTCCCCGATCGCCCGGCTCGCGTCCTTCTCCGCGGAGTCAACGCCAGCCCGACGGATCACACCCGCCATTGCCGCGCACGGAGACCGGCCGCCGACAGGGCTGCCAAAACCCCGGCCGACGCCCGCACTATTTGTACGGTACATGTTAAGTCTCAGGCGAAAAGTTGCAACCCCTTTTTTCGCCCGCCGTTTTCTGGAAGTCCGGTTTCACCACGAAGGGCACGAAGGCACGAAGCACACGAAGAAAAGTCTTCAACTGAGAACGATGTTTTAACCAGGGACCAGGGCCGCTTCTTCTTCGTGTACCTTCGTGCCCTTCGTGCCTTCGTGGTGAATCCGAGATTCGCGCAGCGAGCCCCCTACTCCCCCACCGCAATAATCCGCGCCGGCCCCCCGCTCCCGTTCTCGATCTTCAACGGCAACGCGATGAACGTCGCCCCCGCCGGCGGAAGCCGGCCCACGTTGGCGACGTTCTCGAACATCGGCTTGTTCGCGCCGTTCATGATCTGATGCACCCGGAAATCCTTCGACTGCCCGCGGTCCACGCTCGCCGTGTCCACCGCGATCGCGGCGACGTCGCGCTGCGTCACCAGAAACGTCGCCGCCTCGGGGGAGAAGCCGGGGAACCGCAGGTTGTCCACGTCCAGCGGCACATCGGTGCCCAGATACCGCTTCTTGTCCGGCCACCGCTCGCCCCAGCCGCTGTGCATGACGACGATCGCGCCGCGCGGGAGCCGGCCATGGCTCCGCTCCCAGCCCAGCAGGTCGTCCACGGTCAGCAGGTAGTCGGCGTCGGCGGCGCAGGCGCCCCGCACATCGATGACGGCGGCCGGGCCGATGCAGTTGGACAGGGGAACCTCGCCGCTGGTGCGTTTGCCCTCGGCGAAATGAATCGGCGCATCCATGTGCGTGCCGCCGTGCTCGGCCATACTGATGTTGTTGGCGGCGTAGAAGTACCCGCCCGGCGTGCGGCCGTAGGCAACCCGCCGCAGCTTAAAAGGCTCGGCGGTCGGCCAGTAGATCGTCTGATCGCCGAACGCGTAAGACAGGTCGATCACCTTCGCCGGGTCGATCGCGACCGGTCGCGGCGATGGGTCACCCCCAGCGCCATGGTTGGCGCCACCCGGTTTGCCACCCGTCGCACACCCCGTGAAGACCATCAGCATCGCCACGACCGTCAGGGAGATGGATCGCATCCAGTTCAGGCTACTGATGGGTTATGGAAGGTTCAAGCGGAAGGCCCGTGCGTGCCCACAGCTTTCCGTCTTCCAACGGGTGTCTTGTGTGCCATGCCACCCGCCGGCGACATCCTGGGGCCGCCCCTTGTCCTCCGTCGGCGGATCGACGAGCGCCGGCAGGCTGCTCCATCGCCAGTCCCGGGTCCGGCGGACCCGCTTCGCCCGGCGGGCGTTGGCCTCGACAGGCCTTTGTCGGGGCAGCAACTGTCGTCCGAAAAATGGGTTCAATGCTTCAATTCTGGTAAACACGAGGGTATAGCGGATCTCCCGTAATAATATAGCGACCCGGTTGCACCGGCCCCCAGAAGAAGTAGGGCTTTGCCATGGGCCCCACCATCGATTCCAGCTTCATGCTGATCCGGGTCGAGCCCTGGGCGATCGGAATATTCACCTCGCCCACGCCCGTCGCGGATTCAGTGACCCAATCCGGTCTGGTCCACTGGAGGCTGTACCTGGTGACAAAGATGCCGGCGTGAATCGTTCGCACGAAGTCATTCAACTTGTTTGACGCCACCGACGAGAGATAGTTCACGGCTCCATGCTTGTCGCTGTCGGGCGTCCATGTGCTGATCATCGTCCCCAGCGCGTCGATATAAAGGAGCCCCAATCGGCTGCCCAAAATGCTGGTGTAGATGGCAAAGTACTTCGACCAGTCGTAAGGCGTGTTGTCACCGGCCATCTCATAGCTGAAAGCGCGGAGGGACTTCTTCGCTGCCTGAACTTTGAACTCTTTGGCGAAGTCGCCGCTCGCATAGCGAGGGGCCCCGAACGTGACCAGCCGGTGATCCTTACCCGGCTGGAACAGTTGGGTTTCTGCCATCAGCCGATAGGTCAAGTAGCCGGAAACTGCTCCGCCCATGCTGTGACCGGCAATCGTGATGGATTTTCCTGCGGCTTGTTGCCGGGCCATCTCCGCGACGATAAGTGGAAAGATCTCGTTCGCAGCCGAGCTCCACCCGTCGTGGACGTTCGCGAAGCGGAACCCGTCCGGAGTCACTGGCTTGGCAAGCCAATGCGGCGCTTCTTCACCATTGAGCACTCGATGGAGCGACCCAATCGAATAGTCTGAACCTCGGAACGCGACCACTGCGGAGTTCGCGTTCGACGCGATCAGGATGGTCTGCTGAAACCGACCGACTCTATAAAAGAATGTGTACTTGCAGTCCGGCGTGACTTCCATAAACAGCCGTCGGATTCGATCTTCACTTCCCTCGCCCGATACCGTCATGTTGCCATATTCTTTGACGACTTGCGAAATCGCTCTGCCCGCCAGATCCATACCGTCCGGCCAGCGCTTGAGGAATCTTTTGCGTTCCAGCCCGTCCGTCCTGGCTGACGCGCCCAGGTCGATTGTGGCGTCGCCCACGGTGATGAACTCCCACGTCAGCACATCCCCACTGTCCGCCGATTGGGTGAAAACGTTCGGATTTTCGGTCTTGCTTGCGTTTTCCGGCCCCCGGTCGCGCTCGAATCGCATTCCGTCTTTGGTTCGGTTGATGGTGACTGGGCGGGACCAAGCCAGTTTGTTGTTCTCGATGTGATACTCGGTCCACTTGCCGTCGATCTCCAGCGTCGGCAGGGAGCCTGACGACCAGATTTCGGCGCCGTTGGCACCGGGCAGTCCGGCACGGATCGTAAGCGCCCCGTTGTCATGCAGTTTGAGATAGCACTGGCCTTGCGTCTTGGCGGTCGCCGCTGGCTTTTCGCCGGATGCCCACACCGCGCCAAGTCGACCAGTGAGGTCTGCGTTGGCGTAGCTGTACATGACGAGGTTGCCGTCGGTCTGCATCTCGATGGCGTAGTGGCCTTTGGTTCCTTTGGGGCCCTGGTTCCAGATCGGATTCGTACTGTCATAGAGGACGAGTTCGCCATCGGGGGACAGGGCGAGTGTGAATCGTTTGTTGTCGGACTGCAGATACTGCGAAGACCTCAGCCACTGATTAACCATCAGGACGCTTCCAATACTAGCTGGAGCGGCCACTGCCTGGGGAGCGGCCTCTGGCACCTCTGACGCAACGATACGAAGGCCAGTCGGCGCCGCCGGGCGCTGCGGCACAGACTCCTTGGCGGAGATTTCATTGGACGTCGTATCGGCGGCGGCGGCGACGTGCACCTGTTCAGACACAGGTGCCACGACCCCTTCCGACTTTGCGCAGCCGGCGATTGACGATACGACCGCCGCTAGAAGGCAAGCCAGCAAAGCACTCTTGATATTCAAGAGCAAAGAGCGGTGGACGTGAACCATTCTGGATCCCTTTGCGAAATGACCGGAACGAGGCGAGGGGCTACGCGATTTTTATTACACAGCGCAATAATATGCAAGCGGCGTCCGGGCCCCAAACGCCGACGCGAACGCATCCGGATCGTGCACGCGAAGGGCGCACGCAGAGGGGATATCGCTGATGTCCGACATCCCAATGCCCGATATCCGATGTCCCTTGGGCAAGATATGGGGACGTCACGATGTCCCCTTTTTCGCATGGCGACTTCAACGGACCGGGGGAAGCTTGAAGTCAAGGAAACTCAATTATCCAAACTGCAAAAAGCTGTTCTTCCTTGACCGGCTCCAACCATCGTGTCAGTCTCGCGTCTCCCGCAAAGATATGAAGTTGGCCGTTTCCGTATTCGTCCCCACAGAAGTGACCGGTGAGTGATCGAAGGGGAAGGAAAGGGAGCCCCTCTTTCTTCCTCCTGCAGGTGCGGCCTGGCAAACATTGGATTTTAGACTATGCCGCGTGCCATCCTTTTCATTCTTGCGGTGATCTTACTCGCGCCGTCTCATGCGTGGGCGGCGACACTGTCGCTGGGATCCGGCGATTCCGTCACCATCGATGGCTCCGGCACCCGTGGCACCATCAGTGGATCCTCTGTCAACAACGGCACAAGCAGGTACAGGGCGGCACTGCCGACCAGAACGGAGTTATCCAGGTCACGGCGATCCAACTTAACGCCAACGCGAACCTCAATGTCGGTTCCGGCGGTGAAGTGTTGGGCGGATTTGGGACAAACGGGGCCATCGGAATCAATAGCAGAAGCTCCGGCACGATCAGAATCACCGGCGGCACCATAACGGGTGGGCCTGCCGACCGATCATCGGGCGCGGCACTCAGCCTTGGCGGCACCGGGCCTGTTTTCATCTCCGGTGGTGACCTTATGGGTGGAGCTTCCGGCCTCGGGCTGGAAAACTACGGCTCCGGCCAGGTCTGGATTACGGGTGGACGCTTCTCGACGAGCTCGGGTGCGGGCGGAACCTCGATCTTCACGACGCGTTTTTTTAACACGACGACCAATCAGGCTGAACTCGGCGGTGTGGTGACCATTCTCGGCGGGCAGATCGAGAGTTCCGTGTCGGGCCTGAGGTGGGGCCTGGGCGCCAACCCGCTCGGCACCATCGCCCTCTTCAGCCAGAACGACACGCCCTTCCTCGTCAATGGCGTTCCGATGAACCACACGTCGATCCCGCTCATGCCGGGCACTAATACCATCAGTGGCACCCTATACAACGGCGACGTGCTCGACACGACCTTCTACAACGACTTCAGTGGTACTGGCGTCGGTGGCAGTATTCTCCTGAACGTTGGCACGGTCCCCGAGCCCTCGACAATGCTGATCCTCGCGTTCGGCGTCGTTGCGCTGCAACGCCGGCGTCCAGGTCGTCGATGAAGAAAACGCGCAGCAGGTGCGATGATTCTGGCGGCGCCTGAGCGGGGAAAAGGAAAAGGGGTCAGGTGATGTCCCCTTTTTTGCTGTGCTACCCGGTCTCCTACAGTGATTTCAGGAACTTCACCAGCCTGTCTCGGTCGTCGGCGGGGAGATTTCGGAAGGCTTCCTTCGATGTTTCGGCCTCGCCGCCGTGCCAGAGGATGGCTTCCTGAAGGGTGCGGGCGCGGCCGTCGTGGAGGTACGACTCGGTGCCGCCGCTGACGGCGGCGGTTGAACCGATGCCCCACAGCGGCGTGGTGCGCCATTCGCCGGGGAGGGCGTTGCCTTCGCCCATGTTGTCGGACAGTCCCGGGCCCATGTCGTGCAGCCGAAGGTCGGTGAACGCACGGATGGTCTGGTGACGCAGCTCGGCCAGCGGGTGATAGGGGCTGGTTTTGGTCGTCGGCGTGTGGCAGGCGGCGCAGCCGATGGTGCTGAACAGCTTTTCGCCGTTGATGGCCTCGAGGTCGTCCAGGTTGCGGCGCGGCGGGACGGCCAGCGTCGCCATGTAGCGGTACATCTTGTCCAGATCCGCATCGCCGAGCTTGGCGACGTCGCCCGCCGGGGATTGCTGAGCGCCCTGGTCCGGCGACGGATAGACCGAGGTGACGATGCCCATGTCGTTCTTCAAGGCGCTAGCGATCTGGTGCTTCAGGCGGGCTTGCCCGGCCTTCCAGCCGAACCGCCCGATCCTCTGCACGCCGTCGGTCGGATCGGTCACGGTGCGTTCGTGACCGAGGGTCCCGGTCGTGGCGGCGCTGGCGCGAGTGTTGGGAGCCATGACGTCCTTTTCGTCGATCGCCTCGAGCAGGCCCATCCCGACCAGGGGCGGGGCGATGCGGACGGAATAGAACTGCGGCGTGACGCCGCTGAACGCGTAAATGGGTTGCTGCAGGGAATACGGGGTGCCGTCGCCGTAGGCTCCGCCGGACACCTTCCATTCCGAGATGGTGACGCCGGCTTCCGGCGATCCGGTCCTGGCTTGGGGCTGAAGTGCGTGCCCCAGCGTGGGATGGGGCGACCCGCAGGCGTCGGCGCCGACGGCTACCAGGTACTGCGTCATCGGCGCGCCGACCTTCGCGGGCGCGGCCCGCCCGTTGTTCACATGGCAGGCGACGCAGCTGTTGTTCGTGTAACGCTCCCCCAGCTTCCCCGCGACTTCCGCGTAGACGGGATTGCCGGGTTCGGAGTGTTTGCCATTGCCGAAGTCGGTGTGATGAAACCGCCGGCCGAGCATGAAATCCTGAACGCTGATCGGCGCGATGTTGGTGGCGATCTGCTTGAAGAGCTCTTTGGGTTCGTCGGAGTATTGCCGGTGAGAGGTGTTCATGCCGCCCAGCAGGGCGCCTGCCGGCATCGGGAATGAATCGTTATTGTCGCCGCGCCCTTCCCAGGGCTGCAGTCCCCCTTTGCCCACGACGTAAAGCAAGGCCGATCCGTAGTAGTTCGTCCGTCCGACGGTCTGAACCCCGTCGACCGCCTTGACGAGAAACGGGCTGAACTCCATCTCGATACGGTCGCCGATCTTCAAGGCACGTTTCTCGGCGTTGTTCTGCTTGATCGTCAGGGTGTAGTGGTGGGCGTCGATCTCCCTGGAGATGCTGTTGTTCATGTACTGCGCGACCGTTCCCTTGCCTTCAAAGAACAGGCGCAGGTTGGGTTTGTTCAGCGGGTAGAGCGAGGTCATGTTGTAGGTGATGGAGTCCCCGCCCCTGGCGACGCGGTCGATGATCTCGATGGTGACGGTGCGGTTCTCGAAATAGCGAGCCAGGTAATGGTCGTAGGCATGGAACATGCCTTCGCGGGCGTGGCGGTCGCGAACGCGATCGCCGACGCGGGTGATCAACGCTTCCGGTGTATCAATGACGGTATCGGGTTCGAGAGGGGTGGTTGCGTCAAACAGCGGTACCGGCGTGGGGGAACTGCTCTGTTCCGCAACACGGCCTTGCCCGGCGACGGCGAGGGCGAACAGGAACAGGGCAGTACGGAAGATCGACAGTCGCATGGTTGTCCTCGGAAGCAGTCTTGCTGATAGGGGCGTTCGGCCCGTGTCTACGCCAGAGTATTGACGCCGGTGGGTGAAACCTTAGCAATCGCAGCGGGTGCTTGAGCGCGGGTGGACCTGCTTCGCCCGGCGGGCGTTGGCCTCGACATACCTGGCAATGGAAAACGGGACGGGTCGATGTCGCCGTTTACCGCCCCAGTGTCATCAGCGGTCATCAGCGGTCATCAGCCGGCGGCGATCGCCTTTTTGCAGGCGGCGAGCAGCTCGCGCGAAACTTTCGCCGAGGCGTCGAACTGGAAATACAGGGAGACCTGGCCGCCATGGCCGTGGACGTTGTTGCACTGCCAGCAGATCGAAACGGCCGCGACGACCGTTTCGCCGAGGCGGAACAGCAGTCCGAACGGCGGAATGTGGCAGCGGGCCTGCTCGCCCGGGGGAAGGGCACGGAACAGGTCGCCGAGGCGCTGCGCCTGGGCGCCGGTGGCGCGAACCCGCTTCGCCGGGGTTTGGCCGAACATCCGGGCGGCGGTGGTGGTGATGTCGCCGTCGAGGTCGACCACCTCGACGCTGTCGAACGGGGGAAGCGAGGTTGGAGATGTCGTCGCCACCGGGCCGCCTTCGGAACTACTTCCCGCCACGCTCCATCGCGATCACTTCGTACACCGCCTGGCAGAGCGGGCCGATCGGCGGATTGACCGTTGCGAACTGGTGCAGCGCTTCACGGGTGCCGGCGACCAGTTCCATGCGGCGGTGGTAATCGCCGAAGTGCACGTCCATGCAGGCCAGGAACCGCGGCGGGGCATCGGCGGCGGCATTGGCCGGGGCATCGGCGGGGCCGTCCTGTGAATGGACGACGAACCGGTGCTCGAGCCTGTCGCCGAGCCAGGCCGGTAGATCCTTGAAGACGTAGATGGTGTCGCCCGGCTCCATGGGACGGGACAGGTGCTCGCCGAGCATTCGCATCTGCCCTTCGATCAGGGATTGGAGTTCAGCCTGTTGTGCGGCGTCGTACATGGCGGCTCGTTAGCGGTGGAGTATAGCAAACGCGATTTGGAGGACGCAGGGGTGGGGCATGGTGCCTATGCCTGTCCCGTTCTGTACCTGTACCGTTCCGTACTGTCAGATCCCGGCCGGGTGTTACTCAACCACGTTCTTCCAGAACTCTTCTGCCGGCTGGTCGTTGATCCTGCGAAGCGTCTTGATCTGGCGCAGGATCGCGGCGTCCCGAGGTGGCTGAAAGTCGATGTTCAGCCAGGTCAGCGGCAGGGCCTGGATCGTGGAGATGTCGGTGACGCGGCTCCGCCAGACGACCAGTTCCTCGACCGGCGAGTTGCGCAGCGGCGACAGGTCTGAAACGAGCGTGTTTTCGCAGAAGAAGGTCTTCAGCGGCGCGCCAATGAGCGGGCTGATGTCCGAAATCTTCGTGATGTTGATGCACAGAAACTGCAGCGGCGCGCCCTGGAGCGGCGACAGGTCGATCGCCAGTCCGTTTCCGCCGACGTTCATTCGCGTCAGGGGCATGCCGCGGAGCGGCGAGAGGTCTGACCCGCGCCAGTTCCAGAGCGTGAGTTCGACCAGCCGCATGCCGGCGAGTGGGCTGAGGTCGGAGATGGCGGTGACGTCGGCGCGAAGTCTTGTGAGCGGCATGCCCTTCAGTGGCGTCAGGTCGCTCAGCGTGCTGTTGCCCTCGATCGAAAGCTCGGACAGTTGCATGCCCTGCAGCGGGGACAGATCGCTGAATGTGGACGACGGCCCGGTCAGCTTCAACGTCCGCAGCCGCTTGAGCCGGGCGACGGGCGTGATGTCTTTCACCATCTCGGTGGAGAAGGCCAGCCCGACGATGGCGTCGTCGTCGAACGTGGGTTGGACCTGGCCGCTGAACCCGGGGTTGCGCTGCTTGAGACCCGCGACCAGCGCGGTGAGCTGTTCGGCGGCGGTCGGCTCGGGGCGGACATTGATGGCGGCGGCGGGGGCTGTTATCGCCGCGGTGGTGGGATTCCCGGTGGCGGGAATGGCGGTGTTTGGCTGCCCGGCGTTGAGGTTGGCCAGGCCGATCGCGACGGCAGCGCCCAGCGTCGCGACGACCCCGACGCCGACCAGGACGCGCGCGCCTTTCTTCGGCGACGCTGGCTGACGCACGCCGGCCGACGCTGCGGCCAGGGCGGCGATATCGACATTGCCGAGGCCGCCCGCCGGCGGCGCGGCGGCCGACGCGAGCGTGTGCTGTGCGGCGGCCGCGACCAGGATCTGGTAGAGCGGCACCGACTCGCGGATGTTCTTCAGTTCGCGCGGGCCCAGGAACGTCGCCTTGATCGCCAGGCGGTTCTTCACGACCTCATAGACCGTCTGCGAAAAGCAGATGCCGCCGGGCTCGGCCTGGGCCAGGATGCGGGCGGCGACGTTCACCCCGTCGCCGAGCACGTCGCTCTCGGAGACCACCACGTCTCCTAGGTGAATGCCGATGCGGTGTTGCAGGCAGTCCTGTGGCGGCAGCGTTTCGGCGGCGCTGGCGAAATGGCTCTGCACCTTCATCGCACATTCGATCGCCCGCCCGGCCGAGCCGAAGTGCATGAGCAGTCCGTCCCCGGTGTTCTTGATGACCCGGCCGTCGTGGGCGGCACATTCGGAAGCGATGTAGTCGAGGTCGCGCCGGATGTTGGCAACGGTGCGCGGCTCGTCGGCCTCCATGCGGGCGCTGAACGCCACGGCGTCAGTGAAGACGATGGTGGCGAGCACGCGGTTTTGCGCAAGGTTGTCCAGCATGGGCTGCGGGGCAAAATACTGTGAAGTGGGACGAATTGGAACCTGGGGAGGGGTTTACGCAACGCCCGGGATTGCGTCAGGCGGCAGTCCAGAGACTAGTCGACCAGGAACGGGGATATCACTCTTCCTCGTCGTCCTCCCGTGCCTTCCTCGGCCGGCCGCGGTCGCGGAGGGTGTACTCCAGGCCGAGCTTTTTCGCGGTTGCCGCGATCCACTTCGCCGAACCGTACGGCCTGCCCCGGGCGATGCTCAGCTTCATCGCCTCGGCCTCGGCGACCTCGATTGGCTTGTTCACCCACGCCGCCCAGTCCGCCGGCTTCCCGCCGGGCCAGCGCGTCAGTGCCGGCCAGTCGTCGGCGGCGACATCGTCCGGCCGCGCGGTCGATGGATCGACGTGGGCCGCGAGGCTGCTCCATCGCCAGTCCTGGGCCCGACGGACGAGCTTCGCCCGGCGGGGGTTGGCCTCGACATACCGGCAGACGGCCCGGAAGTGCCTGCCCCCTTCGATCGGAAAGCTCTTGAACCGCCCCTGGTACAGGTGCCCGCCGCCGACGGTGTGGTAGTGGGTATGATGCCGCCGCACGTGCGTAACGCCGACCCACCCCAGCAGCCGACCGATCGAATCGGCGTTCTTCGGCGACAGAACCAGGTGCCAGTGGTTGGGCATCAGGCACCAGCCGTACAGTTTGACGGGGTACCGCCGAAGCCCTTCGGCGAGAATGCCGCAGAACGCGTCGTAGTCGCCGGCCCTGAGGAAGAGCTTCTGGCGTCCGTTGCCCCGATTGAGCACGTGGTAAAATCCCCCGGCGGCGATGGAGCGGGCGGTGCGTGGCATGATCGCAGGCTAACCGCTGCCGCTGGCGGGAGTCAATGGAAAAGAGTGATGTCCCCTTTCCACACGCGTTCCATCACGGTGCTTTCAATTCCTCACGGCGTTTCCGCGGAGAAACCGTCTTCCCACGGCAGCGCCGGCGCGCCTTGCATGTTCTTCATGATCACTTTCATCTGTTCCACCATGAACAGCGGCTTGGCCGCCTCTTTCGCCAGCGCGTTCAGCCGCTCCTGCATCGCGGCGACTTTGTCGGGGTGCTGGGCGGCGATGTTGGTCTTCTCGCCGGGGTCCTGCACGATGTTGTAGAGTTCCGGCGGCGACGACGGGAGCATCGCCTTCCAGATCAGCTTGTAGTCGCCCTGACGGATGGCGGCGCGGAACGGCTCGATGTTGTAGATGATTTCCGACCGCCCGGCGGTGTCTTTGAAGTTGAACGCGACGCCGTCCAGCGGCTTGCACTTGGCCGTTGACGCCCCGGCGTTGGCGGCGATGGTGGGATAGAGGTCGACGGCGTGGATCAGGCTGTCGGACACGCCGGGCTTGATGGCGCGGGGCCAGTTCAAAAACGCCGGCACGCGCGTGCCGCCTTCCAGGAGCGAGCCCTTACCGTCGCGGTACGGGCCGTTGTCACAGGGGATTTTCACCTTCGACATGTCCGCCATCACGCCGGCGAACATCGGGTTGCTCGTGCCGCCGTTGTCGCTGTGGAAGATGATCAGCGTGTTATCGCGGATGCCCTTCTTGTCGAGCGCCGCGACGACCCGGCCGATCTCGTCGTCGAGGCAGGACACCATGCCGGCGTAAGTGCGGCGGGTCGGCTCGGCGATGTGCGCGTAGCGGTCGATGTATTCCTTGGGCGCCTGATAAGGCGTGTGCGGGGCGTTGAACGCCAGGTAGAGGTAAAGGGGCGTGGCGGCGTCGTGGGTTTCGATCAGTTTCTCGGCGTCCTTGCCCAGGAGCGTGGTGGTATAGCCTTCTTCCTTCACCGGGACGTTGTCGCGGTACCAGTCGAGCACGCCGTGCTCTTCGTGGGTGAAGTAGTCCAGTTCGCCGATCAGCGGGCCGTACTGGTAGTCGAAGCCGCGCTGCCTGGGCCAGTACTTTTTGTCGGCGTGGCCGAGGTGCCACTTGCCGATGATCGCGGTCTTGTAGCCGGCTTCCTTCAGGGCCTGGGGCAGGAGCCATTCGCTGGTGTCCAGCCCGTACGCCGCGACGGACGGAATAACCGCCGTCTGCAGGCCGTAGCGGAACGGGTAGCGGCCGGTCATGAGCGCAGCGCGAGTGGGCGTGCACATCGGCTGGACGTAGAACTGCGAGAGCTTCAGGCCGGTGGCGGCAAGCTTGTCGAGGTGCGGCGTCTTGATGTCGGCGCAGCCGTTGAAGCCGACGTCTTTCCATCCCAGGTCATCGGCGACGATGTGGACGACATGTGGCGGGGCGCCACCCGGAGACGGGGGAGCCGCCAGCGCCGTCGTAACCAAGAGCGCTTGAGCGACAATCGCCAACAGACGGTGGGTCGAGATCATGTTTGATTTCCCTGAGGAGATTGACGCAGCAGGATCCCTCACCAGTTAATGCATGAGACCGCTTCGCCGGGCAGCAATGTAACAGTCGCGTAGGGTTCGTGCCAAGATGATCCCGGTGCCGCCGAGCGACGGCGCGGCCTCTGCGCTCATCGCGCGGCAGACACGACGCGGCGGCCTTCGAGCATGAGATGGCTCATCGCGCATCCGCCACAGGCGTGCGACTGCGTTGCGGGGAGCAGCGTCCGGGCGACCTGCCCCGATTGGGCTGGTATGGTCGCCGCGGGGTTGGAATCGGTTGCGGTCCTCAACAGCTCTGTCGGTGGCGGTGTGAGGCTCGGCGGCACGGCGGGCCATTGCGCGGGGGGCAGGCTGGCGGCGGCGTCGGCGGTGTAGAGGCTGACGCCGGCCTTGATCGTCTGCAGCACCTTCAGCTCGCCCAGTTTTTCCTTGTCGATCGCGAACGGGTCGCCCGAAAGCACCACAAAGTCCGCGACTTTACCGACTTCGATGGAGCCCTTTTCGTTTTCCTCGAAGTGCTGGTACGCGCCCCAGATTGTGAGCGACTTGAGCGCATCGTTCACTCCGATGCGCTCGTCGGCACCAAGGATGTCGCCGCTGCGGGTGCGGCGGGTGACGACCGACGACAGGATGCGGATGGCGCTGGGCTGGGCGACGGGCGAATCGTGGTGCTGGGTGAAGATGATCCCCCGCCGCAAGGCCGACTGCGCCGGCGAGATGCGCTCGGCCCGGACGGGGCCGAGGGTTTCGTCGCGGTGCCAGTCGCCCCAGTAGAAGCAGTGCATGCCGAAGAAGGACGGCATCAGGCCGAGGTCTTTCATCGAATCGAGCTGGTCCGGGCGGGCGGCCTGCGCGTGGATGACCACGTTGCGACGGTCGGCCGGGCCGTGCTTGGCGGTCGCGTCGCGGACGGCGGAGATGTATTGATCGATCGCCGCGTCGCCGTTGCAGTGGGCGAGGATCTGCCAGCCGTTGGCGAACGCCTTATCGACCTTGGCGGCGATGACCTGGTCGGGGAGGGTTTCGTAACCGCGGTAGTTGGTGGCGGCGGCCGGCGGGGGTTTGACGTAGGGCTGCGTGAGATAGCCGGTCTTGCCCTGGATCGAGCCGTCGAGGTTGAGCTTGATGCCGCCGATGCGGTAGCGGCCGTTGTACTTCCTTGAATGCCAGGGCGACTTCATCTCCGGGGGCTCGTCGGTGAAGATCATGTCCATGTACGAGACGACATCGATCTTCATTCTCCCGGCCTGGGCGAGCTGGACGAAGCTGCCGTGGGCCGGCCCGGTGGCGCGGCCTTCCTGGGCGGTGGTGTAGCCATGGCTGATGTAGAGGTCCTGGCCCATGACCGCGAGTTGTGCGATCTGGTCGGGGTTGAGCTTGGGGAAGATCGACATCGCGGCGCCCATGAAGGCGGTTTCCTCCAGTACGCCGTTGGGCGATTTGCCGTCGTCTTCGCGACGAACGACGCCGCCTTGCGGGTCCTTGGTGTCGGCGGTGAGGCCGGCCAGTTCGAGGGCCCTGGTGTTCATCACACCGAGATGGGCCGACTGATGAACGATGAGGATGGGCAGGTCTTTGGACACGGCGTCGAGGTCGTGCCGGGTCGGGTGTCGCTTCTCGGCCAGTTGGGCGTCGTCGTAGCCGAAGCCAAGGATGAGGTTGAACTTTTTGGCCGACTCGCTCTGCGCATAGGCGCGGAGCAACCGCTGGAGGTCGGCGACCGAGTTGCCCTGGCCATCGGGGGCCGGAAGCAGGTTGGCCGATGCCGCCTGGATGCCGGTTGTAAATGCATGGCCGTGGCCGTCGATGAACCCCGGGAGCATCGTGCGGCCCTTAAGGTCGATCGCCGCGGTCGCCGCACCCTTGAGTTTTTCGACGTCTGCCAGTGACCCGGCGGCGATGATTTTGCCGTCCTTCACGGCGACAGCCTGCACCCGAGGCGATGCATCGTTCATCGTGATGATGGGCCCGCCGGTGTAGATGGCGTCGGCGACAACGGCCGCAGGGGCCTGATTGCTGCAGCCAAGGAATAGGAGGATGGCGAGGATCCTGGAGGCTTTCAGCAGGGTGGATGCTTTGATGAAGGGCAAGGGAATCGCTCCTTTCGTTTTACTGGAGGACTGGGAAAGAGGACTTCAAAACCAGACCGTTTTCAAGGTGGCACTCGTAGGATTCACTGGCGGTTCGTTGACGGGATACCGGGCACGCCGTGACGATACCGGGAACCTGCGACACAAACGATCGGACATCGCCATGAAACACCTGCGGCTTCTTCTGTCCGTCCTGATGGGGCTTCTGCCGGCGGTCGTGCTTGCGGCCGAACCGGTGACGGTTGCGGCCGAGCCGCTGACACCCGCGGTTCCCGCGGCGCAGCGGCCGAACATTGTGCTCATCCTGGCGGACGATCTGGGGTACGGCGATCTGGGCTGTTACAACGCCGACGCCAAGGTGCCCACGCCCCACCTCGATCGGCTGGCCCGCGAGGGGATGCGGCTGACCGATGCCCACTCGGCGTCCACGGTGTGTACGCCATCACGCTACAGCCTGATGACCGGGCGGATGTGCTTTCGGACGGGGTATCGAGGGGGCGTGTATACCGGGGTTGGCGGCCCGGGGCTGATCGAGAAGGACCGCCTGACACTGCCGGGTATGCTGCGCGACCAGGGGTACGCCACGGCGTGCGTGGGCAAGTGGCACATCGGCCTGACGTTCCCGACGGCTGACGGCACGGCGGCCCATGCGTTGAAGATCGACAACCCCCCGGCCGGGCCGGCGCGGGAACTGGAGCGCATCCGGCGGGTGGATTTCGGCAAGCCGATCGCCGACGGGCCGGTGCATCGCGGGTTCGATTACTTCTTCGGCACGGCCTGCTGCCCGGGCACGGACTGGCTGTATGCGTTCATCGAGAACGATCGTGTGCCGGTTCCGCCGGTGCGAACGCTGGATGCCTCGACCCTTCCCAAGCACCCCTACGCCAACGATTGCCGGCGCGGTCTGATCGCCCCGGGGTATGACCTGGAGATGCTGGACTTGGTGTTCCTGGAGCGGAGCAAGGCGTGGCTCGACGGGCAGGTGAAGCGCGACCCGAAGCAGCCGTTCTTCCTGTATCACTCGATGCAGGCGGTGCACCTGCCGTCGTTCGCGGCGCCGGCGTTCAAGGGCAAGACCAACGCCGGGCCCCATGGGGACTTTATCGCCGAGATGGACTTCATCGTCGGCGAGCTGCGGGCGACGTTGCAGAAGCTGGGCGTGGCCGACAACACGCTCATCCTGTTCAGCAGCGACAACGGCCCGGAAACGACGACCGCAATCCATATGCGCGGCGACTTCAACCACGATCCGGCGCGGCCCTGGCGGGGTGTCAAACGCGACAACTGGGAAGGCGGGCACCGTGTGCCGCTGATCGCGCATTGGCCGAGCCGGATCAAGCCCGGCTTCAGCGACGCCACCGTCTGCCTGACAGACGTGCTGGCGACCTGCGCGCACCTGATCGGCGCCAAGCTGCCCGAGAATGCGGCGGAGGACAGTTTCAGCTTTCTACCCGAGCTGACCGGCGCCCCCGCCGACCGCCCCCGCCGCGACTACACGATTCATCAGACGATCAGCCTGGCGATGGCGATTCGGCGTGGGGAGTGGAAGTACCTCGATCATCGCGGGTCGGGCGGGAACAGCTACGAGAATGGTGAGCTCAAGCCGTTTGCGCTACCCGACACCGCGCCCGATGCCCCTGGCCAGCTGTACAACCTGAAGGCCGACCCCGGCGAAACGACCAACCTGTACTTCAAGCATCCGGAGATCGCCAGGGAGCTGAAGGCGCTGCTGGAGGCGAGCAAGGCTGCGGGGAGAAGCGTGGGGAAGGGAAAGGTGAGGCCTTGACGATCGCTACGGATGGACGACATGCTTAATTCGTAACGAATTTCGCAAGGAGAACGGTGGTCGCCACTCGACACACACAGTCGCTCACCGATTTTCGCCAGAAGGCGACCGAAACACTCGAACGTCTGAACAGGACCGGCGAGGCGGAGGTCCTTACTGTAAACGGCGAGGCCCGCGCGGTGCTGCTATCACCCGCGGTCTACGACGAGATGGCCCGCGAGGCGCAACTCACCCGCGATGTACCGGTGATCCGACAGGCGATGAAGCAGATCGATGAGGGCAAGGGGATGGAAGTCGATGCGGTATTCGGCTCGATCCGCGCCGAACTTCTGGCAATGAAAAACGAAGGCCAGCGCAAGGCGGACGGTAGATGAAACGGCATCGTCTGACGGTCGCGCCGATCGTCTTCGACCAAATCCGCGCAGGTACTGTTCATCGCGCAGGATTCAATTGACAACGCGCTGGCATGGGAGAGTCGACTTCAGACGGCGATCAAGTTCAGCGGGTACGCCGTGGACGAACCGGCAAGTGAGCGGCTGGGCTATCCCGTTCGCAAGCTCGTATTTGAAGGGACTTACCTGCTGCACTTCATCGTAGACGAGGCGGCCAGCTTGATACGGGTGGTGAACTTTCGACACGGCGCGCGTCTGCCCTTGAGGGGCGAACCGTAGCTTCAAAACAACGAATACCGCTGTGCCAGCGGCAGCACTTCGGACGGTTCACACTTGAGGGAGACACCGTCGGCGGTGACTTCGTACGTTTCGGGGTCGACGGTGATCTTTGGCGTGGCGTCGTTGTGCTTCATGTCTTTCTTGCCGATGGTGCGGCAGTTCATGACGGGGGTTAGCTTCTTGACGACGCCATAACGCTGCACCTCGCCGGCCTGCAGCGACGCGGCGCTGACGAACGCCAGCGACGCCCCGCCGAGCGCGCGGCCCATCGAGCCGAACTGCGGGCGCATGTAGACCGGTTGCGGCGTGGGGATGCTGGCGTTGGGGTCACCCATCTGGCCCCATGAGATCACGCCGCCCTTCAGCACCAGTTCAGGCTTCATGCCGAACATCGCCGGCTTCCAGATGACCAGGTCGGCGAGCTTGCCGACTTCGACTGACCCGACCACATGCCCGACGCCGTGAGCGATCGCCGGGTTGATCGTGTACTTGGCGACGTACCGCTTGATGCGGGCGTTGTCGTGCTCGGCGGGGTCGCCGGGCAATTTGCCTCGCTGGCGTTTCATCTTGTCGCCGGTCTGCCAGGTGCGGGTGATGACTTCGCCAATCCGCCCCATCGCCTGGCTGTCGGAGCTGATGATGCTGATGGCGCCCAGGTCGTGCAGGATGTCCTCGGCGGCGATGGTTTCGCCGCGGATACGGCTCTCGGCGAACGACACGTCTTCCGGCAGGTTCGCATCGAGATGATGGCACACCATCAGCATGTCGAGGTGCTCATCGAGCGTGTTGACGGTGTACGGCCGGGTGGGATTGGTGCTGCTGGGGATGACGTTGGGCTCGCCGCACACGCGGATGATGTCCGGTGCGTGGCCGCCGCCTGCACCTTCGCTGTGATAGGTGTGGATCGTGCGGCCTTTGAACGCGGCGATGCTCGTTTCGACGAAGCCGGATTCGTTGAGCGTGTCGGTGTGGATCGTCGCCTGCACGTCGTACTGGTCGCAGATGTCGAGGCAGCAGTCGATCGCGGCGGGTGTCGTTCCCCAGTCTTCGTGCAGCTTCAGGCCGATCGCGCCGCCGAGGATCTGCTCGTGCAATCCTTCGGGCTTGGCGCTGTTGCCCTTGCCGGTGAAGCCGAAGTTGAGGGGCAGAGTGTCAGTGGCCTGCAGCATCATTCGGAGGTGGTACGCGCCTGGGGTGCAGGTGGTGGCACAGGTGCCGGTGGCCGGGCCGGTGCCGCCGCCGATCATGGTCGTCAGGCCGGCGGCGATCGCTTCGTACGCCTGCTGGGGGCAGATGTAATGGATGTGCGTATCCAGCCCGCCGGCGGTGATGATGAGGCCTTCTCCGGCGATGACTTCGGTCGTGACGCCGACGATCATGTTCTTGCCCACGCCGGCCATCACGTCGGGGTTGCCGGCCTTGCCGATGCCGGCGATCAGGCCGTTTTTAATGCCGATGTCGGCTTTGTAGATGCCGGTGTAGTCGATGACCAGGGCGTTGGTGATGACGCAGTCAAGGGCATCGGCCTGGGAGACGCCGGTGGCCTGGCCCATGCCGTCACGGATGGTTTTGCCGCCGCCGAACTTGCACTCGTCGCCGTAGACGGTGAAGTCTTTCTCGACTTGCAGGACGAGGGAGGTATCGCCCAGGCGAACGCGGTCGCCGGTGGTGGGACCGTAGATGTCGGCGTAGGCGGATCGGGGGATTCGGTGTGGCATGGCTTTCCGAGGTGGCACGGGCGTCTGGCCCGTGATTTGTCTGGGGTTAACCGGAACATGGGCGAGACGCCAATACCATGTTCAGGTCGTAGCGAACGAGCCGGCTTTCGCCTTTTCCAGCATCGCCTTTTTGCCGGCGTCGCTCACCGGACCATCGGCGAGGTTGTTCCCGCCGCGGATCACCTTGTTCCCGGCGATCGCCACCAGGGTGACCTTTTTCGTGTCGCCAGGCTCAAACCGCACGGCGGTGCCGGCGGGAATGTCGAGGCGTTTGCCGTACGACGCGGCGCGGTCGAACTTCAGTGCGGCATTGGTCTCGACGAAGTGGTAATGGCTGCCGACCTGGATCGGCCGGTCGCCGAGGTTGGTGACCTCGACCACGACTGACTCACGGCCTTCGTTGAGGGCGAGATCGCCGGCCATCGGCGTGACTTCGCCGGGGGTGACACCGTCGCCGTCACCCGGAGCAGGGCCGAACTCGCGCAACGCCGGAACGGGGAGGAACGATCCGTAGAGGGCAAGCGAGAGGTCACCGTCGTCGGCGGCAATAGGGTGGTGGACGGTGACCAGCTTGGTGCCGTCGGGGAAGGTACCTTCCACCTGCACATCGTAGATCATCTCGGGCACGCCAGTCATCACCTGGCGACGGCCCAGGAATCGCCGGCCGAGGTCCATCAGTTCGGCGACGCTGCGGCCGTCGCGGATGAACTCGAGCAACTGTGTGGCGATCAGCGCGACCGACTCGGGGTGGTTCAGCCGAACGCCGCGGGCCAGGCGCTTCTGCGCCAGGAAGCCGGCGTTGTGGAGCAGGAGCTTGTCGATCTCGCGGGGCGACAGGTGCATGAACTGATTCCTCCGTCACACTCTCTTCGTACGACGCGATGGCACGTACCACGCAGGCGGCTGCTGGATCGAGTTCAGGACGCGGACACGCACATTCGCCGACGATCTCACCCTCTGCGCGACCAAGGGTCAATACCGACCACTTCCATCGCGGATGCCAACTGCGATCGCAGCCAGTGCCAGGCGGCATCGGTGCTTTTTGCGGCAAACCGCACGACCGCGCCGCTGAACTCGGTCGCTGCGTCGCCGATGGGACTGATGCCGTACTGCACATCGCGACGCGGATCGATCGGCTGGCGTTCGAGACGCTGCTTGAGCGCTTCGGCGACGCCGGCGAAAGCCGGTCCGACAACCCACGCCATACCCAGGCAGTCCATCCCCGCGGTACGGGCGACGGGGTGAATCGGGCCGTCGGCGGGATCGAGCGTGGTTGACTCGCGCAGCCGAAGTCGGCCGCCGACACTGATGCGGGTTTCCGTTTCGTAACGGTCAAACGCCCAGCGCTCGCCACGGGCCATTCGGCCGCTGGTCAGCCAGTCGACCGCCACGAGAGATGCCGTCGGCGAAAGATCGAAGTTCTGCCGCTGCACGAAACGACTGCCGGCGAAACAGGTGATCGGATCGGGCCAGCTTACCAGCATTGCGTTTTCGCCGAGGACGGCGGCTAGCTGCTGCTGACCCGCCCCGCCGCCCGAACCCGCGGCGAAAGCCGACCGGCTGCGGTAGACCTTTGTCGAAGCCTGCGTACCCAGGACGGTTCGCGTGCCCGGGCCGCAGCGGACTGCGACGGAGATGCGATCGCCACAGACGAAGCCACCGCCGTACGACCCGGCGACGATCCATGCCGCCGCTGCCCGGCTTCGGGGTGAAAGAAGCCGTAGCGGACTTTCGGCCCGCAGGCGGACGACCTCGGTCCGTCCGCCGACCAGCGCCAGGTCAACACGACCGAATCCGGCGCGCGCGGCGTTCGGCGCCCGGGACGGGGTCGGATCGGCGATGGCCAGGGACGGCGCGTCGGGAATCATCGGGGGCCATCGTACCGTACGGCGACGCGGGTCAGAACGTCCGCACCAGCAATGCCACACCCATCACGGCAACCGCGCCGCCCATGACACGCATCAGCGAGAGCAAGGGACGGGTTTCTCCCGAAGACGTTCGCGCCCGCATCAGGGTGCCCAGGGCGATGCCAGCGCCGAGCAACATCAGGGTGGCGATGATCATGCCCATGGCGTAACCGATCGGGCCGCGTCCGCCGAGGCTGACACCTTCCTGCATATGGGCATAGCCGTGGAAGAACGCGAACGCCGGGACCATGTACAGCGCCGTCGACGTCGGGAACGCACCCGCCGCGACCAGTAGAAGCCCGAAGATGATGACGGAAGCGGCGATGAGGTGTTCGACAATACTCGGCTGCGCCGGCCCGCCGACGAGCGCGACGACACCGCCGACGATCATCGCGATCAGGAACGACAGCGGCAGAAGCCACCGCTGACGCCGCTCCGTCTCAGAAGTCTGGTAGGAGGCCCGGGCGGCGATCAGCCCGACGGCAAGCATTGCCAGGACGTGATCGAGCCCCGAGAAGGGGTGATTGGCGCCCGCTCGAAAATCGACGACGCCACCACCACCGGATGACGTATGTGCCGATGCCGCGAACGACACGAGCAGAAGAGACGCTGCGCCTACGACGACCTTGTGCGCGAACTGCATGTCGACTCCTTTCGGGGCTTGATCGACCGGGGGTGAACCCGGGTCGGTTGGTTCATCAAGCCGCACAACTACTGGAGCGCTCCTCGCATCCGTCCGCACAGACTTCATCGTTCCTCTCCTCGTATCGGTCCTCAACGCCAAATCCCGCTGCTTTTGCCGCCGCTTCGGCACCCTCAACCCTCGGCACCGCGACGTCAGACGTGCAGATGCCGTTCGATCACTTCTTCGGTCAGCTCGGTCGTCGGCCCCTCGGAGACGACCTTGCCGCGGTTCATGATGTAAAACGCGTGCCCGAACTCCTTCACGAAGTCCAAGTATTGTTCGACCAGGATTACTGTCATTCCGCGTTCGGTCACGAGCTTTTGCAGCACGTGGCCGATCTGCGTGATGACGTTCGGCTGAATGCCCTCGGTGGGTTCGTCGAGCAGCAGGACTTTCGGATCGCCGGCCAGGGCCCGGCCGATCGCCAGCTGCTGCTGTTGCCCGCCGGACAGGTCGCCGCCATTGCGCTTGGACATCTGCTTGAGCACCGGGAACAGCTCGAAGATGTCCTCGGGAATGGTCTTCTTGCCGTCGCTGCGGGCCTGCAGGCCCACGCGGAGGTTCTCCTCGACGGACAGCTTCGCGAAGATCTGCCTGCCCTGCGGCACCAGCGCGATACCCGCCTTGGCACGGCGGTTGGCCGGCAGGGAACTGACGTCGCGCTCGCCGAGCTGCACGCTGCCGCTGTTGTGACGGCGGATGCCCATGATGGTCTGCATGAGCGTGGTCTTGCCCACGCCGTTGCGACCGATGACACAGGTCACCTTGCCGGGCGCAAACTTCATGGTCACGCCACGAAGGGCCTGCACCATGCCGTAAGCGAAGGAGATGTTATTGATGGCAAGCATGTTGATTGCCGCTGCAGCGGCTGAAGTCGGGAGTCTGAAGTCAGGAGTCAAAAAGACGCAGGAAGCATTCTCTGACTTCCGACTTCTGACTCCCAGCTTCGGGCCGCTCAGCGGCCCAGGTACGCTTCGATCACTTCCGGGTTCTTCGACACTTCGTCGATCGTTCCCTCGGCCAGGAGCTTGCCTTCGTTCAGCACGGTTACCTTGCTGGCCAGCCGGCGGACGAACTCCATGTCGTGCTCGATCACGATGATCGTGTGGTTGCCCTTGAGCTCCAGCAGCAACTCGGCCGTCAGCTCGGTTTCCTTGTCCGTCAGACCGGCGGCCGGCTCGTCCACCAGCAGGAGTTTGGGCTCGGCCACGATCAGCATGCTGATCTCGAGCCACTGCCGCTGACCGTGACTGAGAAACTTGGCCGGCGTGTTGATCGCTTCGATCAGGTGCACGCGACGAAGAATCGTGATGATCTTATCGCGTTGCTCGCTGGTCTCCTTGCCGAAGAGGTTCTTGAACACCGGGCGGCGGCCGGGCAGCGCCAGTTCCATGTTCTCGTAGACCGTCAGGCTGTCGAAGACGGTGGGTGTCTGGAACTTGCGGCCGACGCCCAGCCGGGCAATCTCCGAGTCGGCCTTGCCGGTGATCTCTTCCTTGTGGAAGAAGATCCGGCCGGTCTTGTTCCGGGTCTTTCCGCTGATCACATCGCAGAGCGTGGTTTTACCCGCGCCATTGGGACCGATGACCACCCGCAGGTCGTTGAAGTGCACGCCGAAACGGGTGATGTCCAGCGCCTTGAAGCCGTCGAACTCGACGCTGACGCCCTGCACGAAGACAGCATGGCTCTCGACGTCGTCGATTTCGACCGGAGGATTGCCTGGGATGGTTCCGCTCATGTGTTTTGCGTTGGCGTCACGGCCGACACGTCGCTCCTGGAAGTTGCATCAGCCGATGCCTGCGGCAACGCCATCGGGTGCTTCGTCGGCCATCATGCGCGCCCGGACGGCCTTCTCACGCGAGACGACCACGCGTTCCATCGCCAGCGTGACGACAAGGAACATGATCAGCAGGTAGTAATGCAGCGGCATGGCCAGCACGCGTGTCTTTTGCATCCATTCCGGCGTGAAACCGAGCGCCTCGCTCAGGGTGAAGAGGCAGACGGCGAAGATCGGAATCGCCGCGCTTGCGACAGCGACCGGGCCCGCACCCTGCTCGACCCGCTTCTCGACCCGGTCCCACAACCCGACAAAGCCGTCAGGGAAGAACAACACAACCGCGATAAACAGCGAGCCGTAGACGTACAGCCAGGCGTTGGGAACGTACGACGTCAGCGACGACTTGGCGTAATTGACGAGCAATGCGCCAAGGATCGCTCCCCACAGTCTTCCGCGGCCGCCAACGGCAATCAGGATGACCATGAAGATAGACGCATCGACGTGCATGTCCTGCGGCGTGATGATGCCCACCTGCGGGGCGTACAGCATCCCGCCGACCGCGGCCAGCGCCGCACCGACCGCGAAGGCAAACACCTTGAACGCATGCGGCTTATACCCCGAGAAGTAGAGCCGGCTTTCCTTGTCGCGGACCGCGACCAGAACCCGCCCCAGCCGCGAGCGAACGATGAACCGGCAGACGAGATACGCAACCAGCACCATCGTGACGGTCAGCAGGTAAAGCCCGAGGATCCAAGACTGCTTCTGGCTGAAGTCCTTGTTGAAGTTGGTCAGCCCGTTGGTGCCGCCGAGCAGCATTTCATTACGGCTGATGAGCAGCCAGCCGCCCCAGGCGACGGCTTGGGTGATGATCGAGAAATACACGCCTTTGACGCGATTTCGCAGGATAACGAACCCGAACAGCGATGCGGCCAGGGCGGCGATCATGATTCCGCCAAAGATCGCAAAACCCATCGAAGCGAACGGCTTCCAGAAGAGCGGCAGTTCCCGCAGATTGTTGAAGTACATGAAGTGCGGGATGTTGTTGTACTCCGGCCGCACATCGCCGCCGCCTTGGGGAAGGCTCAGGAACATGCCCATGCAGTAGCCACCGGCACAGAAAAACAGTGCCTGGCAAAGCGTAAGCAGGCCGGTGTAGCCCCAGACCAGATCAACGCCCAAAGCCACCAGCGCGAAGCAGAGGTACTTGCCCAGCAACTGCACGCGGTAGTCGGGAACGACGCCGCCCAGGTTCAATGCGGGGACCGCGACAAAAAACAGGCCCAGCAGCACGAACATGACGATCATGCGGAGCTTGCGCGTCGTCGGATGCAGCGCGATGCCAATGGTCACATCGGATGACTTCATGGTCGATTGCGGTTCAATCATTGGCGAGCCTTCCCTTCGGCGGGAACAAGCCGCTGGGACGGCGCTGCAGGAATCCTACGACCAGCACGAGCACGAGCACCTTGCCCACGACCGATGCGCCGGATGAGAGGGTCGGAATTGAGCCGAGGAACGATTCGAAGTACTTGCCGGTAAAGCCCAGCCCGAACCCGGCGATGATCGCGCCGGCCAGCTTGCCGACACCCCCGACGACCACCACCAGGAAGCATTCGACGATGTACTCCTGACCGATCGACGGGTTGATCTTGTTGTAAAGCGGCACCGCCACACCGGCCAGCCCGGCCAGGCTGCAGCCGAACGCGAACGTGAGTGAATCGATGAACCGCGTCGGCACGCCCAGGGCCGTAGCCATCTGGCGGTTCTGCGTGGTGGCCCGAAGGAGCAGGCCGAGCTTGGTCTTGTTGACCATGATGTAGACGATCGTGATGCAGAAGACGCAGTAGATCAGGATGTAGAGCCGGTTCCGGGCGAAGACCAGATCGGGGGCCACTTCCCATCCGCCCTGCATCCAGGTCGGGGCGCTGACCGAGAGCGAATCGCCGAACTGCCCGCGGGCGAGCTGGATCAGGATCAGGCCAATGCCATAGGTCGCCAGGAGTGTTTCCAGGGGCCGAGCATACAGATGACGAATGACCAGCAGTTCCGCGACGAATCCGAACAGCCCCGACACGATGAACGCCGCCGGGACCGCCGCGAGCGGGAAGTAGTTGTAGCTTTCGGGGAAGTGCGTCTTGAAGTAGGACGCGACGACGAACGTCGTGAAAGCCCCCACCATCATGAACTCGCCATGAGCCATGTTGATGACGCCCATCAGGCCGAACACGATGCTCAGACCCAGTGCCAGGAGCACAAGAATGCTGCCGAGCGACAGGCCCGCGAAGGTATTCTGAACGAACCGGATGCGTGACTGGTAACCTTCGGCGGCGCTCAACGACGGCGCCACCTCGTCGGCAAACGCCTTGTCGCCCATCCGCTCGGACGCGTTCCGGAGCTTGCCAAGAAGGTTCTCGGCGCGGGCGGTGCCGATCTTGCCAAGCGACTTGACCGCCGCGAGCTGCGTCGGCTTGTCGCCGAGCACCGCGTCCATCAGGGCAACGGCCTCGGTCAGGGGCTCTTTGAACGCGCCATTGGGATCGGCACTCAGTTGACGCTTCAACGCCTCGGCGAAGTTGGGGAGTTCTTCGAAGTTGGCCTTGACCGCGTCGAGCCGGCCCTTGTAGGTGGAGGCCTCGGTTTCGAGGGTGGCGATCGCCACTCTCAACCTGGCGTCGACGACCGGAAGCGTGGCGGGCGTTTCGCCGAGCGCTGCGTTCGCGCCTTTCACCGGCTCCAGAGCGGCCGTTACGGCATCCACCGCCGCCTGCGGAGGGGTCCAAGCCAGTAGGGTAGTCGGCTTATCAGCCAGGGCGGCGTCGATCGCCGACAACAGGGCAACCTTCGGGTTGACCGCCGGCGCGGTCGACGGCTGGGTGGTCGATGCTTTGGCAGTCTCTGATTGCCGCAGCAGTTCTCCCAGTTCGGTCAGGGCTCGGCGAATGCGCAGTTCGTCATCAGGATCGGGAAAAACGCGTGCCGAACGGGCACCGGCGTCGCGGATGCTTTCACGCCGTTTCTCAGGATCGGGATGCAGCAAAGAGAGCGACGCCAGGAGATTGCGAACCGGCTTCTTCTGGGTCTCGCCGGTCGGGGCTTTGAAGGCATCGCTCAGGTTGATCTTCTCGACGACCGGCTGGTTGTCAGGACCGAGGATCGGGTCGCCGCTCAGGGCGTCGAACAGTGGAAAATATCGCACGGTGCGGCCGTCTTCGACGACTTCCTTGCCCTGGCCGTAGAGAAAGAGCTTCCCGTCGCGGAGCTTCAACTGCCCGCCAAGAAACGCGTTCAACGCCGGAATGATTCGGGCATCGCCCTTCTCGGCGAGCGACTCGTAGATCTTCAGACGTGCGGTGGGAGACGGTGCCTTGAGGGCTTTGAGGGCTTCGATGACGTCTGGCGGAATCGCCCCGGCGGGCAGGGGCGCAGCGGGTGCTGTCGCCGGCTGGGTGGAAGGGTCTGCCCCCGAGCTGCCGCCGGGGGTGGACGTCAGCATACCTGCAGCGACGATCAGCAGGGACATCCGGAGTACGCCGACGAGCCGACGAAAAAACCGGCTACCCCGCCTGGTGTCGTTCAACAAACGCTCGCTGGGATCCGTCATGAGAGCAACTTTTCCAGGGCGACTGAATGGCGCAACAGAGGCTTCTAGCCTGCCCGAATACGCCGGTGCATGAACTGCAGGGGGTGTACTCGGGCCGCCTCCCCGCGAGTCGGATTCGAAGGACGGACATGTCTGCCCGTCCCCCGATGATTGTTACAGCATCAAAATCGAGGCCAGACGCCGGGAATTACTTCGCCGGGATGACATCGACGCCGTCGATCTTCGTGTAGACCGTCTTGCCGTCGGCGGTTTCGATCTGGCACCAGGAGCCGGGGATCAGGAGGAGCACTTTCGTGCCCTTGGGTAGCATGCCGGCAGGCTTGGCACCGGCGGCTGGCATGGCCATGTAATACGGCTGCTCAGCGGTCAGCATGTGCGTCATTTCCTTGGCCGGAGTCGCCGGCGTGCCCTTGGTGACGGGCTTGACCGCGGCCGGAGCGGGCTTGGCGGCCGGCGGCTTCGGCGGAGCGGGCACCTCGATCGACTCGATGCCATCGATCTTGGTGTAAAGGGTCTTGCCATCGGCGGTTTCGATCTGCGCCATCGAACCCGGGATCAACAGCAACACTTGTGTGCCCTTCTTGATCGTGCCGCACGATTCGGCACCCGGCTTCATGTAGCAGGGCTGATCAACGGACAGATAGTGGGTCATTACCTTGGCGGGCGCGGCGGGCTTCGTCATGGCGGTCGACGGTGCCGGCTTCGTGTCCTTCATACAGCCGGTGAGTGCGGTGCCGCCCAGCAGCAGGCCGGCCACCAGCAATCCCCTGGTCATTCGTTGTTGTTTCATAAGTGAATAGGTTGGAGGTGTTCGAACGGGTGGGACGTCAGCAGCGGAAACACCCGGCCCGGACCGGCCGGGCACTTGCCTCTCGGCAAGCGCGCCGGCCGGTCCATCGGGCCTGATGTCTATAATTGGGTAAGCCAGCGATCGGGCCGATTACTTGGCGCCGGTCAGCTTCTTGAGGTCTTCAGCGGAGTGGAGGTAGCTGCTGAAGGAGTCGGGCTTCACGAGCGGGGCACCCGGGTTGATGATGTCGAACTGACCATCAGCCCGGATCGAGCCGATCAGAACCGGCTTGTAGGTGTGATGGTTGAGGACATCCATCTTCTTCTTGCCACCGGGAGCATCGAACTCCATACCCAGGACGGCCGGGATGACCTTCTCAATGTCGAACGTACCGGCCTTTTCGACCGCCATCTTCCAGACGTAGACGCCGAAGTACGCCGCTTCGATGGGATCGTCCGTGACGCGATCAGCGCCGCCGGGGAGCTTCATCTTCTTGCAATAGGCCTTGAAGTTCTCGACGAACTTCTTGTTTTCGGGGGTGTCGATCGACTGGTAGTAGTTCCAGGCGGCGAGGTGGCCGACCAGCTTTTCCACTTCCATCGAACGCAGTTCGTCTTCGGCGACCGAGAAGGCCATGATCGGGCACTTGTCGGCCGTCAGACCCTGGTTCGCGAACTCTTTATAGAACGGAACGTTCGAGTCGCCGTTGATGGTCGAAAGAACGCACGCATCGCCGTCCTTGGCGAAAGCCTTCACCTTACCGACGATGGTTTGGTAATCGCTGTGACCGAAGGGCGTGTACTCCTCCATGATGGAGGATTCGGGGACGCCCTTCTTGAGCAGGAACGCCTTGAGCACCTTGTTGGCGGTGCGCGGGAAGACGTAGTCGGTGCCGAGGAGGTAGAATTTCTTCTTGGAGCCGCCGTCCGCGCTCATCATGTATTCCGCGGCGGGAATGAGCTGCTGGTTGGGGCTGGCACCGGTGTAGAAGACGTTGTGGGACTGTTCTTCACCTTCGTACTGGACGGGGTAGAACAGCAGGCCGCCACCGTAGGGGTTTTCTTCCTTGGTGTACTTGCCTTCGAAAACGGGGAGGGCCGACTTGCGGCTGACCGAGGTCCAACACCCGAAGGTGACGGCGACCTTGTCCTGAACGATGAGTTGCTTGGCTTTTTCGGCGAAGAGAGGCCAGTTGCTGGCCGGGTCCACCACGACGGGCTGAACCATGTAGCTCTTGCCGCCGACTTTGATGCCGCCGGCAGTGTTGATCTCTTCGACCGCCATCAGAACGACGTCGCGGAGAGACGTCTCCGAGATCGCCATCGTTCCGGACAGCGAGTGGAGGACGCCAACCTTGACGGTTTCCTGGGCTTGAACATTGCCTGCGAGCAGGCCGAAAGTGGCGACCGCGGCGACGGCGCACTTCTTCAGCAGATTCTTAAGCATGCGAAAACTCCCTGAGATTGGACTTGAACTCCCGGCCCCGTTGGGTCGAACGGGGCCGGGAGAACGGATTGTGACGATTGAGATGGAGAGGTGTCGGAAGGGGAGCCGCTGGTCACTCGACCAACAACAACATCCGCCAACTCGACTTACTTGTACAACTCCGGGGTTGACGGGCAGGTGATTGTCATGGCCTGGCGGCGAACATCGCGCCAATGCCTCAACACCCATCCACCCGTCAATTCCGGCATGAGATTCTTAGAACGCCAGACCGAGCGACAGCGCGGTCACGATGAAGTTCTCTTCGGGGTTGTTGGGGATCTGGTCCTGAGCCGTGTACCAGTAGGTGGCGCTGGCCGAGAGGGTCCAGGTGCCGAACTGGGGCGGAACGAACGCGAGCGGGACGGAGATCGCCACGCCGGCGTTGAAGAACCCGAAGCCCGAGTCACCACCCTGGAAGCCGTCTTCAGTGAAGAAGCCGGCCGCGATCGGGAAGGCGAGCGTCGGGGCGTAGACGCCTTCGCCGACCTTGATGCTGGGCTTGATGCCCGGGACGATGACCAAGCCGGTTTCCTGGCCGCCGTTACCGTCATAACGGTAGTGGAGGGTGACCGACGGGTTCAGGGCAAAGCCCTTGATGATCGAGTCGCCATCGGCGTAGGCAACCGTGAGGTCGGCGATCTTCTCTTCGTCACCGGCGTAGGACCACAGGCCGTTGGCGAGGGTGACGCTGAAAGCGCCGAAGGAGGCGGTCACACCGACGTTGACGTCGATTTCCTGAACCGAGCCACCGATGCCGCTCTCAACGTTATTGTTGATGTCGGCCCAGACGTTGACGAAGCCGGTGAAGCTGACGTCATCGCCCATCTTACCGAGGGCAGCCGAGAGGGTGCCGTAGGTGAAGGCGGTCGACTTGGCCGAGAAGGGCGAGTACTGGTCGCCGCCACCCCACACGTCAGCGCCATAGCTGATGAAGTGCGAGGTGTAGTCGGTGCCGAACGAGAGGCTGTACGCGGAACCCGGACGCACTTCTTCCGCTTGAGCGGTGCCGGCGGTCAGGGCGGTTGAGGCGAGGGCGACCGCCACGGCGGCGGCGCGGACACGGCGAGAGAACAGAGACTTGATGCTGGAGAGCATGCAGTCTAACTCCTTCCAAAATAGAAGATGCAACTAAACCGATGCGTGGCGGGAACTGTCGACACGACCACCGTGCCGTCCTTCGCCTAGTCCTTGCCTGGTCCGATCCAGGTTGTGTTACCCGACACTCGACGATGCCGCCCGGAACACTTCCGAACGTCGCGACGAAGAGCCGGGCGAGCCCTAGGACTTGCCATCAGCCGGAAATGCCTAGGCAAACGCGGTGCCAGTTAAGTCCAACCACGCGGTTGCCGATATTTCCGCCCCCTTCATCGGCCCAAATCTGCCCAGACCAGTTGTTAAAGTCGGAATAACGCGACCGATACCCCATACCCCACCGCGCGAGCACTAGGCAAACGGGCTTGCCGAGTGAAACAATGCTCATTTTATGACTCACCCCGAGATTGCCGGACCTCGCCGCCATTCACCTAAAGTTTCCCGCTTCCCCCCGCCGATCCTTCACACTTTTGTCTTCGTCCATCGCCGCTCAATTCAGGCCGGCTGCGGCCAGAACAAGCCCGGCAATTTCGTCCACACCCACGCCGTGCTTCACCTGCGCGAACACCACCGGACCCTCACCGCGCATTTTCCGGGCATCCCGGGCCATCACGTCCAGGTCGGCGCCCACCGCGACAGCCAGATCCGTCTTATTGATGACCAGTACGTCGGCCTGCGTGATTCCCGGTCCACCCTGCGCGGAACCTTGTCTCCCCCCGCCACATCGATCACGTAAACAGTAAAATCGGCCAGTTCGCGACTGAAATGGGCGGCCAGGTTATCTCCCCCGGACTCGATCAGCAGTAATTGCGGCGAAAACTTCTCGCTGAGGTGTTCCAGCGCCAGCAGGTTCGCGGAGATGTCTTCCCGAATCGCTGCGTGAGGGCATCCGCCGGTCTCCACGGCGAGAATACGATCGGGCTCGAGGGCGTCGTTGCGGATCAGAAACTCCCCGTCTTCGCGCGTGAAGATGTCGTTGGTCACGGCGCAGAGCGCAACCTTGGCGCGAAGATTACGACAAAGCTGAAGCATCAATGCGGTTTTCCCGCTGCCGACCGGGCCCCCCACGCCGACCGTAAATGCCCGCCGGCGGAAATCCCGGTTCCGGAGCATCTGCGGACGGAACTCGTATCGACCCGGATGGTCCCAGGTGTCGTGCGTGTGGTCGGGTGCCGAGGGAGAATTGGAACTCATGGTGATGTTCAGCTTTGAAACAACCGCGAATACAGCCGGTCCTGGGTGGACTGCAGGAGATCGAGCATCGGCGCGGTCTGGGTGATCGACTCGAGCGGACGGCCGATTGCGGTCGCGGCCAGCCGGTCGGCATCGGCCGCGATAGCCGCCTGAAGGCGCTGGCCTTCCAGCGGGCCGACGATGCCCAGCCGCACCGCCGCAGACAGCATGCCACGGCCGGTCATGAACAGGAATCCGGAGGCGGCGGCGGCCACGTCCAGCCCCAGCGCCCCCGCCACAAGTCCGAATACCACCGGCAGATGACCGGGCGATCGGTCCCGGCGAAGCCGATCGGCGGCGTCGGTCAGCACAGGCGCGTCGAACGTCGTCGCCGCCGTCGCCATCAGGGCACGACCCTGCACCCGGCCGGCCCGGTTGGCGACGTGGTTGGAGACGCAGGCGTCATAGAAGGCGTCGATGTCGGCAAAGTCCGCCGGTTTTCGAACCACCGCGACGACCACCGGCGCGATCCCGGCCGCACACTGGGCAAGCGCCATCTGGACGAACGAAAGCAAACCTTCGCCGTCGCGAATCATGCCATGCTGCCAGGCGGCTTCCACCCCGCCCGAGTGCGCAAAGCCACCGGTCGGGAACGCCGAGTCGATCAGTTGCCAGAGAGTCCAGTGATGTTGAGGATGGTCGCCCTTCGCTGATGGCACGGCGAGAGTGGAATGGACCGACGGGCGAACGTCAACAGTAGGGTCCGCCTTGGCGGACGCATAGTGTGCAGTCGCTCGATGGTGCTTGTTTCGATACTGCCTCCGCTGCCCAATGGTCCGCCAAGGCGGACCCTACCAAGATGCACGAACTCTCCATCGCCCAGAGCCTCGTCGAGCTGATGGAAGACGAGCTGATCGCCAGTCGTTCGCCAGACGCGGCGTCGCACGCCGTGTTTTACGTCGGCCGGGTCGTCATTAAGGTGGGGGCGCTGTCGGGCGTGGTGCCCGAGGCGCTGGCGAGCGCCTTCCCGGTCGCCATCAGCCGATCGTCAATCCGCGGCGCGACCTTGACCATTGAAGAGATTCCCGTCACGGTGTTTTGCCCGACCTGCGACGCCCGGCATGAGCTATCATCGCCGCAGCGGCTCCGCTGCCCCGTTTGCGACACGCCTACACCGGACGTGGTCGGCGGGCGCGAACTGGAACTGGTCTCGATCGAGGTATTGGATGACAACGATTCCGACAGCCCAACCCCGCATCCTTGAAGTCCGCACGCAGATCCTCAAGAAAAACGACGTCACCGCGCGGTCGATGCGCGACCGCTTCCGCGAGGCCGGCGTTTTCGTCACCAGCCTGGTGTCCAGCCCAGGGTCGGGGAAGACGACGTTTCTGCGGGAGATTCTCCGCCGGTTGAACCAGACCCAGCGCGTCGCCGCCTTGGTCGGCGACCTCGCGACCGAGAATGACGCCAAACGCCTCGCCGAGAGCGGCGCGCCGGTCCGGCAGATCGTCACCGGCACGGTCTGCCATCTTGAAGCTGACATGGTGGAGCGGGCGATCGGCGACTGGAAGCTGGACGAACTGGATCACCTCTTCGTTGAGAACGTCGGCAACCTCGTCTGCCCCTCGAGCTACGACCTGGGTGAAGACCTGCGGCTGGTGCTGCTGTCCACCACCGAAGGCGAAGACAAACCGCTGAAGTATCCGACCATCTTCAACACCGCCGACATCGCCATCATTACCAAGTGCGACATCGCTGAGGTGATCGGCTTCGACCGCGCTGCGGCGCTGGCAAGCATCGAGTCGGTCCGGCCGGGAATGAAGGTAATGGAAGTGTCGGCCAGGACAGGACAAGGAATGGATGAGTTCCTGGCGTTCCTCGCCGAGCGCGTGGCGGCGCGGAGCGGTGCAACGGCCTTAGCCTAGCACCACCTCGTGATACTCGAGCGCCCACTCGCGCATGTACCGCACCTGCGTCGGCTTCAGGCGGTAGACAATCAGCATGGGGTTCTCCAGGCTGCCGAGGTATTGCCGCATCAGCGCGTTGGCGTTCCAGATCTCTTCAAGCAACGGTCGATCCGTCACCACCTCGGCGACGGCCGTGATGCGCACCTGGTTGTGCTGCTCGTCCGTGTAGCAGAGCTCGACCTTGGGGTTGGCGGCGATCTCCTGCGTCTTGTGGTACATCCGCAGATTCGCGACGTAGACCGTGAAGCCGTCGGTCCTGACCGGCGACACCGGCCGAACCCGCGGCTGGTCGCCGTCGATCGACGCCAGTACGGGGAACTTCGCGCTCGCCATCGTATCGCGGGCCAGTTGCGGCAGTTCGGCCGGGTCGATCGGCTTGGGCTGAGGCTTGGGCATCAGCGGATTTTGAGGCAGGAGGGATGAAAAATGCAAAACATGCGATGAAAAATGCGCATCGACGCACAGGACCGTCGCATTCCACCACGCTCGAGACTCCCCTGTCGTCGGCAAACGCCGTTCTACGCTTTTCATCGAATGATTAGCATTTTTCATTCCGCCTTCTTCCCGCTACAACGACACCACCAAGGAGCCCAATCATGCCGAAACTGACCGTCGAAGAAGTTGGAACGTTCGAAGTGCCCGAAGGAAAACGCCTGGTCAACGCGCTGGTCGATGAAGCGAAAATCGATCAGCTCCACGCATGCGGCGGAAACGCCCGCTGCACCACCTGCCGTGTGATGTTCGTCGCCGGCGAACCGACGAAGATAACCAAGGCGGAGAAGGACCTGATCGAACTGCGCGGACTTGGCGCCCATCCCGGCGTTCGGCTGAGCTGTCAGATCCAGTGCGAGCATGACATGACGGTCAAGGCGATCAGCCGACAGGCCGGCTCGGGACGAAGCACGCCCGGCGGCCGCCCCACGGACGAGATCCAGCCGCCGCCGGAATGGGTCGCGTAAGCGGCGAAGCCGGTCCCCGTCCGCGCAGGAGCTGCCGCGGCACGGATACAAACAAACCCGGGCGGCATCGCTGCCGCCCGGGTGTTTCCTTCCTCCCGTCCCCTGCTCTCAAGACCCCTGTTCCCCACTTGCCTTATTGACCGCTCGCCTGCGCAGGACCGGTTCCGTTGATCTGCGCCACAACCACCGCCTTGCGGTTGTTCAGGTCGGCCAGCGCGGTCGCATGACGCTGCCGCTCGAGCCGTTCGATCTCGCTGCCGGCGTCGATGTCATTCAGCCGGCGCTGGAAGCGATCGTTCTCGGCCGCGATCGCCTGGTCGAGCTCGTCGAGCTGGCGCTTGAGCGCGAACTTCTGCTCGGCCGAGTACCGGCTGCCGGCCGCGGCGTTCTGCAGTTCCGCCTGGCGACCGCTCAGCCGTGCCATGTTCTCGGCGTAAAGGCGATTCTCTTCGGCCGCCGCCGCGCTTCCGTTCATGACCTGCGCCATGCGGCGATCGTGACGGGCCTTTTCGTTGGCGATCTGCGTGTTGATGTTGTCCAGTTCCCCGTCAACGGCCTTGCCGCCCGACACCTTGGCGATTGTCATCTCGCGCTTGTCGCCGGCGGTCTCGTAGCCGTCCTGGATCTGGCGCAGCTTCTGCTCATGAGCGCGCTGTTCTTCCTGCGCCGCCAGCGAGTTGGCCGGCAGGAACTTCATCGCCTTGGCGTGCCGCTCCTTCTCGCCGGCGATCGCCTTATTCATCTGGCTGACGTCTTTCTTGAACGCCTCGGTGCTCTGGCGGACTTCCTTCACCGCGGCGACATCTTCCTTCAGGTCGGCCCGGCGAGTGGTGAGCTCGCGCATGCGATCTTCGAATCGCTGGTTCTCATTCTGCGCCGCGGCCGAACCTGCCGGCATGCGCTTCAGCGCCTCGGCGTGCCGCTTCTTCTCGTTGGCGATCGCCTCGGCGTTGTTCTCGAGCTTCCCCGCAACGGCCCCCGCACCCTGCTGTTTGCGAGCGTTCTCGGCCTGTTCACGCAGCTTCGCTTTCTGGTTCCTCAACTGCTTCAGCGACTGCTCCTGCTCCGCCTGCAACTGCTTGTACTGCCGCCCGCCCTTGTTCATGCCGGCGGTCTGCTTGGCGAAGCGACCCTCGGCTTCGAGAATCTGGCGGTCGATCTCATTGATCTGGCCGACCACGTCTTCATAAGCCGGTGCCCCCACCGCCGACGATTGAAACGACACGCCGGAGATCGGCAGGAGGTTGATCGCCGCCGCCACCGCCGCCCCGAGCACCCACATCTTCTTGCTGGACATCTGCATTGCTTCGCTCCTGTAGAAAGGTTCCACACCACATACGGTTGGCGGCGTTCGGAACGTCGACTGTTCCAGTAACAACCGCCGCGAGAGTGCTATCGGGAGGGAATTGGGGGTGATTGAGAGGTATTTGGGTCCGAGAACGCGCGGTTTCAGCGGCTGCATGACGGCACAGGTCGCACAGAGTGCAGGAACCGCGGGGAAGGTGATCGCGTCGCAAAGTCGCGTCGAATGCGACATCGACTTTTGGCGCCATCCCCGAAGGGGTGGGTGCTCGGCGCGACTCGCGAGATCAACGCAACCCGTCAGTCATCGCATGCGATTCGACGAGTTGGTGATTTCCGACGGTTGCTGCGAGATTCGCGCCGAAAACCCACCCCTTCGGCGATGGCGCTAGAAGGCAGACGTCCGCTTCGGATTCGGTTACCTTCCTCTCCCCATGAGCTCTGCCCCAACCGCTTCCGTTGTAACCCGTTTCGCCCCTTCGCCGACCGGCTATCTGCATGTCGGTGGCGCGAGGACTGCCCTGTTCTCCTGGCTCCTGGCCCGGCACTTCGGCGCCAAAGTCGAGGGCGGCAAATTCCTGCTCCGCATCGAAGACACCGACCTCGCCCGCAGCACCGAGCAGGCTGCGACGCAACTTCTCGAAGACCTCCGCTGGCTCGGCCTGCATTGGGACAACGCCGAGCTGGTTTACCAGTCAAAGCGGCAGGACATTTACAACGGCATCATCGAAGACCTGATCGCAAAGAACCTGGCGTACAAGGCCTACGAGAAGAAGGAGGAGCTCGACGCAGAGCGCAAAGAGGCTGAGAAAGCGAAGCGCTCCTTCTTGTATCGCCGCCGACCTCTTACGGACGCTCAGGTCAAAACGTATGAATCAGAAGGGCGTCCACACGTTGTTCGACTCGCAGTACCGATCAAGGAGTACCGCTTCGTTGATGCAGTGCTCGAGAAAGAGATCGTCCAGGCGCCGCACGAGGTGCAGGACTTCGTTATCCGCAAAGCTGACGGGATGCCGACCTACCATTTCGCCGTCGTCATTGATGATCAAGCGATGGAAGTCACACATGTTTTGCGGGGGCAAGAACATCTACTAAACACTTTCAATCACATCGCGCTGCAGGAAGCCCTCGGCTACCCGCGACCGGTCTACGGCCATCTGCCCATCATCCAGAACATGGACAGCAGCAAGATGGGCAAGCGCGACCGCGACAAGAAGATCCGCCAGCGCGTCGGGGAGGTCATGAAGAGCACCAAGCGGTCGGCGGCCGACATTGCTTCCGCTGCCGCGCTCGACGCCACCGCGTTCGCCGAGTGGCTCGCCGACTCGCAGAAACAGCTCGACATCTCCGAGCAGGCCGCCGTCATGCATGTGATCGGGCTGAAGAACTCCGACCTGCCCGAAATCCTCGTTCACGACTTCCGCAAGAACGGCTACCTGCCCGAAGCCCTGCTTAACTTCCTCGTGCTGCTCGGCTGGAGCCCCGGCGGAGATCGGGAAAAGATGACGATGGCGGAGATGACCGAACTCTTCTCCATCACTGGCATCGGTAAGAGCAACGCCAAGTTCGACCGCACCAAGCTGCTGTCGTTCAACACCGACGCCTGCGCGACGGCGACGCCCGACCGCCTGATCGCGGCGTTCAAGGATTACCTGTCGGTCAACCCCGATAGTCCGCTGGGCGCGGCAACCGATGAACAGCTCGCCAAACTGCTGGAAATGAAAAAGGGCTTCCGCCTGCTGCGCGAGGTGGACGAAATCAGCCGGTTCTTCTTTGTCGCCGATGACGTACTGGCCTACGACACCGACGCCGTCGAGAAAAACCTGAAGAAGAACGACGGCGCCGGCATGGCTGCGTTGAGAGACATTCGCGGCGTTCTGGAAGGCGTTATGAGCTGGACCGCCGCCAGCTGCGAGGGTGCGGTCAAAGGCTTCTGCGAGCAGAAGGGCCTGGGGCTAGGTAAGGTCGCCCAGCCGATCCGCGTCGCCGTCTGTGGAACGACCGTCAGCCCGCCGATCTTCGAAAGCCTGGAGTTCCTCGGCCGCGAGCGAACGCTCAAACGCATCGACCGATGCCTCGCTTTGTAGGGTCCGCCTTGGCGGACAGGAGAGCGGGAAGACAATGCAAAATGCAAAACATGCAATGAAAAATGCAAACTGATCGAAATCCATCATTCTGCATTTTTCGTTGCATGTTTTGCATTTTGCATTGTCGCTTCGATGACGGTTTCATTTCCCTGCGGTCCACCCGGCATCCAGAATGAGCTCGGTTGCGGTGACGAACGCACTGGCGTCGCTCGCCAGGTAAATCGCAGCGGCGGCCACTTCCTCGGGCCGGGCCATGCGCTTGAGCAACTGCGTCGACACCATCTGCTCGTAGGCCTGCTTCGGGTCGGCGTATTCCTTCAGTCGTGCCTGAACGAACGGCGTCTCGACACGGCCGGGACAGATGCAGTTGCAGCGGATGCCGTCGGCGGCATGGTCGAGCGCGACGCACTTGGTCATCCCCACCACCGCGAACTTGGTCGTGCAGTAAGCGAAGCGGTCCCGAACCGCGACCACCCCGCCGATCGACGCCAGGTTGACGATCACGCCGGCCTTGCGGGCGATCATCGGCGACAGAGCCGCCTGCGTCATGAACATCACGCCTTTCACGTTCACCGCCAGCAACCGATCCAGGTCCTGCTCGGTCGTGTTCAGAATCGTGCCGACATGGCCGATCCCGGCGTTGTTGACCAGGACATCAAGCCGGCCGTGCTCGGCGACGATTCGTCCCACCGCCTGCTGACATTGCGCCGACTGCGAGACGTCGGTGGCGAGGAACGTCGCCGATCCACCGGCGGCGCGAATCTCCTCGATCACCGCCTGACCCGCATCGACGCTTCGTTCCAGCACGTAAACCGCCGCCCCCGCCTCGGCGAACGATAGTGCGATTGCCCGCCCGATGCCGGAACCTGCACCGGTGACCGCGGCGATCTTGTTGTCGAGTCGGAAGAGAGAAGATGTGGCCATTGGCGTTTGCGCTCCAGATCAGGAAGGGCCAGAGAATAGCAGAACTTGCCTTTGGAGACGCCAGGTCGTCGCGTGCGCATCCATCCCCACTGTCATCGTGAGAGCATGTGACTTTTTGAAGAGCCGCGCACGGAGTGTACTCACGGAGTAAGCGGGAACCGTGACGGTTCGGGGCATTCCCGCTTACTTCGTGAGTACACTCCGTGCGCGGCTCCTTAAGGAGTCACGCGCTCTGAGCGTGTCCGGGTACCTTCAATGCAGAAGACGGACAACGCGTGCGCGTCGTCCGTCTTCCCGGTTCGCTACTGGTCACAGGCTGCAAGCCTGCGCTACCATACTCACGCCGCCTTGGGCGTCGGGCGTTCGTCCATCGCTTCGCGGAGCTTGCCGAGCGCCTCGTGCTCGATCTGACGAACCCGCTCACGCGTCAGACCGACACGGTGGCCGATTTCCTTCAGGGTCATCGGCTCTTCGCCTTCCAGGCCGTAGCGCAGCTTCAGGATCTTGGCCGCCCGTTCGTCGATCACGTCGAGCAGTTCGCCGAGCTTGCGCAGCTCGTCGGTGCCGGTCACCTGTTCATCGGGCGGAAGGTTGTTGGTATCGGCGACGATCTCGTTGATCGTCAGTTCGCCGTCGTCGCTGCCCGACTGCGTCGGCGAGTTGTACGCCTTGACCGCCTTCTTGATGATGTTGAGCTTCTTGGGGCTCAGCTTCATGTGCAGCGACAGCTCAGTGGTGGTCGGCAGCCGGCCGAGATGTTCTTCCATCTCGCGGGTGGCGTACTTCACCTTGCTCATCATCTCGACCATGTACGCCGGGATGTGGATGGGCTGAACGCTGTTGATCAGCGCACGCTTGATCGCCTGCTTGATCCACCAGGACGCGTAGGTGCTGAACCGGCAGCCGTTCTCAGGATCAAACCCTTCGACGGCCTTCAGCAGGCCGATGTTGCCTTCTTCGATCAAGTCCGTCAGGCAGAGCCCGCGGTTGACGTAGTGCTTGGCGATGTTCACCACCAGGCGGAGATTGGCGCGAACCATCCGCTCGCGGGCTTCCATGTCCTGCTGATGGATGATGCGGCGGGCCAGTTCCTTTTCTTCGTCGGCCGTCAGGAGGCGGACCTCATGAATCTGGCGGAGGTACAACTGGAGGCCGGTCTGTACTGATGTCGTCGTTGCCATAGTGTTCATTCACCCTTCCACGTACGAGCGTCTATTTTTACGCTCTGCTCCGCCGATCGATCAGTGCCCTGTTCGGGTCAGAAATCTTCAACCCGTCTGCGGACACGGCGGCAACACCACGGTGCGATTCGTCGCAGTCCACCAGCGTTGCCCGGGTTGTATCGGTGAGCGGCCCTACCGTCTTTTGACCGGAAGAGGCTTATCTGTCGGAAATACCGGCTGTTACCGGACATAACGGCACAAAAATGTGAAGCTGTTCCGGCCCGGGCGACTGGGTAAACCTCCGAAGTCCGGTAAAGGGACACCATTCATGACTGCCACAGGAGAGATTGGCGGTCCCTACTTGCCCTTCGAGTTAGTTGGAGCCACGGCCCGCCCGCAATCTTCCAACGGATTCTGCGTATTCCAGATGACTGGCGGCATCCGAGCGGCGTTGGTAACAAGCCGGAAACCAGAACCGCAACAATACGATTGGGAACTGCGTCGCCGGCGTCTGCCAGCCGTTGAGGTCGCTACAGGAGGGTCGGAACTCAAGATGTGAGGCAGCAGGTAACTGTTTTGCGATCTGAGAGTTGGGCCCGGCGGACGCGGTTTTTCATCCTTCTGATCTGCGTTCAGGCACGTTAGCCTCGACGCCGGTTTTCAACTCTGCGTGCCGTGAGGTAGACGGACTGCGTCCAACTCAACAATTCCAACTGAACACCGTATCCACCCATTCAACGCTCCATGGATGTGCCAACCGGGAACCCGCTCATGATCCGTCGAACCTTGTTCGCGATGTCGTTTGCCCTGCTCTGTCTCACCTTAATCGCCACGATCGTACCGGCCGCCGATGAAGGCGGGGTGGCCGACGGCGGGACGCGCAAGGGCAAGTCATCAACTGCCGAACGCGAAGCGTTACTGGCGACGCAGCCGGCCTGGCTCCGTCCGCCGACCACGCAGGCTTCCGAGCAGGCGGCGACGCGCCCCAGTCCGCATACGCGCCCGGCCGCGACGCCCGGCGTGCGTCCCGTCGCCGCGATTCAGCACGTGCTGGTCGTCAGCATCGACGGCCTTCGCCCCGACCTGCTGTTGCTGGCCGACGCGCCCAACGCCCGCAAGCTCATGGCCCGTGGCTGCTACTCGATGTGGGCCCAGACCACACCGCAGTCGATCACCCTTCCATCGCACGTCAGCATGCTGACCGGCATGACTCCGAACCGCCACGGCATCCTCTGGAACAGCGACATCCCGCTGCAATACCCCCTTTACCCCGGCGTACCCACACTCTTCGAGGCCGCCAAACGGTACGGCTACACCGTCGCCGCGGTCGCCGGCAAGGATAAGTTCGACGTCTTCGACCGTCGCGGCGTCCTTGATTGGCGCTGGATCCCCAACAGCGGAACGGTCAAAACACCAGCCGTCGTCGGGCCGGCGGTCCGGATCATCAAGGACCACAAGCCCGACGTCATGCTCGTTCACTTTCCGTCGGTTGATACCGTCGGTCACTCGCTGGGCTGGGGCACGCCCGAGCAGATCAAGGCGATCGAAGAGGCCGACAAGTCGCTGGGCGAGTTGGTGACGGCCCTGGACGATGCCGACCTGGCGAAGTCCACGCTCCTGATCGTTTCTGCCGACCATGGCGGCGCGACGAAGGGTCACGGTGCGGACGACGCCCGCAGCCGCCACATCCCCTGGATTGCCGTCGGTCCGGGCCTGCGGAAGGGGTACGACCTGACCCGTGAACCGAAGCTGAACGTCAAAACCGAAGACACCTTTGCGACGGCTTGCTGGGCGCTGGGTATCCCGCCGCTGGTTGCCAATCTCGACGGCACCCCCGTCAAGGCGATCATCGCCCCCAAGACCGAGGAACTGCTTCAGCCGGCAAAGGTGAAGGTGCCAACGGAGTGGTAGTCCGTACGCCCGGGTAGCGAACGAAGTGGTAGGAAGCGCGGCTGCAGGAGCAGAACTCCGCCCCGGGCCTGTCGGAATCGGGGGTCGTGGAAACGAAACAACCCGCGTGACGATGTCACGCGGGTTGCTGCTATTATTGCGTTGCGTACGACCAGACTCGGACTGCTTACCACGCGAAGTGGGCGAACGCCTTGTTGGCGTCGGCCATGCGGTGGGTCTGCTCGCGGGTGTTGATCGCCTTGCCTTCCTTCTTGAAGGCGGCCAGGAGTTCGTCGGCAAGGCGGACGCTCATGGCGCGGCCACCGGTCTCGCGGCACGCTGCCAGCAACCAGCGGAACGCCAGGCTCTGCTGACGGCGCTTGTTGACCTGCATCGGCACTTGGTAGTTGGCACCGCCGACGCGCTTGCTGCGGACTTCAACGAACGGCTTGACGTTGTTGATCGCGTTTTCAAAGACTTCCAGCGGCTGGGCGTCTTTGTTCTTCTTGGCGACGATGTCCATCGCGTCGTAGAAGACCTTCTGGGCGACGGTCTTCTTACCGTCGTACATCAGGCAGTTGATGAACTTGCTGACGAGCTTGCTGTTGTAGCGAGAATCCGGCTTGAGGGTTTCTTCGCTTGCGGTCCACTTCTTGTAAGCCATGTTCGAAACGCTCCGTGTGGCAAATGCTGAAGTCGGAGTGCTGAATGCGGAATCGTCCGCGGCAGTCCGCCAACATTGCCGATTGTTTCTCCCCAGCGCGTTTGCAGCCGGGAATACTACGGTGAAAAACAGGAACTGAACGTCGGCACGCGATGCGGACATTCCGCATTCAGCATTCCGACTTCAGCACTAACGGTTTACTTGCCCTTCTTGGCGCCGTACTTGCTGCGGCTGCGCTTACGACCGTCAACGCCCAGGGCGTCGAGCGTGCCGCGAACGACGTGATACCGCACACCCGGCAGATCGCGCACGCGGCCGCCACGAACCAGCACGATGCTGTGTTCCTGCAGGTTGTGCTCTTCGCCGGGGATGTAGGCCGTGACTTCCTTGCCGTTGCTCAGACGAACGCGGCAGATCTTCCGAAGGGCCGAGTTGGGCTTCTTCGGGGTCATGGTCTTGACCTGAAGGCAGACGCCACGCTTCTGGGGCGAGGCCTGCAGGTCCTTGACCTTGTTGATCTTGGCCAGCGCCCGGCGCGGCTTCTTGATGAGCTGATTGATCGTCGGCATATCGTCTTACCGCTCGTCGTAATCGCACCTTGGCAAGCCGGGTCATGGCCTTTCGGCCAGTCGACGAGGGTGCTGAAAACCTGTTAACGCACTCCCAAATTCGAACGACAAAGCTACCGCTCCGCCGAGTGGGAAGCCCAGAACTATAAAACATCCGGGGCAGCCTGACAAGGGGGCCGAGGGAGATTTCGCTCCCCTACTCCTACCCTTCCGTGCAGGCACAACCTGAAATTTCCCGGCCATTCGTCGGCCCGGCAGCCTTTTGCCTGGCCTTCCATTGTAAAAACACGGTCTGTTCTACCCTCGAACGAGCACTGGGCGTGCCCGTTGCAGAGGGAATCCAATCAGGTGCGTGGAACCCGAATCTCCATTCCGTGTCCGGCCAGGATCGCCGCCATCCGATCCATGTCGACATCCGCCGCTGGCGGGCCGGCGCTGATGTCGGTGCAAGGCGTACCGCACTCTCGGAAGAATCCTTCGAACCCGCCAGGCGTGTGGATGTCGATCATTCGGCCGGGCCCGGAGCCAGTGTTGACCGGCGCATGCCACACTCCTCGGGGAATGCGCACAAAAGTGCCTGCCGGAGCCGCGTAGCTCACGCCTTCGATGTCGAACGTGAAATCCCCCTCCAGCACATAAAACAGCTCGTCTTCCCTGGAATGCCGGTGCGGCGGAATTCCTGCTCCTGGCGGACTGGTGATTTCGACCACACTGAAACCGCCCCGCGTCTGTTCGGCAGTCAGTTTGACCAGCACATGATGCCCCAGCACCCAGAGCGATTCCCGATGCCGTGGGAGCTCCGCCATCGGACCGAACTGATAGTCGGGGAGAATCTCGATGCCGGCCTGCGGTGCCCCGGCCATCAGCGCCTGGATCGCCTGTGGCGTGATCGGCGGCGGGTCGAGCCGGCCACCCGACGGACACGAGACACCCACCGACGCCACGAACCGTTCGAATCCACTTGGCGTCGCAATCAGCAGGAACTTGGCCGGAACATTGCCGTTGTTCCTGAAAGTATGCGGAATGCCCCGCGGCAGGTAGACCGTATCGCCGGCCACCCCCTGGTACTGCTTGTCGGCCAGCGTCCAGAGCAACTGCCCTTCGAAGAGATAGAATAACTCGTCCTCGGCGGCGTGGACGTGTGGCGGCGGTCCTGCACCCGGTGGTACTTCGCTCACGCCAACCGCATAAGCCCCGCCCGACTGTTCCCCCGAAACGAGAATGCGAATCCGATCCTGAAGGACCCACCAGGCGTCGCCATCGGTCGGTCCGTAAATCTGCGGCTTCAAATCCTGCATCGCGCCACCTCCTCAATCAGTGCATGCAATGGTCGCAATTGCTTTGACTACCAGTCCAGCGTTCCGCGCCAGGCTGCCGTCATCTGCTCGATCGACAACTCCGCGGCGATGGCAGTCGGCTCGCTGATGACGAGCTTCGGCTCCGCGATCACGCGACCGAAGGCTTCAAGCGCGACCGCCTGCTTCGCAAAGAACTCCGTCGCGTGCTGGAAGCGGTCCTTGGAGATTTCCAGCAGGTACCGGCCGGGGAGCTCGGCGAACAGCGACGGGTCGCCCTGACTTGGTACCGAGACGGCCATGCCGAGCCCCGAGCCGATGCACATCTCCGCCGCCGCCGTCAGGGCCCCGCCGTCGCTGACGTCGTGACAGCTCGCGACGTAGCCGAGCGCAATCGCGTCGGCCAGTGCCTGGTGGACCTTCGGCAGCGCGGCCAGATCCGTTGGCCCGGTGCCCTTCGGCGGCGACAGCAGGAACACGCTACTGTCGGGCTTCTTCAGATCCATCGTGATGCACTTGCGGACGTCGTCGATGACCGAGATCGCACTGATCAGCAGCGTGTTCGGAATGCGCAGTACCTGGCCAGTCTCGGAATTCGTGAACTGGTTGTGCAGCGAATCCTTGCCGCTAATGAACGGAATGCCGTACGCCAATGCCGCATCGCGGCAGGCTTCGCAGGTGCGAGCGAGGTGGCCCATGGTCACTTCGTCGTCCACGCTCGGCCAGCAGAAGTTGTCGAGGATCGCCGTCTTCTTCGGGTTGGCACCGACGGCCACCACATTGCGGATCGCCTCGTCAATGCTCGCGATCGCCATCGCGTAGGGGTCCTTGATGTGCGGCACCAGCCCGCAGCCGACGACCACGCCCTTGAGCGAATCGAGCTTTGGACGAATGACCGACGCGTCGCTCGGGCCGACCTGGCTGGGGCCGACGAACGGCTTGATGACCGACCCGCCTTGCACCTCATGGTCGTACTGCCGAACCACCCAGTGCTTGCTGGCGATGTTGGGATGCGCCAGTAACGCCAGCAGTTTGTCGGCGACCTTGTTCGAGGCGACATTCACCTGCGATGCGGCGACCAGATCGTTCGCCGCGGGCGTATCGACAACGACCGCCTTCCGCCGCGGCATCGGGATGCCGTTGTGCATGAAGTGCATCGAAATCCGCCCGACCTGCGTCCCCTTGTAAGACAGCAGCAGCTCGGCGTTCGGTGTGCCAAAGGTGCCGATCGCGGTCGCCTCGACGTCTTCCGACTTGGCCAGCGCCAGAAGCTCCGCCAGCTTGTTCTGCGGCACCGACAGCACCATGCGTTCCTGGGCCTCGGAGATCCAGATCTCGTCGTACCGCAGGCCCTGGTACTTCAGCGGGACCGTATCGAGCTTGACGTCGGCCCCCGTCTTTTCGCCCATTTCTCCGACGGCGGACGACAAGCCGCCCGCGCCGCAATCGGTGACGGCGGTGAACAGCCCGCGGTCGCGCGCAGTCAGGATAACGTCGCCCACCTTCTTTTCCGTGATGGCGTTACCGATCTGGACGGCGTGCGAGAACTCATCGGCGTGCGTGTCGGTCAGCTCGGCGGAGCTGAAGGTCGCGCCGTGGATGCCGTCGCGGCCGGTGCGGCCGCCCATGACGACAATCGCGTCGCCGGGCTGGGTCGCCTTTTCGATCTTGTTCCGCGGCAGCAGGCCGACACAGCCACAGAAGACCAGCGGATTGCCGAGGTAGCGGTCGTCGAAGTAGACGGCGCCGTTGATGGTGGGGATGCCCATCCGGTTGCCGTAATCGCGCACGCCGGCGACGACTTGCTGGAGGATGCGCTTGGGGTGGATGACGCCTTTGGGGAGCTTTTCCTTCTGTGGATAGGCGACGCAGAAGACATCGGTGTTCGCGATCGGCTTGGCGACCAGGCCGGTGCCAAGGATGTCGCGGATTACGCCGCCTGCGCCGGTGGCGCTACCGCCATAGGGTTCGATGGCGCTGGGGTGATTGTGCGTTTCGACCTTGAAGCAGACGGCGTCGACGTCATCAAATGCGACAACGCCGGCGTTGTCCTTGAAGACAGACAGGCAGAACCTGCCCATGTCGTTCTTGGCAGGAGCATTCCCCTTCCCCATCAACGCCATCGTCGAATCAAAAATCGTCTCCTTGATCAGGTTGTCGTAGTGACGCTTGCCGACGACCTTGCCGCTGACGTCTTTGACCTCGATATCCACCGCGCTCTTGAGCGTCTTGTGGACGCAGTGCTCGCTCCAGGTCTGGGCGAGCGTTTCCAGTTCGATGTCCGTCGGCTCGCGGCCCTGCTCGCGGTAGTACGACTGGATCGCCTTCATTTCCGCCAGCGACAGGAACAGATGTCCCTCGCGGCTGAGCTTTGTGAGCTGTTCGTCCGTCAGCTCGCGCAGCGCGACATGCTGCAGCTTCAATGTGTACTCGTGCCCGGCGGCGAACTTCTCGGGCAGATAGCGGTCGAAATGCACCGACTCGACCACGCCATTGGCCAGCACCCGGCCGGCGATGCGCTCGAGCTCGGGCTTCGCGACGACGCCGTGAATCAGAAACGCCCGGCCAGTGCGGACTTCACGCACGTTCAGGCCCATGTCGCGGATCGCCATCTCGGTGCTGTCGGCGACCGGGTCCATCACGCCGGGCTTGAGGTGGACTTCAATCCGGCTGGTGCCGGCGGGGTCGGCATGGTTGCTCGACCGCTCGACAACCTCGGCGGACTCGACCACGAGGTCGGCCAACAGGTCTCCCGCAATTTTCAGCACATCGGCGGCGGAGGCATCGGTGTCGAGGAAGAAGACCCGGCTCGTGGAAATCGGGCCGACGTCTGAACCGAACTCGGCAATCTGCTGGCGGATGGAGGCACCCAGAGAATCCTGGGCGGCGAGCGCGGCGGCGTCGGAAACGCCTGAGCCGGCATGGACCTTGGACCGAACGTCGATGCGGTAGATCATGCGGCGATTCTATCGATCGCCGGGCGTGGGGAAAGTCATCGTCGGTACAGCTACGACCCGCGTACGCTGGTTTCGATTGGGTGGCATGGGCAACGGTACTCCGTTGCCCGTGGCGAACGTCGATTGGTGTTCGCCACGGGCAAGCGAGTACGCTTGTCCATGCCACCCAAATCTCGAGGCGCGACCGAGCGCCGCAGACCTAAAGAGCAGAGCTGAGACTCGGCGTTCCCATGACCTCGCCGATATCTGCCGCCAGGGCGTGGATGTCTTCTTCGGTCGTGTCCCACGAACACATGAACCGGCAGCCGCCCTGCCCGATGAAGGTGTAGAACTTCCAGCCCCGGGCGTGCAGTTCCGCGATCGCCTTGGGATTGAGCTGCACGAACACGCTGTTCGCCTGCCGGGGGAACAGAATCTGCGCGCCCGGCAACTTCTGCACGAGTGACAGCAGGCGTTCGGCCATGTTGTTGGCATGGCGGGCGTGGCGAAGCCAGGGCGCGTCGGCCCCGCCGCGCAACATGCCGACCCAGGGTGCCGACAGGAACCGCATCTTGCTGGCCAGGTGACCGGCCTGCTTGCAGCGGTAGTCGAACTCCTCGGCGAGGTCCTTGTTAAAGAAGACCACCGCCTCGCCGACGCCGGTACCGTTCTTCGTTCCTCCAAACGACAGCACATCAACGCCGGCTTCCCAGGTGATCTGTTTCGGTGGGACGCCTAGCGTCGCGGCCGCATTGGCGAAGCGAGCGCCATCCATGTGAACGCGCAGGCCCAGTCGTTTCGCTTCGCCTGCGATCGCTGCGACTTCCGCAGGCGTGTAGACCGTGCCAAGCTCGGTGGCATTGGTCAGCGTCAGGACGCGCGGCTTGGGGTAATGGATGTCGGTCCGCTTCTGAACGGTGGCTTTGATGGACGCCGGGTCGATCTTTCCGTTGCCGCCGGGCAGCAGGAGAATCTTGGTTCCGTTCGAGAAGAATTCGGGCGCGCCGCACTCGTCGGTCTCCACATGGGCCGTCTCGTGGCAGAGGATGCTGTGGTAGCTGTCGCACAGGTGCGCCAGCGAAAGCGAGTTGGCCGCCGTACCGTTGAAAACGAAGAACACTTCGCAATCGGTCTCGAACACTTCGCGAATAAGGTCCGATGCCTCGGCCGTCCAGCGGTCGTCGCCGTAGGCGACACAATGCCCGGCATTGGCCTGGGCCATTGCCGCCCAGGCTTCGGGGGCAAAACCGGCGTAATTGTCGCTGGCAAACTGGCGGGGCTTGGGATTGGCGCTCATGAGGATCGTTATAGCGAAGGGGGAATACGACTAGAAGTTGTCATTCTGAAAGTATGTGACTGAACGAGGAGCCGCGCACGGAGTGTACTCACGGAGTAAGCGGGCACGGCGCGGTTCGGGGTCATCCCCGCTTACTCCGTGAGTACACTTCGTGCGCGGCTCCTTGGAACCCCTCAGAACGGAATGTCGTCGTCGGAAAACTTGCCGTCACGCGGCTTGTTGTAGTGTTCGTCGCGACGGTCCTCACGGTCTGACCAGTCCAGGATCCGCGGCCGCTGGTCGGGCTCGTCGTATCGCTTCTGATCTTCCTCCCACTCGCGGCGGGCGTCTTCCCGCCAGGCCGGTTCGGGGGGACGCTCGCCGGGCTGAAGGCCCAGCTTCCACTCTTCGCCTTCAAGGTCGTCCGAATCGTCGCAGAAGAGGTCCATGTCGGCGTACTGCGGTTCGGCCGGGTCGTACTCCTGGTTATCGTCGTCGGCGTCAGGTTCGAGTTCCGACCAGTCGGAGTCGATCTCGCTGTCGTCGGTGTCGCTTTCCTCGTCTTCGTCGTCGAACTCATCATCCTCGTCGTCGTCGTAATGCCAGCCTTCGTTGGCAGGGTGATCGGGATCGGTCGGGAAGATGTCGAAGGTGAATCCGGCACCCGAGCAGTTGGGCGTAGGGCACATCCAGAATCCGTCGAACCCCTGCGGGTCGTTGATCACTTTCTGGAACCAGATGCCCTGGCTGGAAAACGTCCGCCCGCAGTGCAGGCAATGGCACTCGCAGGGCTCGGTCGGGGGCGCGAAGGAATCGTTTTTGCGACGGGGGTCGTTCGCATCCCAGCGGTCGGCGATCGAAATGGCCTCGTCCTCGCCCGGGCCGGAAAACAGATCGATCTCCTCCGATTCGTCGGCGGTGTCGTCGTCACCGTCGTTGACGTGCGTGTCGTCACGGCCGGCGACGGGACTGCTTTCGAAATCGGCATGCCAATGCCCGGCGGCGCTTTGGGTACCTTCGGGGGAGTGCTTGGGGTCGGCGTCATCGGGGACGCCGGCCTGCGGGATGGGCCGGTCCGGTTCCGGCGGCTCGTCGAACCGAGACTCGCGGTTCTCGTGGCTGCTCATGGCAATGTCATCTTCGTCCGCGCACCAAAGAACGCAAGCAAGAAGTCGGACCCAGTGGCGTCGCCACAACAACCATTATAATACGGAGGTAGCTACGACCGCGGCGGCAAAGCATTGTTCTGCACCCTGCCGCCAGCCAACAACCCACGCGGAATGAGGAACGCCATGCGACTGTCGAACGTGTCCGGAATGACTCGCCCGATCTGTGCCCTGCTCGCCCTGCTCTGCTGCGCCCTGCCGGCGCGCGCCGACGACCCGTGGGTCGTCTACCCCGGCGGGGATGGCGCGGGTAAGGGCAAGCACATCATCCTCGTTTCCGGCGACGAAGAATACCGCTCGGAGGAATGCCTGCCGCAGCTCGGCAAGATTCTCGCCACCCGCCACGGCTTCAAGTGCACCGTGCTGTTTCCGATCGACGACAAGGGTGAGATCAACCCCAAGCACACCAGCAACATCTCAGGCCTTGAGGCCCTCGGCTCGGCCGACCTGATGATCATTCTCACCCGGTTCCGCAATCTTCCCGATGCGCAGATGAAGCACATCGACGACTTCCTGAAAGCCGGCAAGCCGGTCATCGGCCTGCGGACGGCAACACACGCGTTCAACGGCATCAAGGGAGATTTCGCGAAGTACAACAACGGCTACAAGGGTCCGGAAAAGGAATGGACCGACGGTTTCGGCCGGCTGATCCTGGGCGAAATGTGGATCAGCCATCACGGAGCCCACAAAGGCGAATCGACCATCGGCATCTTCGCCCCGGATGCCGCGGGCAACCCGCTGCTTAACGGCATCAAGGACGGCGAGATCTGGGGCGCGACCGACGTCTACGGCGTACGCCTGCCGCTGCCCGGCGACAGCAAGCCCCTGGTTCTCGGCCAGGTCAGCAAGCGCGCCGCAAACGCCACCAAGGAAGAAATCGCGAAAGACAAGAACTACATGCTTCGCCCCAACGACATCAAGGTCGAAGGCAAAAAGAACGACCCGATGATGCCTGTTGCCTGGACCAAGAGCTACACGGTGCCCGGCGGCAAGGAAGGCAAGGCGTTCGCGACCACCATGGGATCGGCGACCGACATCGAGAACGAGGCACTGCGCCGGTTGATCGTCAACGCCGCGTACCAGCTCGTCGGACTGTCCGTGCCGGAAAAGGCAGACGTCGGCATTGTCGGCGTGTACGAGCCGAGTGCCTTCGGTTTTGGCGGTTACAAGACTGGGCTTAAGCCGGCGGATTACCAGCTCAAGTAGAGCAGATGACCGAGACGACATTCGTGCGGCAGAATCGCACTTCAGCCTGCTTTATAACGGCGTGATCATATTTAGCGCGCTCCGTGGAATGAGGCTCCGCCCTAGGTTGGCGGTCAGTTGTTCGTACCGGAGGTGCTTTGGCCACAGTCATGGTTGTTGAAGACGCGGACTTGGTTCGCGAAACGTTAACCCGCCTGTTGCGCCGCGAGGGGTTTGAAATCCTCGCGGCGCACGACGGGCTGGAAGCGATGGAAATGCTCCGCAGCACAACGCCTGACGTCATATTGCTTGACGTTAACATGCCCGACATGGACGGCATTGAGATGCTTGAGGCGTTGCAGTCCTCACCGCAGTACCAGGGGGTTCCGGTGGTCATGCTTACAAGTCACGGCGATACCCACACCATTCGCCGGGCCATGCAACTGGGGGCGAAGGAGTTTCTGGTGAAGGCGACATTCAGCATTGGCGAGATGCTGGAGTCGGTGAAAAGGTACGCGTCGCATCAGCCGAACTGAGTTCACGCGCAGCGGGATGAGGAAAAGGCTTCATTGCGACCTGCTGGCGAGGTCATCCGGGGTGTTTTTTCGATTGCATGCCAGTGAGCCTTGGGTACGCTTGGCGGGGAATCGCCCACGCTGGTTACCCCACCGTACAACCCGGACTCACCCATGATTGACCACACTGCTTCTGATCCGTCCGAACGCCGGTACGCTTCGTCTTTCACGCGTCGCCATTTGCTGACCGCAGCCGCCGCTTGCCTTGCCGCCGGCAGCCTGCCGCGACGGCTCCTTGGGGAAGACCACGCGGTTGTCGCCGCCAAGGCCCCACCACTAAAGATCCCCGACACCCACAAGATTTCCGGCTTTGCCCTCGGCTGTCAGGCCTGGACGTTCAACCGTTTCACCGTCATGGAAGCGATCGAGAAAACCGCCAAGGCCGGCGGACGTGTGATCGAGTTCTACCCCGGACAGAAACTCCGCCGGGACCAGCTGGCCGTCACTTTCAACCACGCGTCGCCGCAAGCCGTCATCGATCAGGTGCAGGCGAAGCTGAAGCAGCACGACATTCTCGCGGTGAATTACGGCGTCGTCGCGCTACCGCCGAAGGAAGACGAAATCCGCAAGGTTTTTGAGTTCGCGAAGAAGATGGGCATCCCCGCCGTCACCAGCGAACCGCCGGTCGAGTCGCTCGACATGATCGAAAAGTGCGTGAAGGAGTTCGACATCCGGCTCTGCATTCACGACCACCCCAAGCGGGCGAACGACCCCAACTACAAGTTCTGGGATCCGAACTGGGTGCTGGCCCAGGTGAAGAATCGCGACCCGCGCATGGGGGCCTGCGCCGACACAGGGCACTGGGTGCGCAGCGGCGTCAAACCGGTCGAGGCGCTGAAAATCCTGGAAGGCCGTGTGTTCAGCAGCCACATCAAAGACCTCAACGAGTTCGGCACCACCAAGGCGCACGACGTGCCTTGGGGCACCGGCGTATCCGGCGTGAAGGAAATCCTCGACGAACTCAAACGCCAGAACTTCGATGGGAACATTTCCATCGAGTACGAATACAAGCAGGACGACAACCTGGCGGAAGTGACCCAGTGCGTGGAGTTCGTGAAGAAGTATGGGGCGTGAGGGGCTGACGTAGTCGGGCGTTGGGGACGGGCACGCTTGTCTGTCACCTCTGATAAATCGGCAACACCCGGTACGGCACCGTCAGCGCCAGCGTCGCCATCGCGGTGCGATACACCCGCCCCGGCTCGCTCGACTCGGCAGGCCAGTTTGCCGGCCAGCCGCCGTCACCTTCTTGCGCCTTGACCAGCTTGTCCAGGATGGGTTTGGCGGCGGAGGTCCAGACGTCGTCGCTCGCCTGGGCGGCGGCCTGGGTGAGGTAGAACATGCCGTAGCAGGGGTACTCGCCGAATGGCTTTTCACCCTTCATTCGACTGGGCAGCGTTCCGGCAGCATCGGCGGCTTCGGGGCGGACGTTCTGATCGAGCAGGTAGAGACAAAGCACGCCGGTCGATGTGGTCCCAGCCTGCACCGCGCCGCCGGGCTGATACGCGAAGCCGCGCTGTTCCTTCTGATAACACCGGGCGACAAAATCGGCGGCCGCCTTGATCGCCGTCGGCGGCACCTTGATGCCCGCATCCTGTGCGGCGCGAAGGGCCAGTGCGTTCCATCCAGACAATGAAAGGTCGCTGTCGGGGGCGTCGCGGTTGTATCGCCAACCGCCTGCGAACGCGGGTTCCTTCTTTACGGCCTGGGCGGCGACGATCACCTCGACGAGCTTTGTGAGCACCGCATGCGTCTTAAGGCGTCGGTCCGCCCGCGGCTCCACACCATACGCCTGGGCGACGGCGAGCGTGACGATCGCCTGCGTGTACATCGGCTTCTCGTCGAGCTTGCCGATGTAGCCGTCCTCGGGGACGGCGTTCACCATTGCATCCAGTGCCTTGCCGACCACCGGGCCATATCGCCCGGCGTCGCGGGCGCTGCGCGAGTCCGGCGTATGTCCCGCCGACAGGAATGCCAGCGTCGTCAGCCCTGTGATCGCCCGGCGATTGCGCGACTGGTCGCCGTCCTTGCCTTCCGGTCGCTGCTGGTGATCGAACCAGCCGTCGTCCCGCTGCTGCTTGGCGAGGTACGCGAGCGCGCGTTCGACTGCATCATCGAGCTTCGGCGGAACAGGACGATCGCCCCGGGCAGGAACGGCAAACAGGAGAACCAGCAAAGCAAGCACTGAGTAGCGACGATCGAGAAACGCTCGGAATGAAGAATGAAGACTGAAGCAGGTTGAACCAGGAATCGACAGCGGAGAAGACGCACGGACATCATCCGCCAGTTCTACGTTCTTCATTCGGCACTCTTCGTTCACAGCGCCCTTCAGAGTCATCGGCTCCTCCAGGGCACATCAGCCACGCCGACGCGATGGTTGCATAGCCTTGCCTGGACGAAGAGCCAGTCGCTCAGTCGATTGACGTAGGTGAGCACCACTTCAGGGACCGGGCGGTCGAGGGAAAAGTCGACCAGCAGCCTTTCGGCGCGGCGGCAGATCGTGCGGGCCAGGTGCAGGCGGGCCGACGCCTCCGTTCCGCCGGGTAGGATGAAGTTGCGGAGTGGCGGGAGTTCGGTTTCTCCGGCATCGATCTGCATCTCGAGCCGGTTGATCATCGTGTCGTCCAAGACCGGCAGATTCGCCTTGTAGGGGCTGTCGTCGGGGGAGGCCAAGTGGGAACCGACGTTGAACAGGTCGTACTGCACCTGTCGGAGGGGCTCGACGCGGTCGGCCAGTTGGGGCGTCGATTCGATTGCCACCAAAGCCAGGCCGATCGATGCGTTCAGCTCGTCGACGGTGCCGTAGCATTCGATCCGGGCATCGCACTTGCGAACCCGCGATCCGCCTAGCAAACCGGTCGTGCCGTCGTCGCCTGTCTTGGTGTAGATCTTCATTCCACGGCCATGGTAGTACCGCGGGGACTGAAGGACCAATGCCGGGCGGGCTACGCGAGCAATGTAGCGATGGGGCCGGTTTGGTCGGTCTCCCTCAGCATCGCGTCGGGAACGCCAAACTTATCCACGGGCTTGCCGACCGCATGCAGCAGGGTGCAGTAGAGGTTGGCGAGCGTACGGTGTTCCTTCTGACCGTAGCCGGGCAGTTCGAGAAACCGCCCGGCGGTGCGGAGTTTGCCGCCCAATCCGCCAATCAGAACGACCGGCCACTCGTAGAGGCTCGGGTGGTGCTGTTCGCCGGAGTCGCTGAGGTAGACGATGACGGTGTTGTCGAGCATGGTGCCGTCACCTTCGCGGATCGCGTCAAGCTTCTTCGCCAGCCCTGCGATCAGGCCCGTGTGAAACCGGCGGAGATCGACGAAGCACTGCGCGGCAGACCTCCCGTTCTGGGCACTGCCGTGCCCGATGCCGTGCAGTTCGGGGACGCCAAGCTCGGGGAACTCGCCGAAGCCCTGCCCCCCGCCGCCGCTGGTGAGGAGCAGGACATTGGTGAGGCCGGCAATCAACGCGGCGGCACCGATTTCAAACTGCGACTCGAGGATGAGGCTCGACGCCGACGGTCGGAGCCGCTCTGCGCCCAGTGCCGGGGCATGCTCCTTCAGCTTGCCTCGCATGTCTGCGATCTCACGCTGGCGCTTGTGAAGGCTCTCGAAAGCGGCGAGGTAGCCGTCGAGCTTCTGGCGCTCGTCGCCGACGAGCGTTGCCTGGGCCCGCTTGACGTCCCCGGCCATGAAATCCAGCAGGTTGGACTTCTGGTCGAACGCCTTGGCGTCCGCGCCGTCGGCAACGGCACCGAAGAGGGATTTGAACGCCAGTTCCGGCGAACAGACGATCGGGCAGGCCTGCCCCGGACCGGACACGCTGAGACGGTAGTTCATCAGCACGCCGGGATTGGCACCGACCCCGATCGCAACGTGCGGAACCACCCCGGGGATGGCCGCCGCGACGGCATGATCGATGGTCTGCCAGAGTGGGCCCTTGTTGCCGGGGCAGGCGCCCAGCGCGCCGTAGTTGGCGGAGTGATCGCTGATCCCGATGCGGCCGGAAAGACCCTGGAGCAGCGTCATGCGATCGCGGAAGGGCGTCAGCGGTTCGATCGCCTCATGAAGCTGTTTGTCGACGATCGAGGTCTCGATCAGCCGGTCGTTGGTCGGATGCCGGTCGCGATAGGTCTTTGCCACGCCCACCGGCCGGACATGGTCGGGGTTCATGCCGTTGGACTGCGTGACAAAAACGACACGCCGTGGCGCAGGCTTGCCGGCCGACGCGGCCATGATCTGGTTAAGCATCGGCGACAGAAGACTCGCGCCTACGCCAAGGCCAAAACCCTTGAGAATGTCACGGCGTGAAGTGTTTCGGTGCGTCATGATCGAATCTCGCAGTCGAGGATGTTTCGTCGTCAGATCCCGCAATCGGTCCGTTGATGTTCGACACCGTGAACTCAACGCGGCGCCGGCTTCGCTTCGACGGCGCGGTACAGAAACGCGTCGCTGGTCAGGAGCGACGTCACCAGTGCCTTGAAGCTGCCGCCACTGCTTAGATAAGCCTGATCGGCCTGCTGAAGTACGTAGGCGTCGGCGAGCGATTCGTTGCGTCCCATGAAAAAGCGGAACGCGTGCCGGACGAAAACCTGGCGGGGGCGTTCGGAGCCGGCAATCCGGCGGAGCATGTCGCGCGGGTCGCGCACCGGACCGTCCAACGCCGGGTCGCCGCTGTCGGCGATCGTCCCGGTGGTCACCAGTGCCGCCTGGCGAAGGACGGGGCCGAGAGGCTCTCCCTTTTTGTCCATGTTTTTCGCCGTGGCTTCGGTGTCGAGCACCGACTCGCTCGTCCGGAACCGGCCGTAATGATCGAAGTTCTCGAACGGCAATCCGAGCTCGTCCATCTTCTGATGGCACTTCCAGCATCCCTCGGCGCGGGTAACGCGTAATCGTTCGCGGAAGGTGTGGTGCGGCTCATCAGGCACCTGCGCCGCAACACCGATCGGCAGATCGGGCACGGTCCCGCCCAATAGTCGTTCCCGAACCCAGCGCCCGCGGCGGACCGGGTCGTTGTCGAAATTCGTGCTCCAGGCCGCCAGCCAGCTCGGCTGCATCAGGACGCCAATGCGTGTCTCATCCGGCATCGGGGCCGGCTGCTGGTCCGACCAACCGCCGGTGAAGCCGTAAATCTCTTCCACGTGCATCGGACGTATGCCGGTCTTCTTGTCCGGCTGCGGCTGGTTCTTCTCGGCGATGTAGACCCGGTTCGTCCGCTCCTTGTTGTCGTTGCTGATGCGGGCGTTGTAATAGGTCAGTGGCGTGGTGAGCAGGGCGCGAAAGACATCCTTGTCCTGCTGGAGCACGTACGCGACCAGCAGATCGGTATCCTTCACATACACCGCCGGAAGGTAAACGGCATCCTTCGGCTTGTCCTTGAAGACATCAGGTGCGCGGTGGTACTCAAAGTACTCGCGGAAAAAGAGCGGCACGCGACTGGTATTCGACTTGCCCTCGGCAAGCATCCGCCGAACGTGCCCCTCCACCTGTTCTCGCGTGGAAAGCTGTCCCTTCTCGGCCGCCCGCACCAGTGTGCCGTCCAGCTTCTCGCCCAGTGTCAGGCTGATCGCCCTGGCCAGTTCCATCGGGACGAGCATTCGCCGGCCGTCGCGTTCAGAGACGCTGCTTCCCAGTTCCTGCCGGAAGATCACGTCCGACTTGAGGAGAATCGCCTGGAGCATGGTGCGCGCCGCCGAAGGCGAATCGCCGGTCTTGAGGCACCTGTCGTAGAACTCAAGGTAGGTCGTCGTCTCGGCGGCGGTCGGGACGCGGCCCAGCGCCATGCGAAACTGCGTGGCGATCGCCCTCTCCAGTTGCGGCGGCGTCGGCGGAGCGGCCGGGTCCACGATCGCCAGGAAGTCCTTCACCGCATTCTTGTTCGCAACGATCTGCGGCGGCGGCTGCACGTTGTTCTTCTTGTCGAACCGCTGGGGGACGACGAACTGCTGCGTGGTCTGCGCTTCAACAATCGCAATGGCATTGCGGACCAGAATCTCGGTGCTTGCTTCGTCGGTCTTGTACAGGCCGGCGTAGTCGCGGATGCCCCGGTCGTCGGTGAGTGTAAATGGCTGGCTTACGCCGGGAGCGTCTTTGAACCAGGCATTGGTGAGATTCATGTAGGCGTCAGGGCTGAGACGCCAGATTCTCGCCGCCGGGGGCTCGCCCGGCTTCGCGGGGCTGCCAAAGAGCAGTTCGTGGGGCACCAGGTTGCCCTGGTTGGGCAAACGGCTGGGCTCGGTACCCACCAAAGCCGACGCCCACGCGACCACCCGCCGGGCCGTGACGGTATCGGGCCGAGGTTCCTTGGGCGGGGGCATCAGACCGTCGCGAATCTGATCACGGACCGCGGCCCACCTTGCCGTACCGCCGGGGCCCGTCACCGACAGGTTGTCCAACCGAACCTCCCCCTTGTTCTTTTCTGCGTTATGACATTTCACGCAATGCGCGGTCATGAATGGGCGAATGAGCGTCTCATAGGGGTCCAAGGAAATCGTGGTGCCCGCCTTATCGGACTGTGCGACAGCCGCCATCGGAGCCATAAGTATGGTCAGAACTGTGAGTAGGCGACGCATCACACGCTCCACATCGTTAAACCTATCTCCAACTGCATACAGCAGTTCCATCGGGGTGAGAGACCTGACATCGGCTTTCGTGAAAGCCGCCGGACACCCTGTCTATCGAATAATTGCTTTGAAGCCGCGACCTTTCCTCTGGTTAAGGCTTCGTTAAACCGCTTGATCCTTGCAGGCGGCTGATAGGATACCTCCACTATGAGCATTGCGACCCCGCCCTCACAGACGGTATCGCCTCGACGTCCCGGAACCTACATGTATCGGCCGCCTCGGTCGCTCAACGGTGTCACGCACCGTGGCGTCGTTCCGGTGGCCCGACCGGATTCCACACGCATGACCCCTCCCGAACCAGTCGCCGGTGCCAATCCCGGCACGCGCGTGCCGGAGTCGATCAACGACGCCGCCGCCCCGGGAGCGCGCAAGACCAAGAAGCGCATTCTGGTCGTCGACGACGAGAAGGATCTCGTCGAGATGATCGCGTACAACCTCCGGCGCAACGGCTACGACGCACTCGTCGCCGAGACCGGCACCGACGCGATCGACATCGCAATGCGCGAGACGCCGGACCTGATCATCCTCGACCTGATGCTCCCGGGCATCGACGGGACGGAAGTCGCCCGACGTCTCAAGGGAGACAGCCGCACACAGTTCATCCCGATCATTATGCTGACCGCCAAGGCCGAGGAGACCGACGTCGTCGTCGGCCTGACGCTGGGCGCCGACGATTACGTGACCAAGCCGTTCAGCATGAAGATCCTGCTGGCCCGGCTGACGACGGTGCTCCGCCGCGTCGAACAGGGCACCGGCAGCACGCCGATGGAGTCCGGCGGCATGCTCAAGGCCGGCCCGCTCACGATCGACACCGCCAAACACGAAGTGCTGATCGACAACGAACCCGTCCGTCTGACGCTGACCGAGTTCCGACTGCTGACGGCGCTGGTCGCCGCCCGCGGCCGCGTTCTGACGCGCGACCAGCTGATGGACAAGGCGATGGGCACCGACGTGTTCGTCACCGACCGGGCGATCGACGTGCACATCACGGCGATCCGCAAAAAGCTCGGCGAGTCGCAATGGCTGATTCACACGGTGCGCGGCGTGGGCTATCGGCTTCAGGAAACACAGGACGAGACCGCGCCCTGAACGGCGCCGTCTTGTCCGGGCTACGCGAGTGATGCGGCCGCGGTCGTCACGCGCGGCGCCAGCAGCTTGAAATGACATCGGCCCATGCGGATGGCAGGTCTGCCGAGGCCGAGCACGCCCGATCGCTTCGCGTTACGATGATCGATATGAAGCCCCGCCCCTTCTTTGCCCGCCTCATCGTGATCTTCGCGATACTGCTGGCGATGATTGTAGCGGTCTGTGGCGGTGTCATTTATGTCTCCGGGCAACGGGCAGTCCGGTCGCAGCAGCTGGACCACCTGCGTCGGTTGACCCCTTTGATCAAGGAGTGGGTCGCGTCTGCGGTCGCGGGTGCCCAGACCGACGAAATCACGCCGGCCACCCGCCAGCGCCTTCGCGACGCCGCCCGTATCGTCGACTTCCGAATCACCCTGATCGGGGGCAATGGCATGGTGTTCTTCGACACCGACCATGACGCCTCCACGATGGACAATCACAACTACCGACCCGAGGTGGTGTCCGCGAGAAAGGGTGAAGTCGCCAGCATCCAGCGGCATAGCGCGACGATGGAGCAGGAATCGATCTACGTGGCAGAGCTGCTCGATCCTTCCCGCCCGGATGGGGTGGTCGTCAGGGCCAGTTTTCCCGAGCGATCCTGGAATCAGTTATCGGTTCCCGGCTGGCAGGTCGTCGGGGGCGGCGTGGTGGCGGCGCTGCTGGCCGTCGGGCTGCTGTCGTTCATCCTGCAGCGACGGTGGATCGGACCGACACAGGACCTGGTCCGAACCGCCGACCTGTTGGCCGCCGGCGATTGGAATGCCCGGGCACAGCCCCGTGGAGCCGAACAACTTCAGTTCTTCAGTACCCGGTTGAATCTCGTGGCTTCTCACGCACAACAACAACTCTCCGATCTTCACGACCAGCGCGCCGACCTGCAGGCCCTGGTCGACACCCTGCCCGATCCGGTCCTCCTGACCGCCGCCGACGGCAAGGTCATCCTGATCAACCTCCCCGCCGCCCGGCTACTGGCCGTGTCGCGCGGACAGGCCCTGGGCCAGAACATCGTGCACGTGGTCAGCGATGACGCCGTCCTCCAGCTGGTCGACCGGGTGCAGGCCATGCTCGCACCGACCAACGGCGACGGCGACAGTCCCCCGCTGACTCGTGTCATCCGACTGAACCGCGACGCCCAGTACCTCACCTTCCAGGCCGTCGCCAAGCGAACCGTCGGCGGCGGCGTGCTGCTGGTGCTCCGCGACGTGACCGCGCTGGCGTCGGCCGTCCAGATGAAGACCGACTTCGTCGCCAATGCCAGCCACGAGCTGCGAACCCCCATCGCCGCCATCAAGATCGCCTTCGAAACCCTCCGCGAAGTCTACGGCGACGACGCCACCCAGACCGAGCGCTGCATGAGCATCATCGACGGCCATCTCAAGCGGCTCGAAGAGATGCTCGGCGACCTGCTGGACCTGTCGCGGGTCGAAAATCCCAACCTCAAGCCGATCGTCAAGCGCCTCAAGACCGCCGACGTCTTCGCCCATGTCCGCTCGTCGCTCGGGCCGATGGCGCGGCAGAAACTGGTCGAGCTGCGGCTCGGCGAGCGCGACAACCCGGAACGAATCACGCCGCAAGAGTTCCTCTGCGACGAACGACTGCTCGGCCTGATCGTGAAGAATCTCGTGGAGAACGCCGTCAAGTTCACCCCCGCCGGCGGCTCGGTCACGATGTCGCTATACGAGGGACCCGCCGTTGACGGCGGCGAGGCGCCCGTGATCCTGTCTGTCGCCGACACCGGGATCGGCATCCCGCCGGAACACCTCGACCGCGTCTTCGAGCGGTTCTACCAGGTCGATTCCGCCCGCAGTGGCAGCGCCGGTCGCGGCACCGGCCTGGGACTGGCGATCGTCAAGCACGCCCTGGCGGCGTTGGGCGGCATTGTCGAGATCGAGTCCACCCTCGGCGAAGGCACCACCGTTACCTGCACCATTCCGCAGGTGGAAGCCGAAGTCCATTCCGAAGAGGCGATGGCCTGACTGCCGCGACCAGTCGCTGAAGAGGCGGAACATGCTCGATTCGAATTCGCCGCCACGCACCAGTTTTGCCAGTGACCGCCGCAATCATTTGCACTAGAACTGTGCCGATATGCCGCCGCATCCTGTTTCCCTGAATGATCGCTGCGAGCGTCGCAGCGAACTTCTGTCACGACCCTCCCTCGGACTGCTCGGCCTCTTTTTTCTGGCGTACGTTTCAGCGGCCGGGTTCACGAAGCTGGTCGCGATCGTTCCCGGCACCGGAATATCTATCTGGCCGGCGAGCGGTCTGTATATCGCCACGCTCATCCTCGCTCCGCGGCGGACCTGGCCCTGGTGGATCAGCGCGGCAGTGCTGGCCGAGACGGCAGGCAACCTGCTCTGGTTTCATAACACCGTGGCTGTCGCGACATTGTTCTGCCTGGGCAATGCGCTCGAGGCCATCACCGGCGCCGCACTGATGCGCCGGTTCAGCAAGGGGCCTCCACGACTCGAGACGCTGCGCGAAGTGCTGACGCTGGTCGCGCTCGCCGCCGGCGTGGCCCCGGTCGTGACGGCCACCATCGGCGGCGCAACGCTCGCCTGGGTGGAGGGACAGTCGTTCACATCGGCCTGGCTATTGCTATGGATCGGCGACGCGACAGGTGTATTGATCGTCACGCCGCTGGCGCTGGTCTTACTGCAGAACTGGCGTGAGAGGGCGGCACTGTCCAAGGCCCGGACGATAGAGGCATCCGTCCTTGGGCTGGTGCTGATCGGCGTCGCGATTCTTGCGGTAAGCCATCAACTCCCCTTCGCGTACATCATCATGCCGCCCCTGCTCTGGGCCGCCGTGAGATTCGAGTTCAAGGGTGCGGTCGTCACGCTCGTGATTCTGGCCGCCATAACAACGGGGTTCACGGTCGCCGGCGTAAGCCAGTTCGCCGGCGATCCGGAATCACTACGGCACAAGCAGGTGATGCTGCAGCTATTCCTGGTCATTTCGGCGTTGTCGGCCCTGGTCGTCGCGGCGATCTCCCGCCAGCACCAAATGGCGCTTTCAACCCTGAAAGCGGCTAACAACGAACTGGAAAATCGCGTCCTCGAGCGAACGGCAACCCTGCGTGACAGCGAGGCGAGGCTGCGCGAGCGCGAACACTTCCTCGAACGAGTCACCGAGATCATGCCCGGCGTCCTGCACGTGTTCGACCTCCAGGAAAACCGCAGCGTTTTTATCAATCGCACCGTCGGCATGCTTCTCGGCTATGAGCCGGCCGATATCGCAGCGATGGGCTCCCAGATCGTCCCGAGCCTGATGCATCCCGACGATCTTCCACGCTTCGAAAAGCATCTTGCGCGGGTGCGCCAGCTAGCCGACGGCGAAGTTGCCGACTTCGAGATGCGCATGCGCGACACCTCGGGAAACTGGCATTGGTTCAACAACCGCGACGCCGTCTTCCTGCGCGACGAGGCGGGGAAAGTCAGACAGCTGATCGGTACCGCGATGGACGTGACCGAACAAAAGCGCTCGGAGACCGCACTGCGTGAAAGCGAAAACAGAATGCGCCTGGCCAAGGCGGAACTGCAAAGCATCACCGACAACATTCCAGATGTCATCGCCCGCTTCGATCGGTCCCTCCGGCATGTGTTCGTCAGTGCAGCGATCGAGCGAATGACCGGCATGCCGCCGGAATCGCACATTGGCCGGACGAATCGCGAATTGGGTATGCCCGGCGCGCTTTGTGACCGATGGGATGGGGCGTTGAACGCTGCATTCGAAACCGGAGAACCGCAGCACCTGTCGTTTGCATTCGACATGCCCGGCGGTGAACAGCGACGGCTGGAATCCCGGATCGTCAGCGAGCCGGCGCTCACCGGACAGACGCAGACAGTTCTTGTCATCGTTCGCGACGTTACGACGGCATGGTCGACGGCCGAAGAACTCGCCCGGGCCAAGAATGCCGCCGAATCGGCCAATGCCGCCAAGGACCAGTTCCTGGCCGTGCTCAGCCACGAATTGCGGACGCCGCTTGCACCGGTCCGAATGGCGGTTTCGATCTGGGAACGTCGCGCCGATGTGCTCCCTCCCGAGTTCCTCAGCGACCTGACGATGATCCGCCGAAATGTCGATCTCGAGTGTCGGCTGATCGACGATATGCTGGATCTGAGCCGAATCGCCCGCGGAAAGCTGGAGCTTCAATTGGCCCCCGTGGATGTTCACGCGGAACTTCAACACGCGGTCCGAACGGTCGACGCGGACGCAGCCGAGAAACAGATCTCGCTCACATTCTCGCCCGAGGCGGCTCGGTGCCGGATCAACGGCGACAGCGCACGCCTGCAACAGGTGTTCTGGAACCTTCTGAAGAACGCCGTCAAATTCACGCCCGTCGGTGGATCGGTGGCGGTGCGAACCTATGACCGGCCGGATGGAGAAGTCGCGGTCGAAGTCCGCGATAACGGCACAGGAATCGAGCCCGAATTGATCGGCCGAATCTTCGACGCGTTCGAGCAGGGTGGCGCCGGCGTCACCCGACAGTTCGGCGGCCTCGGGCTAGGCCTGGCGATCAGCAAGGTGCTCGCTGAGATGCACGGCGGGACGCTTACCGCCCAGAGCGACGGGAAGGGACGCGGCGCCACTTTCACACTCACCCTCAAGTGCGCCGCCCCGGCAATTACCGCGACGCCTTCAACACCGATTGAAGCGTCCGATGTCGTCGCCCCGCACTCCCCGGAGAACCCCAGCATCCTGCTGGTCGAAGACCACAAGGACACCGCGCTGGTTATGCGGCGACTGCTGCGGACGTTCGGATATCAGGTTCAGATGGCCCATACCGTTGCCGAGGCGATTGACCTGAGCCGGCGTCATGCCTTTGACCTGGTCATCAGCGATCTGGGACTTCCGGACGGAACTGGCTACGAGCTGATGCGTCAGATGTCGGCAGATCGGCCGACCAAGGCAATCGCCCTTTCCGGCTATGGAATGGAGGAGGACGTCAGGGAAGGGATAGCGGCCGGCTTCGCGGCTCATCTCACCAAGCCCATCAACGTCGAGCAACTTGAGCGTACGATCCGTCGGATCATCGGTCAGGAAGTATCCGTCTGATCGAACGCGGGTAACGCAGCGTCTGGAAGTCGCATCGCGGGCTGTTCGCCGGCCGACAGAACCCGCCCGAGCAACCACGGCGGCGAGTTGGCATTCGCCACGCCACGCCGCTACCCCACACAGCGACGACGGTTTACAATCGGTCGGATGAAGCCCCGCACGCTGATCCTCCGAACCGCCGGCACCAACTGTGACAAGGAAACCGCCCACGCCTTCGAACTGGCAGGCGCGACCACCGAAGCCATCCATATCAATCGCCTGCTCGCAGAACCGGGCCTGATCGAAGGGTTTCAGATCCTCGCGTTCCCCGGCGGATTCAGCTATGGCGACGACATCGCCGCCGGCAAGATCCTGGCGAACCAGATCAGTCATCACCTTCGCGACGTGCTGCGCGACTTCATCGCCGCGGGAAAGCCGATCATCGGCATCTGCAACGGGTTCCAGGTGCTGGTGAAGACCGATCTGCTGCCGGGTGATATTGGCGGACAGGGATCGAGCATTCGTACCGGACAAACCGCGACGCTGGCCCATAACGACTGCGGGCGGTTCATCGACCGGTGGATCAGTCTCGCGCCGCGCAAGAGCCGGTGCATCTGGACGCAGGACCTTCCGGCCAGTTTTGAGCTACCCATCGCCCACGGGGAAGGCAAGTTCGTGCCGGCGGACGAGTCGGTCCGGCAGGCGCTCCATGCCAACGAGCAGATCGCGCTGGTCTATGCCAAAGCCGATGGATCGCCGGCCGGCGGAGCGGCACCGGCCAATCCCAACGGGAGCACGGACGACATCGCCGGCGTTTGCGATGCGACCGGACTGGTGTTCGGCCTGATGCCCCACCCGGAGCGATATGTGAGTCCATTCCAGCACTACGCCTGGACGCGTCAGACCCCGCCTCCGGAAGCAGGAATCGGGCTGCGCGTTTTCAAGAACGCCGTGCAGTACGCCAAGTCCGGCGTAGGCGCAGGGGTTTAGCACCGTTTGTCGGAATCACGCCCGCAGGTAGACGAAGAGAACGCGAAGGCGCGAAGGAAAATCCAATTCGGCGGCGAACACGGGAGCGTGTTGCTTTCGGTTGCTTCGTGTCCCCTTCTCGTTTGCTTCGTGTCTTCGCGCCTTCGCGTTGTCCGGATCGTCGTTAGTTGCAGGTCGACTTGGTCTCGCCGCAACGTACCCTTGTCCCCAACAAGTCGCCCGCCTTCAGACGGATTAGTCGCTGCACAGAACAAGAGAAACGCAGGGCTTCCGTTCGACTCGTAGGCAGTCGAAGAAAGCCCGGCGTTCTTTATGCGGGACGAAAGTTCGACTCAACGCCGGCGACGGCGGGAGAGCAGGCCGATGCCGCCGATCGCCAGGAGGGCGGCGGTCGCCGGTTCGGGGACGGCCGTTAGCACCAGGTCGATATTGCCCGGGCCGCCACCGCCATCGTAGCTGAACGTGCCGACGAAGCTCGGGGTGGTGATCGTCCAGGCGGTCGTGATCGGGTCGGCGGCGAGCCCGGTGATGATGTTGTCATAGGTGCCGGCCTGGGCGCCGGCATCGATGAACGCAAACGCCTGGTCGGTGTCGAAGATCGTCGTGCCGCCGGTGCGGGCGAGCGTCGAGTGGGCACCGCCGCCGCCCAGCGTCAACTGGATGGTGGACCCGTCGCCGAGGGTGAAGCCACCGGACGAAACCAGGTCGTCGGCAGGGGCGATCCCGTTGCCGGCCGAAAGAACAGCGCCACTGCTCACCGTAATCGGCCCGGCAATGCTGCCGGTCCCGCCGAGCGTGCTACCGGTCGCAACGGTCACGGCCCCGACGCCGGTGATGGAACCGTTGACCAGAAGCGTACCGGCGCTGACGGCGGTGGGCCCGGCGTAGGCGCTGGTGCCGGTGATGGTCAGCGTGCCGGTCGTGGTTTTGGTGAGCCCCCCGCTGCCGTTGATCGAGGCGACATTCGCCAACGTACCAGACTGGAAGTTGAGGTTGTTGATCGGGTTGGTGGCGTCGCCGATGGCATTGCCGCCGAGGTTCAGTAGACCGCCGTTGAGGGTGAGCGTGGTGGTCGCATTGACCGACCCGCCGCCGCGGACAATATCGCCGGCGAGGGTGGTTGAGCCGCCGGTGACGTTAATCGTGGCGGTAGCGGTGTAACCGGCCGTGGTGGCGGTGGCGGTACGAATCGCGACGCCGGAGGTCGCGCCGATGGTTACGTTACCGCCGGTGATATTGAGATTCGCGATCGAAGCACCCACGGTGCCGGTGGTGGCGGCGTTGTTGCCCATCTGCAGCACGCCGTTGCTGATATTGACCGTTCCGCCACCGATGTCGACCGTGCTGGTGACGCTGCCGGCGCCGGCTGTCTTACCGGCCGAAAGCGTCAGGCTGCTGGCATCGAGAGTGCCCTGGTCGAACGACAGGTTGTTTGTCGCCGCGCCGGCGCGGGTTGGTTGCCCACCCAGCGTCACCGCGCCCAGCAGGAGGTCGGCGTTGTGACCCGTCGTGCTGAATGAGTTCGTGTGCCCGTAACTGGTGGTCCCGCCACCGGTCGTTCCGAGATTGAGAATGGCCCGGCCCGCGCCATTGGCCGCGCGGACGACAACCGATCCACCCGCGCCCTGGAACAGGATCTGGCCGGAATCCCGCCCGCCGATGCCGAGTGCAATCGTATTTGCGTTGATGAAATTCGTGCCCCCACCGAGCCGCATCAGCATCGCAGCACCAGCACCGCTGTTGCCGATGTTGATCGTTCCGGCCGTGATGGTATTGGCGGTCGCGGCGAGGCTAAAGGTTGCACTGTCGGTCGCGTCGTTATCGCTGGAAGCGCCAACGGTCAGGCTGCCGACCGCGCCGAGATCGGCATTGAAGGTGCCCAGCCCGGACAGGTTCAGATTCGAGGTGCTCGAGAGGTTCGCCGCCGTAGGGCCCACGCCGACACGGAATGTGCCTCCCACATTATTTACGGTGAGCGTTCCGGTGAGCCCGGTCATGTTAACGACGGTGGTGGCACCATCGGTCGCGCTGCCGACGCTCACGTTGCCGTTGATCGTCAAGGTCCGGCCTGCCCCGATCGTCACCACGTTCGCGGTGGTCGAATTGTTCTGGGCGACAAAAGAACCGAATGTGGCGTTTGCCGCGGACAGATCGAGCGTGCCAACGGTCGTGGTGTTTGCGGCCGACCCGAAGCCAAACCCTCCAGCAAGCGACTGATTCGTAGTGAATGCCAGAGTACCCTGGTTAATCGTGGTCGCGCCCGCATAGGTATTGGCCGCCGAGAGGGTGGTCACTCCCGTGCCCGTCTTGAGCAATCCGCCCGCCCCGCTGACCACGCCCGACAAAGCATTGGAGCCGGTGCCGGCGACCGTCAGGACGTTCGAACCCAAGTCCACGTTTCCCGAGACGGTGAAGAGATTGCTGCTGCTGTTGGTCCACGACTGCGAGGCACCCACGACGACATTGCTGCTGATCGTGTGCGCCCCTGATCCGGCGGCCACCACGATGCCGGTGCCGGCAGTGTTGCCGTTGGCGTTGGTCGCGTTGAGGGTCAGCGTGTTGCCGGAGATCGTGACACCAGCGGCGGCGGGCGTGCCCGTGCCGGTGAAGGTCAGGCTGTTGATCGCCGTATCGGCACCGAGCGTGGTGGCGAGATTGCCGGCGGTGTTCGCGGTAAACGTGACGTTGCTGCCCGGCCCCGGCAAAGCGCCCAGGTCGGTCGCTCCGGTGATGTCGGTCGCGAAGTTGGTGTTGCCGACCGTGCTCCAGTTGCCGTCGACATCGCCGGTCCAAAAGGCGTTGCCGGTACCGACCAGCGCCGGCACGTTCAGGAACAGCTGTGTTGCCGACGAACCGAGCGTGAACCCGCTGTACCCGGCGAAGTTGCCGGTCACCGTGCCGAGGGTGAAGTTCGAGAACGACCCCGCGGCCAGCCCGCCGGGTGCGTCGATCAGCACGAGCGGCGTGGTTCCCGTCAGTCCGCCGATGCCGACCAGGTTGATGATGTTCGTCCCGCCGGTGCCTATGGTCGCGGTATCGCCGGCGCCGAGTTGGATGCGGTCGGCGGTGGCGCCGATTTCCAGGTTCAAAACCGCGTTGTTGCCGGCGGTGTTGCTGCCGAAGGTAAACGTGTTGGCGTTCGTGGGTGTGCGATCGGTGAGCGTCAGGGTGTTGACCGTGCCGTCCACCAGGCTGAGCGTGCCCTGTCCCAGCGGCGTGCCGCCGGTGTTGCCGCCGATGATGTTCAGGCTGCCCGCAGTAGCGGTGCCGATCGAGCGGTTGCCGGCGATCAGCAGCGTGGCGTTGCCCGCCGAAGCCGTGGGGGTTGCACCCGTGCCGACGGTCACGGCCGTCCCGCCGAGCGATCCGCCGGTCAACGCGAGCGTGCCGAGGTTGACCGCCGTCGCCAGCGTGTAGGTGTTGGCACCGGCGAGGCTGAGCGTGCCGGTGCCGGTCTTGGTGATGCCGCCATTGCGCGTGCCGTCCTGATCGGAGATCACGCCCGAGAACGTGGTATTGGCGTTGTTCGCACCGATCGTCAGGATGACATCGCGGTTCGTGCCGGCACTGTTACCGATGGTGACACTACCGGTACCCTGCAAGCCTGCGATCTGCTGTGTGGCGACGACGTTGTCGGTTCCACCTGCACGGAACCGGCCGAAGCCGCCGGCATCGACCTGCAGCGTTGTGTTGGACAGCGTGCCAGTGGCCGAGATGAGCTGTGCCCCGTTGTAAACCCGGGTCACGCCGGTCCCGCCACCGATGTTGTACGTCATGCCGCCCCCGAGATTCTGGAGGATGCCGGAATAGACGTTCACAGAACCCGCGACGATGCTGACACCGGTGCCGCCGCCGAAATCGACGGTACCCGACTTGGCCTGGCCGTCGATCAGGCCGCTGCCGGCCGGAACGCCGAAGTTCAGTGTGTTGCTCCCACCGGCAATGCTCACGCCGACGGTCGAGCTGGCCGTCGGGTTGGTACGGAAAGTCAGCGTGGTGCCGGTGGATGCGGCGATCGTTCCCCCGTTGGCCCCGATCGTAATGACCGAGTTCACCGTGGACGAGTTTGACGTCACAACGCGGCTGGAGCCGTCGTTGCTGAACGTGCCGGTGGGAATCGGGTCGATCGTGCCGGCGACGACGACGTTGCCGGCGCTATTCAAAGTCAATGCAGCCGCGGCGAGCGGTCCGAGGTTGGTGACACTGTTGATCGTTGTGGACGCGCCGTTGATGACATAGTTCGAGGCCGGATTGGTTCCGGTGACGCCGCCCGTACCCAGGCCGACGACGTTCGCGGTGCTGAAGCGGACAATCGATCCCGGCACGGTGCCCGACGACAGGGTTCCGCCCAGTGCCGTCGATCCGTTGGCCGTAATGCGGGTAATCGACCCGGGGAACTGCGTGATCGACCCGGTGCCCGACAGGTTCGCTGCGTCGTCGATGTTCAGGATGCCGCCGACCTGAATCGTGATGTTGGCATTCAGAGCGACGACGTTCGGGTTAAAGGCACCGCCGTTGAGGACACTGACGCTGGCGTTGTTGCCTGCGCCGCCGGCGGTGGTATTGGTTCCGAAGGCGTTGGCGGCGGTCGGTTGCAGGGTGGCGCCGTTGGCGACCGCAAAAGTCACGGTGTTGGGGTAGCTGGGGGCGGACCGGCCCAGGACAACCACGCCGCCGCGGACCGTGGCCGTAACGGCCGTCGCTCCGCCGCCGAGGGTGATGCTCGGCGTTCCGGCGTTACCGAAGGTGAAGGTGCCGCCGCCTCCGGCTTGGAGCGCGAAATCGCTGTTGGCGATGATCACCGGCGTGGGCAGCGAGCGGGCCAGGCGATCGTTGCCGACACCCGCCCAGGGCGTTCCCGTGCCGACGGTCAGCGAGGCGTCGCCAACATTGGCGGCGATTGCGAAGATTCGGCTCGCGTCGTTGGCAAACCCGACGCGGGCCGCCAACGCGGCGTTGCCGCCGGCCTCGGTCTGGGCAATCGTGTTCGGGAACAGGTTCAGATTCGTGCCCGCGCCGGTGGTGTTCAGGCTCGCCAGGAATGCATTGTTGCCCGCGAGAATGGTGTCGGCGGCGAACGTGTAGTTGTATCCCGAGGCCGCTCCCAACTGCAGGTATTGCGACCCTGTGCCGCTGACCGAGACGTTCGCAGCCGGCCCGAAGCTGGTCGGGGTCCCCGCGCTCATTCCGCCGCCGGTGACATTGACGACAGTCGTGCCCGTGAAGTTGGTTCCGGCACCCGTGACGGCCATAAACGCGGCGCCGGATTTGGTGATGGTGCGGGCCGGGGACGCCGCGCCGGCGTCGAGCGAGGCAACGGTCAGATTGGCGGACGTTGCGTCGAAGGTCGGATTGCCGTTGAGCGTGACAACCCCGGTCGCCAGCGCGAAGGTATTTCCGCCGGTAACGGTGATCGTGCCACCGGCAATCGACACCGGGCCGAGCGTGTGGGTGAGGCCCGAGTTGGCAGTGGTTCGGTCGACGTTGAACGTCGCGTTTCCCGCCGCGACAACCGGGTAGTTGAACGCGGTCGCCGCGTTGTTGCGAAGATCGAGCGTCGTTCCCGCCGCCAGGTTGATGACCGACTTGGTCGTGAGGCTGGGGAGGTTGTCGCCCAGGGAGTTGGCGTCGCGCAGCTCGAGGACGCCGGCGTTGACGAACGTCTGGGCACCGTCGTAGGACGTGCTGGCCTGACCGAGCAACAGCCGGCCGGCGCCGGTCTTGGTCAACTGTCCGCCTGCCGCGGTTCCGCCGAACTGGTTCGCGTCGTCCAGGCTGATCTGCGCGTTGGCCTCGATCGTGCCGCCGCCGGCACCGATGATGATGCCCTTGGAGAAGCCAACGTCGGCGATCGGATTAAAGGTCGTCGTGTTGTTGATGAACCGCCCGCCGTTGGTGAGCGTGATCGTCTTGTCGCCGGTGCCGAACTGGGTTCCTTCCGATGCCAAAGTACCGCCGGCGACGTTATTGACGCCGTTCAAGCCGACGACCTGAACGCTGCCGCCGTCGACCACGATATTGCCCGTGAAGTCGTTCTGGGTTCCCAGTGTGACGGCGTTGTTGCTGAAGAAGACGGTGCCCGGCCCGGTAATGGTCAGGGCGGTATTCGTCGTGGCCGGGCCGCCGAGGATACGGCCGCTGAGTGTCAGTGTCTGGCCGGCGGTGGCGACGTTAATCACGTTGCCGGTCGGGCTGCCCGCCAGCGACCCGAGATTCACAACCCGGGCAATCGTCGCCGACGCGCCGGTGTAGTCGAGCGTCGCCGTCGTCGTGGTCGTGCCGAGCGTGATGTCGTTGGTCGCGCTGGCTGCGTTGATGGCGGTGATGTTGGCGAACCGGAGCGTGCCCGCCTGAACGGCGACGGCTCCTGTGAACGTGTTCGTCCCGCCGAGCGTCAACACCCCCGTGCCCAGATTCGCCGTCGGATTGACAGTCAGGCCGGCGGTGCCCAGAAGGGTGGAGTTCAGCGTCGCGGTGAAGGTCGGCGCGACCGTGATCGAGCCGGTCGTCAGCGTCAGGTCGCCGGCGTTAAGCGTGTAGGTGTTGTTGAACGTCAGCGAATTGGCCAGTTCGCCGGCGCTGAGGGACAAGGGGCTGCCGGCCGCGGGGATGACTGCCGGGAAGACGGCTTCGAGGAGCGACGTCGGCTCGCCCGAGCTCCAGTTCCCGCCGTCACTCCAGAGGGCAGTGTTATTCGCGTTCGTGTAGGTGGTCTGAGCGACGACATCGGGTGTCTTCCCCAACCCGCAGACCACCGCCGCTGCGGCCAGAAATACAACACGCCTGGACCGAATGCTGTTAAACTTCACCACGACAACTCCTCCACAAACCACAAAACGAAGCGCGTTTGCCAGACGCGTTGACGGATGTGCGAACGACACACAATCCTCGTCAACCCTCAGATCAGAGATCCAACCGCCAAGGAACTCTCCACGTCCAACACGACCCGTCGCCGCGAACAAGCGGCACACGGTCGGCACCCCACGGGCTGTTCAACTATTCAATCGAAATCGAATCCGCCGGGAGTCGCAAAAGGACTCGGAAATCACCCATTGGAAGGAAATACTCCACTTACCTAGGAGTATACCCCGTTGCGCAACACAGACAACGCAGAAAATGCGACAGCCGCGACTTGGAGTTAAACTATTTTCTGTATTGCACTTAGGCGTTTCATCGAGAAATTTGGAAGGCCGGCCTTTGATTGCTTGCGTAAAGCAATACGACTCACAGACGGGCAGGTCATGCTATTTCCCCTATTCACTAAAGTCGCTGCAGACGGTAGCCTCCCGACCTGTCGACTTCGGTTTCCAACATTCCCGGATGGCTATCCGAGACGAGGAGACCGGGAAGCGAGCCGGCCGTGTGGGTCGTCTTGCGAGCGAACATCTCCAGGCAACCGGGAAGCGCGACTCCAGGTTCCGGCGATGGTCGACTCGGCGATGCCGCGACTGCGGATGAACGCCACTTCCCGGTTCTGGTGATCCGGGTCGACAATTGGAGGATCTCGCATGCTTCGTAAAGGACTTCTTGTTGCCGCCCTGGCGGCTTTCTGCTCGTTCGCCTCGACGTCTAAGGCTGCAGTTGTCAACCCGTGGGAAGTCACCCTCGGCGGTGGCGCAGCCAACACCAAGGATTTCGAAGGCTTTACCGCCAACCTCAATGGCAGCCTTGGCTATTTCCTGTCCGACAACCTCGAAGTGAGTGTTCGTCAGTCCGTGACCTACTCCGACTTCTTCGGTAGCGACTGGAGCGGTTCGACCCGGGCGGCGATCGACCTTCACTTCCCCCTCGGCGAAAAGGGCCAGTTCGTCCCCTTCATCGGTGCCAACATCGGCTACGTTTACGGTGACGGCGTGCAGGACACCTTCGCGGCCGCTCCCGAAGCCGGTATCAAGGTCTTCGTGAACGCCACGACCTTCATCTTCGTGACGGCCGAATACCAGTTCTTCTTTGACCAGGCGGCTTCGGACGACGTGTCCAACGCCTTCGACGACGGCCAGTTCGTGTACACGGTCGGCGTCGGTTTCCGCTTCTAATCGGTTGAGTTCCGAAGCGTCGCGCGACGGAAACGACCATACAAAGACGCCCGGCGAACGCCGGGCGTCTTTGTCTTTTCTGGCCCCGCAGCTGCTTCCGCCAGCGGGTGTTGTTCGAGCTCAAACGGGCGTCGCGAGCCATGTCGTTGTCGAAGAGCTTCCGGTTGTAAACACGATCTTGCCATTCACCTCCCCGGCCACGCCCGAAAAGCGTGCCGCAGGGAGTGGCGACAGGGTGGTCCAGGCGTTGGTGGCCGGGTTATACGCATACACGCCGCGCACCGGTGAGCCATGCGCCGCCTCTCCGCCCATCAGCAGGATTCGGCCGCCCATCTCGAACGTAGCGGACGTCACGTGCGAGACGGCTGCGGGCACCATCGCACCGTTCGTCCAGGCGTTGGCGGCTGGGTCGTAGATCTCCACCGTGCGCAGCGTTGTCAGGCCTTCGTCGTTACCGATCTGGCCGGCGATCGCATAAATCCTTCCGCCATACGAGACCGCACCCATGTGACTGCGTGCCGTCGGAATCGGCACGCCCGACTGCCAGCCCGACGCCGGGTTGTCCAGGTTCAGGACCAGGTGCACCTTGACGTCAGCCCGGTTGGCATTCTGACCGCCGAAGTAGTGCAGCTCTCTGCCAAGCAATGCCGCCCCGCCGGCGGCGTATGCCTGCGGCAGCTGGGGAAGCGGCGTGTAAGTGTCGGTCGCAAAGTTGTACGCCCACACCCTTCGCGACCCGAAGACCTGTCCGTATCCGTACCCGGTGCCCACATAGCCGCCCACGAAGTAGGCGTTCTCTGCGTCGTGCGTCATGCCCACGTGGGTCAGGCGTTCGGGGAGGTCCTTGATACGCGTCCAGCTGTTGGTCGTCAGGTCGAAGTAGTCGGACCGTAACACCGGCCCGTTTGCCTGATTGAATCCGCCAAAGGTGTAAACGCGATTGTTGTAGGTCGCGGTCAGCGATTCGGCCCGCGCGATCGGATTGGCCGCCCTCGCCGAGTAGTTGAGCTGGGTGAACGTCGCCGTAGCCGGCGGAGTAGATGACGGAATCGTGGGTGGCACGACCGGCGGGGCCGCGGTGCCGCTGGACACTGAAAAATTGACCGTCCTGGCGACACCAGCCGTTCCCATGCCGCCTTTGTTCGCGTACGGAACCACGGTCAGCGTGTGACTTCCCACTGACAGATTCCAGGCGAAATAGTCGCTGCCGTCATTTCCACCGGCGGTGAACGGTGCCGTGCTTTCGACCCGAATCTCCCTGCCGTCGAGGAAAAATCGGACCGACGCGTATCCCGGCGAAAGCTGCGCGTCGACGTTGTAGGATTTACCGCCCGAGAGATCGAGCCTGGTGCCAGCGGTGAACTCACCGATGGGCGAATCGGTAGCCGCGTTAACCAGCTTCAGTGACGTGATGCCCTGGGTGGCCGGCGGCGGCGACACGGGTGGGGGAACTGTCGTCCCGGACCTGACCACAAAGCTCACAGTCCTGCTCGCGCCCGCCGTTCCAGTGCCGCCCTTGTTCACATACGGAACCGATGTCAGCGTGTAATTCCCCGCAGGCAGGTTCCAGGCGAAGAAATCACTCCCGTCGTTTCCGCCAACCGCAAACGGCGCAACGCTTTCGGTCCGAACCAGCTTGCCATTCAAATAGAAGCTGACAGAACCGTATCCCGGGGCCTCCGCGGTCACGTTGAATGTCTTTGCCCCCGAGATATCAATGACTGTTCCGTCCACCAAGTTGCCGATCGGCTGATCGGTGGCCGCATTCAGCAGCCTCAAGGCGGTCACGCCGGCGGGAGTGACTTGCGACGCCGCAGGCCCCACGACGCGCGGCATAACCACGCCTGCCGACGAAACACCGTCGACCGACACTGATCCGACGATCGCACCGGAATCGACAGGTCCGTCCAACCACGAAACCCGCGCGCCCAGCACCGATGGCAAGACGTGCTCGGCACACATGAGAACGCGTCTTTCCAGCACCTCGGTGTGCGTCCCTGTAACCACCCTCGATGGAACCGCATTGGCACGACCAACGCCAGTGAATCTGGTCCGCAACATAAGACCTCCGGATTGCGCTTTCGAGACCGTAGCGATGACGACCCCGGCAAACTAACTGCGCCGGATTAGGCTGGTAATCCTCAAAATCTCTCCGTTGAAGCAACCCGGAATGGACAGGCGGGCGGAGATCAAGTTCACGTCAGACCGAGATTTGAGAAGCGCTAAGACCTGTGATTCCCTCTACACGCCCGTCGCCAAAACTGGCGTTCCGAGCCAGTTGCTCGTGGCCGAGCCCCCCGTGGCAAACACGATTTTGCCTGCAAAAGCGGCGGCGACACCAGAGAAGCGTGGGGCGGGTAGTGGCGTGAGCGCCTCCCATCGATCGGTCGCCGGCGTATAGGCCCACACCTCGCGGACCTGAACGTTATGAGCAGACTCGCCACCGGCCACGATGATGCGATCCCCCATCACGAACGTCGCAGAACTGATGTGCGATACCCCGCGTGGGATCGGCGACACATAGGACCAGGTGTTGGTCGCCGGGTCGAACACTTCGACATCCCGCCGGGTGACAAGTCCCTCATCGGTGCCGGTCTGCCCGGCGATCGAGAAGATTCGTCCGCCGTAAACGACGTGGCCCATGTGGTTTCGGGCCGTCAGCATCGTTGCCGCCTCCTGCCACCGCGCCGACGGGTCATTGAGATCGAGAACCAGATGAACGTTGGTGTCCTGCCGCTGCTGCGTATACCCGCCGAAATAGTGCAACTTCCCATCGATGATCTCCGCCCCGCCGCCCGCATATTTGCGTGGAAGATCGGTCAATCGGTCGTAATTGTCCGACTCGAAATTGTACTTCCAGACGTGCGACGACCCGAATGCCTGCTGGTACCCGGGGCCGTTACCCACGTAGCCGCCGACGAAGTAGACGTCGCTCCCTGTCTGTGCAACTCCGGCATGCGTGATGCGTTCTGGCAGAGATCTAATATTAGTCCATGCGCCCGACGCCGCGTCGAAATACTGCGCATTCACCACCGGCCCCGCGCTTCCGCTGAAGCCTCCGAAGAGATACAGACGGTTGCCGTAAATGCCCCTGAGCGATTCGGCAAGCGGCGTGGCACTAGGACGCAGGTCTGCCCACTGGATGGTGCTGAACTGTGGCTGCGCCGCGCCCGGAGGCTCCGTGGGCCCCGGCTCCTGCGGCACAGGCTGGTTCGGCGCTATCGGCGGAGGAACAGCGGGTGAACCCACCGGCGGTGCGGCAGGCGGCGACACTGGCGGCGGCAACGAAGGTAGCGCCGGCGGAACGATGACAATCGGTGCGATCGGCGCGTGCGTCCAGGGCACCAGCGTCCCCACAATATGCAGCCCTTCATGCCCCGCGTGGTAGAGAACTCGACCCTCTAGCGGCTCGACGATACATCCCCTCTCCTGATTTCGAACGGTACGGCTTCGCACGAAAACGACCTCGCCTCACGACCTCGGAAGCGATGGCTCATCCAGACGCCATCATTCCCGGCGAGCGTATCGTGGCCGCAATCTCTGCCGAACGGACAAAAGGGAAATGAGACATTTCTAATATGAAGTCGACGCCGCAAGATCTTCTTATCGGCTTGCGAATTAATAACAATCTGCAATGGCGAAGGTTTTCGGAATCGCACTTGCCACGCCAGGAAACGTAAGTGCGAAGACGCCGTTGGCAGCCGCCGGGCTACGATCGGCCCTTCCCCAACCCGGTATAGCAGCGCCGCGGTGCTCTTGAAGTGTGACGCGCCGACGATGGCGTGCGCTCAGGTCTTTAACCGCTTGAAGATGCTTTCGGGCAGACTGGTGAAGACGAGCATGATGACCCGCCAGAACCAGGGCGTGTAGATGACATTTCGACGACGCCGCATCGCACGGGCGATGTGCCCGGCCACGCGCTGCGGCGAGGCGTTCAGGGGACTGTCGGAGGAAATACGGCCCCAGGTCATGGCGGTATCGGTGAAGCCCGGCTTAACCGTCAGCACTGGAATGCCCCGGTGATACAGACGGTTGCGCAGGCCCTGCAGGTACGCCGACAGCGCCGCCTTGCTCGCGCCATAGGGGTAGTTGCTCTGGCGGCCGCGGTCACCGGCGACACTGGAAATCCCCGTGATCGCGCCCGTTCCCTGCCGCTCGAAATGCGCCGCCGCCAGCTCGAGAACGATCACCGCCGACGTGTAGTTGACGTCGATCAGTTGCCGCATCACCGCCGGGTCGCGCTTCGATCCCTCGGCGTCAGGAAGCCAACCGTGACAAAGCACCAGCTCCTGCAGTCCGCCGGGAAGCGCGACAGCAGCCTCGGCGAAGAACGCGGGGATGGTGTCGATCGCGCCGGCGTCGAATTTGCACGTCGCGACCGCAGACACCGCAGCGCCGGCCCGCGTTCGCAGGTCGGCCGCCAGCCGTTCCAGTTCGTCGCCGTCCCGGCCGGCGAGAACGAAACCACAGGCGGTTCCGCGGCGAAGAGAATCGTCGGCGAGTTGCCGCACCAGCGCGCGGGCGATTCCCGAGGTGGCACCCACGACGAGATAGTTGCAGGAGGTTGTCGGTTGATCGGGCATCCGGTTCAAATCGTAAGTCGCCGCGACTGCGTCGAACTGAATCGGTTGCCAGGGTCGATCCGTTGCCTGACCGCCCGAAATGCCTCGAGCCTTGGGTACATCGCGGCGAACATTTCAGGCGACATCGTCGAATCCTTCGCCAGGTACAGACGCCCGCCATGCTTGAGCAGGATCGCGTCGAGCGACTGCGTCAGAGCTTCGAGCTTACCGTTGTTCCTGAGGTCCAATGCCAGCGTGTAACCGGGAAAGGGGAACGAGAGCATGCCTTTTCCCTGCTCACCCGTCCGCTTGAGCACCGCCAGGAACGAGGCGCTCCCCGACTCGGCGATTCGCGCGAGCAATTCGCCGAGCCCGGCCCGGGCGGTTTCGGTTGAGAAGAGCGCCTGGTACTGCACGAAACCGCGCCGGCCGTAGATGCGGTTCCAGTGGTGGACGGCATCGAGCGGATAGAAGTAGCGGTCGAGATCGACGATTCTCGTCCCGTCGCCGTGCTTGAAGTAGTAGAGCTTGTTGAACGCTTTGACGGCCAGCCGACCCAGGAAGAAAGACGGGAACAGGCGTGGCACCGACCGCTTTCGCCGCGCCGGCAATTTCAAAGGCTGTCGAGCCCGCCGACCGGACAACTTGTCCGCCGGCAGGTGATCGGCTTCCATCAGCACGCACCGCCCGATGCTGACGCCGGCCGACAGGCAGTCGATCCACGCCACACTGTATTGCCGGTCGCTGCCGCCGGAGAGAAGTTCCATCGCCTGGTCGAGGTTGGCGGCGCGACGGTAGGCGACTTCGAGGTAAGCCGACGTGACGGGAAGGAGCTTCAGCCTGGCCGAGAGGATGATGCCGGTTAGCCCCATGCCGCCGACGGTCGCCCAGAAGAGATCGGCGTTGTCGTCCGGCGAGCAGGTCACGACGTCGCCGGCGGCGGTCAGCAGTTGCAGGCTTTGGACGAAGTTCCCGATCGTGCCGTCGCGGTGATGGTTCTTGCCATGGACGTCGGCGGCAATCGCGCCGCCGAGCGTGACGTATTTGGTGCCCGGGGTGACCGGGAGGAAGTACCCGCGTGGCAGGAACAGGTCGATGAGCGTGGCAAACGACACGCCGGACTCGGCCTCGACCACGCCGGTGGCGGGGTCGAACCCGATCAGACAATCCATGCGGGTGTTCAGGACGACGCCGCCACCGGCATTGGTGGCGCTGTCGCCGTAGCTGCGGCCTAGCCCGCGGGCGATCAGATCGTTTCGGGTCGATTCCGAGGCCGCCGGCGGGTTGTCGCCATCGCGCGTACCGTCTGACATCAGCGCACGAAGGTCGGCGAGTTTTTCAGGGCGAAAAACGCGGCATTCGTCCGGCCTGAAGTTGCCCCAGCCGGACAGAAGTTGTTTGACGAACGGTGGCATGGCGCAGCCCGGCGGCACCGGCCGGGCAACCTTATACGCCGCCCGGCCAAGTGAACAGCGACGGCATCATCCCGCCTTTCGTCTTTGGTCCGTAAAGGAGCCAAGGGTGTGGCCAGAAGTTCTTCTTGACCACATCGAACATTACACTAACATATAGTATGGCGGTACCGGCTCTCGTCAAGTGCTGTGTGGCGCGATTCCCCTTGCCGTCCCCAGGGCGGTCCGATCAGGCCGTCTCCGGTTCGTTCGGCAGAATGGAGGTGACAGGTTTCGAACCAAGTTCTCGGGTTCGTTCGGCGAACTGGTGCCACGGGTCGCCGGTACTCCGGAGACCCGTGCGACGGTGTCACCGCGCACGATCTCACGTTCCCTGGCGCCGCTTGCGCCGACGGGTTCGTTCGGCCGCCTCGGGTTCGTTTTGTCAAAATGCGGGGACTGAGTATGGACGTCCTTTGGTGTGAGATGCACCTAGCACGGGCTGCAAGCCCGTGTCACGGACGGGGTCGTTCGACGGAGTCGCCTCGGGTTCGTTCGGCAGAACGGTCGTAACAGGGTGAAAACCGCGTTCTCGGGTTCGTTTGGCGTCGAGCCGTGAGGTCTGAACCAGTGTCCGAACCTGGGAATGGGACGTGACAGTGCGGAACATCGGAACGATAAAAGGTGGATCGCTCCCCTCTCCCCTGTGCCCGGGGGACCGGGGGCAAAGGCCTCCCATGAACAAGATCATCCCCTTTTTGCTCGCGGCCCTGCTCGCTCCGGCCGTCGCGTCGGCCCAGGCCGACTGGAAACCTGTCGGCGGCAAGCTGATGACGCGCTGGGCGAAGGACGTCTCGCCAACCAACGTCCACCCCGAGTACCCCCGGCCGCAGATGGTTCGCGCCAAGTGGCAGAACCTCAACGGCCTGTGGGACTACGCCATCAAGCCAAAGGACGCCCAACCGCCGACGGCGTACGACGGGAAAATTCTCGTGCCGTTTCCGGTCGAGTCGGCGTTGTCCGGCGTCGGCAAGTCCGTCGGCGAGGGTAACAAGCTCTGGTATCGCCGATCGTTCGCCGTCCCCGCCGACTGGCGCACTGGCGGGCAGCGCGTCCTGCTCAACTTCGGCGCGGTGGACTGGGAGTCGGTCGTCTATGTCAACGAAAGGAAAGTCGGAGATCATCGCGGCGGGTACGACCCGTTTTCGTTCGACATCACCGACGCCCTGACCAGCGACGGCGAGCAACGCATCGTCGTCGAAGTGCGAGACCCCTCCAGCGACGGCTATCAGCCGCGCGGCAAGCAGGTGCGCGATCCCAAGGGCATCTGGTATACGCCTTCGACGGGGATCTGGCAGACGGTGTGGATGGAGCCCGTTCCCAAGGCCACCATCACCGCTTTGGACATCGTCCCGGACACGGACAAAGGCATCGTGCGCGTCACGCCGACGATTCGCGGCGCGACGGCCGGACACAAGCTGAGCCTTTTCATCGTCGATCCGGATAGAGCGAAGGAGAATCGCAAGCCGTCCGGCACAGGGCAGGAGGCCGGCGGTGCGGTCCGTCAGCGAGTCGGCACAACCATCGAACTCCCTGTCGCCGATGCCAAGCGCTGGTCACCGGATCGCCCGTTTCTTTATGGGCTGAAGGTCGGGTTGTTCGATGGCGAGGAGCTCATCGACGAAGTCGAATCCTATTGCGCCTTCCGCAAACTCTCCGTCGCCAAGGACGACAAGGGCATCCCCCGGCTGATGCTGAACGACAAGTTCGTCTTCCAGTACGGCACGCTCGACCAGGGCTTCTGGCCGGACGGGCTTTACACCGCGCCGACCGATGCCGCGATGCGGTACGACCTGGAGGTCACCAAGCGGCTCGGCTTCAACATGATCCGCAAGCACGTGAAGGTTGAGCCGGCCACCTGGTATCACCACTGCGACAAGCTCGGCCTGCTCGTCTGGCAGGACATGCCCAGCGGCGACGCGCACATCCGCCGAAACGGCGACGACCTGGTCCGCAGCAAGGAATCGGCCGAGAACTACGAGCGCGAGTTGAAGGCGATCATCGCCTCGCTGCGAAACTTCCCGAGCATCGTGATGTGGGTGCCATTCAACGAAGGCTGGGGCCAGTACGACACCGCCCGCATCGCCGAACTGACAAAGAAGCTCGACCCGTCGCGCTGGGTGAACAGCACCAGCGGCTGGGTGGATCGCGGCGTCGGCAATGTGCTCGACCTGCACATTTACCCCGGCCCGAATCCCAGCAAAGACGCCATCAAACCGCGCGGCACCCGCGCGCTCGTTCTTGGCGAGTTCGGCGGGCTCGGGTTGCCGCTCAAAGGGCACACCTGGAAGGACGAGAAAAACTGGGGCTATCGCAGTTTCGACAATTCCGAGGCACTGACCGATGCGTATGTCACGCTATTGGCCAAGCTTCACCCGCTGATCGCCGACCCCGGCTACTCGGCGGCGATCTACACGCAGACGACCGATGTGGAGATCGAGGTCAACGGCTTGATGACCTACGACCGGGACCTGATCAAGATGGACGAGGGGCGCATGGTGGCCGCGGCCAAGCGCCTCTTCGGCCCGCCGCCGGTGATTGCGACGGTCGTCCCGGACGCCCGCACTGCGGAGATCGACTGGAAGTTTACGTTCGACAAACCCGCCGACGCCTGGCAAGCGACGGCGTTCGACGACAGCGCCTGGAAGACCGGCAAGGCCGGCTTCGGCACCGCCATGACGCCGGGCACCACGGTTCGGACGGAATGGAAGGGGAAGGAGATCTGGGTGCGACGGACGTTCGACCTGCCGGCCGACACCGCGATCGGTTCGCTGCACCTGATGATGCACCACGACGAAGACGCCGACGTCTACCTGAACGGCGTACTGGCGACGCGGGTGACGGGATTCACCACGGAGTATTCACTGCTGCCGATCCGCCCTGAGGCGATCAAGGCGCTGAAGCCGGGACAGAATGTGATCGCGATTCAATGCCGCCAGACCAGCGGCGGGCAGTACATCGACGCGGGGCTGGTGAGCGTGAGGTGAACTCGTCGGGTGGGCTTCAGCCCACCGCAAACGGTTCGGTGACTAGCTGTGTGCACTTGGCCAGAGCGTTGTTCGATTTGACCCGATTCGCGAAACCGACGAGTCGAAGTTCTGCGCCGATTCACACGACCGGGCTCCCACGCGGTGCGGTGGGATAAATCCCACCCTACGAAACTTCGTCCGGCTTGCGGAGGGGCTTTTTGGGCAGCGTCAGGCTCAGCTTCGGACCGCCGCTCGTCTTGGCTTTGCCGGCCTTGGCGAGCAGTTCGCCGCGGCTGCTGACCTCGAACCGCTGGTGCAGCGCCTTGACGTAGTTGTGGATCGTGTGACGGCTGAGCTCGAGCTTCTGCGCGATCTGTTTTTCGCTGCTGCCAGCGAGCAGTTCTTCCAGCGTCTGCTGGAGCCGCGGGGGCAGGTCGCTGGTGGCGTCCTTGGCGTCGCGAAGAACATCGCGGTCCCAGAGGCGGGCCAGTTCGGTGTGCATCATGCGGAGCAGGCGATGGTCGGCACGGGTGAAGGGTTCGTCGCCGAACTCACGATGGACGCCGAGCTGATCGACCGCGCCGGCATGCGGCAGCGCGACCTGCGACATGATGAAAGAGCGGCCGCCGTAGATCGTGCGCATCGGCCGGACCGGAACCAGATGGTCTTCGGAGTCGTCTTCCGCGTGCGGCACGGGCACGGCCTTCTGTTTTTCTTCCTCTTCCTCGCGGCTGAGGCGTTCGTACCAGTCGGGGTCGTCGTCCAATGACTCGGTCTTCTTCACCTTCTTCTTTTCCGGCTTCGGAGCCTCCTCGTCCTTCGCGGCGGCCCGCGACTCGGACGGGGGCGACTGCGGTGCAGGCGCTTGTGCGCCGTCGGGATCGGCCGTCAGCCAGAACGCCTCGGGGCGTTCGTCTTCTCGTTCGGTGTGGACCTGGCTCACCTGGCCGTCGGGATCGGACACCCAGCCGATGTCGATCACACGCATCGCGCCGGTGCGGTTGTGCTGGCGGAAGTGAACCTCGGAGGAGACCACGATGCCCGCATGAAGAATGCTGCGAAGCCCCTGCACCATGTGAGGCCGCCACAACTGCGGGTCGTTGCCCATCTCGCGGATGTCGTTGATCAGGCGGAACACCCTGCGAACCGACTTGAGCTTGAGCTGGCCGCGAGGGATGTCTGCGCCGTGACGGGTGGCGCTGATCGGTGCGAGATCGGTCATGACAGTAATTCCTTTTGGGGACGGCAAAGTATGTCCCTGAGGTGATTCTGTTCCCAGACTTGATCCACCGCAAGGGAAAGTTCTGCCCGGATCGGGTTTACGGCAGACCACGTGTGCCGTCTACACCGGTTCTGCGGTGGGCACCACATGAGCGAATGTTGACCGGCCCGTCATCGATCGAGAGAGCCCTGATTCGGGCATGTGCCACACGCCCGGACCTCATTCATATTGAGGTGTCGGCCGGGACGGCTGGCAGACGGGAGCGGCGGGACGATCCTGCGTCGGGGCGTCTGTTGGACGACGGACGCCCTCGAAAAGGCCGGTGCGGCAAAATCGCCGCACCGGCCATTTTTATCAGACGTCGCCCTTCAAACCGCCAGGTGCCCCAGCGCCAGCAATCCGTAGTAGGTGTATTCGGCGTCGAGTTCTTCGTCTTCCCAGCTGCCCAGAAAGCCGCCGCGGGTGGTCCAAAGCGTGTCGACAAAATCGAGACAGCGTTCCCGGATCGGCTCCAGATCATGCTTCAGTCCCGACAAGGCGTGCAGCGCCGTTGCCGTGGACAGCAGGTCGGGGATGGGCGCATCGGGCGTCGCGAAGAACCCTCCCTGCTCGAAGTGCCTGGCCATCAACCATGCGCCGGCGGAAGGGTCGGGATGTTCGCCGAAGTGTCGGAGGAGCGTGACGGCGGCCGCGGTAGGCGGCGTCAGGCCGACGGGCAAGTCCCGCTGGTTGGCGTACCCGCCATCGGGCATCCGCAGGGCCCGGACACAATCCAGCACGCGCGCCGGCGTAGGCATTTCCCGGGCCAGATCCTGATATGCCCCCAACGCCAGAAAGCTGTGGTAAACAGTGCCGATGTCATCGCCCGGCCGCGCGGCGTAGCCTCCGTCGGAGGTACGGCAGGCTTCGACACGCCGGAGAATTTCGTCCACGGTATCGGCCGCCGGCGGCTCGTCGCGGAACATCGCCCAGCAGCGGGCCAGGCAGCAGGCGTGGACGAAGTCGAGATTTTCGCCGCCGCCGAACGATCGCAGGTACTTTCGAAACGATGCCAGCGGCAGGTCGGCCCGCAACGCGAACAGGCCTTCGATCGCGAACACGCTGTAATAGAGATCGGACCGGCCGCCGCGATCGGCAAAGCCGCCGTCGGCATTCTGGGTGGATCGCAGAAACGCCGTGACGAGATCGACGGCGTCGCCGAGCACCTTGGGGGCCAGCCGCGCGACCTGGAGCATTTCGAGTCGAAAGGACACGCCGCTGATTCTGGACCGAACCCCTCTGAGGTCAAGCCGCCGGCGAGGCCGCTTCAGGCGAGGCCGCCTCCGGCGGCGCGAACTGCATGAGCGACTCCGGCAGGTTCTTCACGCCACGCCGCAGCGCCTTGCCGACGGCGTACCGCATCGAGAGGTCGAATCGCCGCAGGACGCGTTCATCGGGCTCGATGCCGAGTTCCCGCATCTTCTCGATCGCCCAGAGCCAGACGTGGTACTCCTCTTCGCACCGCCGCTTGTATCGCTGGAATCCGACCGCATGGTGCCCGACTTCGTGCAGGAAGATCGCCAAGCTGATCGGCGTTCGGGGCATGGGGGCTTCGATCCAGTTGATGGATCGCCCGCTTTCGTAATCCGTTCGCCAGGCACACCCGGACATGCTGCGCCGCCACCGTTTGACGCGGACGGCGTACGACGTCTTCATGTGCTGTACGATGGGGGAAAAATCTGGCATACGACAACCGGGGCGCTCGGACTCTACGCCGTCTTCATCCATGAAAGACCGCTGACCGCAGAATCTTTGAACAGGTAACCCACGCAGGGTTCGACATTCCTATCGGCGTTGGAATGCCGCGGATTCGGCCCCGATTCGCACCCGAGCGGGCCAGACATTCGCGGACCCGCGCGTCCGGTAATCGCACGCCCATCAGCCGGGACCCGCCACGCCGACACCGTCGGGGAAGGCAGTCTCGCACAAATAGGGTCGTTGCGTGTGCCGAGATTGTCTCATCCGGCGGTTCTCGGACCCCACCACCGGCGGGAACCCCATTCCGGCAGCTCCCCCCATCAAGTCCTGGAGCCAATTTTCTTCGCGTTGAACGCATGGACCCGTACAATTACGTCTCGTCTAAGACGAACGCTGCGGGCACGTTAACTGTCTACCGAGCTCAACGACCGTAAGCGGCGGAGCCCGTGGCGACTCGACGACACAGCGAAGCGAGGATCTGAAACATGGCGAAGGCAATCTTCCGATTTGGTTTGGCGATGGTCATTGGCACAGCAGCCGTTGGCTGCAAAGAAGAGCCAGTGGCGGTGACGAATCCGGCGACCAACCCGGTGGCGGCATCGACGCAGCCGGCCGCGGCTCCCGCCGCCCCGACCGCAGGACCGGCAACCCTGCCGACTTCGACCGATGCCGCCCCCGCCTCGGGCTCCGGCAATGACGGGCTCTTTACCCTTCCTCCGAGCAAAGGCCCCGCCGCTCACGCGTTCAAGCAGGTCACGCTGCTTCGCTCGGGTGTCAGTGGCGACCTGGAGATGCAACTCACCGGCGACGGCATCTACCGCGTTCGCGACCATGGCCACGGCCAGAGCTACTCCGGCAGCGGCAAACTCGAAGAAGCACAGATCGCCGAATGGGCAACGCTCATGAAGGACTGGGAGTCGTTGAAGGACTCCTACGTCCCCACGCCCGCCCCCGACAATGCCGACAAGGTCGACATCATGTATGGCGGCAAAAAGGTGTCGTTCAGCACTGCCGGCAAAGAAAACCCCGCCGTGGTGTCGGAAGTGTATAAGCGGCTGCTGGCCCTGAACGAACAGAGCAAGAAAGAATCCGGCGCGGTCGGGACATCGGGACAAGGCGAGAAGTAGTCTCGCTTCACAGGCGGCACGGGTAGACTGTGCGCGTATGCGCACAGTCCTTCTTTCTCTGACCTTCCTCGCGGCCACATCCTGCGCGCCGTCCAAACCGTCGGCCGTGCCACCGGGTCAGCGACCGGCGACGCGCGGCGTGGTTCCATTGACCAAGCCGGTTCTGCCGCCGTTAACCCAGCCGGCGTACAGCCTGTCGAACTTCGCCGAGCAGGCGCTGCCGGCGCAGCAGGCCTTTGCCTCGGTCACGCGCCAGACCACGCTTCGCGAAGTCCGGCGGACAATCGATGGCGCCATGAAGGCGCTCTCGAAGGATCAGGGCCTGGGCCAGCACATCATCGGTCCGTCGATGTTGATCTACACCGGTATGTCCGGGAGCCTCGACGAGGTATTCACCCTGGAAGTCGGCTTCCCGGTCCGGCCCGATTACCAGCCGGCCGAAGGCGTCCAGGTCCGCCCGCTACCGGCGATGAAGTGTCTTTCGGTGGACTTCGTCGGGTCCATGCGATCAATCGACAAAGCCTACGACAAGCTCATTCCGGCGGCGCAGGCGCGCAAGCTTAAGCGCACCGGCGAAGTCCGCGAGATTTACTACCGATGGAACGGGCACGATTCGGAAGAGAACCAACTGCTGGTTGCGGTTGGTGTCGAGTGAACGGACCGATGGCCCGGCTTTGAACGTTGCCCGGGGCGCGACTACCCCATCACCCCACCCAGTCACTACAATTCCCCGCATGCCCGAGGGGACGACCACCATCCGCTGCCCGTACTGCGGGTATCCGTATCCAATGTCGAAGTTGCAGCTCGATGTCTATATCGGCCGCAGCATGGGGTGCATGAATTGCGGCAAGTCGTTCCCGGTCGTCGCCCCGCCCCCGCCGCCACCTCCGCAGGATGATCTTCTTCAGGCCGGTTCGGAACTGGTCGAGGCCAGGCGTCAGGCGGCAATCGCCGCGGGTGAGTCGGCGGCGCTCCCGCCAGAAGTCGACATCGGCCGGTCCCCCGCCGCAGCAACTCAGGAGGTTTCAGCTCCCGGGGGTTTGCTCGCCGTGCTGCCAATTGCGGCGGGTGCTCTGTTCATGGCCCTCGCGGCGGTCGCCGCCGTTATCGGCTACTCCGGCAGTTCCGACAACGCGATCAAGGCCGTCTCCCGAAGTCAGACGCCGATGACCCTGCTCTGGATCTCTTATATCGTCGCGGCGGTCGGGCTGGTGGCTGGATCGATCCATCTCGCGCGAACCAGGGGCCTTCGACGCCAACCAGGACGCCGCGTGCGGCTCGGCGTCGCGGCGACCGGCACCATCGTCTGCCTGACGGAGTTCGTTCTGGCATCGCTTCTGGCACTGATGGTGCTTCCGAGGCTCAATGAAGGACTGGCGGAAGTCCACCGCGCCGCCTGTCAGACGAATCTACAGACCATCGGCTACGCGCTGATCGCCAGCGCCAGCGACCGGTCCGACGGCCGGTTCCCCGACTCGCTCGGCGACCTGATCGGCACCGGGGGGCTGCAGGCGGACGTCGTCGTCTGCCCGTCGGGCGGGCACGCGGCCGCACCAATCGACCTGCCGCAAGCCGAGAAAGCCAGGCTCGTCGCCGCCGGCCAACACCTGACGTATGTCTATCTTGGGAAAGGGCTGGCCATGCGATCGGCCGGAGGCAGACGCGTCAGCACGCACACCGTGCTGGCGTATGAACCCCCAGGCCTGCACGGCGACCCCGAGGGGTTCCACGTTCTCTTCGCCGACGGCGCAGTCGTCTTCGCCACGAAGGAACGAGCGACCAAACTGATCGCGGAGCTCAAAGCCGGTCAGAACCCACCGCCAACGGCGCAGGCGGTCAAGCCTTAACGCACGGGGACGGCATCCTTGCGTGGCATGGGCAAGCGTAGTCGCTTGCCCGTGAGATCGCCGTCCGACGTTTGCCACGGGCAAGCGACTACGCTTGCCCATGCCACCCACAACGCGCCGTGCTAGGTAGTCATGCCGTGCGTCGGATTCGGGTGGTCGAACTCGTCGCCGCGGAATGTGTTACCCAGGTACGCACTGCGAACGCCGGGATCGTTGATCACTTCTCGTGGCGTTCCTTCGAAGTGAACGCGGCCTTCGTCGATGATGAGTGCCCGGTCCACCACCCGCAGCGTGAATGCGACGTCGTGGTCGGTGATCAGCACCGTCTTGCGGAACTCGTCTTTCAGCCGGCGGACCTCACGGCTGAGTTCTTCCTTGGCGATCGGGTCGACGCCCGCGAACGGCTCGTCGAGCAGGATGAGCATCGGATCGGTCACCAGCGCCCGGGCGATCTCCATCTTGCGGCGTTCGCCGCCGGAGAGCGTATTGGCGAGCTGGTTTTTCTGCCGCACCAGGCCGTACTGCGAGAGCAGGCGGTCGGCGACACGACGGCGCTCCAGCGAACTCATCCGCAGCGTCTCCAGGATCGCCATCAGGTTCTGCCAGACGGTCAGTCGGCGGAAGTCGCTGCGTTCCTGCGACAGGTAGCCGATGCCCAGCCGAGCCCGCTTGTACATGGGCATGTGCGTGATGTTGTGCCCGTCGAACGAGACGGCCCCGCTGTCGGGCGACACCATCCCCAAGATCATCCGAAAGGTGGTCGTTTTTCCAGCCCCGTTGCGCCCCAGCAGCCCGACCACCTCCTGGCGATGAAGGCCGAAGCTGACCTCATCGACGACGCGGCGGTCGTTGTAAATCTTAACGAGTTGGGTGGTTTCCAGCAGATTCATGAAATGAGGCGTTACGTCCTGACGCCAATTGCCTTCCCAGCCCGGCGCATCCGTGCCGAAGGCGAACGACGAGCCAGTCGCCGGGCATCTTGCGGAGATGGCCCGCCGAAATCAAGCGCGCGCTTCATCGCCTCGACTGTGGATAACCTGTGTGGGATTCGCCACGATTTCCACCGACGGCTCTCCATAACTTATGTCGAGCGCAAAGATTAAGGATTCCTCATCCGGGAAAACTGACGAGCGATCGACGGCAGTGTGACGAAGTCGGTTTTAAGAATCTTACGATCAAGAGTTTATGTCATTCTATTTTGTTGCTGCGTCCGCGCGGCTTGGTGGCGTGATTGTGTCCCCTCTGTAGGCCTCGGAAGGTCTCTGAAAATGCGCCGCTTGCGCGGTTGACATCCGGCATGTGGATAAACGGTGGTCAACCCGTCTGGTGGAATCCACTTTCTTTTTTTGCGTTCTGTGAGCCAAACGATATTCTTCCGTGCTGTTTTGTTGCGTCCTCTGGCATCGGGAACGCAGTCCGTTCGGGAAGGGCTCGGCGGGAATGACGGTGCCGCAGTACGGCGGACGGGTTCGACTCATATCTCCACGGGCGCGCGAGCTCGTCACGCCTCGTCCGAAAGGAGTGGCTCTTATGGCCACAGGAAAGGTCAAGTGGTTTAACGACCAAAAGGGTTTCGGGTTCATCACCGCTGATGGCTCGAGCAAGGACGTCTTCGTTCACCATTCGGTGATCGAGGGCACCGGGTTCAAGACCCTGCAGGAAAACGAGACGGTGGAGTACGACTTCGAAGACGGACCCAAGGGCATGAAAGCCACCAAGGTTCGCCGCGTCGAAGTCGTCGCGAAGTAACAACTCGCGGCCGTTTCAGAACCAACCAATACCCACCGGCGTCATGACGCCGGTGGGTTTGTCGTTTGTCACTGGTCACTGGTCACTGGTCACTGGTCACTGGTCACTGGTCACTGGTCACTGGTCACTGGTCACTGGTCACTGGTCACTGGTCACTGGTCACTGGTCACTGACAACTGACAACTGACAACTGACAACTGACCGACGACAATATGATCCGCTCGCTCGGCGTGACAAGTGACAAGTGACAAGTGACAAGTGACAAGTGACAAGTGACAAGTGACAAGTGACAAGTGACAAACTACCCATGCACATCCTTCTCCTTCCCGTCGGCAGCCATGGCGACGTCCATCCTGCGGTCGGGCTCGGCCTTCGCCTTCAGGCACGCGGGCACCGGGTCACTGTTATCACCAACGGCCACTTCGAATCGCTCGTCCGCGACGCGGGGCTCGCGTTCATCGCCACCAGCACCTCCGAGCAGTACCTACAGACCATCAGCGATCCCGACATCTGGCACCCCAAACGGGCATTCTTCGCCGTCGCACGCTCCCTGATGGACCTGGCCCGGCCCACCTACGACATCCTGGCCGAACTTCATGCAGAGCAGCCCGGTCAGTTACTGGCCATCGGGACGAGCCTGGCCCTGGCCGGTCGACTGGCGCAGGAAAAGCTCGGGCTGCCTTTCGTTTCCATGCACCTGTCGCCGGCCCTCTTCCAGAGCGTCTACGAAACGCCCCGCCTGCCCGGCGGACCTTCCATCAACTGGGCCCCAAGGTGGCTGAAGCGAATTCTGTTCCTCGTCGCCAACGGAATGATCGACCGGGCGATCTGCCCGGGGCTCAACACCTTCCGCGCCGAGTTGTCGTTGCCGCCGATCAAAGGCGTGCTCAAGCATTGGTGGCATTCGCCGACGCTGGTCCTGGCAATGTTTCCCGACTGGTACTGCGCGGTGCAGCCCGACTGGCCGCCCCATACCCACGCGGTCGGTTTTCCAATGTACGACGAAAAGGGGGTGACCCCGCTGCCGGCGGCGCTGGCGGCGTTTCTCTCGGCCGGCCCGGCACCGGTCGCGTTTACACCGGGGTCGGCGATGTTCCACGCCGATGAGTTCTTCGCCACTTCCGCCGAGGCGTGCAGACTTGCCGGTCTTCGAGGCGTCCTGTTGACGCGCAAACGCGAACAGGTGCCCAAATCCCTCCCGCCGGGCGTGATTCATATCGATTACGCCCCGTTCAGCGAACTACTCCCGCGCTGTGCGGCGCTCGTTCACCATGGCGGGATCGGCACATCGGCGCAGGCCCTGGCGGCGGGTGTGCCGCAGCTGGTGCAACCATTCGCCCACGACCAACCTGACAACGCCGAACGCCTCGAAAAGATCGGCGTCGCCCGGACCGTCAACCCCAGGCACTATAAGCCGCCGTACGTCGCCTGCGTGCTGACGGAGCTGACGACATCGAGAGACATAAGGGAGAGTTGCCGCCAGGCCGCCGACCGCATGCGCGGCGCCGACGCGATTGGCACGGCGTGCTCGCTCATCGAGGGCTTGCTGTAACCGAGGGGGTGCATGAGCAAGCGTAGTTGTTTGCCCAAGTCGGTCGATCCGATGTTCGACGCGGGCAACGGAGTCGTTGGTTACGCCGAGTCCTTCGCGACGCCGGCTGCGCCACACCGAGGTGATGAAAGTAACCCCGGCACGAACAGGCCCGAAGGGCCGAGATCCTATAGCCCGGGGCAACGCCCCGGGTTTGGTGGGCGGATGGCGTAAGGCCTGAAAGGCCGGGATACCGGAGGGCGTATCACGGCCCTTCAGGCCTTGAGCGATCGCTGCCAATTGTCCCAGGGCGCTGCCCTGGGCTATGGAATCACGGCCCGTTGGGCCTGCACATCTGCGTCACTTCGTCTCTTCGTGTCTCCCTCGAACATCACGCCTTCAATGACGCCATGTCGATCACGAACCTGTACTTCACGTCGCCCTTCAGCAGGCGGTCGTAAGCGGTGTTGATGTCCTGCATCTTGATCATCTCGATATCGCTGACGATGCCGTGATCGGCACAGAAGTCGAGCATCTCCTGGGTCTCGGCAACCCCGCCGATGCCGCTGCCGGCGAACTGCTTTCGCGGCAAAAGCAGGCTGAACGCCGACACCGGCAACGGGTGCTCAGGTGCGCCGACCAGGCACAAGGTGCCGTCGAGCTTCAGCAGGTTCAGGTAGGCGTTGATGTCGTGCTGGGCCGACACGCAGTCGAGGATGAAATCGAAGCTGCCGGTGTGCTTGGCCATCTCGCCGGCGTTCTTTGAGACCACCACTTCGTCGGCACCGAGCCGCTTCGCGTCGTCAGCCTTGCCCGGGCTGGTGGTAAACAGCACCGTGCGGGCGCCGAACGCGCGGGCGAACTTCACACCCATGTGCCCGAGCCCGCCGAGTCCGACAACGCCGACCTTCTGACCCTTGGACACCTTCCAGTGCCGCATTGGCGAGTAGGTGGTGATGCCGGCGCACAGCAGCGGCGCCGTAGCAGCCAGGTTGAGTGACGTCGGCACCTTGAGCGTGAACGCCTCATCAACCACGACGCCCGTCGAGTATCCGCCGAACGTCATTCCACCGGAGATCTTGTCCGGCGAGTTGTAGGTGAACGTGCAGCCGTTGAGGCAGTACTGCTCGAGGCCCCGCTTGCAGTTTTCGCAGGATCGGCACGAGTCGACCATGCACCCGACGGCGGCGAGATCACCCTCCTTGAACTTGCGCACTTTCGACCCGACCTTCGTCACCCGCCCGACGATTTCATGCCCCGGAACGCAGGGGAAGGTGGTGCCCTGCCACTCGTTGCGGGCCTGATGCAGGTCGGAGTGACAGACGCCGCAGTAAAGGATGTCCATCGCGACGTCGGTCGGCAGCGGATCCCGGCGGTTGATCGCCAGAGGCGCGAGCGGCGACGTAGCGGACTGGGCGGCGTAGGCGAGAGTGGGCATGGGGCGGACCTTTTGAGAAGAGCTGTAATTGGAAGCGCCAGCCTGACATCATTGGAGACCATCTGGCAATTCGTCAATCCATATCATGCACCTTCCGGCCCGGGAGTGCGATACTGTGGTCGAATAGGGATCGATCCCCAGTGCTCCAATGTCAGACCGCGAGCAATCTACGATGCCGAGCAATCACAAAAAGGCCCGGTTCAGCCCCTTCCGCCCGCCCGGGTGGCAGTTTGCTGGTGCTTTCGGTGTACTGACCGCGATCATGCTTGCGACAGGCTGGATGCAGAATGTCCTGTCGTCGAGCGTGCTCTTTGTCTCCGCGTTTGCCATCCTTGGCGCCTTGCTGCTCATTGGTGCGACCTGGGCCACATCGCTTCTCGCCAACCTTCGCCGATCGTGGGATCAACGTTCAAGCTGGTGGCGATGGACCTGGGCACCAGCGGTCGTGTTTGTCATCGTAAACAGCAACCCCGGGATCAATCTGCGATTCTGGTTCGCCCGCTCGGAATTGGAACGGATTGCGACACAGGTTGCCGCGACACCGCCCGGCGCGCCGATGCCTCCCGACCAGACCGTCTGGTTTACCAAGGTTAAAGACATCCAACGGTTGTCCGGTGGCGGGATGCGGTTCGCGACGTTCCGGGGCGGCAATCCATTTGACTATGAAGGACTGGCGTACAGTCCGACGCCGCTACCGGAGTCTGTGAACGTCGAAGGGTGCATCTTCCGACGATACTGCGGGAACTGGTACACCTTCTGGAAGCCATGACCGACAAGGCGGGTCACACGGGCTTCCAGCCTTTGAGAGCGATGCGGGAGCCCAAAGTTATTCCCTTTGCACTGTCTCGTTTTTCCTCTCTTAGGGAGCCGGAAGCGACGGCGAAGCTGAGGATGAACATGAGTCCGGAAGTCCGTGCACTGATCGCACGGGCTGGAAACCCTTGTCACGGACAGCCCTACCTTTGCGCCTTGTAGTAATTGATCAACCCGTTCGTAGACGCATCATGCGTCGTCACCTTCGCGTCGCCGCCCAGCTCCGGCAGGATCGCCTTGGCGAGCTGTTTACCCAGCTCGACGCCCCACTGATCGAAGCTGTTGATGTTCCAGATGACGCCCTGCGTGAAGATCTTGTGCTCGTAGAGCGCGATCAGGCTGCCGAGCGTTCGCGGTGTCAGCTTCTTGAACAGGATGCTGTTCGTCGGCTTGTTGCCCTGGAAAACCTTGTGCGGAATGAGTGCTTCCAGTGCCGCGCCGGTTTTGCCTTCCTTGGTCAGCTCGGCGCGGACCTCGTCGGCCGTCTTGCCTTTCATCAGGGCCTCGGTCTGCGCGAAATAGTTGCTCAGCAGGATGGGGTGGTGATCGCTGATGGGATTCTGTGATTGGGCCGGCGCGATGAAGTCGCACGGGATCAGCTTCGTTCCCTGATGGATGAGCTGATAGAACGCGTGCTGGCCGTTGGTGCCGGGTTCGCCCCAGACGATGGGGCCGGTCTGGTAGTCGGCGATCGTCTGGCCGTCCTTGGTGACGTACTTGCCGTTGCTCTCCATGTCCCCCTGTTGGAAGTACGCGGCGAAGCGGTGCAGGTACTGGTCGTATGGCAGGATCGCGAGCGTCTGAGCGTTAAAGAAGTCGTTGTACCAGACGCCGATCAGCGCCAGCGTCGCCGGCAGGTTCTGCTCCAGCGGCGCGGTGCGGAAGTGCTCGTCCATCGCGTGTGCGCCGGCGAGTAGTTCTTCAAAGTTGTCCATGCCGATCGCCAGCGCGATGGGCAGGCCGATGGCGCTCCAGAGGGAGTAACGCCCGCCGACCCAGTCCCAGAACTCGAACATGTTGGCCGGGTCGATGCCGAACTTCTTCACCGCCGGCTCATTGGTCGACAGCGCGGCAAAGTGCTTGGCGATGTGCTTTTCGTCTCCCGCCGACTTCAGGAACCACGCCCGCGCGCTCTGCGCGTTGGTCATGGTTTCCTGCGTGGTGAACGTCTTGCTCGCTACCAGGAACAACGTGGTCTCGGCGTTCAGCGTTCGCAGCGTCTCGGCGATGTGCGTGCCGTCGACATTGCTGACGAAGTGCACCTTCAGGTCACGCTTGGAATATGGCTTGAGCGCTTCGGTGACCATGACCGGGCCGAGGTCCGATCCGCCGATACCGATGTTGACGATGTCGGTGATCTTTTTGCCGGTGTAGCCCAGCCATGAGCCGCCGCGGACGGCATCGGAGAACTCCCGCATGTGCTTCAGCACGGCGTTGACGGCGGGCATGACGTCCTGCCCATCGACGATAATCGGCCGATTGCTGCGGTTGCGCAGGGCCACGTGCAACACGGCGCGGCCTTCGGTGGTGTTGATCTTCTCGCCGGCGAACATCTTCGCCGTCCATCCCGACAGGTCGGCCTGGGTGGCCAGGGCCCGCAGCAGCTTCATCGTCTCGGCGGTGATGCGGTTCTTGCTGTAGTCGAGCAGGATGTCCTCGAACTTCAGGTTGAACGAATCAAACCGACCGGCGTCCTTCGCGAACAGCTCGCGCATGTGGACGGACTGCATCTGCTGGTGGTGGGTCGCGAGTGCCTGCCAGGCGGGAGATTGGGTGAGTTTGCTCATGTGAAAAATGCCCTTCGGGGTTCGAAGCGCATTGGAGCACGCAGGCTTTATGCAGGCAAGGTGTTGACGAAACCGGAACGCGGGTGGACGGACGCGGGTGCCGCGATCCTGTTGTTCACGCGCCGCGCGCCCGACGGCAACTCCGGCCGGCGAGTATCAGGCCGAGCGAACCGATGACCACCGCGGGAGGAATCGGCACCGAAGCTGGCGGAGCGCCGCCGGGTGCGCCGTTGGCCCCGACACTGTGGATGCCGCTGTACTCGGCGATAAAGCCGCCGTTGTTCAGATCGACGTATGTCGAAAAGGCCGAGTGATAGGGGTCTGGCAGATCGTTCCATTCGCCCGGCGTGCCGGCCGGGTGTTCGCCGGGAATGCTCCAGAGAATCGAGCCGACGGTTTCGGCACCCTGATTGTTGTCCGGCTGGCCGGGAAGCCAGTTCGTGTATGACACCGGCTCACCGGTGATCCAGTTGTATGTGCCGGAGGATTTCTGCAGGCCGATCCAATAAGCGCCGCCCTGAGAGTTTCCCGACTGAAGCAACTGCTCGACGAATGCCTGCTCGGCGGCAGAGGTAATGGTGACCAGGTGCCCGCCGAAAGGCGCGATTGCCGCCGCCGCCTCCGACCAGGAAAGCGATGGGTCACGGACCGCCACATACGTATTGCCGCCGAGCGTGCCGTAATCGAGGAGTACCCCCGCGCGTGTCGGCACGGCGCCGCCTGCAACTGCCATCAGGATCGACACAAGACTGAAAAACCCAAGCCGTCTCCGGCACCTATCGTGTTGCTGCGTTGTAGCGCCCATCGTCCGAACATCGACCCGATGTGTGCTCGCAGACGAACAAGCTTTCGCGACCGCAACGCGATCGGCCGTTATCGGACAGCGGGGGGAACCCAATCGCCCGGCATGTCGGCCGCTCGAATTCAGTGGAATTCACTGCGATTTCTTCAACTCTCCGAGCATCTCAAGGAGGTTGTTGCTCAGGATGACCGATGCGTCTTCCTGAACGACGTTCGTTCCCAGCCACGTCTCGTAACCGCCCAGCTTGTGCTGCTCGGGAGTCGGCAGGTAGCCGTGACGGCCGTTGGCCAGGCCGATCACCATGGTCTGCGGGAACGGGCTGCGTTTCTTCATATCCAGTCCGGTCTCGACAAAGGTTTCGAAGGGAAATCCGCAGACCGCCAGGTCGCCGATGCGGATCGCCTGAATCTTGACCGTCAGCGTATCTTCGGCCCGCTCGGCGGCGGCGATGGTGCTTCGGGCATAGTTCTGCGCCAGGCGGGGCAGCTTTTCGATCTCGTCCTTGTCCTTGATCTTCACGATCGCCCGGGCGGCCTCGACCTGTTCGGGTGTCGGCCGGCGATACTTCAGGGTGATCTCGCGCTGCAACATGCCCAGGGTGGCATCGCTGCTGTGCTTCTCGATCTTGCGCTGAGCAAGGTACGCAGTGTCGGCGGCCTTTCCGGCGACGATGCGGATCTGCTCGAACGGCTCTCGCGGCGGGCGGACAATGCCGAACGGGATGTTGTTGATGTCGCCGGACGTGCCGTTGGACATCATCGCCACGAAGTTCTCGTCGCCACGAACACGCGACGGCATCAGCCGTGCGAACTCGCCGTAGTAGTCGGCCGACACCTGTGCTGGCGGCATCCCGCCGACATAGTGAAGCGAATAGTTGGCAAAGAGCGCGATCGGCCTTCGCTTGGCGTCCTGCACGGAAATCACGGTGATGTCCGGGTCGGTCGGGCCTGCCGGCCGGTCGAGCACGTCGGGGCTGGTGCCGGGGTTCATCTTCACGGTATCCAGCTTCCCGTAAGGGTTCAGCGGCATCTTCCCGGGCTTGAGGTACCAGCGACGATTGAATACTTCGTCCGGCAACGGGTGAGATGCCGCCCCCACAGCCGCGTTCCGAAGCCCGGCGTGCGCGCGGATGATCGAATCGGCAATCCCATCGACGATCACTTTGCGATAGGCGATCGATTGCGGACTGCTGGTCGAATTCGACGACGGCGCGCTGTGTGTGTGCGTTGAACTGACGAGCATCTGACTGGTCGGAATGCCCGTCTGCTTCGATGCGATCGCCTTGGCTTCGTCGAGCACCTCCGGCGATGCCCCCAGGTTGTCGACGACGACCATCGCGATCGTGGTCTTTCCGTCATCGAGCACCATGGCACGGGCATGCAGCGGGTCGTGAGCCTTTTCGGCCATGTTCGCGCTGAATCCGCCGGGCATGTTCAGCGGGAACTCTTTGGGCGTGATGTCCGACGCCGCCGCCCCGGCGCGCAGGGCGGGCTTATCGGCGGCGATTGCCGAAGTCACAAGTGACAGCAGACATACGGCGACGGCAGAGATTTTGCATTGCCAGGGTTGGGGTTCCATACTCGATGAAACATCTGAAGCGACCGCTTGTTGCCATCTGGCGGGTATCACCCGCCGTTACTGGCGATATCGCCTTGGACCGACGACACTTTCCCCAACCCATGGGAAAGCCAACCGACATCCGCTGCACCGCGACGGAACTCTACTTCCTGCCCGTTCACACCCGCATGCCGCTGAAGTTTGGCGGCGAGGTCGTCACCTATGTGACCTGTGCCCGCGTCCGCGTGACGGTTAAAGTCGCCGACGGCAGAGAGGCCGAAGGCTGGGGCGAAACGCCACTCAGCGTCACCTGGGTCTGGCCCAGCAAGCTCTCGTACGATGCCCGTCACGACGCCCTGAAGCAGTTCTGCCAGATTCTCGCCCGATCCTGGGCCGGCTTTGCGCAAACCGGTCATCCGATCGAAGTCGGCAACGACTTCATCGAGCACGAGCTGCCGACTCTTCTCAAGGCTTTTAACGCCGAACGGAACGCCGAGCCGATGCCCTGGCTCGCCGCACTGGTCTGCTGTTCGCTCTTCGACATCGCAGTCCATGATGCCTACGGCAGGGCGCAAGGTGTCCCCATCTACCAGACGTACAACAGCCGGTTCATGTCGCGTTCCCTGGCCGACCTGCTGGTCCCCGCGAAGGGCTCCGGCGTGGACTTCCATGGCAAATTCCCCGGCGATTTCCTGACCTTAAAACGGCCCGACACACTTGCCGCCTGGCACCTGGTGGGCGGTGTCGATCCCATCGACGAAAGCGAACTGACCGGCACCGAGCCGAAAGACGGCCATCCTGTGCTGCTCGCCGACTGGATTCGCACCGACGGCCTGAAGTGCCTCAAGATCAAGCTGCGTGGCAACGATGCCGCCTGGGACTACACCCGCACGGTGAAGGTCGGCCAGATCGCCTTGGCCGGCGGTGTTGATTGGCTGACGGCCGACTTCAACTGCATGGTCACCGACCCGGCGTACGTCAACGAGATCCTCGACCGCCTGCGCGACGAGCACCCCCGCCTCTACGGCATGCTGCTGTATGTCGAGCAGCCGTTCCCGTACGAGCTGGAAGTCCATCGCATCGACACGCACAGCGTCAGCGCCCGCAAGCCGCTGTTCCTCGATGAGTCGGCCCATGACTGGAAGCACGTCGCTCTCGGCCGCGAACTCGGCTGGACCGGCGTGGCGCTCAAGACGTGCAAGACACAAACCGGCGCCCTGCTGTCGCTCTGCTGGGCCAAGGCTCACGGCATGACGCTGATGGTGCAGGACCTGACCAACCCCATGCTCGCGCAGATCCCTCACGTCCTGCTGGCCGCCCACGCCGGCACGATCATGGGCGTCGAGACCAACGCCATGCAGTTCTACCCCGCCGCATCAGAGATCGAAGCCAGGGTCCACCCCGGCATCTACCAGCGGCGGAACGGTCAGGTGGATCTGAGCACGATCACGGGGAACGGGTTTGGGTATGAGGTCAAGCGGATCGGCAGAGATCTGCCGCCGGCCGCACTGTCGTGCGGCTGAGTCTTTTCCGCAAAGACGACGGCTGGCGACATGGTCAGCTCTGCGCAAAAAAAGAACCCGCCTTTCGGCGGGTTGAGTACCCCCAAGGTGGCACAGAACCGCGTTTTTCGGGCGGAATGGCGGTTCCACTAAGCCCGTCCCAGACCCAAATGACCTTCGCGGGGTTAGTTCGTCGAGCCAGATCCCGCTGCCATCGCGCCTATAAATCAGACGTCCGGAATATGCCGTAGTCAAAGTATTCGCGGTAGTTCCCCGGCCAGGCATCGCAACTCTCTCACGCCACGGCGTTGCCGTTGACGAAACGCTTGCCGCAAGCCCCGTTCCGCGTTTAGGTTGCCGACACACCTCCGGCTGTGTACAACAGCCGTCCACAAGAAAGGGGAACAACGTGCAACTAGAATCGGTTCGCGAGTTGAAAGCAGCGCTCAGCAAGACCATTCCAGAAAAGCTCTTAAAGCCGGCGAGGGCGCAGTCTCTCGCTGTACCGGCTAGCCCAAAGGCGGGCCGGGCGGGCCCCGAACGAACGATGGCATTTGGCATTCGAAAGAAGGCCAACAGCGATTTTGTACTGGCCATCCGCTTACAGCGTCGGGAAGTCGGAAACACGCCCGAGTTTGAGGCGGTCGTCAAGAAGGCGAAGAATGAGGTGGATGTCCAGTATATCGGTCGCGCATACAAATCAGCGACTCCATGGCATCAGCGGAGACAGCGGCCGCTCCGTTGCGGTTGTTCCGTTGGCCACTACAAGCTCACAGCAGGAACGCTGGGTTGTTTTGTAAAGAGCCGCAAGGATGGCTCAGTCTTGATGCTGTCAAATAACCACGTTTTAGCGAACGAGAACGATGCAGCGGTCGGCGACCACATCCTTCAGCCCGGAGACTATGACGGTGGCCGCCGACCGAATGATGTCGTTGGGCAATTAGTCAACTTCCTGAAGCTGAAGGTGAATGGTTCAAATGCTGCGGATTGCGCTGTGGCAACGATAAACGAATCGATCTCGTACAAGCCGAACGATCTCGATGGTTTGGGCGTGGTTACGGGGCTCGGCCCGTCCTTCCTAGATAGCGGTGCAGCGGTCGCCAAGGTGGGTCGCACCACGGGGCTTACCCGTGGCCGCGTAACGGCCTTCGAGATGGACAACGTGGTTGTCTCCTTCGGACTTGGCGACCTCAGATTCGACAACCAAGTTGAGGTCGAGGGCGAAGGGGCCGACGCGTTTTCGGCCGGCGGGGACAGCGGGTCGTTGATCGTCGACGACTCATTGCGGGGCATTGCCTTACTGTTCGCTGGAACCGATCAGGGCGGTGAGAATGGCGCGGGCCTCACGTACAGCAATCCGCTCAAGGTCGTGTTAGACCAGATGAAGGTTGACCTCCTATGATCTGGGAACGGAACCACCACGGAGGCGAGTCGTTGGCGACCCTCGACCAAGCACGAGCAGCGAAGGATGAAGCGGCGGCAAGGGTCGGCCGTCTTGGGATCGTCGTCGGCGTGGGTATCGCAAAGGTCGGGGATGAGTACGGTGTCAAAGTGAACTTGCGTGAGGCACCGCCCGAAGGGAGCGAGATTCCATCCTTCGTTGGCACCGTCCCAATCCTAGTGGAGGTAGTTGGGCCGGTTAAGAAACGATCGATCTCATAAGACCGACCCTCATTCGCTCTCAACTTCCTGAATCAGGTCGTTAATGAGCAGTTCACCAGTTGGGCTGATCATGCTGATAATGATTGCGTAGGGCTGTGCGAAATCATCTTCATCCGACACCCGGTCCCTCATCGTGATTTCAACTGTCGGTTGACCTCTTGCAGACGGCTCGCCCTCCCTTGGCCGCGAAAACTTTACTTCAAAACTTTTCAGAGGGTAGAAATCGGTCAACGGACCACCTCGCTGCGTCTTCGCGAGCGTCTTCCCACCCCAGCGAACTACGGGGGCGAGATCGACAAGCGAGTACAGTTCGGCGTCCAAAGCCGTCGGGTCGACTTTAGTGAAATAGGTCAACGTCACACGAAGCCGAACCTCCGGCAGGGCGTTTACAATGTTGACGGGCAGCTTCAATGTGTAGACGTGACGTTGCCTCCGTCGCATCTCAGATGTAGCGAAGAAACATATCTCGGTCGGGAGCACTCCATCAAGAGCGGCTTGATCGGGGACGCCATGTCCATAGAGAAGATGCCGGGAATCCCTCTTGTCTTGATCAGTCCAATCAGCGGGAAATGGTCCTGCGGTCTCGGGGCACTGACAGACGTGTGTCAGATAAGCCTTCGCGAGAAGCGGGGCATATCTCGTCTCAGCCGAGCTTTCGAATAGTTTCACGAGCCGGGCAAGCGCAAATGCCACTTTCGGCACAGCGAAGCTGGTCCCAAAGTCCTTAGCCGTTCCAGTAGGAGCTTTAAGGCTCTTGATTGCGGCGTCATCGTCATCGTCAACATCGATCGCCACATCTGTGGGGTCGTCCGGATTAATACTAAGAACGCAGTTTCCCCCGGCTTCCGACAAATCAGGCTTTGGGAATTGCTTCGGACCTGGACCACGCCGCGAGTAAACGGTGGCATGGCCGGGATGCGAGTATTCCTGCCCCACTTGGCGTTCCGCGTAACTCGAGACCGTTATAGCATTGAACGCCTCACCCGGCCGCCCCATCTGCGCATTTGGATCGGAATGCCACGTTGCCGGGTCGAGAAAATTAGGCTGATCGGGCGAAAGCTGGTCACCCACGACGTTGGGAAGGTTCCCAGTAGGCAACACGAACAATACGCCGTATTTGCGCGAAATCAGGTCAATGTTTAATGCTTGGGGACTGACGTTGTCACTATCGATCGGCACAGCTGTACTGACGGAAGCCGTGAAGACTTTCGTCCTTGGACGGAGAGCACTCACAGCCTCTGCGACCGCACCGTAGCTATCCAGGTTCAGTCCGCCAGGTATGCCTGCAAGTTCTACTCTCCGCGAATGCACAACGGCGCGAGCGTGAAGCCGACCGTCTGCTCGGACTTGCCTTTCCGGGTCTTCACCGTAAGCAATCACTCCGGCGACGAACGTTCCATGCCCCCCTTCCGGGTCAAAGTCGCTCAGATCGACTTGTGGGTCGCCAGTGAGGACGACTCCGGCCAAAAGCGGATGGCTGGCATGCACACCCGTATCGAAAACGGCAATCTCCGGGACATGCGGAGCAACAACCACTGACAGCTTGCCTCCGCTCCCGCCGGAAGCTGCTCGGTGTCTCGCAGCAGGACGTAACTCGCCAGCTTGCTCAACCAACGCGACCGCCTCGACGCGCTTCGCGATATCTTCTGACAACGCGAGCGGTCCTTGCCATGTGCTGGTGAATCGACCGACACCGGCAACCAACTTTTGGAAGACCAAGCCTCTTGGCCCAAGCTCTTCCCTAATCGACTCGATAATGACGCTGATTTCCTTGGCGTTGTAATGAGGGTAAAAGACGAGCTCGAGGAGACCCGTGCGTGAGGTGTCTCCCCGCTCTAAGATCTCAAGGAGGCTTTTCCCGAGCTTGTCCTTGTAGTCGAGCCCTTTAATAGAATCGATGTAGTCTAAATCTGCAGTAACCGCCTGTTTGCTACTATACTGGCCAATGTAGCGCTTCGAGTCATCGTAGTCCGCTCGTGATCCCCAGCTAGCGACGATACCACCATCCGGCAACACTCGGTGAACCTTGGCTTGGATACGGTCGAGGTTTCGGCGTAGGGACGGACGACCCTTCCAAGTACGTGCGGCGAAAAAGATGTGCTCGTCCGGTACGAGCGGATCCTTAGGCTTAGACAACAGGGCTCGGCGTACCCCCGCAAGTAAGTTCGCGGCATGCGCGGGTCGGCTAAAGCCGTCCTCTCGCGGTTCACTGCCGCCTTGAGGTACAAACTCCTCGGTTGAGAACCACTGGCGTGGGAATCGCCGCAATGCCCGCCGTTGTTCGCTCATCTTGACTTCCCAATCATCGACATGGCGTCGGCCCGTGCGCGAAGACTCCTTGCAGCCGCCGCCGTATCCGCCACCTTTAGGCCATGCTGGAGAGCGTCGACGACTTCGGCCGGAGACATCTTGCGTGCAAGCCGCACAAGTTCTGGCGACACTCGCTTCACCCCCGAAGCTTGGCGAACCAGCAACTTCGTATGGTCGACGCCTAGTGGCCGAAACGCAAGCATGTGTTGAAAGCGGCGGAGCGCAGCCGGATCCACCGACTCGGGCAGGTTTGTCGCTGCAACTACTGCAACTGAACCGGCCGTCTCGTCTAACGCACTTAGTAAGCCGACAACTGTCCTTCGGCTCTCGCCACCTTCGCGAGGATCGTCACGGCGACGCGCATACGCATCTAGATCATCGAACACCAATACTGCACCCACCTCGCGGGCAGCACGGAAAAGATGCGTTAAGTTAGATACAGTTCCCCCTAGAAAGGAGGTGATCAACCTGTCCGCACGTACCCACCAAAACGGTCGTGTCGATCCGAATGCCCAGTTCCGCAAAGTCGCCGTCTTCCCGACTCCGGGCGGACCGAAAAGCAGAACTCGCGGGGCGGTGGGTGCCGGAAGCGAAAGCATCCTGCCTACATCGTCTACCGAGTCCTGCAAGGACTTGGGATAAACCAAGGCTTCACTTCGTGGTGGCCTAATCTGGTCGACCCAATCAGGAACGACCACTCCTGCCGCGCCGCGCGAGGCCTTTAGGTTTTTGATTTGAGGCCCAACCTTCATCCGCCTCTCCTACTTACGTCCGGCGCTTGAGCAAAACCGACATCCTAACGGATTCCGAACTAAATTGCACGCCTTAAGTGCCGCGAACGCCCCATCTTTTGCGGTCTTTCGAGGAGTCGAGCCGGCGGATCCTCCGAACCGGCAGGTCAAACGACCTTTAGGGCTGAGTGTACTCGATCGGGCTCGGCCATAGGCATTCTGCGTCCAGTATCGTCCCCACAGGCAAGTCAGCGTTTGCCGGTCACGCTACAACTCGACTTATTCCGACTGCGTCTCCCGGAGGCCCCGTATCAGGTTAGAGGCCGGGAAGGCTCCTACGGACAACGAGGTGGCGGCGGACGAAAAGGTGGACGAAATACTTTCGGCGCATGAAAAAACCCGCGATTTTTCGCGGGTTTTAGTACCCCCAAGGGGAGTCGAACCCCTGTTCGCCGGCTGAGAACCGGCTGTCCTAGGCCACTAGACGATGGGGGCGTCTTAACGCACGCTTGGTGCATGGGGAAGGATTGTTGCAGATGGGCGGCGCGGGGTCAAGTGGCACCCGAGTCTCCAGCATTCACGACGATCGCCTGTTGCTTTCGCCTCGCCGCTACAATTGGTGATCATCTTCGCCGGCCAATACCCTTCGGATGCCCAAGGAGCGGACCCTGTTTGACCAGCGAGACTAGATAACGGGGGGGGTTGTTAATACGCGAAGTCCGCCTGGTAGACTTCCGAAATGGCGAAAGCAACGAGCGTAGGGTGGACGCGAGAGCACTTTCTGATCGCGCTGAACGTCTACTGCAAGCTTCCCTTCGGGAAGCTCCACAAGGGCAACAAGCTCATTATCGACGTTGCCGGCAAGATGGGGCGAACGCCAAGCAGCCTCGCCATGAAGTTGTCCAACTTCGCATCACTTGATCCCGTGTTGCAGGCCCGAGGAATACGAGGCCTGTCCGGCGCGACCAAGACCGATTGTGCGATGTGGGATGAATTTCACACGGAGTTCCCCGCGCTTGCCCCGGCCAGTGAGCAGTTGTTGCATGACCTGTTCACAAAGGATGACGGCCGCGAAGTGGATTTTCTTCATCGCGATAAGGTCCGGCTGGAGCCGGCGGCGAGGTTCATCGCATGGACGGGTCCCACGGAATCGACCGCAACAGTCAAAGTTCGGCGGGGGCAGCAGTTCTTCCGACAAGCTGTCCTTAACGCGTACAACGTTCGCTGCTGTATCAGTGGAATCCATGTCCCGCGCCTACTGGTTGCAAGCCATATCAAACCATGGAGCGGTTTTCCGAATGAACGGGTCGACCCACGAAACGGGTTGTGCCTGTCCAGTCTTCATGATGCGGCGTTCGATGCCGGATTGATCACCATCGACGAGCAACTCAGAGTTGTGCTCGGCAAACAACTGAAGTCCTATTTCCCACAAGCGGCGTTGGAACAGAACTTCACTCCATTCGAAGGCAAGCCAATCAATCTGCCAGTGAAGCTGGCCGAGCCCAGTAAGGAGTTCCTGCTGTATCACCGCGAATCGGTCTTCATGCTCTGACTAGCAGCGTGCGATCTCCCACCTTATGACCGCGCCAAGGGACGAAGCGCACGCCGCCCCCCAATCTTTACCTTCCCCCTCCCATCCCCTACCCTCGACCGCCCGATGAGCGACATCACCCTTGAGCCTCTCTCCAAGCCCTTTTCCGTCTCGGTCACCCCGCCGGGGTCTAAGAGCCTGACCAATCGGGCATTGGTGCTGGCGGCGCTGGCGGGTGGGTCTTGCTCGGTCTCCAACATCCTCTTCGCCGACGACACGCTGGTCATGCTCGACTGCCTGCGTAAGCTGGGGTTTGACGTAGCCGTGGATGAAGCCACTCGGACTGCCACCGTCGTCGGGCGGGGCGGGGTGTTGCCGGCGTCGTCGGCCGAGTTGTTCTGCGGCAACAGCGGGACGACCATTCGCTTTGTCGCCGCGCTGTGTGCCCTGGGGCATGGGGATTTCACGCTCGACGGCGTTCCCCGCATGCGGCAGCGGCCGATCGGGGAACTGGCCAACCTGCTGCACAACCTGGGCGTGCGGATCGAATACCCCGGCGAAACCGGCTTTCCGCCGGTGCGGATCGTCGCCGACGGCCTGCCCGGCGGGTGGGTGCGGTTCGGGCGCAGCCAGTCGTCGCAGTTCCTGTCGGCGTTGTGCCAGGTCGCACCGTATGCCCGGCATGAGGTTCGGGTGAACCTCGAACCGAACCAAACGAGCTGGCCTTACGTCGCGATGACGCTGCGGCTGATGGACGAGTTCGGCGTTACGCCGCACCTGGTCCGCGATCCCGACACCGCCGAGCCCACGCAGCTCATCATCCCGCAAGGCGTTTACCATCCGACGTCGTATCAGGTGGAGCCGGATGCGTCGGGGGCGAGCTACTTCCTGGCCGCAGCGGCGATCCACCCTGGCAGCAAAATCACGATCGCCGGCCTGGGCAAGGCCAGCCTGCAGGGGGATGTGGGGTTTGCCGACCTGCTGCACCAGATGGGGGCCGACCTGGTCTTCGGCAAAGACTTCATCACAATCGGCGGGACCGACCGGTTCGAGGCGATCGATGTCGACCTTTCGAAGATGCCCGACACGGCGCAGACGCTGGCCGTCGCTTCGCTGTTTGCCGAGGGCACGACCCGCCTGCGCGGCCTGCACACGCTGCGGGTGAAAGAGACCGACCGCGTCGCCGCGACGGCGACAGAGCTTCGCAAGCTCGGGGCGGAGGTGGAGATCGACGGGGACGATCTGATCATCACGCCGCCCGAGGACGGCCGGCTGAAACCCTCCGCGATCGACACCTACGATGACCACCGCATGGCGATGGCATTCGCGCTGGCGGGGACGAAGTCGGCGGGCGTCACAATCCGCGACGCGGGATGTGTCAGCAAGACGTATCCGACGTACTTCCAGGACTTGGAAACGCTGCGGGGGTGAGCCTTCGGCGGTGAGCTTTCGTCGGTCCGAAAGAAGGAGATCACCACGGAGGCACGGAGACACGGAGGGCAATGGGGCGAACGAGGCGCACTCGTCACCCTGAGAGCGTGTGACATTTTGAGGAGCCGCGCACGAAGTGTACTCACGGAGTAAGTGGGGACGACCCCGAACCGTCACGGTTCCTGCTTACCGTCAAGATTCCCGTATACTAAGGGCTCCCGCTTACTCCGTGAGTACACTCCGTGCGCGGCTCCTCAGAACGTCGCATGCTCCCAACTCCTGATGGCACGAAAGTGACACGTCCGTCGAGTCGCCCTCCGTGTCTCCGCGTCTCCGTGGTGATCTCTCTTCTTCGCCCCAGCGACGCCGCTTAGCGCTCCCCAAAACCACGTCGTTTTGCAATCGCCGCCGTCATCTGTACAGTGCTCGGAATTTTGCAGACGTCCGGGTCATTGCCGGGGACGTGGCTTCTGCCACATCTTCAGTCTTGTCCGGCACTTAGGATTGTTCGCCGGCCGATTACGCCGCACAGCGGTTACCAACCACGCCCATGCCCAAGCGCACCGACATCCACTCGATCCTCATCATCGGCTCCGGCCCCATCGTCATCGGGCAGGGGTGCGAGTTCGACTACTCCGGCGTGCAGGCCTGCCGCGCGCTGCGGGAGGAGGGGTATCGCATCGTCCTGATCAACAGCAATCCCGCGACGATCATGACCGATCCGGAGTTCGCCGACGCCACCTATATCGAGCCCATCTCCCCCGAGACCGTCGAGAAGATCCTGGAGCGTGAGAAGGCCAACGGCACGCCCATCGACGCCCTGCTGCCAACCCTCGGCGGGCAGACCGGCCTGAACACCGGCATGGCCTGCTTCGACAAGGGCATCCTGACCAGGTACGGCGTGAAGATGATCGGCGCCGACCGCGAGGCGATCTTCAAAGGCGAAGACCGGCAGGTGTTCAAAGACCTGATGCTGAAGATCGGCCTGAAGGTGCCGCTGTCGGGCGTCGTGCATACCTTGGAAGACGCGCGAAAGGTGCTCGATGAACTCGGCCTGCCGCTGATCATCCGCCCGGCTTTTACGCTCGGCGGGACCGGCGGCGGGATCGCCTACAACGTCGAAGAGTTCGAGACGATCGTCGCCCGCGGCCTCGACGCCAGCCCGACCAACGAAGTGCTCGTCGAGCAGTCGGTCATCGGCTGGAAAGAGTTCGAGATGGAGGTCGTCCGCGACCGCAATGACAACTGCGTCATCATCTGCTCGATCGAAAACATCGACGCTATGGGCGTTCACACCGGCGACAGCATCACCGTCGCCCCGATCCAGACGCTGACCGACAAGGAATACCAGCGGATGCGCGATGCGAGCTTCGCCGTCATCCGCGCCGTCGGCGTCGAGACGGGTGGCAGCAACATCCAGTTCGGCATCAACCCCGCCAACGGAGACATGGTCGTCATCGAGATGAACCCGCGCGTGTCGCGAAGTTCGGCGCTGGCGTCCAAGGCGACCGGTTATCCGATCGCCAAGCTCGCCGCTAAGCTCGCGGTCGGGTACACGCTGGACGAACTGCCGAACTACATCACCTCGAAGAAGGGTGCCGACGGCAAGTGGGAGTATTACACGTCGGCCTGCTTTGAGCCGACGATCGACTACTGCGTCATCAAGATCCCGCGGTGGACGTTCGAGAAATTCCCCGACGCGGATGAGACGCTGACGACGCAGATGAAGTCCGTCGGCGAAGCGATGGCGATCGGGCGGACGTTCAAGGAAGCCCTTCAAAAGGGCATCCGCAGCATGGAGGTCAAGCGCTTCGGTTTCGGCCTCGACAAGTACGACAAGTGGCTGAACGCGCAGAAGGCAAAGGCGAGCGGCCCCGTCAGTGACACGGGCTTCCAGCCCGTGCCTGGTGCGGTGGAGTCTGGAAAGCGCACGACTGCCGACGCACAACACACCTCGCACGGGCTGGAAGCCCGTGTCACTGATGCGCGTGGCTTGCCGCCCACCGCCCGCGCCGATGACGACCTGAACGCCGACAAGACCACGCAAGGCGAATCCACCGACGCCGAGTGGCCGATCCCCGAAGGCAAGCTTCGGCGGAAGCTCTCCGTCCCGTCGCAGGGCCGGCTCTACTACGTCCGCTACGCGCTGAAGATGGGGTGGACGATCGACGAGGTGCATCAGCTGACGAAGATCGATCCGTGGTTCTTGGCGCAGATGTTGGAGTTGGTGGAGTTTGAGGAGATTCTTGCGTCGTTTACAGACGCAGTTTCGATTCTGAACTCTGGAGGACACTACTTCGGCAAAGACATCGAACCAGTAGTTCATCAGGCAAAGCAGTGGGGTTATTCCGACGTTCAGTTGGCAAGTGTTTGGCGCACCACGCCTGCTCGCGTAAGGCGGATGCTTCAAGAGATTGGGCTAAAGCCCGTATACAAAATTGTCGACACGTGCGCCGCTGAGTTTGAAGCCTCCACGCCCTACTACTACTCGACCTACGAAACGCCATACCACAAGGTCGGCATTCCGGGTGAGGACATGCGAACCTGGTTTGATAAGACTCCTGGCGCTGTTGCGATGGGCGGCGCCGCGCTGATGGCCGAGATCACCGAAGACGAAATCCGCCTCACCCAAAAACCCAAGGTCATCATCATCGGCGGCGGGCCGAACCGGATCGGCCAGGGGATTGAGTTCGACTACTGCTGCGTCCACGCCGCGTTCGCATGCCGGGAACTCGGCCTCGAATCGGTGATGATCAACTCCAACCCGGAGACGGTCAGCACCGACTACGACACCTCCGACCTGCTCTTCTTCGAGCCGCTGACGCACGAGGACATCCTCAACATCTGCGAGAGGCTCAATGGCAAGCCGTTCACCGAAAAGGGCGGGCTCGTCAAAGGCGTGATCGTGCAGTTCGGCGGGCAGACGCCGTTGAACCTGGCGAAGGGCCTGAAGGAAGCCGGCGTGCCGATCCTGGGCACCTCCGTCGAGTCGCTCGACGCCGCTGGCGACCGGGAACAGTTCCGCGACCTGCTGCAGAAGCTCGGCCTGAAGCAGCCGGAAAACGGCATCGCGCGGTCGGTGCAGGAAGCCCGCGACATCGCCCGGCGCATCGGCTACCCCGTGCTGGTCCGCCCAAGTTTCGTGCTCGGCGGGCGGGCGATGGAAATCGTCTACGGCGAAGACCAGCTCAACTACTACATGGCGAACGCCGTTGATGCCTCGACGATCGCCGATGCCCCGATCCTCGTCGACAAGTTCCTGGATAACGCCACCGAATGCGACGTCGACTGCCTGGCGGACTATCCGCCGGTGCCGGTGCCGCTCGAATCGCAGATGGGCAAGGTCCCGCCGGACGAGATCGACAAGGGGCAGGCGATCGTCATCGGCGTGATGGAGCACATCGAAGAAGCCGGCATTCACTCCGGCGATTCGGCCTGTTCGTTGCCGCCGTTCTCGCTGTCGAAGGAGATCATCGAGAAGCTCAAGGTGCAGTCGAAGGCGCTGGCCAAGGCACTGCGGGTGCGCGGGTTGATGAACGTGCAGTACGCAATCAAGGACGACGAAATCTACCTGATCGAGGTCAACCCGCGGGCCAGCCGTACCGTGCCGTTCGTCGGCAAGGCGACCGGACAGCAGTGGGCGAAGATCGCGGCCAAGGTCATGTGCGGCAAGACGCTCGCCGAGATGGGCATCAAGGAACTGCCCGACCCCAAGCACATCAGCGTGAAGGAAGTGGTGTTCCCGTTCAGCAAGTTCCCCGGCGTGGACATCATCCTGGGCCCGGAGATGCGCAGCACCGGCGAAGTGATGGGCATCGACACCACCTTCGGCCTGGCGTTCGGCAAGAGCCAGCTCGCCGCCGGCACGGTGTTGCCGCTGGCCGGGACGGCGTATCTGTCGGTGCGAAACGAGGACAAGCAGGCGGTCATCCCCATCGCCAGGAAGCTGGCCGACTGCGGGTTCAAGCTCGTCGCGACCGGCGGCACGTACGACGCGCTCAAGAAGGCCGGCGTCGCCGTCGAGCGGATCAACAAGCTCGCCGAGGGCCGTCCGCATATCGGCGACTTGATCAAGAACGGCAAGTTGCAGCTCATGATCAACACGCCGACCAAGAAGGGCCCGCAGACGGACGAAGGGAAGATTCGCGCGATGGCGGTTCAGTACCGCGTGCCGATCTTCACAACGCTGACGGCGGGCGAAGCAACCGCCGAGGCGATCGCCGCCATGCAGAAGAACGGCTGGGGCGTGCGACCGCTGCAGAGCTACCACGCTTAACTGGCTGAGCTTGTCTGTTTTGCAACCGCAGCGCGGTGATCAACGAAAGGCCTGGCCTTAATGCGGTTCATTGTTCTTACCTTCATGGCAACGACCTTGTGGGCGACACTCGCTCACGCGGAGGACGCGAAGTCCTGGGATCCAGGCATCCCGTTGTTCGAGGGCAAACCGCCGGGCTACATCGCTGATGCCGGCCCGGAAACCAATGACGGCAACGGCCGTTTTGGCAATGTGACGACGCCGACGCTCGCCGTTCACCTGCCGCCAAAAGAACTGCGCAACGGACTGGCGATCGTTGTGTGTCCGGGAGGCGGCTACAGCCGGGTCGGGATCGGGCCGAAAGGCGACGCTGCGATCAAGTATTTCGTACCGCGGGGTGTGGCGATCTTTGTGCTCAAGTACCGAACCCGGCCGCCGTCGAAGCAGGTGGAAGTCGACGCGCTGGCCGACGTGCAGCGGGCCGTGCGGATGGTTCGGCATCGCGCCGCGGAATGGGGCGTCGATCCCGACCGCATCGGCATGCTCGGGTGGTCGGCCGGGTCTCACCTGATTTTGAACCTCGCATCCCACAACGATACGGGGAATGCGGCTGCCGCCGACCCGATCGAACGGCAGAGCTGCCGCCCGAACTTCGTTGCCGCGATGTGTCCCTGGCCGAGCCGATCCAAGCCGGCGAACTTCCCCGCCACCAAGCAGACGCCGCCGATCCTCATGTGCTCCGCCCGCGACGACAAGACGGCACCGACATCCTTCGCCAAGGCGCTGCGCGATGCTTACATTGCCGCCGGCATTGAGTGCACCCTGCACGAAGTCGAAACCGGCGGGCACGAGGCATTCACCATCGAAGGACCGGGCGAGGGCGGCAAGTGGACGGAAACGTTCTGGCCGTGGCTGTCGAAGATCAAGATGGTGCAATCGGAATTGGAGCCGATGACGAAGTAACGGCGGGTTCCTGCCGCGCGGACTTAGATCGCCGCGAGCGCCGACTTCAGCGCATCCATCATCATCTTCTGCTTCTCCCGATCGACCTGTCTCGCTTTGGCGGTGGCGGCGGCGTTCCGAAGGTCGACGACACCGAAGGCCGTATCCGGCCCCATTTGTCATCACCGGGCATTTGACGCCCTGGTCCTGGGCCGCCTTCAGCGAGATGGATTCGCGGAAGTACGCGAACTTGGCATTCGTGAGGATGTCGACCGCTTCGGGCGAGGTGCCGAGGAACGAGATGCCCAATACGCCATACGGCTTGGTCGTTTCCTTCCGCCAGGTGGCCTATTCGTCACCATCGTGACTTCGTGCCTTCATGTTGAAATGGCGCCTTTGCTCATCATTGCCGGCGCGGGGTCGGGAAAGACGCTACCATGCCTGAGTACATCGAGCAGATAGCCGCCACTCCCGTCGCGGTTTGAAAGGCGTCGGTCGTCATGCCCGCGATTGCCCTTTGTTCCGCCCGACGCCGCTTCTTTGCAGCAGTGCCCGCGTGCATCGCATTCGTCGTGTGGGCGGGTCTTTCATCGGCCGCCGATGCCGGTCCGGCGGCAACGCAGCCGGCTCGAAAGCAGGTGGTTGCGTACGTCCCGAACTGGGTGGACCTGAACGCATTCGCCCCGACGATCGCCTACGACAAGGTCACCCATCTCAATATCGCGTTCGAAAACCCGACCAATGACGACGGCGACCTGTCATTCAATCGGCACAATTCCGTGCTGATCAACCTGGCAGGGAAACACGGCGTCAAGGTGCTGGTATCGATCGGCGGCGGCTCGGCTTCCGGCGATAAGAAACTCCGCGCCCGTTACGATGTACTGCTCGCCGAAGCCCGCCGGAAAGCGTTTGCCGCCCGGCTGGCGGACTACGTCGTCAGGCACGGCTTCGACGGACTGGACGTCGATCTCGAAGGCCCGGCGATCACCAGGGACTACGGCCCGTTCATCGCCGACCTTGCCGCCGCGTTAAAACCGAAAGGCAAATTGCTGACCGCCGCCCTGTCCCAAGGCTATGGCGGCAAGAGCGTGCCCGATTCGGTCTTCGAGCACTTCGACTTCATCAACATCATGGCGTACGACGGCACCGGCCCCTGGAACGCCAACGCACCCGGCCAGCATTCATCAATGGAGTACGCCAGGCGCAATGTCGACTACTGGTTGAAGCGCGGCCTGCCGAGATCCAAGGCAATTCTGGGCGTGCCGTTCTACGGCTACGGTTTTGGCGAAGCGTTCAAGAAACGAGACTACCCATACGCCGCGATCGTCGCCGAATACGCCGGCGCCGAGAGAGTCGACCAGGTCGGCAGGACGATCTGGTACAACGGCATCCCGACCATCAAAGCCAAGAGCAAGTATGTCGTCGATGAGGGATTGGCCGGAGTGATGATCTGGTCGCTGGACGGTGACGGGGCGGGGGAGAAGTCATTGCTCAGCGCGATTCACGACACATTGGCGGCTGATCGCAAACGGGAATCACTTCCGACGCGCTGAGCGACATCGCCTCCGGTAGGCGCCAATGGCCGCACACTGCTTTACGCCCTGGCTCCGGCCTTAGGTACACCCCTCCGCGAAGCGTCAGCCGCCCGGTCTCCGCATGCCCCATGCCAGCGAACACCGCGTGGGAAACCGCCCGCTTTAGCGCAACGCTCATTCCACGCCTGCTGCATACCTCACAATAGAGTCGCAAGCTGGGACCGAGATCAGAGCCTCGGGACCTGTCGTTTCACCTGACGCGATTGCGGCAGGGCCTCCCGAGCGTGGTCGCTTGTGACGGGAAGGTCAATATGGACTCGACACCGGCTCCCCTCGCCTCCCTGGTTCTGACAGGAGCTGTAAAGTCACCGGCCGAGTTCCCCGGCATGGCGGCGACGCGCGGAGATCGGCCTGCCACCGGCAGGAAGCCGGTGCGGGCGTGGGTGCTGCTCTCACTTCTCGCCGCCATGACCGCCGGGGGGTACTACTCCTACACGGCTTACCTTCGATGGGAGTACTTCGAGCCCCGCAACTTTGCGGCCGTGGAACCCGGGAAGCTTTATCGCAGCGGTCAAATCTCGCGCCACCAGATCAGGTCAACCCTCACGAACAACAAGATCGGCGCGATCATTTTCATGAGCGAAGACAAAGCTGACCGTCCCGACGTACAGGCAGAAGCGGCTGCCGCGGCAGAACTGGGCGTCGAACGCTACAACTTCCCGCTCGCCGGCGACGGCACGGGCAATCCAGACCGCTACGTGGACGCGGTTGCCACGATCGTGCAGTGCCAGTCACGAGGCAAGGCGGTTCTTGTACACTGCCACACCGGCGCCCAGCGTACCGGCGGCGCGATTGCTTTCTACCGGCTGCTGGTGCAAGGCAGGACGGGCAAAGAGGTATATGCCGAGTTGAACGAACACGGGCACGACCCCACGGATAATGTCAGGATGATCCCTTTCCTGAACCAGAACATGGGCCGCGTCGCCAGGGGCCTTCTCGATCGCGGCGTGATACCCGCACTACCGGCCACCTTGCCGGTGATCGAGCCTTAAGCCACCGTTGAGGCCACCCACGGGATGACCAGCGCACCAACTCAGGCCTCAATCCCCGCATCCACCGCTGATGTCGATGCCCTGATCGGCGAGCCCGCGTCGCCCGGCGACCCAGCATCGCTTACGCAAGCCGCGCAGCCGGTGTTGCCTTGGCCTGCCCTGGTCTGTTTCGTGCTGACGTTAACGCTGTTCCTGCCCTGGCTGAATCGCGCCCCGCTCGCCGGTACCGAAGGTCACCGCGCGCTGACGGCGCACCAGATGGTCGAATCGCGGCAGTGGCTGCTCCCCACGCTTTACGGCCGGCTCTACCTTGCCAAGCCGCCTTTGCACCACTGGCTGATCGCGACGACCGAAACGATCGCCGGCACCGGCAACGAGTTCGTCTGGCGGCTGCCGTCGGTGCTCTCGGCGGCGGCGTTGAACGCGATGCTGGCGTTCTTTGCCGGCCGGTGGTTCGGGCGGACGGCGGCGTGGGTGGGCGGCGTCGCGGGCATGGCGCTGGTCGTCCTCTGGTCGCAGCAGTCCACCGCCGACATCGACTCGAGTAACACCCTGTTCGCGTGCCTCGCCGTGCTGTGCTGGATCGAACTGCTTTACCGCGGCAACAGGTCCTTCGCGTGGACGGCCGCCGCCGGCCTGGCGTTCGGCGCCTCGCTGATGGTCAAGGGGCCCGGCGGACTGCCGATCATCGTCGGCGTACTGGTCTGGTTCGCGATCGATCGGTACCGCTCCAAAAACCTGCCTGACCTCAAACGGTCGGCGGTCTGGCTGCCGGCGGTCATCGGGCTGGCGATCTTCGGGCTGTATGTGCTGGCGGCGGCGATCGCCGTCCGAAACCGCGGGTTCGATCCCGACCTCGACGGGCTGATCGAAGGGGGCAAGAACCTCGCCCCCGGTTCGTTGTCGCGCCTGTTGCAGGCTCTTTCCATCGGACCGCTCTTGCTGGCCTACGCCCTGCCGCTTTCGCTTTCGCTGGTCGCGATTCACGTCGGCGTCATCAGGCGATCGATCGCCGACGCCGACCGCAGAATCCTCGTCGCGATCGCGGGAAGTTTTGTCGTCTCGCTGCTCGTCTGCACGCTGTCGGGAATGGTGAACCCGCGGTACGGCTACATCACCCTGCCGCCGCTGGCGATCCTGACGGCCGGTGTGGTGGCCTCGGCCATCCGACAGCCCGCCAGTGCCCGCGTCATCCGCGACGCTGCGGTCGTGCTGGCCGCGGCACTGGCGATCGGAACGGCGGTGATGGCCGGCATGGCGTGGAAGCACCTGGGCGGGTCGGTCGCGCTGCACGCGCTGGTGGCCACGGCGGCGACCGCCGCTGTCGCCGTCGCCGCGCTTGCCGTGACCGGTTCCCGGGGCGCACGTGTCGGCCTGCCGCTGTTGCCGGCGATCGCGGCGATCGTCCTGCTGCTGTCGGTGCCGTTCGGCCTGATGCGTGCCGAATCGCGCGACGACGACTCGGGAATCATCGGGGCCAGGGCGCTGAACAAAATCGTTCCACGGGGCGCGCATCTCGAAACCGGCGCGGCCCTGACGTTTCAACCGGAACTCTTCCACTACGCCGGGCTCGATACGCTCGCCCACCCCAAGAAGTCGTTCACACCGGATGTGATCAGGCAATCGTGCTGGGTTCTCCTGACCCCCGGCGAACTGTCGCGATGGCGTGCCGCGGCCGGCGGTCGCCTCGGCCCGGACGCGACGATCCCTTCCAACGGCAGCAATCGTCTTCATGTGGCGTGGTACAGCGTGTGGTGAAGCAACGGCGGCGACGTGCGGGCGGGGAATCGTTGAAAGTGCGTCGCTTGACCCGCGCGGTATAGTCCCGTCGTGATCGATCCGAAGTCCCTTCTCGACGATTTGACCGAACCCCAGCGCGCCGCGGCGACGCATGTGGACGGACCTCTGCTCATCATTGCCGGCGCGGGGTCGGGAAAGACGCGCGTCATCACGCGGCGGGTCGCCTACCTCGTCAGCCAGGGCATCCCGGCGTGGTCTATTCTTGCGATCACCTTCACCAATAAAGCCGCCGGCGAGATGAAGGAACGCATCGGCCATGTGCTCGGCCGGCAGGTCCGCGACTTCGGCCGGCTCGATCAGCCGTGGCCGACCGTCTGCACCTTCCACTCCCTCTGCCTGCGTATCCTGCGGCACTACAGCCAGCAGGTGGGACTGGGCGCGACGTTCAGCATCTACGATTCCTCCGACCAGACGAAGCTGATTAAAGAGGCGCTTAAGGCGCTGGACATCTCCAGCGACAACTTCAGCCCCGCCACCGTTCACAACGCGATCGGCGACGCCAAGAACAAGCTGATCACGCCGGAGCAGTTTGCCGAAGGCGCCCGCGATTTCTTCCATAAGACCGTCGCCCGCGTCTACACCAAGTACCAGGCACTGCTGAAGCAGAACAACGCACTCGATTTCGACGACCTGCTGATGCGCACCGTGCAGGCGTTTCGCGACGTGCCCAACCTGCTGCCGGAACTGCAGGACCGCTACCAGTACATCCTGATCGACGAATACCAGGACACGAACCACGCCCAGTACCTGCTGGCCCACGCACTGGCGATGAAGCACCGGAACATGTGCGTGGTCGGCGATCCGGATCAGTCGATCTACGCCTGGCGCGGGGCCGACCTTCGGAACATCCTGGAGTTCGAACGCGACTACCCCGATGCCGAGGTCGTTCGGCTGGAGCAGAACTATCGCTCGACCAAGACGATCCTGGCGATCGCGTCGCAGCTCATCGCGAACAACACGCACCGCAAGAAGAAAGACCTCTGGACCGAAAACGCCGACGGGGACAAGGCCGAGGTCACCTTCTGCCAGGACGAGCACGACGAGGCCGAAGTGGTCATGCGCCGGCTGACCGAGTTTCACGCCGCCGGCGTGCCCTGGGGCGACATGGCGATCTTCTACCGCATGAACAGCCTGTCGCGCGTGATGGAAGAGTCGCTCTTCCGAAACAAGGTGCCCTACGTCATCGCCCGCGGCACCGAGTTCTACAACCGCAAAGAAATCAAAGACGTCCTGGCATACCTGCGGCTGATCGCCAACCCGAACGACGAGGTCAGCCTGTCGCGCGTGGTGAACGTGCCGACGCGCGGATTGGGCGATGCGAGCCTCAAGCAGATCGCGGCCTGGGGCATTGGAAATCAGCGGACGCTGTTCGAGTCGCTGGCGGTCGCGGCAAAGATCCCCGGCGTCAGCAGCCGGGCAGGCAACGCGGCGGTGAAGTTTGTCGAGTTGGTGAAGAAGTGGCGGGAGCTGGCGGGGATCCGCGTTGGCGGCACTTCCGACGGTACGCCGCTTGCCCCCTCCTCCGGTACTCCGGGGGAGGGTTGGGGTGGGGGTTCCGTAGACGCGGCCAATTCCGCTGAGATTTCAAACGCCGATTCGGAAGACAGCCAAGGTAACGCCGACGGTAGCAACCCCCACTCTAACCCTCCCCCGGAGTACCTGAAGAGGGGACCGGAGGCCGGTGGAGAGATTCGAGTCTCCGATCAGGCGTCCCTGTTCGGCGATGAATCGGAATGGGATGCCGCTCCGCTGGACGAGGAAGAATCGATTGCCGACGAACCCTTCGCCCCTTCGGACGAGCCCTTCGCGCCGCCGGATGAGCCGACCGTTGCGACAGAAGATTCAGCACTCAGCATTCCGCCTTCAGTAATTCCCCCCATGCCCATCGGCGGCGTTCGGAACCTGATGGAAGAAGTGGTCCGTTCCAGTGGCATGGAAGCGCACTTGCGCAAGACCGGCGACGCCGATCTTTCGGAGCTGAAGAACGTCGAAGAACTGATCACCGCCGCCGCCGAGTTCGACAAGGAACAGCCCGAAGGCACGCTGATCGACTACCTGGCACAGGTCAGCCTGGTGGCCGATGTCGATCACATGGGCGACGGCGGCGGTTCTGTCACGCTGATGACCTTGCACGCCGCCAAGGGGCTGGAGTTTCCGGTGGTCGCGATCATCGGTTTGGAAGAGGGCATCCTGCCGCACAGCCGCAGCCGCGACGACATCGACCAGAAGGAGGAGGAACGCCGGCTGTTCTTCGTGGGTATCACGCGGGCGCGGCAGCGCCTGCTAATCACTAAGGCGCAGGTGCGAACCGTCCGCGGCCTGCGTGAACGGACGATCCCGAGCCCGTTCCTGCGCGAGCTGCCCGAGGACTATCTGAAGGTCACCGACCGCGCCGGCCTGGACGACATTGATGCCCGAGGCGGCTATGGGGGCAGCGCGTCCCGCGACGACCACAACGCCGGCAAGCTCGGCTTCAAGCGGGGCCAGATGGTCCGGCATCCCACCTTCGGCCTCGGCCGGATCGACGAGATGACAGACACGGGCAGCGGCACTCGGGCCGTGATCCAATTCAACGCCGCGGGGCGGAAGACGCTGATTCTGGAGTACGCGCGGCTGGAGAAGGTCGGTTAGCTCACTGCTTCTTCCGGTGGGGCGGACATTCTTGTCTGACTCGCATGGCTGAGTGCCAGGCATTCTTGCCTGGTCGAAGTCATGAGAAAGAACGCCGACCTTCTCCGACGGCGATCATGCTCAGGCCGGCAGGAATGCCGGCAATCGCGAGATCGCGGCAGACAAGAATGTCTGCCTCACTGGAAAGGTTGCCCTACCGGGGTAACGCCTGTGGTTCCCCACGTTTCCCCCTTCCGGTATCCTCTCCGTTCGCCATTGTCTCACCGAGAACCACCGACGGAGGGCCGCGCCCATGCTGTTTGAACACGTCTTCGCCAACGCCAAGCGGGATCCAAGCCGCGTTCTGTTCATTGACGACCGCGGCCAGACGACCGCCGAGCAGTTCGCGAAAATGGTCGCTGGGTTCTCGATGCTGTTCCGCAGCCAGACGACGCAGCCGCGCATCGGCCTGTTCCTGCCGACGACGACGGCCTTCGCCGCCAGCTTTTACGGGGCGTTGGTTGCCGGCAAGACGGTGGTGCCGATCAACTTTCTGCTCGGCAAGAAAGAGATCGCGCACATCATCAAGGACAGTGGCATCGACACGATCGTGTCCGCCCCGCCGCTGATCGACCGCATCAAGGGGTTGCCGATCAAGCTGATCGACCTGAGCACGCTGCCCACGTCGGCTCCCGAAGGCATGACAATGCCGCCCCTGCCCACGCCCGCCGCGAGCGACCTGGCGGTCATCATGTACACCAGTGGCACGTCGGGCCTGCCCAAGGGCGTGATGCTGACGTACGGAAACCTGGCCGCCGACGCTCAGTCGGCGATCGACCACGCGCAGCTCAAGGGGGAGCATAAGTTCCTTGGCGTATTGCCGCTGTTCCACTCGACGGGCATGCTCGCGACGCTGCTCGCCCCGACGCAGCTCGGCGCAATGGTGCTCTACCAGGCCCGCTTCAGCCCGGTCGGCATGCTCCAGGCGATCCGCGATCATAAGCTGTCGCTGCTGGTGGCGGTGCCGAGCATGTATGGCGCGGTTGCTCGCCTGAAGAGTGCCGGGCCGGACGATCTTGCGCATGTCTACGCGGTGATCTCCGGCGGAGAGCCGTTGCCGGGGAACATCCGCGAAGCGTTCCTCGCCAAGTTCGGCAAGCCGATCATGGAAGGCTACGGCCTGACGGAAACCATCGGACCGATCTCATTCAACGTCCCCGGACGCCACAAGCCTGGGTCGGTCGGACAGATTGTGCCCGGCGCGACAATCAAGCTGATCGACGACAACGGCAATGAAGCGCCCCAGGGCCAGGACGGCGAAGTCTGGATGAAGGGCGCGATGATCATGGTCGGCTACAACAACCTCCCCAAGGAGACCGCCGAGGCACTGACGCCCGACGGCTTCTTCAAGAGCGGCGACCTGGGACACCTCGATGCCGACGGCTACCTCTACATCACCGGCCGCAAGAAGGACCTCATCATCGTCGCCGGTGAGAAAGCCGTGCCGCGCGAAATCGAGGAAATCCTGCTGACGCACCCGTCGCTGGCGCACGCGGCGGTGATCGGCAAGAAAGACCCGTCCCGCGGCGAAGTGGTGGTGGCGTTCGTCGTCCCCAAGGAAGGCGAAACCGTGAAGCCCGACGAACTGCGCGAGCACTGCCGCGCCGGTGGGCTGGTGCAATGGAAGATCCCACGCGAAGTATTCGTGGCGACCGAATTGCCCATGTCGCCGACGGGCAAGGTGCTCAAGCGCGTGTTGGCGGAACAGTTGGCGAAGCAGCCGACTTGAGCTGTATTCGCGACGGCATGGGCATGCAATAACGCCCTTGTCGGCTGGCGAGCAGCGAACACCGACGACACTTCGAACAAGGACGACACTTACCGAATGGTCGGATCGTACCGCTGAGGCTGGTGCAGCCAGTCCCGCTCGACGTACTCGACGTGGCCGTCGGCGAAACTCGCGTTGCCGTACCGTCCGCCGTTAAGGGTCAGTCCCGTGCTTTCGTCGTCGGGGAGCTTGCGCTTCTTGTCGTGGCGGATGGAGAGAAGGTCGATGGAGGCGTTTCGATCGAGAGACGAGTTGCAATCGTCGAGGGTGTTTTCGTCCTCTTCGTAGAACACTACTTTCTCGGTGGGGTTCAGGATTCTCGCGATCTTGAATTGTGACATCCGCAGGTTCATGGAGTAGCTGAACCGATACCCGCCGCTGCCGGTGTACTTCCGAGCCTGCACGTTGTCCGAAGGGCAGATCAGCAGTTCGCGATTCACCGGCCGGCCGAGGTAGGGGGCGAGGGTGGATTCGTCCAGGTTTCTGCCTGCATGCCAGTAGAAGCAGTCCAGCACCGACTGCGTGCCGGTAGCGGACTTGGGGTACGAGCCTTTATTCTCGTTGGCATACATGATGCACGCCGTCGCAATATTGCGAAGATTGCTCAGGCATTTGGTCCGATTACCCTGTTCCCGGGCCGCCGCGAGGCTGGGCAGAATGATGCTGATCAGCAGCGCAATGATGCCAATCACCACAAGGAGCTCCACGAGCGTAAAAGCAAGTCGCCCGTTTTTGTTCGTTCGCAGCGTCATCATCGTTTCCTCCGACATACTCCCGTTACTTCTGCACTTCAAAGATATGACGCTGGAGAATACCACGTGTTCGGCGGTCGGCCATAGGATTGCGGGGCACCAACTGATTGCGGCGTGACCGAACGACTCTTCTCGACACACATGAATCCCACCGACATCCATCACGACCGGGCGATGATCCTCTTCCAGCAGCGGCGGTACGACGACGCCGAGCGGGAGCTGCGATCGGCGCTCGGCCAGCAGCCGCACGACCCGCGCCTTCATGCCGTGCTGGCGATGACGCTGGCGCACCTGGATCGCTTCACCGACGCCTCGGCCGAGGCCGACCAGGCGGTCGGGCTGGGGCCGGACCTGGCGTTCGCGCACTTCGTCCGCGGGCTGGTGCTGCTGATGCGCCATCGCCACAACGAGGCCGAAGCCCCGGCGATGCAGGCCGTCGCGCTCAACCCCTACGACGCCGAGTACCACTGGCTCCTGGGCGCGATCCAGTTCGAGCAGCGCAAATACGCGCCGGCGCTGGAATCGGCTGACCTGGGCCTCTCGATCGACCCCGAGCACGCCGGCTGCATCAACCTGCGGGCGATGACGCTGGTCAAACTCGGCCGCAAGGACGAAGCCGGGCAGGCGATCGACGCCGCGCTGGCCAAGGACCCCGAGAACGCGCACACCCATGCCAACCGTGGCTGGACGCTGCTGCACCAGGGGGACCACAAGAAGGCGCTGGAGCATTTCCGCGAGGCGCTACGGTTGAATCCCGAGTTGGAATGGGCTCGGGCGGGCATCGTCGAAGCGCTCAAGGCGAAGAACCCCATCTACCGCGTGCTGCTCCGCTACTTCCTGTGGATGGGCAACCTCAGCCCGGGGGCACAGTGGGGCATTGTCATCGGCGGCTACCTGGGCTTCCGCGCCCTTAGTTCGGTCGCCGCGAGCAACCCCACCGCCGCAACGTACATCCGCCCGGTGCTGATCGCTTACGTCGTCTTCGCGGTCATGACCTGGCTCGCCGATCCGCTGTTCAACCTGCTGCTACGGCTGAGCAAGTTCGGCCGGTACGCCCTGTCGAAAAGGCAGACCTGGGCCAGCAACGTATTGGGCGTTCTGATCGGCGGCTGCGCGGCATCGGCGATCGCCGGGCTGGCGACGGGGAACTTCGCGTGGTTTGTGCTGGCGATCGTGCTCGGCGGACTGACGCTGCCGGCCGCCGGATGTTTCCGCCTGGCCAGGGGGTGGCCGACCAACGTGATGATCGCCGGCACCGGCATGCTCGCCCTGGCGGGCTTGTCGGCGGCAGGGTTGTCGTTTGTCATCGAAGCCACGCCCGACCCGACCAACGCCGCCGAGCTTACCGCGCTTTCGAACCTGAACGGCACGTTCGGATCGATCCTGAACGTCTTCGCATTCGGAATCATGATCAGTCAGTTTGCGTTCAATTATCTGCGCGGCATCCAGCCGCCGAAGTGAAGATGCTCAGGGCCGATGATTAGCGGTCGGCCACGTCCGGGCGAAGATCGACCTGCTCGACCTTCAATCCGTCCGCCGTTGGCGTGAACTCATAGATGCGGTCGGCGAACTGCCGAAACAGCGCCGGCGAATGATGGCTGATCATCACCACCTGAAAGCCGAGCGCGCTGCCGGCGTCGCGGATGATCTTCACCAGCTTCGGAACCAGGTCCGGAGACAGCCAGCAGTCCTGCTCGTCGAGCACCAGGAATCGGCGGTGTTGTTTCTCGTCCAATCGCGACAGCGCGAACAGCCGAAGCCCGACCGACAGAATGTTGGCGACCGATCCGCCGGTGCCCTTCATGATGTCTTCGGGCTGGCCGTCGCGTTCGATGTGCATGTCGAGGATAGCCGCCCCGCGCTTGAAGTCCGGCGAGACCTTCAGCTTGATCGCCTGGCCAAGCACTTCCTGGAGCGCGAGGGTGAGATTGCGTTCAAGGATTGCCGACAGCTTGCCGAACATCTCCTGCCCGAGGATTTCCAGCGCCGACTCCACCGCCGGGGCGATGTTGAGGAAGCGTTTGACCTCTTCGAGTTGAGCTTCCTTGCGGTGCTGCTCGGCCATCAGGGCGCGTTGCTGGCCGGTGAGGCGTTCGAAACGGTGGCGGAGTGGCTCCGGCGAGGCGAGATTGTGGGATAGCAGGTCTGACATCGCCGACCACCCAGGGCGCGCTGAAGGCACTGGCACCGATCAGGCCCCGGCGATGGGCACGCCATGCTTCTTGCACAGGTTCCGCAGCGCCGTCACCGCGACGCCGAAGAGTTCCGGCCCTGTTTCGCCGTGGGAATGACCGGCGACCTTCAGGTGGGGTTCCATTGTCACGAAGCCGCGGTACCCGCTCTTGTAGGCGTCTTCGAGGATAGGACCGATCTGGCCGTCGCCTTCGCCGGCGGGAACAACATGACCGTCCGCCATGCGCGCGTCCTTGATGTGAATGTGAACCGTGTACGGCTTGAGCAACTTCCAGTTGTCGGCCGGGTTCTCGCCGACCTGCACGAAGTTGGCAAAGTCGAACGCACACCGGAGCTTGCCGGAATCGACCGACTTCATCATGTCCAGGCAACGCCGGCCGATGTCTCCGTAGATGCCCTTCTCGTTTTCGTGAACCATCGTCACGGGGTGATCGACGATGTACGCCACCTTCTCGCGGAACCGGCGGATCACTTCGTCGCGAATCGGATCGAGCGGCCCCTTGCCTTCGCCGCCGGCCGGGTAATAGCTGAACACCCGGATGAACGACGATTCAAAGTACTCGGCGATCTCGACGGCCTTCTTGAACCGGTCGAAGTGCTCGGCCCAAGGCTTGTCGATCGCGACCTTACCGATCGGCGAACCGATCGAAATCACGCCCAACCCGTTGTCGGCGAGCTTGGTCTTGATCTCACGCCGCTCGTCGGCGGTGAAGTCCATGACGTTCTTGCCGAACACGCCGCGCAGTTCAAAGTGCGAGACACCGTTGGCACGGCAAACGCGAATCTGATCGTCAAGGTTCGGGCCGATTTCGTCGGCAAAAGCGCTGAGTTGGAGCATGGCGGAATGGTGAAGGGGAAAGGGGCGGACGTCAAGCTTTGGCGTTCGACGCATTGCATTTCATGCCGGACGCCTAGCGACGTCGCAATGCAGCTCTACCCCATCCGCACCGCGTACACCGGCGGCAGGTGCTCTTCGAGCTTCTGCCAGGCCGCCCCGCCGTTCTCGCTGACGTACACATTCCCCGTCGTCGAGCCGAACACCAGCAGGTCGCCGCTGTCGTCGATGTCCAGGCAATGGCGGAAGACCAGGTCATAGTTGTGATGCTGCGGCAGGCCGACGCGCTGCTCCTGAAAGCTGCGGCCGCCGTCGCGGGTTTTCAGGACGACCAGCTTGCCGTCGGGCGGGTAGCGCTTTTCGTCCTTCACCATCGGGATGAACCACGCCGTGTCGGCGTCGTGCGGATGGACGACCACGGCAAAGCCGCTCTGGCCGGGGCGTTGCGCGGTGATCTCCTCCCACTTCCGACAGCCGTCGGTGCTGCGGAAAATACCGTTGTGGTGCTGCGTCCAGAACACATCCGGCGACGACGGCGATTGCACCACCCGGTGCGGGTCCTGGACGATCGGGTCGAACTGCTTTTCCGGCGGCATGAACTCGGCCCGCATGCCCTGGCTGGCGACTTCCCATGTGTCGCCGTTGTCGCGCGTCAGCCAGCATCCGCCGCACGAAACACCGGCCACGAGCGTTCTGGAATCGCGTGGGTCGAGGCAGATGGAATGGATGCCCGGCTGATCGGCACCGCCGCCCATCCACTTCTTCCGGTCGGGGTGATCCCAAAGCGGTCGATTGATCGACCAGGAATCGCCGCGGTCGGTGGAATGAAACAGCCCGCCGGGAATGGTTCCGCACCAGAGTTCGCCGGGAGCGCCGCCGGCTTCCAGCGACCAGATCAGCTTCAGTGACCAGGGAATCTCTTTGCCGAATCCGTCGATCTCGGGCGGCGCGCCTTCGGGCTTCTCGGGGTACTTGGGGACGGCAATTTCCTTCCAGGTCGAGCCGCCATCGTCCGAGCGGTGCAGCTTGCCGCCGAAGTGCCCGTGATCCAGGGCGGCGTAGACCGCGCCGTCGCGGCGGTCGACGAGCACCATCGGCGAGTTGTCGCCAACAAAATGGGCATCGGTGACGGCCCATTTCCCGTTGAGGGGCGAGATCGTGAACAAACCTTTGCGAGTGGAGATGAAGACGCGTTTGGACATGTGGTTCCCCGAACTGAGGTGCGAAGGCGTTGGACGCAGGCAGTAAAGGTGACGGTGCCGCCGAACGACCGCACTCGCGGCACCGGACGGATCCCTTCGCCAGTTACTCTCCTCGGCGGTGGGTGATCCCGCCGATCAACTCTTCGTAACTGTACAGATTATCGTCGCGGGAAAGATAGTCGCGGTCGGGGCCGGCGGAGAGGAAAAAATAGGGCTTGTCGCGCGGGGCGGTGCCGATCCAGGGGTGCATCTGCGACATGAAGACGATCGGGCTGCCCCAGGCGTCGCGGACGAGCGACACATCGAACACGCTGACCGGCAGGCCGGACATCATCGTATCCGACTGCGGCGACTCGGCCCGAAGGGCCCGGACTGTGTCGCGGCTGTTGGCCAGCGCAGCCCGCAGAAGCAGCGGCCGCTGATCGCCAACCCGCGCCGGCGACGTTGCCGGCCGACTGCCCGGACGCGCCTCGAACGCCGACTCCGGCGCCACCGCACCCGGCGGTGGGAACGCCGTCACCTCCGGCACGCGCCCCTGGTTGCGGTCGGCGTACTGCGTCATCATGGTATCGAGTTGCCGAAGAATGGTTTCGGTCAGCGCCTGGGCCGAGCGTTCGCGGACGTCGCGCGCCAGCGAGACCATCAGCCCCAGCACGATCACCAGCATCGCGACGGTGGTCAGCATCTCCAGCAGGGTGAATGCCCCCCGCGCCCGCGCGGAAGCGTGAGTAGAGCCGGAGATCAGAACGCGCTCCGCGAGAAGTTGGCGACGTCGTCGCACTTGTTGGCGGGGGTCAGGGTGGCGGCGGATGGCATGCCATACAGTTCATCGGGGCCGGCAGACCACAGGAGGTAGTCGCCGGTATAGGCCGGCGACGGACCGGCCGAGCCGTCGGTCTTGGCACCCATGATGAAAAGGAACTTGGTCCGACCGGCGGCGACCGCCGGCGATGCCGCGTGGGAATCCAGCAGCGCCATATTGTTGTCGTTCGTGTTGAACATCGGGCGGACACCGGCCGCCGAAAGCGTGTAGCTGGCGTTCCAGATGTAGCCCTGGGCTGATGTAAGCTGCGCCGACTTGAAACCAGGGAAGTACAGGATCTCCTTCCCGTTGCGATCGAGGATCTTCGGATTCGCCGCGTTGCTGTCGAGTTTGAACTTGTCGGGCTCAAGGTACGGCCCGTAAGCCTTGCCCTGCACCGTGGTGCCGATCGCCGTCCGCGTCCGGAATCCGAACCCGTCCTTGCCGTCGGCACCGGTCCCCGTCGCGGGGCCGGGCGCGATCAACGCCCGGCACAACACGACCGAACCCGTCTGGCTGGGAGTCGTGCCGGTGCCGTAGACCCGAGGGATGTCGCCGTGGTCCTGGCGATAGGCTTCCAGCGCCGTGGCGATGGATTGCAGGTCGGCCGCCATGCGCGTCCGAACACCCTGGTTGTAAGCGCGGTTGACCGCCGGCAGGACAATGCCCATCAGCACCAGCGCGATCCCGATGACTACGAGAAGTTCCACCAGCGTGAACCCGCCACGGCGCGACACGCGGGATCGCGATTCGAGGATTTCCGTTCGGTTCGTCATGTCTGGTTGGGTCAGGTGGGAAAGCGGTTCAGTTCAAAATCGGAGAGGATCCCTCAGCGTGCGCCGCCGAAGAAAATGTCGTCACGAGTGCCGAAGACCCGATCAGGGCCGGCGCTGACGAGGATGAACTTATCCTTGCCCCGGGGCTCGGTGGAAACGTTCGGATGACGCATGTAGTCATCGAGCGAGGCGAAGATGTCCGGGTCGGACGCGACAAAGTTAAAGTCGCCCGGGAAGCCGGCGTTGGCGCCACGCTTGTAGTAGTTGAACTCGTAGGTTGTGTACTGCTTAAGCGCGGCGGCGGCCGGATTCTGCGTCGCCATGGGCGAGGCTATACCGGCCGCACCGGCGTTCGCCCGAAGGTAGATGATCGGCCGAGCCTGGCTGTAGGCGTCGTGAAACTCGGGGAAGCCGGAGTCGCGCGTCGGTGCTGCCGGCGGTATGCCGGCCTGATCGAGGTTGGTCGCCGCACACCCCGTGAGCGAAAACGGCAGCAGCGGCATGTTGGCACCCGGCGCGATGTCGATGTACGGCGTGCGGCGGGTGCGGCTGACGACCGACGGTGAGAAACTCATCGGGCCCTTGCCGATCGTGTACTTCGCGCCAGTCGAATTAAGTTCACACGTCGCCGGCCCGGTCAGATTGGCCGCTACCGGCTCCAGACCGCCGGCCAGCGCCGCCGCACCGGCTTCGCTCATCGTAAGCCTTGTACCCGCGCCCGGAGGTGCCGATGTAAACGTGACCGCCACCCCGGCCGCGATCTGAGCATTGCTGTACAACCCCGGATACGACTTTTCGTCCAAAAAGTAGCGTTCCATCGCGCCGGCGATCGCCGCGATGGTGCTCTGCGTCTTGGCCGACTGCGCCTGCACCTGAACCCGACCGACCACCGGCAGCAGGATCGACAACAGCAGCGTGATGATGCCGATCACCACGAGCAGCTCAATCAGCGTGAACCCTGCCGGGCGGGACGACGACAAACGTTGGCGGCGGTCGATCATGGGGCCCTCAGTCGTACCCGGTACGGAGTACCGGATACCTAGAAATCTGTCTTCAGCTCGCGGCGTGCTCCGTGCTCGGCACTCGAGACTACTTGCTCGTCATGCCTTCGATCAGCGAGATCATCGGCATGAACAGTGCGATAACGATGAACCCGACGATCACGCCGAGCACCACCACCATCACCGGCTCAAGAATGCTGATCAGCGAAGCCACCAGCACGTCCACGTCCGAGTCGTAATTGTCCGCGACCTTGATGAGCATCTTATCAAGATCGCCCGTCTCTTCACCGACGTCGATCATGTTCACCACGATCGTATCGCAGACTTTGGTCGCCTTCAGCGGCTCGGCCATGGATTCGCCTTCGCGGATCGCGTCGTGAACCTTGACCAGGGCGCGGGAATAGACCTCGTTGCCGCAGGTTTCCTTGGTGATCGTGAGGGCTTCCAGGATCGGCACGCCGGCACTGATGAGCGTACCGAGCGTACGGGTGAAGCGGGCGATGGACGTCTTGCCCAGGATGCTTCCCAGAATCGGCACTTTCAGCAGGATGACGTCGGTCGCATAGCGGCCGCCCTCGCTGATGCGGATCAATCGCCACGCCAGCGCGACGACGAACGGGAACGCAATCACATACATCCAGCCGTTGTTGGCCATGAAGTCCGAGATGTCGATCAGGAGCTGGGTGGGTCCGGGGAGCTTGAGCTTGAAGTCGTCGAAGATCTTTTTGAACTTCGGAATCACGACGATCATGATCATCGACACGATACCGACGGCGATCGTGATGACGACCGCCGGGTAGATCATGGCACCGATGACCTTCTTTTTCAGCCGGGCGGCCTTTTCCATGAAGTCGGCAAGGCGGGCGAGGATCAGGTCGAGCACGCCGCCCGCTTCGCCGGCGGCGATCATGTTCGTGTAGAGCTTGTCGAACGCCTTGGGGTACTTCGCCATCGCGTCGGAGAGCGAGCCACCGGCCTCAACCTCGTCGGCCACGCCGCCGACGATCGCCTTCAACAACCCCGGCTTCTGCTGCTGCTCGAGAATCTGGAGAGACCTCAGGATGGGCAGGCCGGCGTCCTGAAGGGTGGACAACTGGCGGGTGAAGTTCACCAATTGCTTCCGCGGCACTCCGCCGATCGCCATCGGCATCTTCTTCTTGGGTGCCCCTGAAGCCTTGCCACCGGCTTTCTTGGCGACCTTCTTCTTGGCCGCCTGCTCGCGGATTTTGGTGGGATATTGCCCCTTGGCCCGAATCTTCTGAATTGCCTCTTCGTTCGATTCGGCTTCCACCTCGTCCTTGACCTCCTGACCGGAGGCGTTCATCGCTTCGTAGGCAAAAACGGGCATATATCACGACTCCAAAGCGGGGTGACAGAATCGAGCTGCGGAGACACCTAAGGCATTATAGGCGATGGGCTTAACGCGAACCACCGCCGATTCGCCGCCCGGGCCTCCTCACGCAACATCAGGGCCGAACGAATGGTTCGCGCTGTCCACCATCCGCACGCCCCCTATGAAACCGCATCGGCGACGCGTTGGCAACTGAAACCTTTTGCGTCAGGCCTACGGTCCAACCTTCGTGCGGCCCAGGATTGAACGCCAAGACGCCCAGACGCCAAGTGTTGCGGTGCCACGGGTCGCGGTACTCCGAGACCCGTGCGTCAAGTCGCGTCGTCTCGGCACGCCACACCGGCAAGCAAAGGTACCCTAGCTCCAGGCAAACCCGCTTAGGAACTCGTCGAATTGAACCACCTGCTGTCGCGCAATCCCAAGTGATCTGGCGTTCGGATTGAACACGAAGGACACGAAGGCACGAAGAGCCACAAAGAAGAGTCGGATGATCAGAACAGGCGTCAAAAGCCTTGACGCGACATTCTCTTCGTGAACCTTCGTGCCTTCGTGTTAAATCTGAGCCCAAGTCGGTCGTGCGGTATGGAGTTCTTGAAGTAGTCGTCGGCGTAGCGTGGCACCACACCCCCCAGGCTCGCACCGCCGGCGGCGGTCCGAGTACACTCCCCCCGTGCACATCGCCGACGAATACCTTCACCACCTCGACACCCACGGCTACGCCGTCGTGCCCGACTTCCTGTCCAAAGACGAGCTGCTGGCGGCCCGGCGGAACCTGTTTCAGTACTTCCCGCCGCCCGAAGAGCTCTGGTCGACACCCAAGCGATACGACTTCATCTTCGACGACCCCGCGCACCTTCAGATCGAGTTTCCGTTCATGGGCAACCCGCTGAACGACCTCGCCACGCATCCCGATCTCATCGACGTCGTCGAACGAGCCCTGGGCGACAAAGAGGTTCTGCTCACGCAGGCGGCGATCTGGGCGAAGTACGCCGGCACCGGCGAGTTCGGCCAAGAAATGCACCTCGATTATCAGGGGAACACGCTGGTCGTGCCGCGCGACGAGGGCACCTTCCGCCAGGTGAACATGATCCTGTACTACACCGACGTAACGGCCGACCTGGGCGCGACGCGGGTCGTCAGTAAAACCAAGACCAGGAATGAATCACTCTGGCCCCCGTTCCGCCCGCGCAAAAAGTACCCCAAGCTCTACGCCGACGAGGTGGCGATTGAGGCCAAGGCCGGCAGCCTGCTGATGTTCCAGATGGGCACCTTACACCGCGCCGGCGAGATGACCGCCGACGCCCCGGCCGCCCGGTTCACGCAGCACCTGGTCTGGCGGTCGGCGAAACACCACTTTGCCGGCTATCACCTCTGGAGCCGAATGGGGGAGAACGACGACCTCGAGCGGTTCATCGAACGCACGACGCCCCGCCAGCGGGAAGTACTGGGCTTCCCGCCGGCGGGGCATGCGTATTGGAACGAACAGACGATCGCCGGGGTGGCGGCACGGTACCCGAAGATGGATATGACGCCGTACCGGGCCGGGGTGAACGACGATTCAAATGCCGATTAGGCTGTGTCTGAAAATCCAATGCTGGGGTGCCATGGGCTGACGTACTCGTCTGCCCATGGCGATGTTCCTGCAGCGAAGCTTCACCACGGGCAGCGGAGTACCGCAGCGCATGGCACCCTGAACTACAGTTTTCCGACGGCACCTAGATTTCCTGAGCAGGACGTGCGGGGCGCTGGCCCTCGGGCTTGGCACCATCAGGTCGTGCACCATCGGGCCGTGCGCCGTCCGGACGGCCTTCGCGCGGCGCGCCGTCGGGGCGGTCGCCGTTGGGACGCTGGCCGGGGCGTTGCCCGCCGTCGCGGATCATCTTCTGGATCTCGGCCATGAAGTTCTCCTTCACCTTGGCCTTCTGGTCGGCGGTGAGGTCAGTCTTTTCCAGGGCCGCGTTGAGGGCGTTGGTCAGCATCGCGCCGCGGCCTTCGCCAGGGGCACCGGGTGTGCCGGGCCGGGCCTGACCGAGACCGCCTTCAGGACGACCTTCTCCGGGACGACCTTCGCCGGGGCGTCCTTCACCGGGACGACGGGCCGGGACTTTCTCGGCGAACACCTTGCGCTGCTCCTCATTCAGCGTTGCTTCGATGCTGGACCGCAGTTCGCCCATCGCGGTCATCGTCGCCTGGATGCGTTCGCGGGGTTCGCCTTCCTTCTGGCCGGCGATCGACTTCTTCGCGGCAGCGACGGCTTCGTCGATCTTGGTCTTCTGCTCGGCGCTGAGGTCCATGCCCGCGAGCACCCCCTGAACCCGCTCGATCATCGCGTTGGGGTCCATTCGGCCGGCGAGTGGACGCCCTTCGCCATCGGGACGGCCTTCCGGACGACCTTCGGGACGGCCCTGTGGTCGCGGTTCGCCCGGACGGGCCGGTGCGGCACCCTCTTTGGCCGGGGGCGGCGGAGCGGGCTCGTCGGCAGCGATCGACAGCGAGGTCATCGACGGCACCAGCACCAGGATGGCCGACAGGACGGCAGGACGAAGCAATGAGCGTGGCATGGGAAGACTCCAGAGATTGGGGTAGATCACACGTGCGGACGAATCTGCGGTGACAGACGGCCGAGCCGTCCATACCTGACCAGAACGAGGCGACCCGTCCTTTCTTACGACGCCAGTGACGATCAAAGACCCTTGACCGACGGCAGAACCGGGCTCGTCGACAGCTTGCGGAACGTAAAGGGGATCAAGGAATCTGCTTGAACGGGACGCCAAAGACCGTACAATATACTAACACAAGTGCGGCCGAGGTGCCACGGTCGCTGACCAAACAAGACAACTCTCGGCGTCTTGGCGTTCAATCCTGACGCTGTGAGACGCCGGCGGCTGGCTCGGGTTCGTTCGGCGATGTCGCGCTGGGTTCGTTTGGCGTGTTCGGTGTGGTGGAAGCGTTGGTGCCACGGGTCGCCGGTACGCCGGAGACCTGTGCGGCGGGTCGAACTCGCGCAAGTTTCGGTCTTTCGATTCGATGTTCGGTGTTGGGCGTTCGCCTCGGGTTCGTTCGGCAATCCAGGGACGCGACCTCGCCACAACCCCCACCCTAGCCCTCTCCCGGAGTACCGGAGGAGTGGACCGGAGGCAATCCTCGGGTTCGTTTGGCCGGCTCGGGTTCGTTCGGCAAAACGTCGATTCTTGGGTTCGTTTGGCGGAACGTCGGTTCTCGGGTTCGTTTGGCGGATTCGGCGCGTTGCTATTGGACGTGCGGCGTTCGGCCCTGCTGGCGGACCGATCGACACGCGACGCCCGACCTCCGTCACTCTTGATTTCGTAACGTTTACGATCGCTTCGAGTTATGATTGACCCCCCCACCGAGCACTGGTATCTTCGATCCCGGTCACCTTGGCGGAGGGTTCTTGCCGCTGTTGCCGGTGGTTTTTCTGTTTCGGTGGTTGTCACCGCTGGCACCCTTTTAGGTTTACCTGTCGGGCATTCCCCACGGCGTCCGTCCCGAACAGGTCGTTCGGCAGCGACTGATGCCGCGACTCGGTCGGTGCCCGGCCGGGTCTGTCACGTGGGTTCGTCCGACCAAGAGCATTTGCGCCGCGGGCGGTTCGAGCGCCCGTCGGTCGTCTGTCCTGAACCGATTTCGACCACCACTACTGCCAGGAGCGGAGCACCCGTGAGTCAGTTCTCCTTCCCGCGTTTCCTCTGCCGATTCGGTCGGTCCCGTGTTGCGACCGCCCTGGTCGCTGTTGCGGCGTTGTCGGCGACCATGTTCTCCGCCGGTTGTGGCGGCGACGGTGAAACGCCCGGCGATATCCAGGTCGTGGCCAATCCCGGGTTTGCCCGCCAATGGGCGACCAACCTCAAGATCCCGTCCGGTGACAAGGTCCGCTCGATCTTCGTCCGCGACGCCTACATCGTCGTCTACTCCAAGCAGGGCGTGGTCTACGGACTGGCCCGCGAGAACGGCGACCCCCGCGTGAGCATGAAGGTGCCCGGCGGCGACTTCCGGATGTTCCCGCCGATCATCCTCAAGGAGCACCTGGTCTTCCCGACCCTCAGCTCGCTCGAGATTTACTCCCTGACCGGCGCCAAGGAGCGAACGCTCGAAATCGGCGCTGCCATCCGGGCCGACTGCGTCGGTGCCACGCAGAACGTCTTCGTGCCGGTCGATTCGCCCGATGGCGGGGCGCGCATCAAGCGGTACGACCTGAACAACAAGGCCGTCAACATCCCCGTGTGGGAACTGCAGGCCTGGAAGGGCGGCCTGGCTTCGGCACCGGCGCTGCACACCGACACCGTTTATCTTGCGGCCGAAACCGGCACGGTCTATGCCGTCACCGCCCAGGACCGCGAGCCGATCTGGCCACTTCCGGGCAACGTGTTCGACGCGCACAGCGCCGTCACCGCCCCGCTTCGTGCCGATGACGTCGGGCTGTACATCTCGACCGTCGAAGGCAAGTTCTATTGCGTCAATCGCACCAGCGGGCAGGTCAAGTGGCAGTGGTACGGCAGCGGTCCGCTGGAAGAAGCACCCGTCCCCCTCGCCGACACCGTTTACATCAAAGACCCTAATCGCGGCTGGGTGGCGGTGGACAAAGTGGAGAACCCCGAGATCAAGGCCCCGCAGTACAACCGCAAGGAACGCTGGGTCCGCGACGACATCCGCCAGGTTCTCTCCCAGGACGATCGTTACACCTACGCACTGACCAAGGACAACCGCATCTCGGCGCTGGACAAGAAGACCGGCCAGACCAAGTTCCAGAGCAAGCGGAACGACTTCTACGTGTTCGCCACCAACGCCAAGGATTCGACTATCTACACCTGCAGCGAGCAGGGCCGCGTCGTGGCGGTTCGGCCGGTGTTGACGCCGGGTTCGTCCGGCGAAGTCGTCATGATCGAGCAGGACAAGTCCCCGGAAGGGGAAGTCGCGGTCCTGATGCTACCGGTGCCGTAAAGATCTGACCGTAAGTGGCAGCCGTTCTCCCATCGTTGTGAGCCATGACCACGCAGACGACATGCTTTCGAATTTAGAAGATGCGTCCCGAGTGGGCATGAGCGAACGGCACGATATCCCGACGACGCATGCCCACGCGGGACGTCCACTTCGGACTTGAGTGCGAACGCGCGGCGTGGGCATGGCACACAACTTGCGTTTTGAGACAGAGTTCGGAGGGTTTGGATGCGTTCATCACTCCCCGTGAACATTGCGGCTCTCCTTCCTGCCATTCTGCTGATGTCCACTGTCGTCACAGCCGCGGATCCATCGCCGGTCGACCGGTTCGAAGCGCGCGTCCACGACAGCGGCGCGGTGGCTGGCGGCAAGCTGAACTACCGGTTCCTGATTCCCACGGGCTACGACGCCAAGGCCCCGGCGACGTACCCGCTGGTGCTGTTCCTGCACGGTGCCGGCGAACGGGGAACAGACAACGCCGCGCAACTGAAATGGGGCGGTCAGCAACTCGCGACCGACCTTCAGAAAGCCGGCAAGTGCTTCGTGATCGCCCCGCAGTGCCCGCCGGGCAAACAGTGGGTCAACACACCCTGGGCCAAGGGAAGCTACTCGAGCGATAAGGTGGCGATCTCGGACGAACTGAAGATGGCGATCGAGGTCGTCGAGAAGGCCGTTGGCGATTACAAGATCGACAAGTCGCGGCTGTACGTCATGGGCCTGTCGATGGGCGGCTTCGGGACCTGGGACGCGATCGTCCGCCGGCCGGACCTGTTCGCGGCGGCGGTGCCGATCTGCGGCGGCGGCGACCCTTCGAAAGCCGCGAACCTGAAGGGCATCGGCATCTGGACCTTCCACGGCGACGCCGACACCGCCGTCCCCACCGCCGGCACCCGCGAGATGGTCGCCGCCCTCCGCAAGGCCGGCGTGACCCAGCAAACCCTCAAGTACAACGAGTATCCCGGCGTTGGCCACAATTGCTGGTCGAAGGCCTGGGAGACCAAGGGGCTCTGGGAGTGGATGCTGGCGTCGAAGAAAAGCAGCAGTCCGTGAACAGTGCCAGCCTGTGAACACTGCAGTGCCGGCCGCCCCGCCTTTTTCCGGAGGAACCCCCATGATCCGCTCATTGTCCCGCGTCGCGTTGTCGATCGGCCTGATGACCGGCATCGCCGCCGCTCAGAATGCGCCGACGCCAAAGCCGGTCGAAAACTATCCGACCCACGCCGACGCGGTGCGGAAGGAAGGCGTTCCCCTGGGCAAGGTGATCCAGATGCCCAGGTTCGCCGATTCGAAGATCTATCCCGGCACCGAGCGGGATTGGTGGATCTACGTCCCGGCGCAGTACGACGGCAAGACGCCCGCCTGCCTGGCGGTCTTCCAGGACGGTGCCGGCCCCATCGGAGAGAAAGGGGACACGAGGGTGCCGATCGTCTTTGACAACCTTATTCACCAGAAGGAAATGCCGGTCACCATCGGCGTATTCATCAACCCGGGCAACGATCCGAAGAAGAATCCCCCGCCGGCCAAGGGAGAGAAACGCGCCACCCCGTTCAAAGCGAGCAACCGGTCGGTCGAGTATGACACCATGTCGGACGCATACTCGAAGTACCTGATCGATGAGATCCTGCCGATCATCCAGAAGGAGTACAAGATCACCGATGATCCCAATGGGCGGTTGATCTGTGGCAACTCCTCCGGCGGCATCTGCGCCTTCACGGTCGCGTGGTATCGGCCGGACGCATTCCGCAAGGTCGTGAGCCATGTGGGGTCATTCACGGACATCCGCGGCGGTCACAACTACCCGCCGATGATCCGCAAAGCGCCGCCGAAGCCGATCCGCGTATTCCTCCAGGACGGCAGCAACGACTTGGACAACCAGTTCGGCGACTGGTTCCTGGCCAACCAGCAGATGGCCAAGGCGTTCGCGTACGCCAACCGCACCGCCGACGAAGCCGTCAAGGCGGGAGGCAAGAGCATCGCCCCCGACCGATACGACGTGAAGACCGTCTGGGGCGAAGGCGTCCACAGCGGCAAGCACGGCGGCGCGATCTTCCCCGACACGATGCGCTGGATCTGGCGGGACTATGCAGGCGTGAAGACGGCTGCGCGGTAGCGCGAACGAGTGAAGATCAACATGGAGGCACGGAGACGCGGAGGGCAACTCGTAGAATGAAGCGGGACCACTCGCGTGAGATTTCGGGACCGGAGTGAGACGCTGTGCCAGGTCCCCTTGGGTCCAGCGTCTGGGTCCGGCGTCACGCCACCAGTTGCCCTCCGTGCCTCCGTGTCTCCGTGGTGATCCCCCGTCTTCGCCTCATTTACACTAGTCGGACAATCCGTTCTACTTTCCTTCGATGAGCATGGATGCCACCACCAAAAGGACCGTGAAACTGCTGGACCTTACGGCCCAGTACCTCCCCATTCGTAACGAGATCCGCCGGGCGATCGATGAGGTCTGCGACGCCCAGGCACTGATCCTCGGGCCGCACGTCGAGAAGTTCGAGAAACACCTCGCCGAGTATTGCGGCACGAAGCATGCGATCGGCGTGTCCAGCGGGACCGACGCGCTGCTGTGCGCGATGATGGCGCTCGACGTCGGCCCCGGCGACGAAGTCATCTGTCCGAGCTTCACCTTCTTCGCGACCGCCGGCTGCATCGCGAGGCTAGGCGCGACGCCGGTCTTTGCCGAGATCGACCCGCGCACGTTCAATCTTGATCCCGCCGACTTGCCGAAGCGCATCACGAGTAAAACCAAGGCGATCCTGCCGGTACATCTGTTCGGGCAGGTCGCGAACATGGAGGCGATCAACGAGATCGCCTGCAAGAACAATCTGCCGGTGATCGAAGACGCCGCCCAGGCGATCGGCGCACGGCGCAACGGCCGGAAGGCCTGCGCCCACGGCCTGATCGGCTGCCTGAGTTTCTACCCGACCAAGAACCTGGGCGCGTTCGGCGATGCCGGCGGCATCTGTACCAACGACGACAAGCTCGCCGAGAAGTGCCGCAAGCTCCGCGTCCACGGATCGGGTCATACGTACTACCACGACTACATCGGCGGCATGTTCCGCCTGGCGGCGATCCAGGCGGCGGTGCTGGACGTGAAGCTCAAGTACCTCGAAGGCTGGCACGAAGCCCGCCGACGCAACGCGGTGATTTACAACGAAATCCTCGCCGGCAGCAACGTCGTCACGCCGTTCATCGAAGAAGGCAACTGGAGCATCTACAACCAGTACGTGGTGCGGGTGAAGAACCGCGACGAAGTGAAGAAGAAGCTCGGCGAAGCCGGCGTGGGCAACGGCATCTATTACCCCCTCGGCCTGCACATGCAGAAGTGCTTCAGCCAGTTCGGCGGCAAGGAAGGCGACCTGCCAGCGACGGAACTTGCGTGCAAGGAAGTACTGGCCCTGCCGATCTACCCGGAGCTGCACGAGGACGAAGTGCGGTATGCCGCGGAGATGCTGCGCGAGGCCGCGAAATAGTCTGCACTTGTTCGCGAGCCTGCCGGGCTTTGTCTCAGAACCCGGAATGTGTGCCATGCCCACGCCGGCAGCCCGTTTTCGAGTGTCGAGGGCATCTCCCGCGTGGGCATGTCGAGTCGAGAAACGATGTCGCTCGCCCATGCCCACGCGGGACGCGTCGGCGGAATTCGAGGGCGGTTCGCCGGCGTGGGCATGGCACACAACTCATAGTTTTCGGACAGAGCGTAGAATGCGAGTATGGACCTTGAGATTCCTCCCATCATGTCGGTCGAGGAGTACCTGGACTTTGAGGATCCGTACGGACAGGAGAGATTGAATGTCGCTCAAGGAAGTCGTCGAATATTTCGAGCGAGTCGATCCGAAAGTGTTCGAGTATTGGTGCTGTCAGGAAACTGCACCAGCGATGACCGACGTTGATCGCGTCCAGGCCGACACCGGGTTCACGCTACCGGATGAGTTTCGTCAGTTCACGACTTCACGACTTGCCGGCATGCACATTGTGGTTCGCGAGGAAGTATGGCCTCGTCGCCAAGGCGGCGCGTTCTGGTGGTTCCTTTATGGGATCTCTGTGTTCGGAATTGGTCGAGGAGTTCCGGATTGGCTCGACATGCAAGCGCAGTATCAAAGATTTCAGGACGAAGACCGTACAGACCTTATGCCGTTTATGCGGGTTGTCGGCGATCCTGACCGCTATTGTTTCACGCGTGTCGGCGAAATCGTACGTTGGTCAAACAACCGCATAGATCCGATGCCGATAAAATCGACGTTCTCCGAACTCATGATGCGCGAACTCATGGCGCTCGAGGAACGCAAGGATCGGGTGCTGCGCGATGGACTGACGCGTTGACCTGATACGACACTGCGTCCGGTTCCGCGGCACGTAAAGCCACGCGGCTGTCTGCGGTCGTTGCGACTTGGCTGACAGAGCGCTCACCTGATCTTCGCATCCGGCAACGCCGTCCCGATCCCCTGATCGACCGGCATCACATCCGGCTTGCCGTTGCTGTACTGCTTGATTTGCCGGTCCAACTCGGCGCGTAGTTCTTCGACCAGCTTCGCGTGCTGCGGATCGGCGATCAGGTTCTTCGTCTCTTCCGGATCGCTCTTGAGGTCGTACAGCTCGGCCATGTGCTTGTCGGGGCTGCCGTCGCCGTGGGGGTAGCGGATGTACTTGTAGCGGTCGGTCCGCAGGGCCCGCACGTTGGGCGTGTAGGGGAACTGCTTCTCGTAATTGTATTCGTAGTACCAGCTCTTGCGCCAGTCTGGATCGCCGGCGGTGACGAGCTTCTTGAACGATCGCCCTTGCACGCCTTTGTCCGGGTGCAGTCCGCACATCTCCAGGATCGACGGGCAGATGTCGAGCGTCAGCACCTGTTCTTCGATCGTCTTCATCTGCGTGGTCGGCACGACGCCGGGCAACCGCGCGACGAGCGGGATGCGAAGGCTCGGCTCGTGTGCCGTGCGCTTATCGACCATGCCGTGCTCGCCGCTGAGGATGCCGTTGTCGGCCATGAACAGGATGAGCGTGTTGTCGAGCTGGCCGGCGGACTTGAGGTGCTCGTACAGCTTGCCGACGCTGTCGTCGACGCTGAGGATCGTCGCGAGGTACGCGCGCTGCATCGCCTCAAAGTCTTTGACCGCTTCGGGGCTCCGGTCGGGGAATTTCTTTCGATAGTCGAACAGCGGGCCATAGATGCCGTGCCAGGTGTCGAGCCGCAGCTTGAACCACTCCGGCTTGTCATCTAGCATGAACGCCGACTTGGGGTAGGGAAACGGCACCGCGTCGAACGCCTTCTCGTACTTCTTCTCGGGGAAGTAGAAGCTGTGCGGCGCCTTATGGCCGATCATCAGCATGAACGGCTTGTCGCCGCGTGGCTTCTTCAGGAAGTCGATCGCCATGTCGGTGACGACATGGGTGTAGTAGCCGGGGACGACCTTCCGCTCGCCGCCGTTGGCGCGGAACTCGGTGTCGAAGTACTTGCCTTGGCCTTTGTGGGTGACGAAGTGATCGAAGCCCGGGCGCTTGTCGTCGTTGTCCTCGCCCATGTGGTACTTGCCGATGTACCCGGTCTCGTAGCCGGCGGATTGCAGCGCGCGGGGGAAGGTGGCAAGCGTGTCGGGGTACTCGGTGAAGTTGTTGGTAACGCCGTGGGTATGGGCGTAGAGCCCGGTGAGGATCGATCCCCGGCTGGGCGAGCAGAGGGATGTCGTGCAGAAGTAGTTCTTGAACCAGACGCCCTCCTTGGCCAGGCGATCGATGTTGGGCGTCAGCGGGTGCTTGCTGCCGGCAATCGAAAGCGTGTCGGCCCGCTGGTCGTCGGTCAGGATGACCAGCACGTTCGGCCGCTTCGGCTCGGCGGCAAAACTTAAGGAGCCAGCCAAGCCGACGAAAGCCGCTGACAATACGAGCAATACACCCTTCATTTGGCTCTCCGTTTTCTGAACGACGACACGTATTCCTGCTAGAATACAGCGGCACAAACGTGCCTGTCGGATACCACCACGATGACGCAGCTTGCCGAACATGGTTCCGTCCACCAGATCGCTGACCTGATTCATCACGCGCAGGTCTTCGGACGATCAGGCTGGGCAACGCGAGCACCAACCGGACCTTCTGTCATGGCTGAAGCCGCCGACTTTCCGCTTCACGAGCAAGTGCAGAGACTGTTTACGCTGCTGAACAACCGCGGCATTCGGTATTTGCTCGTGGGCGGCGTCGCGCTGCTTCGCTACGTCGACGGTCGCAATACCGAAGATCTCGATCTGATCCTCTCGGTCGAATCCCTCAAGCAGGTTCCCGAGTTGTCGATCGTCGATCAGAACACCAACTTCGCGCGGGCTCGATTTGACGGCCTGCGAGTCGACCTTCTTTTTACGGCGAACCCACTGTTCGCTTTGGTCGAGGAACACTACGCGACGCGACATCGATTCGCCGAGGTCGATGTCAAAGTGGCAACCGTTGAAGGACTGATCCTCCTGAAGCTTTACGCCTTGCCGGCGCTCTACAGACAGCGCGACGGGCAACGTGTCGCGATCTATGAAAGCGACCTGCAGATGCTCCTGGTGCGTCATCGCCCGGATATGACGCCGCTGCTTGCGACGGTTCGTCGCTACGTCGACGATGGCGCTTACTCGGACCTTTGCACCATCGTCGCAGAGACCGAGCAGCGCATCGCGCGACTGGATCGGCACTCCAACCCTTCGTAGTGTTCCTTGTCACGACCTACTTCCCCGCGATCGCTTCATGCACCGTCTTGGCGATGATCGCGGCGCCCTCGGCGTTGGGGTGGACCTTGTCGGGGATCAACGCGTCCTTGCCGGCAAACGGGGCGTAAAGATCGATCAATCCGCTCTTGGTATCCGTTGCGATCTGTTTGATCAGCGGCAGCATCTCCGGCTGCACGATCTCGTTGCGGATGCCGAAGTTCCCCTTGCCCACCACCGGCACGGGCAGGCAGCAGTAGACCTTCACGTTCGCGTTGGCGGCGTGGAACGCTTCGATCATCGCCTTGTAGTCGCCGGCGTAGTCGGCCTTGTGCTTGTCCCAGTTCTGCGGCTTGCTGTCGTTGGTGCCGAGCTTGATCACCACGATGTCGGGCTTGAAGTCGATCGCGTCCTTGTACGCCTTCTGCTTGTCGTAGGGCTTGTCGCCCTTCTTGAGCATCGTCGCGCCGCTGACGCCGAAATTCTTCACCTCGAACTTGTCGCCGAGCAGCCCGGCGAGCACGAACGGATAGGCGTTCTTCTCCCGATCCTTCACGCCAGCACCGAAGGTGATCGAATCGCCGACGCAGGCGACCTTCGTCTTGCCGTCGGCGGCGTGTGACAGGGACGGCAGCGCGGCGAGCATGGCGGCGGCCGCGGCGACAAACGTTCGGCGGGACAGAAGGGTGCGGGATGAAAGCATGATCTCCTCGTGATTCCTGAAAAGTGTTTGGCGTCGACGAATCGGGCCTCCCCAAGCTACTCTGCCGGAGTACGTTCAACTACATGCAAACGTCATGGAGGCGGTAAATGTTCCGATTCACGTACAGCGTAGTACTTTCGATTCTCGCATCCGTGGCCGGGTGTGCCTCGTCCGGACGACCGCCGGCGGCGTCGGTCCCACCGCCGCCGGTCCGCAGCGGACAGACGCTGGATGCACAGCATGGCGTAGTGGTGTCGGTCTGTCGGATCGCCTCGACCGTGGGCGCGAACGTGCTGCGGGATGGCGGCAATGCCGTCGATGCCGCCGTCGCAACCGCCTTCGCACTGGCCGTCACCTGGCCCGAGGCGGGCAATATCGGCGGCGGCGGGTTCATGATGGTGGGCGAACCCTCGCGCGTCGGTCAGCCGGCGGTCCATTTCATCGACTACCGGGAAACCGGACCGGCGGAGGTCAAGGCCGATACCTTTGCCGGCAAGCCGACCAGTCATCAGTTGGCCGGCACGCCCGGCACCGTCCGAGGCCTTTTCACCGCTCATCAGACCTACGGCACCAAACGATTCGCCTGGAAGGACCTGGTCCTGCCGGCGGCAAAAATCGCCGAGGAAGGATTTGTCGTCGATGCGGCGCTGGCGGCCTCGCTGAACAGCGGGCTGGCCAGGAGTGAGGCGTTCCCTGAGTTCCGTCGGGTCTACGGCAAGGTCGACGGTTCGGCCTGGAAGGCGGGCGATCGCCTGACCCTGCCCGATCTCGCCGCCACACTGCACGCCATCGCCGAGCGCGGCCCCGGGGAGTTCTACGAAGGCGAGACGGCCAGTCGGATCGTCGCCGAGATGCAGTCGGGCGGCGGGCTGATTTCCGCCGGAGACCTGAAGAATTATCGCGCCCGGCTTCGCGAGCCGATCGTCGGCACGTTCAAAGGCTACACGATCTTCGCCCCGCCGCCGCCCAGTTCCGGCGGGATCGCGTTGCTCCAGATGCTGAACATGTTCGAGACGCTGGACCTCAGAGCCGACCAGCGATGGTCGGCATCGACAGTCCATACGATTGTCGAAGCGATGCGCCGCGCCTTCGCCGACCGCGCGAGATATCTGGGCGATCCCGACTACGGCACGGTCCCCGTCGCGGAACTGGTTTCGAAAGACCACGCCCGGCAACTGGCGTCGACCATTGATCCACTCAAGGCAACCAGCAGCGAGCAAGTCGCGCCCTGGGCCCAACTGTCCGAGACCGGCGGGCAGACGACCCATTTCAGCGTTGTGGATGTCAACGGCTTGGCCGTCAGCAATACCTACACGCTCGAACAGTCGTTTGGCGGAAAGGTCGTCGTCCGCAGAGCGGGATTTCTGCTGAACAACGAACTCGGCGACTTCAACCCGCGGCCGGGGCAGACCAACCGGAACGGCCAGATCGGCACGCCTCCGAATCTGGCTGCCGGCGGGAAGCGTCCGCTGAGCTCAATGACGCCGGTCATCATCGCCCGCAACGGCAAAATCGTCCTGGTCACCGGCTCGCCGGGCGGGCGCACCATCATCAACACTGTCACGCAGGTGGTTGTGAACCGGCTCGCGTTTGGGATGAGCCTCCGGCAGGCGGTCGATGCGCCCCGGCTGCACCACCAGTGGCTGCCGGATGGCATTCGGGTCGAGCGGTCGTTGGCGGAGCAGCACCTCCAGACCCTCGAGGGCCTGAAGGCAATGGGGCACGCTATCGACGCGACGATGCCGTCGCGCCAGGGGGACGCACACAGCATTGAGATCGATCCGGCCACCGGACGACTGACCGGCGTCGCCGACAAACGAATTGGCGGATCGGCCGCTGGGTATTGAGAACGGCTGCTGACTCTTGATCGATGGACTGATGGGGCTCGGCGAGCCAGCCCGAAAAACGTCGGGCGTAGCGTCGACCGCGGCACGAATGCCGGGCTCAGCTTCCGTTTATTCGGAAGTCCCACGTAGGGGGTGCGATCCAAGTGCCCTGGGGTGCGATCGCCGAAGCTGACGGCATTGGCGATGGACGAGAAGGCAATGGTTCGGGATTCTCATTGAATCCCGCACGCTCTGGTGTAACGGTCGCACCCGGAGTGCGCGTGCGGGCAACACCGTTCCCTCAGACACGTACGAGAGCCAATGGCGGCTGGCCATGTCATCCGACAATGACCAGAAATGGCATGAGGGTCATCTGAATCAGATGACCCTCGTGCACATTCAACTTTCGACTTGGTGCCCGAAGGCATTCAAGTTGGATATCAGGCCTGGCGACGACGACGGGCCAGAAGACCGACCGCTCCGATGCCCAGGAGGCTAAGGGTGGTCGGTTCCGGGATACCAACGCCGTTGCGGTTGTTGTCGATGAACAGGACCTGATTGGTGTTCAGCTTCCAGCTGCTGTTCTGGAGGGTGAAGGTCAACAGACGGTGAGTGCCGCCTGCGACCGTGTAGTCATCAACTTTGGCGGGGTTGCCGCTGTCAGTCCTGAACCCACCGATGTTATTCGGAAGATCGACATCGTACTGGGTGGAGCTAAGGTTGCTGATAAGGATCGAGAGCCGGCGGGAAACACCCGCGGCCTGACCCGCCAGATCGTACACGCCTGACCAGATCGCACCCTTCGATTCGCTCGAAGCGGTGGAACCATTGGCTGTGATGACGGAACCCAGGTTCGCAAAAGCAAACTTGCCACGGCTGAAGATGCCATTGGCGACGGACGAGCCGGACCAGCCGGCGATCACGTCATCTCGGGCACTCTGACGGCTATAGCCGACAACCGAGCTGATGTCCGCTTCGAACAGGTTCACGCTGTCAGCACCACGCATACGGTAATGCAGGATCTGGGCTTGGAAGTCGCCACGCGACGGAAGCTGGCCGTTGGCCGGATTCGCCGCATTCTGGACGAACTTGAAGCCGTTGTTCGGGTTGCCGTCGGTATCGAGCGAGGCATTGCCCCAATTGTTGAATCGGCTGACCCAGGGAATGTGCTTGTTTTGCTGGTAACCCACGCTCGTCAGAGCCTGGGACGTGCTACCCGCGCGGATGATCGGAAGGGTAAACAGGGCAGAGCGGATGTTCGGAGCCGTCGAGTCGCCGGTCGAGGGGTTGCGGAACTCGGGAGCACCCGGATACAGCGCTTCGGTCGCGATACGGTTGCTGTTCTTGCCCGACTTGGTCGCAATGATTCCGGTGTAGTCACCATTGGACTGAGCATTCGCCGCGCTGAAGCTGGAGGCGGTGCCGGAAACGACGCCGCGACGGGTCGTATCGCTGCCCGAGTTGGGGTACACGTTGAAGTTGCCGACGAACGCAGCCTGCGACTTCGTCGAGTTCAACACCAACGTCGAGATCGCCTTGGTCTGGGCGATGTGGTCGGCGTTTTCGAAGTCCGCGAACACGTACTGGATCGCGTAGTTATTGAAGATCGCCTTGGCGGCGGGGGTGGTGAGGGGCGTGTTGACCTTGACCGCCAGCGGGCGACCCTTGGCCTGCGCCTGGTTCAGCGCTGCGATCGCCGCGGACAGCGTTGCCGGATCGTCGCTGATGAACGGGGAGACTTGGAAGTTCGTTCCGGGAGACGTGTTCGTGTCCCAGTCGAAGAATCCGAGGGTACCGTTCACCTGCGCATTGGCTGCTGTAGACGCAGCCAGCACCGCACCGAGAAACGCGATTGTTCGTTTGGATTTGCGCATCGTACCCCTCATCCTTTACATGTGAACTGAGCGGACACTGGTGAACTTCTCGATCCGTTCTCCGCAAGACGCCTTGCAAGCACGGTCAAATCGGAAGGGCTCCTTCCACTTCAGTGCCCACTTCTTAGCCGCTTGAAACATCCAAATCGGCGTGTGAACTTCTTCACCGTATCTCTTGCCAACTGTCGCGTCAAGCACTTTCTGGACGCTTTCCAAGAGACATACCTTCCCTTCATTTCACCTGAACATTACACCCCGCAATTGCGTCAAAAACCGACCTTTTTTGACTTTTAAACTAGGCAAAGCCCCTAGAAGATGCGTTCCGCTCTTTAGGTTCTCTACTGTATCGGCGAAGGATTGGCAGACCGATAAAAACAGCTCTCCCTCGCCGCTATCGCTGCTTAAACGCGAAGTTCGGCTTCCATCCCTATTACTTTCGCGAAACGTTTGCGGACAGGCTCGACCACTTCGAGCAGAAAGCGATCCACCTGCTCGGGTGCCCTGCCGATGAACCGCCTGGGATCGACGACATCGTGCAAGTCAATCTTTGAGAATGCGGCGTCGCCGCGCAGGCGATCCAGCAGATCGTTGGCAACGCCTTCGCTCTTCACGCGATGTCCGGCCGACTGTGAGTGATCTCGCACGAGCTTGTGAAGTTCCTGACGGTCGCCGCCGGCTCTTACACCTGCCATCAGGATTTCTTCGGTCGCCATGAAAGGTAGTTCCGCCAGCACCGCCGCCTCAACGGTCTTGGGATAGACGACCAAGCCTCGCGCAACGTTTACAACAATGTTCAATGCGCCATCAATCGCCAGGAAAGGCTCCGGCACCGCGAGTCGCTTGTTACTGGAGTCGTCCAGCGTCCGCTCAAACCACTGCTCCGCCGCCGTCATCAGGGGACTGCTCGCCAGACTGATCACGAAGCGAGACAACCCGGTTGCCCGCTCGCACCGCATGGGATTCCTTTTGTAAGCCATTGCGCTTGAGCCAACCTGCTCTTCCTCGAACGGCTCTTCGAGTTGCTTGAGCCCGGCAAGAATGCGGACGTCGTTGCAGAACTTGTGAACGCTCGCCGCGATCCCCGCCAGCGTGCTGGTCACCTGCGCATCGACTTTTCGCGGATACGTTTGCCCCGTCACACAGAATGATTCGGCGAACTGAAACCGCTCCGTCACCATGCGGTCGAGCTTTTCGACCTTGGCATGATCGTTATCGAAGAGGCTCAGGAACGACGCCTGCGTGCCGGTGGTCCCCTTCACGCCGCGAAACCGCATGGTCGCGATGCGGTACTCCACTTCCTCCAGGTCGATCGCAAGGTCCTGCGCCCAGAGCGTGGCCCGCTTGCCGACTGTCGTCAGCTGCGCGGGTTGAAAGTGCGTGTAGCCCAGGGTCGGCAGGTCCTTCCACTTCTGGGCGAAGGTGCCGAGCGCGTCGATCGCATTGGCCAGCCGGGTCGCGACGAGCCGCAGCGCATCACGCATGATGATCAGGTCGGCATTATCAACGACGTATTGGCTAGTGGCCCCCAAGTGAATGATGCCCTTAGCCGCCGGGGCGACCTCTTCAAACGTATGGACGTGCGCCATAACGTCGTGACGGAGCCGCTTTTCCCAGTTCGCGGCCAGATCGAAGTCAATGTCGTCGAGCTTCGCCTCCATCTGCCGCAGCGCTTCGGCGCTGATGCGATCCAGGCCGAGCTCCCGCTCGCACCGGGCCAGTTCCAGCCAGAGCCGACGCCAGAGGCCGAACTTATGCTGCGGCGAAAACAGCCGCAGCATTTGCGGGCTGGCATTGCGGGTGGCAAGTGGAGATTCGTAGGTTTCGTGGCGGGACGGTTTGGCTTGGCTGCTCATAGAGCCTTGCGATGATACGCGCCGAGCCCGAGTCTCGCGAGGCGTCGCCGAACGCGTGGCCTCAATGCGACGGCTGCGTCGCCGGTCGAGTCGTCGGCAACGCCGCCAACGTCAACTTGTCGGCATAGAGCGTGACGTCAATGTCTTCCAGGATCATTCCCGGCACTTTCGGTGCGCCCGGCCGATCACCCACGCGTAGCGCCAGCCCGAAATGGCCGGAGGCCATAGTGTCTGTCAGGAAGTACTTCGGCGTGTCCGACTCGTCGTCGTATTCGCGCACCGGATGGATGAAGTAGTTGACGTGAGTCGGCGGATCAAACTCCACCGGCTTTCCGAATCCCTTCGCGGCACTTTCCTTGAAGGTTTTCGATATCTCGACAAAGCTCCGCTTCGCCAGGAAGTAGACCCGCGCGACCGACCGGCCGTCCTGGCCAGCGGGTGCCCCCGACGGCGAGTTGACGGGCTGGGTCGACGACTGCGCGGAAGGCTGCGTTGCCGCGCCGGCCGACTCCTCAATCAGCACCGCCGCGCCGTTGTAAGCGGGCTTGGCGGCGTCGTAGAGCTTGAGAATCTCCGCTCGCAGACCCTTCACCCGATAACCGCGCGAGAGTTCCGGCAGACACCGATCGATCAGCGCCTCGATCTTCGCCCGCTCGCCGGTCGCCACGCGCACGCTGTATCCCCGTCCGATGTACACGCCGTCCGGCGGAAAGCCGGGGACTCGAACGCCTTTGGTCGCAGGTGATGCTGCCGCCGAAGGCCCCGTCGCGGGCGTCGGCTGCGTTGCGGATGGCGGTGCTGCGGCTGGGGTATCGCAGCCCGTTGTCAGAGCGAAAGCGACGACGACCCAAGCCGTAAGGGTTTGCGCGGTGTTCATCATTCTTCTGGATCGGCCGATCAGACCGGATGCGTGAGCTTGCCTCAGACCGACCGCAACCGCACCACGCACGCCGGCGGAATGTTCGGCCGTTTCGCCCAGGCGAAGGCGCTCTTGGCACTGCTCCCGACCGGGAAGCTTGGCTCTTCGAATCCGTCGACGACAAAGCCCGCCGCAAACGCCGACGCGAAGAGCGTCGTCAGCGACCGGTGATAGGTGTAGTGCGGCTCCGGCTGATGAAGGATGCCGCTGGAAAGGTCCGTCGTCGTCTGATTGTACTGCATGATATGCACGCCAAACACCTGCTCCATCCGGCCGGCTTCGTTGATCAGTTCGGCCGTCATCCGTGCGCCGTTGGAGTTGAAGCACGGATGGGAGATCGAATAGACGAACAACCCGCCCGGCTTCAGCAGGACGTGCACTGCACGCAGCAGCGGATCGATCGTCGCGAAATCCATGACCGCCATCGAACAGACGACGGCATCGAATGCCCCCGGCTCGGCGAGCGCGAGCATGGCCGGCTCGTCGGTGGCGTCGCAATGCGCGTATCGGATCTCGCCGTCGGCAGGTGTCGTTCGGCGGCGTGCGTCGTCGAGAAAGTTCGCCGCGGCATCGACGGCGAGCACCCGACATCCCGTCCGACCGAGCCGCCGGCTGTAGTTCCCGTTGCCGCAGGCGACATCCAGCACGCGCATGCCCGCCACCGGCCGAAGGAGCCGGTCCGTCGTCGGCATGATCAGCCGTAGTTGGAAATCGTTCCCTTCGCCGATCTGCTCGGTCCACCAGGGGGCGATGCGGTTCCAGATGTCAGCGGGGTTCGTGTCCGCGGGATTCACGTCAGCGGGATTCTCGGGCATGCCGGATTGTCGAATGTGAATCGCGGATTGTCGATTGTGGAGTGCCGGGCAAACTCCGGTGCGTCTTGGTGCCGCAGCGTCGCGCGTCTACCGACGACTTCCCCTGTCGCGTATCATCACCGCGACCGCTTTCATGGAGGAAAGTTTGCCCACACTCTGCCGTACTGCATGCGCTTTGTTCGTTCTCTCCGCCATCGCCGGCTGCCGGCAGGAGCCGCCTGCCGTTAAGTCGCTCGACTACGCCCGGGAGTTGCCGCCGGGGCAGTTGGCGCTGCGAAAGATCCCGCCGGAGATGTATCCGAACTTCGATGTCATGCAGACGGATCGCACCGCCCTGCTTCGATCGATCGATCAGAGCCTGGTCTACCTCGACGCTCCCACCAGCCAGCGATTCTTCCCGTATCTCGATATCACGCACGCACGCGCCGTCGCGACGCTGCGGGCGCTGCGGGAGTTGGCGTCGTCGCCGACGCCCGACTGGAACGGGGAGATCCGCCGGCGGTTTGACGTCTACCAGAGCGTCGGCGCTCCGCAGGGCGACGAATTGGTTTCGCCGGCACCCGCGCCTGGATACAGCGGGCAGGTCCTGTTCACGGGTTACTTCACGCCGATCTATGCAGCCAGCCTGACACGCACGGGCCCCTATCAGTGGCCGCTTTATAAGCGGCCAGGCGATCTGGTGAGCGACGAGACCGGGGAAGCGGTCTATCGGCGGGCGGCGGGAGGCCCGTCGGGCCCGACGTCCGTCGGATCGACCGCGATCGCACCTGTCGCCGCCAATCGCTACTGGACGCGGGCCGAAATCGAGCAAGGCGGGAAGTTGCGCGGCCAGGAACTCGTCTGGCTCTCGAGTCGCTGGGAAGCGTATGTGGTGACAGTCCAGGGTTCGGCCCGGCTCAAGCTGACGGACGGGCATACCCTTGAGATCGGATTTCATGGCACCAACGGTCACGCCTATGTCAGCCCCGGCCGGCAAATGCTCGCCGACGGCGTGATCACCCGAGACCAGTTGTCTCTCAAGGGACTGGGTCAGTACTTCGCGGCAAATCCCGAGAAGATGGACCGTTACCTGTCGCTCAACCCACGCACGACCTTCTTCACGGAGCGCCCGGGCGGGCCTTTCGGGAAGCTGAATGTTCCGGTCACGGCATTCGCCACCGTCGCAACTGACAAAGACGTCTACCCGCGTGCGATGCCCGCGTTCCTGGTGACGTCTCTGCCGACGGGAACCGGATCGCGGCCTTTCGGCGGGTTTATGCTCGATCAGGACGCCGGCGGGGCAATTCGTTCCGCCGGCCGGGCCGATATCTATATGGGCGTCGGCCCGGTCGCCGAGCAGTCCGCCGGCCGGCAATTGTATCCGGGAAAACTGTTCTATCTGGCTGTTCGATAGACGGTTGTGGCGAATTTGTGTAGGGCCCGCCTTGGCGGACCGTCGAGCCACCCGTTGCATCGCGCCGCGCGTCCGCCAAGGCGGACCCTACTTGATCCCTGCCTCGGTGTCTCACCTAGACAACGCGGGCCTTCGCCGGACGTAGCGAATAATTGACCGACGCCGAATGCATGTCTGTACCGAGATTGGGTTCTGCGCACTTGTGTGCCCAGCGCTTTGTTGAAGGAGCCTTGGATGCTTCCGCCCCGCCGTCAACGTCAGCCGGTTTCTGCCGGCTTTACCCTGGTCGAGCTCCTGGTGGTGATCGGCATTATCGCACTGCTGATCAGCATTCTGTTGCCCTCGCTTTCGCGGGCAAACGCGATGGCGCGTCAGACCAAATGCCTGGCAACCCTCCGGCAACTCGGTGCGGCCAATGCGTTGTACATGGCCGAGTTCAAGGACTGGAACATGCCCGTCCGCTGGGGATGGTCGCCCACGGTTCCACCCACCAATCCGCCGGCCATCGCGGCGAGCGGGCCGTCGCGGAGCTGGGCCAACCTCTGGACGCTGGGTAAGTTTTTCGGTTCCAAGAACTACGAGAACGCACGCCACCCGCGCGACGCAATGTGCCCGGACGCGACCAATTCGTTCATCTATTCCAATGCCAGCGATGCCAGCGGCTTCTTCATCACCCTCAGCTACGGCGCCAACACGCAGCAGCTGAACCAGGGGTACCCGCAGGTGGCCGACCACCTTGCCGGCAACACCGGTCCCCCGCACTACCTTTCGGGATGGAAGCAGCGGGGCGTCGTCAGCGGGGCCGACAAGATCCAGTACGTTGATGCCATCGGCAGCGTGAACGCCGGCGGATCGCCGCCCTACACCACGCGTTATTTTCTTCCGGGATGGGGCGAGATCTACGTACCGGCCGATTCGACGGGCGCGAACGGCAAATCCAACATCCTCGCCTATCGGCATAACAAGGGTGCCAATGTGCTCTACTTCGACGGGCACTGCTCGTGGGAACCCGCAAGCCGCCTGACGGTGGACCCCGCCGACCCCAACACCAATGCCAACAAGCGGCAGTGGGAACCGCGGACCAAGTAAGCCGCGCGGCGTTGTTCGCCGCCCGATACTTCCCGCCTGATTACGCGACCGTCACGCCGAACATGTTGCCCGACGACTCGCTCGCCGGCGCGCTCACATCCACCGTCAGCAGTCCGGACGTCGTGGCCACGAACTTCGGCGAGACGACCAGTCGGAGTGAATAGATACCCGCCGCCAGCCCGGTGAATCGGAAGTCGCCGAACTTGTTGATCTTCGCGACGCGCTCGTCGGCCTGTCGAACGCCGTCCCCGTTCAGATCGATGAATACTTTCGCCTTGCGGAACGGTAGTTCGCCCTCATCGCGAACGCCGTTGGCGTTGGCATCGGTGAAGACTGTGCCACCGACGACGACCGACTGCGTCAGCCCGAACGCCGCGACCTTCGGGGGTTTCTGGCTGGCGACACCGACGTCGCGGGTTGTTCCGCCGGCCGATGTCACTTTCCAATCCGAAGTACCGGCGAGCACCACCTGATAGAAGCCGGGGTCGAGGTCGCCGAAGGCAATGACGCCGTCCTCACCTGTCGTCACCGCGACTTCATCCTGTTGTCGGACCGCGTCGCCGTTGGCGTCGAGGAACGCCAGTTGTCCTGCCAGGCCCGGCTCCCTGCGCTGGTGTTTGCCGTCGCCGTTGACATCGTTCCAGACCGAGGTCGTGATCTGTCCACGCGCCGGTGGCGGCGGAGGGGGAGGAGGCACGGTCGGGGGAGAGGGCGGCGGCGACCTAGGCGGCGATACGGGTGGAGACACGGGTGGAGACACGGGTGGCGACACCGGCGGAGAAACAGGCGGAGAGACCGGCGGCGATGTGGGGGGCGAAACAGGCGGCGACACAGGCGGCGACACCGGTGGCGATACCGGCGGGGATACCGGCGGTGATACACCGGGTCGGAAATCCTGCTTCACATTGATCGACCCGACCACGACCCCCGAAAACTGCACCGGCGACGACAACTCGCCACCACTGGCCGTGACCGTGTACGTTCCGGCCGGCACCTGCAGCGAGTACCCGCCGCTGGCCCACGTCGTCGCCGTGTATGTTCCGCCACCGCTGCCGACGGCGGTGATCGTCACGCTGCCAAGCCCTTCGCCGGGCGTATAGAAGCTGTCGGCGGTGACGCTGTCGTCGAATGCGATGCCGGTCAGAAAGCTGTTGCCGGACTTGTAGCCGAAGTCCTGCGTGCTCATCAGCGCGTTGTAGGTGTTGTAGACGCCGGTCGCGATGCCGATGCCCGCTTCCTTGAAGCTGGCGTTCATCAGGTTGGTGCGATGGCCACGACCCTCGATGCCGGCATCGACGAACAGGTCCTGGTGCTCGGCGGCGGTGGTGGAAGTTGGCGGCGGCGTGCTCGGCTTCTGGCCTCGGTAGGCGATGTTCTCGCCCCAGCCGAACGAGTTCGCCACGCCATACCCCGCCGACGCCATCCGCCCGCCGGGGTTCGATCCGCCTGCGCCGGTGTGACTGAAGACGTCGTTATCGATCATCCACTGGCTGTGCTGGCGGGCACCATCAATGATGTACGGGTTGAACGCCAACGGCTGCTTGGCGGCGGTGGAGATTGTTCCCGGCGAGAGACCTTCGTTGAGGTCGATGCCGTACCGCGCCGCCTCGGCCAACGGATTGGCCCGTGCGCGGTTGACCAGTTCGAGCATGTATTGCTCGTAGTCGCTCGGTGCGACGGCCGACATGAGCAGCCGGCCTTCCAGCGCTTCCCAGCGACAAAGAACCCGTCGTGCACCCATCGATGAAGTCTCCAACGATTGATCCAAGTAGCCGCCGGGGAACTATTGGCAGCCACCTTGTAACATCGCTCGCGACGGCCACCAGGTTAAGTCAAACCTCGCATCGAAACGTCTGATATGCAAATGAGCCGCGAACGGATGCGTCCGGCACGCAACTGCCTGCTGTCAATAGATTCGGTGCGCCGGTAGCGGTTGTGACGCCTCTGCGGCCGGGCTATAGTCAGGGACTTGTCAGCGCCGGCTGTGAACGCGGCGTTTTCCCGATCGCCCGACTGGTGCGATGTTTACGTTTTCGCGAGGGAGCACACCGGCGGTGGAGCCGAACGAAGCCAACTCATCTCCTCTGGTCATCAAAGACGCCGTCAAACGCTTCCGCCAGGGAGACCGCGAAGTCCGCGCTCTCGACGGCGTCAGCCTTGAGGTGCGATCCGGCACGTTCCTGGCCGTCATGGGTGCCAGCGGCTCGGGCAAGAGCACGCTATTGCACCTGATGGCCGGCCTGACCACCGCCGACGAGGGCCAGGTGCTGGTCAACGGGCAGGACATCGGAAAGCTCGACGACAAGAAGCTGACGCTCTTCCGCCGACACCAGATCGGGCTCGTCTTTCAATCCTTCAACCTGATCCCGACGCTGTCGGCCGAGGAGAACATCCTTCTGCCGCTGATGCTGGACGGCAAGGCATTTGCCAACCGCAAGGGCAACGGCGCATCGAACGGCCACGACAGCCGGGTGGAAGACCTGCTCCGAACGCTCGGCCTCGACAAGCGTCGCGGACACCGCCCCGACGCCATGAGCGGCGGCGAGCAGCAGCGCGTCGCGATCGGCCGGGCGCTGGTGACCGATCCGGCGGTGATCCTTGCCGACGAGCCCACCGGCAATCTCGACAGCGTCAACAGCCGAAGTGTGTGCGAGTTGCTCCGCGACCTCAGCGTCAGGCAAGGCCGCACCATCGTGATGGTGACCCACGAGCCGACGGTCGCCGCGTATGCCAGCGAAGTAGCCGTCTTGAAGGACGGCAAACTCGTCAGCCGATTCAACACCGACCCCGACCACGGTGCCGAGAAACTGGCGGCGCGGTATCAGGAGAGTATCCGGTAGGCGCGGGAAGTCGGGAGTGCGTCCTCGATCCGCGCCGATTCGCGGCCTTACTGCTGACTCCCGACTTCCTCCTCTACCCATGTTCCTTCGCAAACTCGTCATCTCCAATCTAGCCAACCGCCGGGTGCGCGTCGCGCTGACGGTGGCGGCGGTAGCGCTGTCGGTGAGCCTGGTGGTGTCCGTGACCAGCGGCTACGCCTCGGTGGTCGCGGCGCTCAACAAGTACATCGACAAGTACGTCGGCTCGATCGATGCCCAGGTGTCGCGCACCAATGACCCCCGCGGCGGGGTCAACGCGAAGATCATTGAAGCGCTTCGTGCAGACCCGCGCGTCAAGCGTGCCGAAGGCCGCGTCGAAGTTGTCGTGCCACTGCTCGATGCTGAAGGCAAATCCCTCGACTCGCGCATGGCGACGATCATCGGTGTCGACCGGCCGGCCGACACCCGCATCGAAAACCTCCGCTTCCACGCCGGCGAATTCTTCAACGTCAACGACGCGCCGGTCATCGTCATCGATCAGGCACTGGCCGAACAGCAGAAGCTGAAGATCGGCGACACCATCGGCCTTGCCGGGCAGCGCAAGGTGATGCTCAAGATCGTCGGCGTCGTCCACAAACCCGAGGTCATGGCCCAGCACATGCAGACGGCGTACGTGCCGCTCAAGGTGCTGCAGCGCTACCAGGCGTGGGACGGAACCACCGCCGACGGCGAATTGGTCAACCGCGTATCGATCGAACTCAACCGCGACGCCAACCCCCGCGCCTTCGAGCAGCAGTGGAAAGACAAGCTCGTCACGCTCGACCCGGCCGCCAAGATCCGCCTCGTCCGCGACGTCCGTGAGGAGATGAACCGCAACATGGTCGCTGTGGAGCTGATGAGCTACCTCGGCGGCGCGGTGTCGATGCTGGCGGCGATGTTCATCGTCTTCTCGGCGCTGTCGATGGGCGTCAGCGAACGCCAGCGCACCCTCGCGATGCTGCGGGCCGTCGGCGCGACGCGCGGCCAGATCGCCCAGCTCGTGGTGTTCGAAGGGATCATCCTCGCCGGCAGCGGGGCGCTGATCGGTGCGCCGCTCGGCTGGCTCTGGATCAAGATTCTGTCCCTCCTGTTCGACGACGTCTTCAGCGCCGGCGTGGTGATCAACGCCGGCGGCTTACTGCTGGGCGTCGGCGGGTCGATCGTCGCGGCGCTGGCCGCGAGCCTGCTCCCGGCCTGGCAGGCGACGCGCGTCAGCCCCTTGGAAGCGATGAGCCCGCTCGCCGCCGCTCCCAGCGCTCGCACACCGGTGCTCGCCGCCGTGGTCGGGACGCTGCTGGTCGCGATCGACCCGTTCCTGTTCTTCGGGCCCGTCGATCGCCTGGTCGCGTTGTTCGGCCCTGAAGACCTCGCGTCGGCGTCGCTGAATGTAAAGCTGGTGCTGCACTTTCTCCTGGGCCTGCCGGGGATCATGCTCGGGTTCTTTCTGCTGGCGCCCGTGCTGATCAAATGCGTGGAAACCGTCCTGAGCCCGGTCGTTGCGGCGGTGCTGCGGCTTCGGCCTTCACTGGTGCGACAACAGCTCAGCTCCGGCCTGTGGCGCGCCGCCGGCACCGCCGCAGCGCTGATGGTCGGCCTAGCCGTGCTGGTGGTGATGCAGATCCAGGGCAACAGCGCCCTCAAGGGCTGGCGGCTGCCGACGAAGTTCCCGGACATCTTTATCGTTTCCCCGCCCGGCTCATCGCTCGCCGGTATGTTCGGCGCCAAGACGCCGCCCAGTGGCGTCGAGATCGATCAGGCCAAAACGCTGGAGGAGATCCCCGGCATCCGCCAGAAGGAAATCATGCCGATCGCGATCGCCTCCCCGCAGTTCGGGCATGGCGTCGGCAGCGTACTGATGACGGCGATGAACCCCGAGGCGACGATGTTCTTCGGCATCGATCCCGCCAAGGCGTTCACGATGATGGAACTGGAGTTCCGCGAGGGCAACGACACTGATGCCCGCAAGTACCTCGAAGCCGGCGAGGCCGTCTGGCTGAAAAAGGACCAGACGCTGGTGCCGCTGTCCGAGCTGTCGCAGCCGCGCGCGGACGGCAAACCGACGCCCATGAAAGGCGTGACGCTCACCGCCGGCCAGTACGCCGTCCAAGGCATGGTCACCCGCACCGCCGCCGGCGACTACGTGGTCGACGCGCCCGGCCGCGGCCGGGTATCGATCCCCGCCGCAGCGGTCGATCGCGTCGAGCACGGCCGATTCCTGATCGTCACCAACGAGTTCAAGGAACTCAAAGGCTCCGGCGTTGGTGACGTCTTTGCCCTGCGCCGTGCCGACGGCAAGCCTGCCAACTACACCATCATCGGCGTCGTCTGGTCGCCGGGGATCGACGTCATCGTCTCGGTGTTCGACATGGGCCGGCAGTTCGACCAGCGGACCGCCAACAGCGTCTTCGGCAGCGTTCGCGACGCGAAGGAAGACTTCGGCGTCGAGCGCATCTACCTCTTCGCCGCCAACCTCGAATGGGGTGTTCCCCGCGACGAACTGGTGAAGCTGATCAACAAAAAGCTCCGCACCGAAGGCATGAAGGCCGGCGACGTCCGTGAGATCAAGGAAAAGATCGTCAAGGCGTTCGACCGCCTATTGCTGCTGGCAAGCACCGTCGCGTTCGCCGCGCTCGCCGTGGCGTCGCTGGGTGTGACCAACACCGTGATGGCCGGCATCCGTACCCGCCGCTGGCAGTTCGGCGTACTCCGCAGCATCGGCGTGACCCGAGGCCAGCTCCTGCGGCTGGTACTCGCCGAAGCGGTCCTGCTGGGCATCGTCGCCTCGATTCTTGGCGTCGCCGCGGGCAGCGTCATGGCGGTTGACGCCCACATGCTCCAGGTCCTGGTCATCGGCTATAACCCGCCGCTTGCCGTGCCGTGGGGTATCATCAGCCTTGGCATCGGCGTGGTTTTGGCGATCGCGCTGGGCGCGAGCATCTGGCCGGCGATCAACGTGGCAAGATCGTCGCCGCTGTCGCTCCTGCAGGCCGGACGCGCGGCGTCGTAGACGATGCGACAGACATCTCCGACAATCAAAGCCCGATCCCGGCGGGATCCCGAGAGCGACGATGAGGCCGACGAAATCGCCGCACCGAGTCCGAGCACCGAGTCCGAGTACCGCGCTCGACTAAAACGCAAGGTCATCTGTATTGAGCGATCATCCCATACAACCGCTCGAAGGCTCTTCCAGTAGCGCCTCCTCCGCACCAACTCGGCAACATTCGTCGGGCTATGTTGGTGTTCTTTCCCGTCGAATTCGCCAGACCTGGCCCTTGCTGATCCTGGTATTGCTGTTTGTGATCAGCGACGGGTGGCAGCGCCGCTCGACCGGCGGCGAGACGGGCACTGGCCTGCAAGGCGATGCCCCCGCCGTTGCCTCCCGTCGCTTTCGCGTCGGCGTGTTCAATATCCAGGGCGGTGTCGGCAAGTCCGATGACGCGATCAACCGGATCGGCCAGGCCCTGCTCGCGACCGACGTCGCCGGCCTGGTGGAAGTGCGTGCCAACGCCTGGAGCTTTGGTGGCCGTGACCAGGCGCGCCAGATCGCCGAGTCGTTGCAGCGCGGCTGGATCTTCGCCCCCGCCGAGCGCCGCTTCTGGGCCCCCGCCGGGGGCAACGGATTGGTCTCTCGTTTCCCGGTCGGCCGATGGACACGCCTTCCCCTGCCCGAGGCGTTCGACCCCGGCTCGCAGCGCAACATACTCCTGGTTGACCTGCCCATCGGCGATCGCGCGGTGCGGGTGATGGTGACCCACGTCGATCGCGGCGATGCCCACGATCGGCAGTTGCACGCCGTCACCCAGCTGTTCGAGTCGGTGGCCGGCCCGGCGGTGCTGCTCGGTGACCTCAACGCGGGCCCCTCCGATCCGCTCGTCCAGTCGCTGCTTCGGACCGGGGCAGAGGATGTCATCGGCCGGGCGACCGCCGGCAGCAAAGGTCGGGTGGACTGGATCATCACCAAGGGTCTGAAGACCGTGACCTCCGGGCATTCCAGTGACCCGGCGTTGTCCGACCATCACTTCTTCTGGGCCGACCTGGAGTTGCTGCCCTGATGCCGCCGTCGCTCGGTTTTCGCACCTTCGCCGACCCACCCGACGACGATCCGTCGCGGCCCGGGCGCGACGTCGCACCCGGCGGCCTGCCACGCCAACTCGATCCGTCGGCCGAACCGGCCCGGCTGTCGCGGCTATCAACGCTGCTGGTGGTTGCGTTCGCGGCGCTGCTGATGTTGCCGGCCCTCGACGGCTCGTTCAGGGTGCTGACGCTCCACGAAGTCTTCGCCGCCCAGACCGCCCGTGAAATGTTCCAGACCGGGGACTGGATCATCCCGCACTTCGCCGGCGTGCCGCGTCTGAATAAGCCCGCCGGCATGTACTGGCTCATCGCCGGGTTCATGTCGGTCTTCCAGAGCAAGGCCGAGTGGGTCGTCCGGCTTCCGTCGGCGATCGCGGGCATTCTGACGGCGGTGATGGTCGCCCGCCTCGCGGCCCGCTGGCTGGGCGAGTTCACCGGCCTGGTTGCCGGCCTGATGCAGGCGAGCTTTCTGTACGTCGCGATGCAGGCCCGCCTGGCCGAAGCGGACATGCCGCAGTGCGCCGCCGTCACGCTGGCGATGACGGCGTTCGCGACCGCGATCGTCAACCGCCCCGGTACCGCCGGCGAGCCGTCACGCCGCCGCTGGCTCTGGCTCGCGTTTCTCTTCGGCTTGGGTACGGGGCTGGCGGTGCTGTTCAAGGGCGTCGGGATCACGTTCATCGTGGCCGGCTGCCTGCTCTGGATCGTCCTGAGCCGCCGATGGCGCGCCCTCGGATTCATGTTCCACCCCGTGTCGCTGGTGCCCATGATTCTGGTCGCCGGCGCCTGGCCTCTGGCGGCATGGATGCGCGACCCGAAGATCCTCGACGTCTGGTACTTCGAAACGTTCAGGCGCGCCGGCGGCGCGATCCCCGACAACGACCCTTGGCACATCTACCTCTGGTCGGTGCCGCTCCTGCTGCTGCCGTGGCTACCGTTTGCGATTCGCGGCTTGGTCCACTGGGTGAAAAGTGACCGCGCCGCGAGGAAGATACTTCAAGCAGCGCGAACGCCGGTGTCTGAGCGTACCCGCGAAGACCCGGATCCTTTCCGCAGCGGCGCGGAGCATCCGTTGTCTCGCCCGACTCTCATCGCCCGCGCCGGTCTTTCGAACCGCGTCACGTTCCTTCTCGCCTGGTTCGCCGGCGGCATGGCGATCCTGCTGGTCAGCCTGGCCCGCCACAAGCATTACGCGATCCCGATGCTTCCGCCGATCACGCTGCTGGCGGCATTGGGGTTCACCAACTGGCTGCAGACGTCACGACGACCGTCGCAAAAGGCGGCACGGCGGATGGCCGGCGTCGCGGTTGCCACCGGCGCGATCGCGGTTGCGGCGATCCTTTGGAAGATGCCCAAGGCCGCGCTGCAGACCGCCGCGATCGCCGGGCTCATCGCGATCGCCGTCGCCGCCGCGACCCTCTTCCACGCCGCCCGCCAATTGCGCCGAACCACGATCGCCTGCGTCGCGGGTGCCGCGGTCGGCGTGCTTGGTGCCCAGGCGTTCGTCATCCCGGCGTTCGACGACTACAAAGCCCAGACCGCCGTCGCCCGCGAGGCCGACCGCCTGACGCCGCCGGGCGAGCCCGTCTACCTCATCGCCCTGGGTCAGTCCCAGGCGGCGTACTACATCGATCATCCGCTGAAGCGCATTGATGCCCGCGATCCCGACAAGATCGCCGCCGCCCTGACCGCTTTCCAAACCGATCAGCGCGAGCGGTACGTGCTGTGTCCCCGATCGCTCACTTCAAAGCTCACGACCTGGGGTCAGCCGCAGATCCTGGCGGAGGTGGATCATCTGCGAAAAACGGAGACGGACGGGATCGTGTTCGTGCGGCTGATCCGAGACCGATTGCCGTAGGTTTCGACGTGCCGAAACCCGGCAACGCACCACCCGGACACGAACGCTTCAGCCCGCTCCGAACATTCTGCAATGCGGCGACTATGACGAATGCATGAACGCCAGATACCCTTTGAAACAGCTCTACGTTGCACTCGCCGCGGTACTACTTGGCCAGTGCCCTGCACTGGCCGCCGAGCCGGTAAAGATCACCGACGCCGCCTCCATTCAGAAGGCGATCGACGCACGGCCGGGCGAGATCATCGACGTTCCCGCCGGCACGTATGAAATCGATACGCCGATCGTGATCACCAGTGACGGGTCCGGCCTATCGGGCTCGGGGCGTATCGTGCAGACGAACCCCAAGGCGCCGATCCTGAGAATCTCAAACGCCAAAGATGTTCGCATTCGGGACCTGACGTTGACGCGTTCGCCGGACAGGCCGGGTTCCACGTCCGCCCTCATGGCGGGCGGTTGCGACAACCTCTCGATTGAAGGCGTGCGCGTGCTGGACAACCGGGCACCGGCCGGCGCGATCAACCTCGATCGATGCATCGGGCCGCGCGTGATGAATTGCGACGTGATCAACTACGCCCGAATCAGCATCGACGACCGCACCGCGAGCCTGGACTGGGGTTACGCGTTCAACTGCATCGACGGCACCGGCATCCAGATCACCTATTCGAAACAGGTACTCGTGCAGGGAAATCGCGTGATCGAGCGGGAGATGGTCCCGACACCCGAACTCAAGGAAAAGTACGCGCTCGGAAAGTTCGTGAAAAAGAACCCTCAGAAAGGGCTTCTGCCCAGTCAAGCCACGTGGGATCGAGAGTCCGTAGACAACTGGCACCAGGGGTCGGCGATCATCGCGACGGGTCCCGAGGTCAGTGACGATGTTCAGATCATCGCCAACCGCATCGAAAACGCCGGCCAGGGAATCGACCTGCATTGCGACCACGCGATCGTCGCCAACAACGTGGTACGGAACGCGGCCGTCGGTATGAAAGCGATGCACGGCTCGCGGAACACGCTCATCACCGGGAACCAGTTCATTAGCAGCGATCTCTGGGCGATCGGGCTGATGCCCGGCGCCGGCTCGCACCCGGCAAAACCGCCGGGCCCGGACGGCAAGCCGGTCGCTCAGAACGTCGACGGCGGATCGATCATCGCCAACAACATCATCTCCGAGTTCGGCTACGGCAATGCGAACTGGCTATGGGGGCACGAAAGGTCGCCCATCATCCTGGAGAGAGGCCAGAAGGACGAGAACCCGCCACTGCGAGACGTCGTGGTACAGGGGAATGTGGTCTACGATTCCGGGCGCGACGATCTGAAGCCCGACGGCACAAGAGCCGAGCCGCCTCGCTTCCGTTGGGCCTTCGTCGTGCAGGAGGATGTCGGCCAGCGTATTGGCCCGAAAAACGTTCGCCTGATGAACAACATCTTCCACCCTGGCGCACAGGGTGTTTCCAACATCAAGGATCTCCTCCCGTGAGGTCAGGTTCGCGTCGAGCCGGCAGCCGAACCCTCGGTGTCGGCAGCCGGAGCCGCCGCTGGCAGCCAAAGGTTAAAAGTCGTCCCCTTGCCCGGTGACGACTCGACTTCAATCCGCCCCTTATGCTGGGCGACAATCTCCCGACAGATCGCCAGCCCCAGACCCGATCCCTTGGCCTCGCCGCGCTTGGCGGTTCCCTTGGTGGTGAAGAATGGCTCGAAGATCTTCGACTGCAGCTTCTCCGGGATGCCCGGGCCGTTGTCGATCACCTGGATCTTCAGTTCGTCCTCGTCGATCGCGGCCGCCTTGATCGTGATCGCGCCGTTTCGGCTGTGGCCCATCAGCGCGTGCCGCGCGTTGATCAGCAGGTTCAGCAACACCTGTTCGATCTGCACCGGGTCACACATCACACACAACCCTGGCTGCACCTGTACGCGCAGCGCAATGCCGTCTTTCTGCGGGTCGCGGGCCAGGACCGACAGCGCCTCGTCCACCAGTTGCTGCACCGGCACCGGCCCGGAGGTCGATTCGCCACGAGCCAGCGCCAGCATGGATGCGCAAATCTTCCCCGCCTTGGTCGCCGACTGAAACGACTTGGCCAATGCCTTGCGGATCAGCGGCATGTCCGGCTTGTCGCTTTCGGCGCTGGTCAGGGCGAACTGGGCGTAGCTGACGATCGGCGTCAGGATATTGTTGAACTCGTGAGCGATGACGGAAGAGATCGTCCCAATGGTGGCCAGCCGCTGGCTTTCGGTCAGTTGCTCGCGGACGGCCGAGAGTTGCTGCTGAAGGACATCCAGGTGGTGCAGCGGGTCGGCGGCCATGGAGCGCAGGACATCCGCCTGCCCTTCGGCGTTGGGGTCGGGCGGGCCGGGGGGCGAACCAAAACGGTCATCGGGGGGCATGGTCACGTCTTTGGTGTATCGGTCCGGGCGACGACGATGCTGCAAAAGCGACCGAACTCCGAATACGTGTGTTTGAACAACGATCTTATTGGACCCGTAGCGCCCTCGGTTTTGACTCCGGGACCATCATGGACGCGCACTGACGCGCTGACCATTCGCACGGCGATTCTTCCGCATCGCGGGAAGAGGAACCGCCGGCCCGGCAACCAATCGGGTGGTTCGGGTGCCCGCATCCACTTATGGAGACCTCGTGATGCTTCGATCTTCCCTCGGCCGACTTTGTTCCTCCGCTGCCATTGCCGGCGGCGTTCTGGCGATTCCGTGCGGGTTTCTTTTGGCGGCCGATGGGAACTGGCCTCAGTGGCGCGGGCCGCAGGCGACGGGTGCGGTTGCCGAGGCGTCGCCGCCGACGACCTGGGGCGAGGGGAAGAACGTCAAGTGGAAGGTCGCCTTGCCCGGCGAGGGATCGTCAACGCCGATCGTCTGGGATAACAAGTTGTTCCTGCTGGCGGCGGTCTCGACCGGCAAGGCCGGTCAGCCTGTCGCCGGGGCGGGTCCTGCGGCTCAGCCCGCTGGCGAACAGCCGCCTCCCCGCCCTGCTCCCGGTCCGGGTGGACCGGGCGGGCCACCGGGACGACGGCCTGGGGGTCGGCCCGGCGGCTTTGGTGGTCCGGGCGGTGGTGGCGGTTTTGGCGGTGGTGCGGCCCCCACCCAGGCCTACCAGTTCGCCGTCCTCTGCCTCGACCGCGTCACCGGCAAAACCCTCTGGCAGAAGAACGTCGCCGAGGTCGTCCCGCACGAAGGCCATCACCGCGATAACAACTTTGCCTCCTACTCCCCCGTCACCGACGGCAAAGTGCTGATCGCGTTCTTCGGCTCGCGCGGGCTCCACTGCCTCGATCTCGACGGCAACATCAAGTGGTCGAAGGAACTCGGCAAGATGCAGACCCGCAACAGCTTCGGCGAAGGGGGTTCGCCGGCGCTTTACGGCAACACCGTCGTCGTGCAGTGGGACCATGAAGGCCAGGACGACTTTATCGCCGCGTTCGATAAGGACACCGGCAAGGAACTCTGGCGTGCCCCCCGCAACGAAGCCACCGGCTGGTCCACGCCGCTCATCGTCGAACACGAAGGCAAGCCGCAGGTCATCACCGCCAACACCAGCAAGGTCATCTCGTACGACCTGGCGACCGGGAAGCAGATCTGGGAAGTCGGCCCGCTGACGGCGAACGTGATCCCGTCGCCGGTCTACGCCAACGGCATGCTCTACGTAATGAGCGGCTTCCGCGGGGCGGAATGCTTCGCGATCAAGCTCGGCAAGACCGGCAATCTCACCGGCACCGACGCGATCGTCTGGCAGCACCGCAAGGGCACGCCTTACGTGCCATCGCCGCTGCTGTATCGCGACCGGCTCTATTTCTTCTCGGGGAACAACGCGGTGCTGTCGGCGCTGGACGCCAAGACCGGCAAGCCGCTGATCGACAGCGAACGGCTGGAAGAGATGCAGAACGTCTACGCGTCGCCGGTCGGGGCCGGCGACTATGTCTACCTCACCGCCCGCAACGGCGTCACGCAGGTGATCAAGGCGACCAGCGACAAGCTGGAGGTCGTCGCCACGAACCGCCTAGAAGAAGGCATCGACGCCTCGCCGGCGGTGGTGGGCAAGACGATGTACCTGCGGGGGACGAAGTCGCTGTATTGCATTGGGGAGTGAGGGAGCGGGCGATCAGGAGTTCAGCAATCCGCGCCCCCCGGTGAACGCCATTTAGACGGTGTCCATGAACCGCCGGAGCAGTGTTTCGGCTTCGCCAACGGTGGCTTGTTTCAATGTTTCAATCAGCTCCGGACCGCCACCAAGGCATTTCACCTCCGATATCAAACGTCCGCGCCAGACCGGCCAGCCATATATGTCCAAGAATCGAGTTAACGAGATCAACGAGCTGACTGCCTCAATTTCGTTCCACGCGTCAAGGTAGCAACGTAGAAGTTCTTCTGATAGTGACTTCACGTCGCCTTCGTCGGGCGTCATAACCACCCAAAGTCCAAAGGAGAGGGTCGCAAGCCTGAACCACGGCATATGCAGACCGGTCCGAATCAGCTTGATCTGATTCTGAGCGCAGGTGTTCATATCGCGTGTGCAGACTTCGAAGATTCCGTCCAGTACCGCCGCGAGCAGCACGTCCCCCGGTTGGTGGATGGGGCTATTCGTCAAGAGAAAGCGGCTTGTCGGGCCGGGTTGCAACATCGGCACGGTCGACATTGCTTCGTCCCAGCTACCGCATTTCAGCACCTGCGATGCCAGCCGCTTCATGCTGCGCACGGCAGAGGGATACGTCGATTGCAGAGCAACTGGGAACTCAATGCTCATGGTACGATTTCCCCGAAAGTGCCAGCCCGACGTCGCTGCGTTCACGGTCGCGTGACCGGGGGTCGATGCCTGATCACTTCGCTCAGTGTATCGGTCGGGGTCGAGGCGTCGTATTCGTATCGATCGCCCAAGACTGTATATCGCCGGAGTCGCGACGGCGACGCCTGAACTATTCCTTGGCGGCCTGGCGACTTGGCGTTCATCTCCTCCGATGTCGGCTGGCGATTGCCACATCACCAGACGTGGTAGACTCCTCCGGCGGTCTTCCACGTTTACTCCCCTGGCACCGGTCGATCATGAAACCCAATCCCACGCTCGCGTTCGCACTCCTGCTGCTCGCGCCGCTAGCCGTGCTGCACGGCGCTGATGTCCCTCAGTCCGTTAAGGAACTCTGGGCCGACTTTGACCCGCGGAAGGATCCGCTGGAGCCCGAGGTTCTCAAGGAGTGGGAGCAGGACGGCGTGGTCTGCCGGATCGTTCGGTACCAGGTGGGCACCTTCAAAGGTGCGCCATCGAAGGTCGCCGCGTTCTACGCCTTTGCCAAAGGGGGCGGCAAACGCCCTGCGATCCTCGACATCCATGGCGGCGGGCAGTCGGCTTCGCTCAGCACGGTCGTGACCTGCGCCCAGCGCGGGTATGTGGGCATGTCGATCAATTGGGGCGGCAACAAGATGAGCCTTGGCCGGGATACCTGGGGCGGGCCGCAGACCGACTGGGACAAGCTCGACGCCACGCATCCGCCGCAGCGGAACCCGTCAAACCACTTCGCCGGCCCGCTGACGCCCGACGACTACACGCTGGATGCCGTCGAATCGCCACGGAACAGCAACTGGTTCCTGGTGCTGATGGCGGCCCGTCGGGCGGTGACATTTCTGGAGCAGCAACCGGAGACCGACCCCGCCCGCATCGGGGCTCGCGGGCATTCGATGGGCGGCAAGCTCACCACGAACCTGGCCGGCATCGATCATCGCATCAAGGCGGCGGTCCCGTCGTGTGGCGGGTCGGGCGACATCGCCGAAACCCAGGCCGATCTGCCCGGCACCAGCCGAACCAAGAGCTCGGCGATGGAGCTGGCCTGCATCTCGGACAACGCGTACATCCCGCTGATTGCCTGCCCGGTGCTCTGGCTCTCGCCGACGAACGACTTCCACGCCCATATCGACAACATGGCCTGGAACTGGCGCGACGTGCCCGACAGCCGCGTGCGCTTCAGCATTTCCCCGCACCTGAATCACCGTCACACCGACGAACACGCGATCACCGAATATCTGTGGTTCGAAGAGCACCTGAAGGGCGCATCGTTCCGAATGCCGCAAACGCCGGGGATCGTGCTGGATCTCAAGACCACCGACGGCGTGCCACGAATCACCGTGACGCCTGACGATGCCAGGCCCGTCCGGCGGGTGGACGTCTACTACAGCATCGATCCGCACGCCCTGACGCGCTTCTGGCGCGACGCACGAGCCGTCAAAGCCGGCGCGCAATGGAAGGCCAGCGCGCCGGTGATGAGCCTGGACCGGCCGATCTTCGCCTATGCCAACGTGGTGTACGAGACGCCGGCCGAGTATCGAGCCTCGCCGCAGGCTGCCGGCCGCGACAACTCCGACACGCTTGCGATCAGTTCCCGCGTGCTATCGGTCGCCCCGGCGGGTTTGCAATCGGCGGGCGTGAAGGCCACCGACACGCGCGAAAGGCTCATCGACGACGGCACCCGCGGCTGGCACGACTGGTACCTGCTCAACTGGGGGCATGCCCCGCTCTGGACCGCGACCACCCGCAAGCTCAAAGACCCCAAATGGCGTGGCCCCGACGGCGCGACACTGCACTTTGACATCCAGTGCCAGACCGACAACACGCTCGTCGTAACGTTCAACTGCAACGCGTGGGGCGCGTTCATACCCGGCAAGCCCGCGGTCGATTACACCGTCGTCAAGTCGCTCAAAGCCTCGCGGGACTGGCAGACCGTATCCGTCAGCCTCGGCGAGCTGACCAGCACCGACCCCAAACAGCCGGCACCGCTCGCATCCTGGCAGTCGGTGACAGAGTTCACCATCAGCCCCAGCGGCACGGCGATGCGGGACGGGCAGAAGGTAAAGATCGACGGCAAACCCTGGCAGGGGCCGCGAAACATCCGCAACCTCCGCTGGGAAGGCGGTACGTACGCCCCGCCAGCGAGCACGGACGGCGCACTGCGTTCGGAAGACTTCCAGAAGAACTTCAACGACGCGATTCGCAAATCACTGGAGCAGGAGAAGCTGGACCGGAAGTGATTTCCCTGCCGCCGCGAACGCTCGGCGGACCGAACGTGATGCGTCGGATACTGAGCCGCGAAGTTCTTCTACAGCATCCGTAGTCGACGGTGGCAGAGGTCGGCCCTTCGGGTAACATGTGCCCGTCCTTTGAGGGGTGTGGATATCGCGTCGACGGTTCTTCGCCAGCCAGGTCATTCGACGCCTTTGCGACAGGGAGGAACTTCACGTGCAGACGATCAACCGTACCGATCAGGAGCGGGTGTTGCTCGCGAGACTAGCCGCCGCTGCGGGCCGTGCGATCACTATGGCCAGCCTTGCGCCGGTCAAGCCGACGAAGGCATTCCAGTCAGCTAAGCTCGGGGATCGGTCTGCCGTTATCGCCCTATTGGATGACTTGGTCGGTCGAAGGCTGGTGTCCGAGGAGAAGACCGGTCGCACCGCCAAGTATGGGATTACAGATGCCGGGTCATCATACCTGAGCTCGCTTCCCGTTCCAGCCGAGACAACAGCGAGGCGTGCGGGCCGGAGGTCAAAGTCTGACTCGGCACCCATCATCGAGAATCCGAACCTCGTTCCGTTTCAACGTGCGTTCCTGCTATTGCAGTTGCTGTCTGCCCCCGATCGAACGTTGACCGAAGGTCAGGCCAACAAGCTGCCGCTGGTGGCAAAAGAAGACCTGGAGTTGACCGGTCCGCTGGCGAGCCAACTCCGGCGGAAACTCACAGCGCATGGCTATCTGCAGGAACGCAAAGAAGGACGCAGTCTGTTCGTCACGATCACCGAACGGGGGCTTGCATACCTCGCCACGCTCGAGCATCACCCGGCTGGGAAGTTCACCATGACCGGGGAGGCTTTGAACTCTCTGCTCGCGGCAAGAGGCAAACGGCCCGCAGAACAGCAAGGCGACACTTCCGGCGACGATCGGCATGCGCGCCGCGATGGCGGCTCGGGTGTGCCATCGAACCTGGGGGCGGCCGCATTCGAAGTCTTCCGCGAATTGGCCCGCGAGCGATTCAGCCGTGACGGGATGGTACCCATCTTTGAGGTGCGGCGGGAGATGGCCGGCAGGTATGGGCCGGCCGCCGCCCGCCACGACACGCTGGACGGGCCGCTGCTGGAGCTGTGGAGAAACGGCAAGATCCGCCTGGTGTCCATCAGTGACACGCGAGGCGCGTCCGCGTCAGAGTTGGAAGAGTCGATCACAGACGCCTACGAAACCTTGTTCTACATGGAGGACGCCGATGGCCACTCCGGCACTCGCTGATTCATCATCATCCCCCGGTGTGTCCACAGCCTTCGCCGTCCGGTCGGAAGTTGCTTCCAAGGCGTCAAGAACCAGCAATCCGTTTGGAGAGGACCGGCTCAACGAGTCAGGCGATTTCCGGCCTGAGTGGGACGTGCCCTCGCTAAATGCGTCCGCCTCGGACTGGCTGCTGGAGCGCGTACGCGAGGTGCAGGCGTCGCCGGACGTGACTGCGGCCCGTAAGATCGCGGTGTTGCTGGCGGCAGCCGGTTACGGCAAAACACACCTGTTCGGACGCGTTGCCGACGCCCTCGGCGGCGACGTGCTCTTTGCGTTCGTCGGACCGATCTTTGAAGCGCAACTCGCTCGGCCGCTCCAGCACATCGTCTGGAACGTGGTCGAGGCTTTGTTCGACGCCCCGGCTGGCGGCGGCCCTCCCTGGATTGAGCAATTGCTGGCCCGGTTGTGTCGACCGTCGTTCGAGGCCTACTTCAAGCAGCTTCCAGACCTGCTGCGCACGAGGCATCAAACCTTGTGGCAGCGGCTGCAGACCGATCACCTGGCCGCGCTGGAGATCATCCGTTCCGTGGCCGAACCTTCGGCGTATCGACGGCTGGCCGAATCGATCGCCAGGGCGTTTCCCGGGCTGCGAAACGAGATTGTCCGCGCGCTGGCATTGGCCTGGTCGCCCGACGGAGCGGACGTTCGGCGCTGGCTCCGCGGCGACGACCTGCCGGAGCAGGAGTGCGCCCGCCTCGGGCTGTCGCAGACGCCGCCGGAACCCGAACGCGTGATCGAAGCAATCGCCACGATGTTGCAACGCATCGGCGTGCCACTCGTGATCTGCTGCGACCAGTTGGAAGCGGTGCTTAAGGATCCCGAAGTCGGACCGATCAACCTGTCGAATGGCCTGGTCGCGCTGCTGCATTCCGTGCCCAACACACTCATCGTGCTCGGATGCCTGGAAGACGCCTGGTCTGTTGTGATCGCGAACAAGGTACACGAGAGCTTCTTCGATCGCGTTCACAAGCCACAGAAGTTGGCAACGCTGTCGGCCGGCCATGCAGTCGATCTCGTGCGGCGTCGTGTCATGGCGTGGGACGGAAATCTGGCCAAGGGTGGTACCTGGCCGATCGCGGTGGAGTCGATTCAGGCATACGCCAACGCGCGGCCCCGCGCGCCCAGGGCGCTGCTGCAGGAATGTCGCAATGCGATCGACGAATGGCTGTCGACCGGCAAAGAGCCGGTCACCCTGGGTAACACGCCTCCGCCTCCCTTTCCTGAAGTGTTCATCCAGCACTGGAATACGGAACTGGCTGCCATGCAGAAGAAGGCGAAAAGCCCTGTCGACATTCAGGAAGCGCAGCTCTTTCAGAGCGTGAAGTACGCGATCGAAATCGCTCGCGTTGCAAATCACCTTCCGCCCGGAATGAGGGTCATCGACGCGATTGACGGTGCCATCAAACCCAGCGGCAACGACCCCCGTCCCAGTGTCGGCGTTCGCCTGGAAGCCGGCGGCAAGACGTTCAAAGTGATAGTCGCGGTGACCAAGCGCGACGCCGGTACGGCGTTCGGGTCGTACATGACCGCATTGACGGACGCCATAAAGCCCAAGGCCGTTGTCGGCGCGGTTGTCGTGCGGCCATACGCCGAGCTGAATGTCGGTCCGCACACCGCGGCCCGCAAGACCTACGACAAGGCGATCGCCGACGGCAAGCTGCGGCCTTTTGCGCTCGGGTCCGAGCGGTTCACTTTCGACCAGCTCGAGTGCCTATTCAGCATCCTGACCGACGCTGACGACGGGCTTCCGCTGGGCGGTCGGAATCTCAACCGCGATGACTGCGTGAAGTTGATCGCGGAGAATGGGCTCATCAAGGGGCTCAAGCTGCTCGACCACATTTTCGCGAACTGGGTGGAACTGAGTGCAGTGCAGCCGTCATCCGATACGCCCGCGATTGCGGTTGCAGTTCCTGCCGCGCCGGCAGTCGCGGGTACGCCACCAGCCGCAACGCCGCCCCCGCTGCCGGTCGCGGCCGGCCCGGCTCGTTCAGTAGCGACGGTGTCCGGCCCCCCCGCCGCCGCGGCAGCCGAACTCAAGCCGGCGGATATCAAGCCGGTCGATATCGCCAGCCTGGTCGACCAGCCGCAGGCCTGGGCCAATCGGATGCTTGCCGATATCACGGCCAAGCTTCTTCTGTACAAGCTTCCCGTCGAGCCGATCCGCGCGCAGGTCGGTCCGACGTTCGCCAGGCTTATGGTTCGCCCCGCCGACACCACCGACATCAACAAGGTTCGTAACAAGGCGACCCAACTGCGGGTATCGCTCGGTCTGGCGGCTGCGCCACTGATCGACTTTCAGCCCGGGTTTATCAGCATCGACATCCAGCTTCCCAGGCGGCAGATCGTCGCGCTGGCACCTTTGCTTGGCACTCGCCCGGCAAACCTCGTCGGCCAGACGGCATTCCCGGCGGGGCAGGATGTCGCCGGCCAGACCCACTGGCTGAACCTGGCCGACCCGTCGAGCTGCCACTTGCTGATCGCCGGCACCACCGGCAGCGGCAAGAGTGAGTTCCTCAAAGTGATGCTGGGCGCGATGGCGCACGGCATGACGCCGGAGCAGTTGCAGTTCATTCTGGTCGACCCCAAGCGAGTGACTTTCAACCTCACCGGGCTCAGTCCGTACCTGCTCAAACCGATCGCGTATGACGACGAGGCGGTCATTCCACTGCTCACGGAATGCGCCGACGAGATGGAACGGCGTTACGAAAAGCTGGCATCAATGCATAAGTCACACGTCAGCGAGCTGACCGGGGCCGATTCGGTTCCGCGCATCGTCCTGATGTTTGATGAGTTCGCCGACCTGATGCACGACCCGATCGCCAAGGCCGAGATGGAGCCGTTGCTGAAGCGACTTGGGGCCAAGGCGCGGGCGAGCGGTATCCACCTGGTGCTCGGCACTCAGCGGACGGAGGCCAGCGTGGTGACGCCATTGCTGCGGAGCAACCTGCCCGGCCGCGTGAGCCTTCGAGTCGCGAGCGAGAAGGACTCGATGTTGATCCTCGATGCCCCGGGCGCCGCAGAGTTGCTCGGCAAGGGAGACCTCCTCTGGAAACAAGGCGGAGACTTGCTGCGGCTGCAGTCGCCGTTCGTATCGAATGTGGAATTGGAAGAGCTATTGCGCGTGAGATAGGTCTGCTTCAGCCGATCCTTCGTGCCCGAGGGCTGCTCACCGCGCCTGCGCTGCAAGATACTCTCTCGCCAGCAGCCCGACATCGAAGCAACCCTCCGGCAGCGGCGGATCGCCGGACGGCAGGTATTCGATCGCCTGAAGCAACTCGCGGGCATCCTTGAAACGTCGTCCCGGGCCGGCCAGGCACTGCGACAGGATGCGGACCGTGTGGCTGTCGAGACCCTGGCCTTCGTCGCGCAGCCGTTCGGCAAAATCGTACGGCGGCCGCTCCAGCCGCTCGACCAGCAACTGATACCAGACCACGCCGATTGCGAATACGTCGTATTGCCCGAGGTTCGGTTCGGCGAACGGACGCGACGCCTCCGGCGGACGATACATTGACGTGCCCGCCTGCCCCAAGTCCGGCCGGCTGGACGAGCCCGATCCTGACGCCTTCCCCGGTGCCGCCGCCGGCTCGGCAATTTCGCCAAGGCCGAAGTCGGTTACCTTCGCCTGCGCGTCAGGTGGTGGGGTTAAGAGAATGTTGCCCGGCTTCAAATCGCGGTGGTAGATGCCCGCGCCGTGGGCGACGGCCATCGCGCGCACGATGTCGTAAATGACGTCGAACTTGTTTAGCGGCGAACGCTTCGTCTTGTCGTCGATAATCCAGTCTTCCAGCGACCGTCCAGCGACATACTCGAGTGTCATGAACGGATACTTCTGACCCGAAACAGTCACGTCGATCAATTCAACGATTCGCGGATCCTTACCCAGCGCCTCCTGGATACGGATAAGAGATTGGAACTCTCGCTTGATCCACTCTTGTGCGTCGGGCTGCGTAAAGAACTTGAATGCACGACGCATCCGCGTTTGACGATTCTGCCCGAGCCACACTTCGCCAAAGGTGCCCATGCCCAGAAACCGCACAAGCGTCCAATCCGGCTGCCCGTCGATCCTCTCGAATGGTCGCCGCTTCGTACCGAGCATGCGGGCGATTTGATCAAGGACGTCCTTTTGCCGAAGCACGTAGCTGTTGGCCGTCTCCTGGCTTGAGACGGTCCCGGACGCCCTGGTGAGGTTCAACAGCACTGACGCCAGCTCTTCCCGCTTGCGCGCGTCGTCTGGCGTCCTTCCAGGAACGGCTTGGCTGACGATGGACCAAACTTGGCGATTGGAGAGTCGGCCCCACTCCTCAAGAACCATTCTCGCCTGCGGGGGCGGGAGCTCGCCCCGTAAGCCGGGCACCTTCAGAGCCTCCGGATCGGGCGTTCCGCCGCCCTTCCCGAAAGTACCGACCAGATAACGAAGCACCTTCGTGGCCACCACGCCACCGGCAGCACTTGCAGCGCCCATCGCGATCTGTAGCAGGATGGCATACGGGTTCATGTGATGCTCCCCGATTTAGCAATGACGGTACCGCACTCTGAGTCACACCACCCCGGTTTGACATCGGTGCGCACCAGCGATTCACCGGGCATATCGTACAGAACAATCGCGATGACCGGTAATCCACGAAAACCCATTGGCGTTCGGCGATCAGAAGCTTCCCCCGCGCACTGCGCAAGTAGGAGCATTGTTCCTTAACTGAGTCACCCGTGCTCGAATCAGATCGAGGGTGAAATCAGAGCGGGGCAGGGCGGACTCCTTTCTTCACACCATCAGAGGGTTCGTGCCTTAGCGGTACGACGATGACAATGGGCAAACCGTTTCCGGACGACGACTGTTCATCCCGACCTCACCTATCGAACGATGAAGCTCAACGCTCGTGCGTTTGAGTTGTCTACTCTTGCAGGCGCATCACCGTTTCCAGGAAACGAGCAACCGGCTTCAGGAAGTTTGGACATGACACGAAAACCGCGTCGCGTCGCGCTGATGCTCGACTTGCAGTGGCCTTACAAGCGGCACTCGCAGGTGTTCGCTGGCATCCAGCGGTACGCTGAGGCGCAGGGTTGGATCTCTGTCATCGACGAGTTCGTGCACAACACGCTTCCGGGTCGCTCCGGCCGTGCGGTGCCTTACGACGGCATTGTGGCGCGGGGGAATCATCGGCTTGCCACCCGCGCGGCACGGCTGGGCGTACCGGTGGTGAACGTCTGGTCGAGTTCGCCGGCGCGGCACCTGATACCGGGAGTCTTCCCGGATTCGACTGCGACCGGCCGTCTGATCGCCGAGCACCTGCTGTCGCGCGGGTTTCGAGCGTTCGCCACCCTGACGTCGCCCCAGAACGTTGTCCATGACCTTGAAGTGAAAGAGTTCGACCGGCTGGTCCGCGAGGCGGGGTTCAGTTGCGACAAGTCCTTCGTTCCGCAGGACCCGTATAAGGATATCGCCAGCTGGCGGAAGACCGAGCGGCTGCTTCAGCAGGCGGCAAAGCGATGGAAACCGCCGGTCGCGGTATACGTCGGCGAGGAGTTCTGCGCTCGGATGCTCATTGAAGAGGCGCATCGGCTCGGGTGGCGCATTCCGCAGGACCTGGCGATCATCGCCGGCAAGAACGAAGAGACGCTTTGCGAGCAGCCGCGGCCATCGCTGACGAGCGTTGAGATCGGCTACGACCGGATTGGATTCGCGGCCGCCGAGCTATTGGACCGGTTGATGGACGGGGAACGGCCGCCGACCACGCCAATCCGAGTCCCGCCGCACGGACTGGTGGTTCGGGAGTCGACGGACTTCTACGCGGTCGACGACGGCGTTGTCGCATCGGCACTGGAGTACATTTCCGCGAATAGTCACCGGCCGATCGGCATTGCCGATGTCGCCCGGGCGGTGGGCGTCGAACGGCGGACGCTGCAGAACTACTTTCGCAAGTCGATCGACCGCCCGATCGCGACGGAGATCCGCCGGGTCCGGATCGAGCGCGCCAAGCGGGAGCTGGCGCAGGGGGATCGCCCGCTGTCCGAGATCGCCCGCGATGCCGGCTTCGGGACGATGCAGCGGCTGTACGAGGTCTTTCGACGCGAACTGGGCATGAGCCCGAGCGACTACCGCAAGCAGCGAACCCTCGATCCGGCCGCCGGGCGGAAACCGTAGCCTTCCTGAACGGGGAGCCTGGATGCCCCCAAGAACCGCCGGCACCGATCGCACTCGCACCCGTTCTCGATGGACGGCGCGAACACGAAAACATCGCTTGCAAATTTCCTGTTGGCACCTAACATATACCGTATATATTCGCTCCCCCCTCGGCGTGGTTCTGAGACGACTCGGAACCATGCTGAGTCTCTTTGCGCCATTGGCTGGGAATAGCGGTCCGAGGTCGCGCCGGGTTCGTTCGGCGGCTTGGGTTCGTTCGGCAATATCAACTCGGGTTCGTTTGGCAGTATCGGCTCGGGTTCGTTCGGCAGAAGCAAGTTGGCGGCGGCGGCGAATCGAGCGGCTATCGACGTGTGACGCACCTTGCACGGCTTGAAAAGCCGGATCATGGACGGTGGCGGCCTCGGGTTCGTTCGGCGATCTCGGGTTCGTTTGGCGGCTGGTTGAGCGGCTCGCGTCGCAAGTCCACGCGTGTCCTTGCCAGGGAACACCTGATGAGGGTCGGAGCGTCGGGTTCGTTCGGCGAAATCAGGTTCGTTCGGCCGCCACGCCGGCTGATCTCGGGTTCGTTTGGCGGGCGCCGATGTGCGATGTTGGGGTGGGTTCGCCGCGCGTTCGATGGCCTGATAGCCTTTGCCGTCGGAGGAAAGATATGACGGTCCGCATGACCTTCTGTGGTGTCGCAGCCCTGCTGCTTGCCGGAAGTGTGTCAGCTGTGCCGCCGGCCCAGACGCTGGTGGGTGGCATGCATCACCTGCGGTGGGGAACGGTGCGCGAATGGGATGAGTTTCCGCTGAAGCCGGAGTCGACGGGGCTCGAGCTGACGTTCGATTCGACGCCGAACCAGGCCGAGCGGACGCTGCGGCTCCGACACCGGGACCTGCGACAGGCCTGGGAGGTGTGGCTGAATGACAAGAAGCTGTTCACCCTGCCGCGCGATGAGCCCGAGTCGGTCACCTGCTGGGCGATCCCGCCGGGCTCGCTGCGCGAGAAAGCCAACACGCTGCGGATTGCATGTGCGGCCAAACCGCCCGACGCCGCCGCGACGGCTGCGGGCGCGCCGGTCTCCGATGACGTCATGATCGGCGATGTCGAAGTGATCGATCTGCCGCGCGCCGCCGTGTTAAGCGAAGCAGTCGTGTCGGTCTCGGTGCTCGCCGATGAAACGGGGCTGGCCTGCCCCAGCCGGATTACGGTGACAGACGAGCGCGGGGCGCTGGTCGACCTGGGCAACAAGAGCGACAGTCACCATGCCGTCCGCACCGGCGTCGTCTATGCCGGTACGGGCAAGGCCGATCTGCTGCTCGCCGCGGGGCGTTATACGATTTATGCCGGGCGCGGCTTCGAATACAGCCTGCCATCGGCAACCCTGGACGTCCGCCCCGGCGACAAAGTCCAGCAGACGTTCCGGCTTCGGCGGGTGGTGCCGACCGAAGGCTGGGTCGCGTCCGATCCGCACGTGCACACCTTTACCTTCTCCCGTCATGGCGACGCGACGATTGAAGAACGCCTGCTCACCCTGGCCGGCGAAGGAATCGAGCTGCCGATCGCGACCGACCATAACCTGAATATCGACTACACCGACGCCGCCAGGGGTACGCAGACCGCGCCATACCTGACGCCGGTGACCGGCAACGAGGTGACCACGCGCATCGGCCATTTCAACGCCTTTCCGATGGCGAAGGACGGTCCGCTGCCCGACTGGCGCGCCTCCACCTGGGGCAGGATTGCCGAGAGCGTTGCCAAAGCGCGCGTAGGCGAGCAGGCGGTCATCATTTTGAATCATGGCCGCGACATTCACGCCGGGTTTCGGCCGTTCGATCCGGTTCGGCATATCAGCCCCACCGGCGAGAACCTCGACGGCTGGGACCTGCCGGCCAACGCGATGGAGGTGATCAACTCCGGGGCCACGCTCAGTGAGCCGATGCAGCTTTACCGCGACTGGTTCGGCCTGCTGAACCGCGGAAAGCAGATCACGCCGATCGGTTCCAGCGATTGCCACGATGTGAACCGGTTCATCGTCGGCCAGGCGCGGACCTATGTGAAGATGAGGGACGCCGACGCGGGCCGACTCTCGTCGGCCGACGCCGTTCACGCCTTCAATGAAGGGCGCGTCCTCGTGAGCTACGGGCTGATCGCCGACCTGACGGTGGACGGCAAGTTCGGGCCGGGAGACCTCGTGCCGGCCGGCGCGGTGGACGATCTGAAGCTGTCGGTTCGCGTGCTCGGTCCGGAATGGACGCGCGCGGCACGGGTCACGCTGTTCGTCAATGGCGTGGCAGTTCGGACGGACCCGATCACTCAGCCGGCCGACAAACCCGAGCCAGCGGGGCTGAAGTACGCCGCGACCTGGACGCTGCCCCGGCCGAAGCACGACGTCTGGCTGACGGTGATCGCCGAGGGGCCCGGCGTCACCGGTGCGTACTGGCCGGCGGCGAAGCCCTACCAGGCGACGACGTCGGCGTGGACGCCTTACGTGATGGGTTCGTGCGGCGCGATCCGTATCGACGCCGACGAGTCGGGCACGTTCGACAGCGCGATGGCGCACGCGACGAAGATCGCGACCGCTGCCGGCGACGACACTGCCGCGGCGATCAAGGCGCTCAAGGCGATGGAAGCAACCGACGGCATCAGCACGCAGGCGGTCGCCGCCCAACTGGCGGGTCTTTGGCGGGCGCAGAACCCGGATACGTTCGTCGCCAGGATTGAATCGCAGCGAGCCGAGGCGAGTCCCGCGGCGACGCGGGGATTTGACGAGTTTATTGCAGCATGGAACCAGAGCGCCCGGGCCAGAGCAGCCGCGAGGCAGTAAGGACCGCAGGGCGTAGGCGGTGAGCGTCGGACCTACACCGCTGCCTGTTCGCTGGTGCCCCGGGTTTGCAGCAGGGTTGTCTCGGTCGCGCCGCCGCGAGGCTTGACGACGTGCAGGCGGAACTTGCCGGTGATCAGGCGGGCTTCGCGGTTGTTCATGATGTAGTCATAGACCCAGCCGGCCATCACGAACAGCTTGGTCCTGAAGCTGATCAGGAACATAACGTGAACGACGGACCACATGAGCCAGGCGACCAGGCCCGTGATGTGCCAGCCTTTGATGTCGGCGACGGCGCGTCGTTTGCCGATGGTCGCCATCGTGCCCTTGTCGTGATAGCTGAACCCGGGACGGGCCTTTACGTCGGCGCTTTGGCCGGAAAGCTCGGCTCGAAGGACCTTCGCGGCGAACTTGCCCATCTGCATCGCCGCGGGTGCCAATCCGGGCACGGGCTGGTTGGTTTTGGCGTCGGTGATGGCGCCGGCGTCGCCGAGGACGAAGACCTCCGGGTGACCGGGGATCGAAAGGTCCGGGCCGACGACGATGCGGCCGCTGCGGTCGGTCGGCACGCCAAGCGTTCTGAGCATGGCCGGCGCCTGCACGCCGGCGGCCCAGATGATGTTGTCGGCGGGGAGCTGTTCGTCGCCGACCCAGACGCCTGTCTCGTCGACCCCGGTGACGCGGCAGTTGAGGCGGACCTCGACGCCCATGTCCTGAAGGTCTTTGAGAGCGCGGGCGCTGAGCTTGGGATCCATCGACGGCAAGAGCCGATCGCCGCCCTGGAGGAGCATGATGCGGGACGTAGTGGTGTCGATGTTGCGGAAGTCTCTCTGGATATCGACGGCGGCGATCTCACGGAGCGCGCCGGCCATCTCGACGCCGGTCGGGCCCCCGCCGACGACGACGAAGGTCAGCTTCGCCCGGCGGCTGGCTTCGTCCTGTTCGAGCTCGGCGGCCTCGAATGCCAGGAGGACCTTTCGGCGGATTTCGGTGGCGTCGTCGATGCTCTTGAGACCCGGTGCCATCGGCTGCCACTTTTCGTTGCCGAAGTAGCTGTGGGTGACGCCGACGCAGATCGCGAGGTAATCGTACGACACGCTCGCCTCGCCGCCGGAAACGGTCTTGTTGGCAAGGTCAATCCGCTCGACTTCGCCGAGCACGACGCGGACGTTCTTCTGATCGCGGAAGACCCGGCGGATGGGATAGGCAATGTCGGCGGGCGACAGGCCGGCGGTCGCGACCTGGTACAGCAGCGGCTGGAAGCAGTGATAGTTGTGCTTGTCGACGAGGATGATGTCGAGCGGCAGACCGCGAAGGCCCTTGACCAGGTTGAGGCCGGCAAAGCCGGCACCGATCACAATCAGGCGTTTACGAGGAGAGTCTGCCATGCGGCAGATGGTAGTGGCGGAGTAGTCAGTAGTCAGTAGTCAGTAGGGAGCTTTACTGCCTACTCTCAAGCCGTAAGCACATTGCGAAGCTGAAGGAGGTCTTCGCGTTGCGGATCGTCGGGATTGTTTTCCAGATAGGCATCGAGCCACTGGCTCGCCGGGCCGGGCATGCCGCAGCGGGCGAGCACGAGGCCGAGATCGCGCTGGAGCTGGTTCTGATCCGGCCAGAGGAGCATTTCCATCTCCAAGATGGCGGCGACGTCGGTGTATTGGCTGCGGGCGCCGAAGACATTGAGGAGATTCTGCAGCATGCGCGTCAGCCAGTGGCGATTGCTGACGGGGCGAAGCAGTTCGTCGTCCCACTCGGTGTCGGGGCCGTGGATGTCCATGACCTTCTGGTGGGCTTCTTCCCGCGAGAGCAGGCGGCCCCCTTCAAAGCAGTCGATGAGCATGGGCTCGCCGTCGGTGTGCACACTGACGACAAAATGCCCCGGCAACCCGACCCCATTGACGCGAAGGCCGAGGCGTTCGGCGATCAGCTTGTAAACGAGGCAGAGACTAATCGGCAAACCCCGCTTGGTTTCCAGCACGGCCGGCAAATAGCTGTTGACCGCGTTGTAGTAGTCGTCGCGATTGCCGACGAAGGCGAGCTCTTCGAAGAGGTATTCATGCAGGTGGGCGACCAGAACGTGCCGACGGCTGGAGCGGACCCGCGACCGAATCTTGTTCGCGTGCTCCTGGATGGCTTGGTCGACCGAGGCAAGATCGACATCGCGGAGCTGATGACTGGCGATCGCGACCGCACCATTGAGAAGCGCGTCGGAGGAACCGAGTGACGCCACCTGCGATTCGAGCAGCCTGTACGCCTGTGGGTTGCAGCAGATCGGCAATGCCTGGTTCATGGACGTCTCCACTGCTGGGCTAACGCGGCGGTCTACACGACGGATATTATCGGTCAGCAGGCCGCATTACGTGAAGATTCTAGGACCTGAAGGGATCTCCTGTGAACGGTCCATCGCGGAAATACGGCGTGAAATGCGACTCATCGGTGAAAGGCGACTCATCGTCCGGCCCGTCAGCGATTTGCTATGGGCCCGGTTCACACCGCCGGCACTGGCGAAACGTCGCTGGCGCTTTGGCGGTGCAGCGTCTGGCGCCAGAACCGGTGGATACACCGGGACAACTGCGACAGCTCCGATCGGCGGAGCCGACCGATCGCGACCGACCCGTCCAGTTCCAGCCAGGCGAGCGCTCGACCCGGAATAAGGTCACAGAAACTGTAGCGCGTCGCCAACTCCGCGAGCGCGACACCGATCGAAGAGTGAGGGCGGATGAATTGACGTTCCGACAAAGCCGCCAACAGTTCATCGGCGTCGTACGCGGGGACTCGGGCTTTCAATACCTTCATGCAGACTCCTTGGGCGTGAACCGGATATGGTAGGCCGCGAGGAGCTGATCCTGCACTCGTGCCGGCAGTGTCGCTGACTTTTGAAACCTCGCTATACTGCCCCGGCACCACCAGATTCACATGGCGATCCTTCTATCCATCACCCTCTTCGTGGCGTTCGCGACGGCGTTCGTCTTCTTGAACCTGCTCGCCGGCTCCCTTGCCCGGCCGAAGCTGCCGAATGCCGAGAAGCTGGAAGTCTACGAATGCGGGGAACCGACGATCGGCAGCAGCTGGGTGCAGTTCGACCTGCGGTTTTACATCGTCGCGCTGGTGTTCCTGGTGTTCGATGTGGAGGTGGCGCTGTTCTACCCGTGGGCGGTGGCGTACGGCGACGCCGCGGCAATCGCCGCCGAGATCGGCCAGGGCCTGACCGCAGCCGCGGTCCGTGCAGCGGCGCTGGTCGACCTGCTGTTCTTCTTCGGCGTGCTGATCGTGGGGTTCGCCTACCTGTGGCGGTTCGGCTACCTGGATTGGGTGCGGTCAGCGGCAACGACGAGTTTGAAACGCGACGCCAAGTGAGCCTTGTTCACGTTCCGAAGATGCGATCACCGGCGTCGCCCAGCCCGGGCAGGATGTACCCCTTGTTGTTCAGTTCGCGATCGATCGCGGCTGTGTAGATGGGGACTTCGGGGTGCGTCCGGTGGATCGTTTGGATGCCTTCGGGCGAGGCCACCAGACACACGAACTTCATGCTCGTGACGCCGGCCTTCTTCAGGAACGACACCGCCGCCGACCCGCTGCCGCCGGTGGCGAGCATGGGGTCGATCAGCAGGACTTCCGTGCTGGCGATGTCAGGCGGGAGCTTCTGGTAGTAAGTCACCGGTTCGAGCGACTGCTCGTTGCGGTAGACACCCAGGTGCCCCATGCGGGCGTCAGGGAGCATTTTGAGTACGCCGTCGGCCATGCCCAGCCCGGCGCGAAGGATCGGCACCAGTGTGACGGGTCGCGACAGCACCCGCCCGGTCATGCGCTCCAGCGGCGTCTGGACGATCTTGGGCGTCGTCGGCCAGTCGCGGGTGACCTCATACACCATCAGCCCGGCGATCTCGTCGAGGAGGGTGCGGAACTTGCGATGGTCGGTGGTGAAATCCCGAAGCTCGGTGAGCTTCGTCTGGATGACGGGGTGGTCGATGAGGTTGACGTTGGTCATGGGAGCAGGCACGCAGGCAAGAGGCACGCGGGCACGAAGATCCGCTGAACCCTCTCACGGCATGAAGCCTTCGTGCCTACGCGCCTCAGTGCCTGCTTGCCTCATTCCTCACGCAATCATCCCCGCCTGCTTCGCATAGTTGAATACGCCCCCCGCTTCGATGATTGGCAGGACGTCTCCCAGCGGCCGCAGCTCGTGCCGCTGGCTCTTGGTCTTGTTCAGCAGGTAGCCGTCGAGCAGATGGACTTCCAACTCGTCGCCGGTGTCGATCCTGTCGACAAGGCGGTGGACGCTTTCCAGCGGGACGAGGTAGCCGCCGTTGACGCTGTTGCGGAAGAAGATGCGGGCGTAGAACTCGGCGATCACGCAGTGGCAGCCGGCCTCGGCGATCGCGAGCGGGGCGTGTTCACGGCTGGAGCCGGAGCCGAAGTTCTTCCCGCCGATGACGATCTGGAAATCACTCTTGAACTCGTTCTCGCGGACGAACGGGGTGTTGCCATCCGGCAACCCGCGCTGGCCGGGAGGAACGCTGCTCATGCAGTATTGGCCAAACCGCTTACGCTCGTCGGGGATCGACGGGTTGAACGAGAGGTAGATGGCCGGGATGATTTGGTCGGTGTCGACATTGTCGCCCAGCACATAGGCTCGGCCGGTGATCACGCTTTCCATGGGTCGCTGACGTCCTTTCGTAAGGGGAAAGGTACAGGTTTGCCGGTGCGGATGGAAGTGTAGGCGTCCCGCTCCGACTTTGACCGGACGCTTCGACCCGGCCGAACGCTGGCAGATTGTTGACCCCGCGCACCGGCGTTCATAGAGTCGTCCACATGCAGCCACCGCGCGGGCCGTCGTCCTCCGTAACCGACAACGCCGCCAGGCAGGCGGCGTTGCTGGGGGCGTTCGGCCGGCACTTTGGCAGCCCGACCGCAAACAGCCGCAGGGTTCGCATCATTCGGGCTCCCGGCCGCGTGAACCTTATCGGCGAGCACACCGACTACAACGACGGCTTCGTCTTCCCGATGGCGATTGAGCCGCAGGCGCTGATCGCCTGCCGCAGCCGGGATGACGGCCTGGTCCGCCTCGCGTCGACCGCCTTCGAAGGACCGCTTGTGGAGTTTTCCGTCCAACGGCGGATCGAATCCGGCGAACCGGGCTGGGCCAACTACAGCCGGGGCGTCGCCCAGCAACTGGTCAGTGCCGGGATCCCGCTGTGCGGGATGGATGCGGTGATCGACAGTTCCGTTCCTGTCGGCGGCGGCCTGTCCAGCTCGGCTGCGATCGAGGTGGCTACCGGACTGGCGCTGCTGACCCTCGCCGGCCTGGACATGGACCCTCAACGGCTGGCGCTGGTGTGCCAGCAGGCCGAGCATTTCTTTGCCGGCGTTCCGTGCGGCATCATGGACCAGACGATCGTCGCCGCCGGCCGCGCCGGGCACGCCATGCTCCTCGATTGCCGCGATCTCTCGAAGCAGTACATCCCGGTCGACGGGCGGGAATTGCAGGTTGTGATCATCAACAGCATGGTCCGCCATGCCCTGACCGGCGGCGAATACGCCGAGCGACGCGAGCAGTGCAATGCGGGCGTAAGGCACTTCAACCAGGGCAATCCGGGTGTGACGACGCTTCGCGACGTATCGCTCGAGACGCTTCGCGCCGCCGAGGACGTACTGCCGGCCGTCGTTTACCGTCGCTGTCGTCATGTCGTGACGGAGATCGCTCGAACGACCCGGGCCGCCGCCCTCCTCTTGCAGAACGACTACGACGAGCTGGGCCGGCTGATGCTGCAGAGCCATGAGTCGCTGCGCGGCGACTTTGAAGTCAGCACGCCCGAGCTCGACCTGCTGGTCGCCGAGGCGATGACCGTTCGAGGCGTCTACGGTGCGCGAATGACCGGTGCGGGTTTCGGCGGGTGTGTGATCGCAGTCGTTCAGCCCCGGGCGGTCGAGCCGCTCCGCCATCACATCCTGAAGGTCTACCCCGAAAAGACTGGCGTAACCCCCGACATCTACGTCACCACGGCAACGGCGGGCGCATCGGTTCTGGAATAGGCAATGGTGTTGCGGGCTTCAGCATGCATCTCCGCAGCACAGACGCTGTTTGATCAAACCGCTTATCGCGTCGCCTGCAACTCCTGATCGCGACGCGCGTCTATCACAATAGTCGTGTTCGTCGTCGGCTGCCGATTGCAAACGCGACGTCTTCCCATCCACCCTGCCTCAGGAGATCACTCATGCGCACGCCTTTCGCCATCGCCTTACTACTGCTAACCGCCCTGCCGCTGTCGGCGCAGGAACAGAGCACGAAGCCCAGCATTTCCACCACCGGCGAGTCGGTGGTTTATGTGCGGCCGGATGAAGCGGTCCTCTCCTTCGGCGTCGAAACCTACGACGCCAGCCTCGACAAGGCCAAGCAGCAGAACGACGAGAAGTCGGCATCGCTGATCAAGGCGGTCATCGCGCTGGGGATCGAAGAAAAGCACGTCGCGACCGATCGCGTGGAGGTGGAATTGCGATACGCGGACCGCGGCAAACCCATCGCCGGGATCGAAGGGTACTACGCCAGGCGGGGTTACTCGGTAACGCTCAAGGACATCAGGCTGCTGGAGAAGCTGATCGACACGGTGCTCAAGTCGGGCGCGAACCGGCTGTCGGGTGTGGACTTCCGCACGACCGAACTGCGCAAACACCGCGATCAGGCCCGGCGCATGGCGATCAAGGCGGCGAAGGAGAAGGCCGAACTATTGGCCGGCGAGCTTGGCGCGACCGTTGGCGGACCTCGAACGATCAGCGAATCGTCCTACAACCTCTACGCCGGTAGTCGGCTCTTCAACGGGAACTCCTTCGCGCAGAACTCCGTCCAGATGATGCGCGGCGGCGACGGCAATGGCGGTGATTCGACACCGCTCGGTCAGATCGCCGTCAGCGCGAGTGTCGCCGTCACCTTCGACCTGAAGTGACCGGCGAGCTTTGCAAGTCTCCGCCAACCGAATGTCCCGACCGGCGGTACAAGCCGTTATGAACCGCACCTGCTGCGCCGCGCTGATCGGCTGTCTCGTGTTCGTGCTCGCCGGGAATGCCCCGGCGGCGGCCAATCCGCCAGACCTTATTCTGCACAACGGGAAGATTGTCACGGCCGACAAGGTGTTTTCCGTCGTGGCAGCGATCGCGGTGAGAGGGGGCAGGATCGTCGCAACCGGTGCCGATGCCGAGGTCCTCGCCGGCAAGGGCGACGCCACCAAAGTGGTGGACCTCCGTGGCAAGATGGTCCTGCCCGGACTCATCGATTCGCACGTCCACCCGCGGGCGGCGATGTTCGAGTTCGACCATGACGTGCCCGATATGGAATCGATCGCCGACGTACTGGCCTACGTCCGCGACCGTGCCGCGAAACTGGGCGACGGCAAATGGATTTCCGTGCAGCAGGTGTTCATCACCCGGCTGAAGGAGCAGCGCTATCCGGCGCGGGCAGAGCTGGACCAAGCCGCCCCGAAAAACCCCGTCCTGTTCTCGACCGGCCCGGACGCGTCGCTCAATTCCCTGGCGCTCAAGCTCAGCGACATCGACGAGAACTGGAAGGTGACGGATGGCGGTCCCGGCTACGCCGAGAAGGACCCGGCGACCGGCGAATTGACTGGCATCCTGCGTGGCTGCATGCGTTACGTGAAGAGCCAGTCGAGCTCGAAGAAGGCGACCGAAGACGACATCTACAGCCGTACGCTCGCCCTCTTCCGCGACTACAACGCCAACGGCATCACCGCCGTCGCCGACCGCTCGGCCGACCCGTCGGCTGTCACGCGGTACACGAAGATGCGCGACACCGGCGACCTGCCCGTGCGGATGTCGCTCTCGTTCAACATCGCCACCATCGGCGAATTGAGCGCGATCCAGGATCGCATCCGCAAACTCGCCGACCATCCGCTGCGTAAGGACGACCCGATGCTGAAGCTCGTCGGCATCAAGACATTCCTCGACGGCGGCATGCTCACCGGCAGCGCCTACATGCGGAAGCCCTGGGGCGTCAGCAAGATCTACTCGATCACCGATCCCGACTACCGTGGCGTATTGCTCATCCCCAAAGAACGGGTCTACCCGCTGGTGAGAGCAGCGATCGAAACCGGCCTGCAGTTCACGGCCCACAGTGTCGGCGATGGCGCGGTCGAAATCCTGATCGACGCCTACGAGCAAGCGGCGAAAGATCTCGGCGTCGAAAAGGTTCGTGCGACACGCCCCTGCATCACCCACAGCAACTTCATGGGCGACGACCTCGTCCGGCGCATGCCCGCACTCGGCATCGTCGCCGACATCCAACCCGTCTGGCTCTACCTCGACACGCGGACGCTGCAGGCCCAGTTCGGCTACGACCGGCTGCGTTACTTTCAGCCGCTCAAGTCGCTCTTCGACGCGGGCGCCATCGCCGGCGGCGGTTCCGACCATATGCAGAAGATCGGGGCGATGCGGGCCGTCAACCACTACGACCCGTTCCTGGGCATGTGGGTCACCGTCAGCCGAAAGGCCCGCTGGCACGACGGCCAGTTGCACCCCGAGGAAGCGCTCTCGCGCGAGCAGATGATCCGGTTCTATACGAACAACAACGCGCAGATCATTTTCCGCGACCATCAGATTGGATCGCTCGAAGCCGGCAAACTGGCCGACATGATCGTCGTCGATCGAAACCTGCTGACCTGCCCCGAAGACGACATTCGAGAAACGAAGGTGCTGCAGACGTACCTGGGTGGGAAGTTGGTGTACGATCGGAAATGATTGTTCGCGCCGGACTGCCTTCCTGAACCAAGTGAGGGATGACACCGGGCGCACCCCGTTTCAAAGGTCGTTCATCACGGAGCGGTTCCACCGATGCCCATGCACATTCGTATCGTTGCCGTCGCCCTTCTCTTTTCCGCGCTTCCGGCCTTCGCCCAATCAACGTCCACCGCCGCCCCGACGTCTTCGCCGGTTCACGACTTTACCGAAGGCGTCTGGACGTTTTCGCTTTACACGGGCTACAACCGCGAATGCTCGACCGACCCGCAGATGGGATATGTCTCGGCAGGCGTGGGCTATTTCTTCCACAACGATTTCGCCATCAATGCCGAGTTCCGCACCTACGGCGTCGAACAGGAAGGCGACGAGGCGGCGATGTTCGAGCTCGATCTGCTCCTGCGGCATCACGTCATCAAGCGAGACCGATGGACGCTGTTTTTCGACATCGGCGCGGGCATCACGCAGGCGACCCGCGACGTGCCGACCGGTGGAACGCATTTCAACTTCATCGAAGAGGCCGGGGTCGGTATCACTTACAAGCTCGATGAACGCGTCCATCTCATCGCCGGCGCTCGGTACTGGCATCTGTCCAACGCACGCATCCATGGCGAAGACCAGAACCCCGGGCTCAACGGGTATGGCGGCTATGTCGGGCTGATGTGGAAGCTGTGATTAGCGGTCGCACCGCAGGTGCACCTCTTTTCTCCCCCTCGATTCTCGAAGTGCACCTTCGGTGCGACCGCTAATCAGGTCACGCGTAAATCCCATGGCCTCTTCCGATGTCACCATTCTCCGCGCCGACTGGGTTGCCCCGATGTCGGACCCGGTGATCGCCAACGGCGCGATCGCAATCACGTCTGGAATCATCTCCGACCTCGGGCCGGCGGAAGGTGTCGTCGCCCGATTTCCTTTGGCGCACCGGCAGGACCTCGGCTCGGCCGTCCTGATGCCGGGGCTGGTCAACGCGCATGTTCATCTGGAGCTCTCCGACCTCACGCCCGGGGAGCGGCCGGCGTCGTTCGTGGACTGGCTGTTGTCGGTGATGTCGAAGGGCCCGCCACCCACCCCCGAAGGCGAAGCCCGCGTCGCCGCCGCCACGCGTGCAGGCGTCGCGCAGTGCCTGCGATTCGGCGTTACGACCGTGGGCGACATCAGCCGATTCCCGGGGGTAACGCGGCAGGCGCTGGCGGAGAGCCCACTTCGCGCGGTCAGTTTCGGCGAAGTGACGGCGATGGGATCACGGCGAAACCTCCTGGAACAACGCCTTTCCGCGGCGATGACGCCTTCCCCCGCGCCAGGCCGCGTGATCTCGGCGGTATCGCCGCACGCGCCGTACTCGATCGAGCCCGTCGGCTACGAGCGGTGTCTATCCGCCGCCGTCGCTGCCGGGGTACCGATCGCAACTCACCTGGCCGAAACCGTGGAAGAGTCGGAGTTCATCACCCGCCACAGCGGCCCGTTCCGGCGACTGTGGAACACCATTGGCGGATGGGACAGCGACATCCCCCGCCAGCACGAGCGCACAACGCCGGAAGCTCTCATGAAGCGCATCGGCTTCCTCTCTTACAAGCGGGCGATTCTGGTTCACGCCAATTACCTGGCCGACGACATCTCACAGGGCAAGGCGAGCGTCGTCTATTGTCCGCGTACCCATGCGTACTTCGGCCACAAGCCACACGATTGGCAGCGGATGCTCGCCGACGGGATCAACGTCGCCGTCGGCACCGACAGCGCAGCGTCGTCGCCGGACCTGAACCTGGTGGACGACCTGCGACTCATGCATCGGCAAGCGCCGAGCGTATCGCCGGAAACGCTTTGGAGAATGGCGACCGTCAACGCCGCAAAAGCCCTCGGGATGCAGGGACGGGTTGGGGAGTTGTCCATCGGTGCGGCGGCCGATGTCATCGCGTTCGCTGTTCGCGGTCGCGACCCGCTGCGGGAAGTTCTCGATGCCGGCTACAGTCCAACCCATGTTTGGATCGCGGGCACTCGTACCGATGAGCGGTCGCACCGCAGGTGCACACCCTGAAGAGTGGACCTGCGGTCCGACCGCTAATCGGCAGCGCCGGACGGCGAACCGCTTACAGGGGCGGGATCCTCCGCGACGGCGATCGGCTTTCGTCCCCACAATTTGCCGACGCGATTCAGCAGTTTCGCCCGGCCGGCTTCCGTCGCGAGCAGCATCGCCAGGCGAACGATCAGATACATTGCGACGATCGCCAGGGCGACCGGCTTCCATCCCCCGCCAATGAAACGCTCGAACGGCGCGACGAACACGTCGCCGAAGAGGACCACCAGGCCAATCAGCCCAGGCGTCCAGACGAAAGCGAAGAAGCAGGTCCACCAGAAAAAGGCTCGGGTGCGTTTCGTCAGTGCCCCGACGGCCAGGTACAGCGGTACCCGGATGCCGGGCATGACACGGCACATCGCGATCGCCGCCCAGGGTCGGCGGTCGAACCAGGCCCCGAACGCCTGAAGCCGTTCGGGGCTCAGCCGACGTGTGAAGAACTTCCACCGCAGCACGCCCATGCCGCCGAGCCGGCCAATGGCAAAGAACAGCAGGTCGCCGATGTAGATGCCCAGGAAACATCCCAGTCCGCCGATCCAGGGGGAAATCTGTTCACGCCGGATCAGCATGCCGACCGCGATGCATACGAGATCTTCAGAGATGAGGGTGCCGAGGATGATGGCGCCAATTTGTGCCGCGGCGGGCATGTCGCGCAGCGTCGCGTCATTGGGCAGGAGCGAACCCGAACCGATCGCTGCCGCGACCGCCGGCATCGCGACGTGCAATGAAACCAAGCCGGCTCCGAGAAGCACGATTGAAGCGATGACTTTTCGGAATGGAGATTGACGCATCGACGGGTGAAGTTTAGCCACGGAATCTCAGCGCCACCACGCTTTGGCATATTACGATGGCGGACATGGCCACGCCGCACCATTACGAGATCGATGTTCCCGCCTCGGCGATCGACGCCAACGGTCACGCCAACAACGTGGAGTTCGTCCGCTGGATGCAGGAGGCGGCGATCTCTCACGCCGACGCCTCGGGCTGCACGAAGCTGACGACGGATGCCGGTGCCACCTGGGTAGCGCGGTCGCACCACATCGAATACCGGCGGCCGGCGATGCTGGGCGATCGGGTTCGGGTGGTAACCTGGGTGGAAAACATCCGCCGGTCATTTTCGCTGCGGAAGTATCGGTTCGAACGGGTCGCCGACGGCACCGTGCTCGCCGAAGGACAGACGGACTGGGTGCATGTCGATGTTGCGACGGGCCGGCCCAAATCGGTGCCGGCGGAGATTGTCGGCCTGTTCGATCTGAAATCTGAGGCCTGAAAGCCCTGCGTTGAGATTTGCGGGTTTGTAAACGCAATCGCCCGGCGAGACCTCGTGAGGTCGCGTCGGGCGTGCATGGGCTTTGGTCTCGTCGCCGGGCTTGTGTCCGCCGGAGTCAATTCTCCGGTCGGCCTTGCCGGGCGAGAGTTTGTTTTCGTTAACCGACGCGAACGCGTTCGGTGCGGTATTCCCAGTGGCCTTCGCAGACCAGCTCCTGCCGTTCGATGGTCTCGAAACGGCCTTCGCGAACGCACACTTTCTTGTGCACTTCCTGGAAACCGCCCTCGCGGACGCATACACGAGTATGCACTTCTTCGAAGTGGCCCGGCGCGACACAAACGCGCTCGGCGACTTCGACGAATCGGCCGCAGGCTCGGTCGAAGCGGCGGGTCTGGCGGTACTCGTACCGCTCGGGGATCCATACCTTCTCGCACCGCATCTCGTACACCGGTTCGATGTACACGCGCTCGCAGCGCGTCTCATACACCGGCTCGATCCACCGGCGGTCGCACACGGTGCGGTACTGGGCCGGAACCCAGACCTTGACGGTGCGTTCCTGGTACACCGGTTCGCAACGACGGCTGTCGTGGTCGTGCCGGTCGCCGATACGGATGTCGAAATTGAAGTCAAACTTCGGGCGGTCGCCGGCCTGGGCCGTTGGAGCCATGCCCAGCCCTGCGAAAGCCGCCGCCGACAGAGTCAGCAAAGTCGCCTTCTTGCCCAGGTTCCTCCCGATCTTGTTCAAAATGCCGAACATAAAGAGCCTCCGATCGTCAATGTCGCACAGCGTTTCTGCAGGCCCGACCGGCTATCGAAATCGTGCCGTCGTCAGGCTTTGTGGCAGTCGCTTTGTGCGTCACTGGAACTGACAGGAAGGGGTAGGCGGGGTTAGCGATGCCCTGGACAGGGCATGTGATTATCGACCGACCGGCGATGCAGGCCGGCGGCGGGCAGCAACGCACAAGCGCGTCCGATAAGGAGTGCTGTAACGCGAACGGCCCGGAGCAATGAAATGCTCCGGGCCGTTCGTGGGTTCGATGTTCGGATCTGGCATATCTGGTATCTCAAATATCAGATTTGAGATGCCACAATCCTGGAAGCGTTCTCAGTCCGCCCAGTCCCACCAGGCGTGGACGTCGCTGACGCCGAGGTTCTCGCCGCCGAGCTTCCACTTGAGCGCCTTGCCGTCGGCCTTCACCTGGATCTCGGCGAGGTAGTCGGTGACGTTCTTGAAGTCCTTGCCGTCCTTCTTGATCATCTCGGTGTCGAGCATCTTCACGCGAATGGCGTTTTCGTCGTCATTCAGCATCAGCATTTCTTCTTCGTACCATTCGCCGGCGTCGTCCTTCATCATGACGTTGCGGCGGGTCCGCTTGATCTTGGTGTAAGTCTTGACGTCAATGCCGGCGTGCTCGCCGAAGGTCAGGCCGACGGGGTCGAGCCGCTTGACGATCTTGCCGCCGTTGTTCCAAAGCATCAGCGTGAACTGCCCGCCGTAGTGGTCGGTCTTCTTCTCGCTGCCACCGACGATCTTCTTCACGTCCTTGACCAACGCTTTGTGGGCCTTCAGCGTGTCGGCGGCAATCTTCTTGGCCTCGTCGGCGGTCGCCTTGGCGGCAGAACGACCGGCAACGGCCTTTTCAGCCTCGGCCTTCTTGGCGACGAACGCCTTGACCGTCGCGTCATCACCCTTGCCCTGGAACAGGGTGACGGTCAGCAGTGCGAACTGGCCGTCGGCCAATTCACCCTTCCAGACGCCCAGCGGCTTGGCCGGCTCGACGGCAGGTGTGCGGGGGCCGATCTTCCAGCTTCCGTTGATCGGCAGCTTCTGCATGTCCAGTTCCTTGCCGGCGGCGACGCCGGTCAGGATCGCAAAGGCCTCGTCATCGGCCTTGTCCTCGATCGCATAGGTCTGGATCGCCATCAGGCGGGTGAGATCGACAGTGACGGCGGCCGCGCGAACCTGGCTGGCCGGCAATCCCAGGCCGAGCAGGAGAGCGAGCGACGCCACGAAACGGCTCAAACGAGCATTCATCCGAAAACTCCGAAGGTAGAGATTGGTCATACAACAGGAAACCGATGGCACGACCCGCCGATGCCGATCCCTTTCGACCGTTCGGTCGAAGGCTTGGCCGCAGCGGTTACCCTCCGCCCGCAAGAACGTCACGGCGAAACTGCCACATCCCCGAAACTAATACGTCGGAGCCGGCAAGCCGTTTCGCTGCTGAACGGAATCGGGGATTATGAAGCGGGAAAGCCACCCACGCAACCTATAATGTCGCCCTGCCAAACCATGGACTTATCCCGAATCATGTTCCGCACCCTGACGGCCCGAGTGCTCCGCACGGCTTGCTGCCTGGGCCCCGCTGCCGCCGTTGGGTGTTCGACCGATTTTGCTCAGCGGGCCGAGCAGAGAGCGCCGGATCGGCTTCGCGGCGTGAATGTGAGTTACGACGTCGCCGGGATGGGCGCCCCGGATCCTGTCCGGCCGCAGGAACCCGTACAGTCCCCCTATGCTTCGGTAAAGCCAGCGACAATGCTCGTCTGGTGGCAAACCGCCGACGGCGTGGTCCATCAGAAGGAAGTCGAGACGCGCGGCGGGACGATCAACCCCGAGCGGTTCGCCGGTTCGCTCTGGGTGGAAGTGACGGCGGTCGGTTCCCGGCCGAAGCGGCTGACGACGATGCCCTCGACGACGCCGGTCACGGACTGAATTGAGCCGAGCCGAACCTCGACGTTTGCGGGGGCGTTCGGCGCGTAACAGCTACGAGCCCTCGCGGTATCATCCTTGAAGTCATTTTGTGCCTTTCACGTCATCGTCCCGGAGGCCCCATGCTGCGATCGCTGCCGACGCTGTGCGCGTTGATGCTCGTGATGACTCCCACCGTTCGCGCCGCCGACGCCCCGCTGCAAGACCAGGCCGCCGCCGCGATGGAGAAAGCCGTCAAGTTCTTCCACGGTTCGGTCTCGAGCCATGGCGGGTATCTCTACAAGTACAGTGCGGACCTGGCGAAGCGCGAAGGGGAAGGCGTCGCCGACATCGACACGGTCTGGGTGCAGCCGCCCGGCACGCCTGCCGTCGGGATGGCTTATCTCGACGCGTGGGAGCGGACCAAGGCCCCCTACTTGCTCGCCGCGGCCAAAGACGCCGGCATGTGCCTGGTCAACGGGCAGCTTCGTTCCGGCGGATGGACCGGCTGGATCCACTTCGGCGACGCCGACCGCAAGAAGTTCGCCTACCGCGTTGACCCTGCCCCCAAGGCCGGCGGGAAGAAGGCGTTCAATGTTTCGACGTTTGACGACGATAAAACGCAGTCCGGCGTCCGCTTTCTCGCCCGGCTCGACAAGGCACTCGACTTCAAGGACCCGAAGATCCACGAATGCGTCACGACAGCGCTCGATGCGATTCTGAAGGCACAGTTCCCCAACGGGGCCTGGGCACAGGGGTGGGAAGCCTTCCCCGATGCCGCCGACCATCCCGTCAAACCGGCCGCCTATCCCGCCGACTGGCCGCGGAAGTATCCCGGCGGTTCGTATTGGTGGTGGTACACCTTTAACGACAACACGGTCCACGACACGATCAACACGCTGCTACTGGCGACTGAAATCTACGGCGATACGAAGTACCGTGAATCGGCGATTCGTGCCGGAAAGTTCATGGTCCTGGCTCAGCTCCCCGACCCGCAACCGGCCTGGGCACAGCAGTACAACTTCAACATGGAACCCGCCTGGGCCAGAAAGTTCGAGCCGGCGGCGATTACGGGCGGCGAATCACAAGGGGTCATCGAATCACTGATGAAGCTTTACGTCGAGACCGGCGACCGGGCCTTTCTCGCACCGATTCCCAAGGCACTGGAGTATCTCAAGAAGTCCCGCCTGCCCGACGGCCAACTCGCACGGTTCTATGAACTTAAGACAAACAAGCCGCTCTATTTCACGAAGACATACGAGCTGACCTACGACGACGGCGACCTGCCGACGCACTATGGTTTCAAAGTGTCGAGCAAGCTGGAATCGCTGCAGAAGAGGTTCGACGAGGTGTCGAAGTTGTCGCCTGAAAAGCTCGCCGCAAAACGGACAAAGAAGCGCGATTCGGCGACCCCGCCTCTGGCTTTGGAGAAGGCTGTAAAGGAGGTTATTGCCGGCCAGGACGACCGCGGCGCGTGGGTCACTGACGGGTCGCTGAAGTATCACAAGAACGACGGCACCCGCCGGGTCATAGAAAGTGAGACGTTTATCAAGAATCTTGCAACATTGAGCCTTTATCTCGACCAACGGGCTCATCAGAAAGCGGAATAGACAGGGTGTATGCAGAACTCAACTCCTGTTGCGACTGCCTGCACCCGCAGTTTTGAGCTGCGGGTTCCAAAATTGGCCTGCACGATTTGTCGGACATCGCGTAGACTAGGATGATCCCCTGTAGCCTCAGGCGCAAGCTGGGAGCCGAACTGGGGCTCACTTAGTCGTTCGAGTACCTCCTATGTCAAGTCGTCGTTTGATTCGTCGTCGTTCGAGCCGCCAGGCGTTCACGCTGGTCGAACTCCTGGTTGTGATCGGCATCATCGGGCTGCTGGTCTCGATTCTGCTGCCGGCAGTCAATCGAGCCCGCGAGGCCGCCAAGACCACGGTTTGCGCGAGCAACCTGCGGCAGATCGGCGTCGCGATGAACGCGTACATCCTGGATCAGCGGACACTTCCGCCCGGGAAGGCCGACGCCGGCGGCACCATCTGGCCCAAGGGAATCTTCTGGTCCAGTCACCTGGTTGCCACCAAGTTCATCTCGGCACCGACGGGTCCGGGCGCTTCCAAGGACCACATTTTCCATTGCCCCAGCGGCAGCGATGAAGACTTCACCTTCAGTGGCTTCAGCGCAACCTCGCCGAGAGACCCGCAGAACCGAGGTTTTATCCGGGTACCCGAACCGTCGGCCGCGGCGGCCGTTCAAACCTGGTACGCCCTGAATTGCCAGGTCGCCGAGAACGGCGGGGGCAAGACGTCAGCGTCGAACGCCGTTCCGTTTATCTGGGTGAAGCCCACCGACAACGCCAACTTTGCCGACGGTGCTTACACGCGCGGCCGTGGCGTCATCAAATACGCCGACCGCCTGGTCATGGCGTTCGACGGCAACGCCTACAACTGGAACCAGATCGCAGGCTCTGTCGGCCAGATCTCGCGCGTCAGCGCCCGACACGGCAGCGCGACCAACAACGGCCTCGACGGCTTCTTCAATTGCCTGTTCTTTGACGGCCACGTGGCACTGCTTCCGTCCGAACCGTACACCCTGCGCGGACTTCGCGCCGAACCGGGCGTGACGATTTTCCATCTCAACGATCAGAAGTAGCGATCACCACAGGCGGTGCGGTGGGCGAAGACAGTTTGCCCTGCTGGGCCTATCATGCGGTTGTCATTTCCGGCCAGGATTTACTGGCCGGTTTCTTTTTCGGTACTCATTGAAGGAGACATCATGCCCACACGCACAGCCGACGCCGTTTGGAATGGGGGCCTCGTCGAAGGCACCGGGACGCTCAAGACCGGCAGCGGCGCCCTGAACCTGCCCTATACCTGGAAGGCCCGCGCCGAGGACGGTGCCGGCACCAACCCCGAAGAACTCATCGCCGCCGCCCACGCCGGCTGCTATTCGATGGCGTTCTCGCACATCCTCGGTGGCGCGGGGTTCAAATCGAAGACCATCCAGACGACCGCAAAGGTTGCATTCGAGAAGCAGGGAGACGGCTTTGCGATCACCAAAATCGACCTGGTGACGACCGCCGAGATCCCCGGTATCGACGATGCCACCTTCCAGAAGCTCGCGACGATGGCCAAGGAAGGCTGCCCCGTCTCCAAAGCCCTGTCGGCAACGCCGATCTCGCTGAGCGCGACGCTGAAGAAGTGAAGCAGCAGGCACGAACGCAGTGAGGCACGCAGGTACAAAGGGAAACGCCCCTGGTGCCTGCGTGCCTCTTTGTTTTTCGGTGCCTTCCGTGCCTTCCTTGCCTCAAGCGATCAGCGACACACCGGTCATCTCCGCCGGCTTGGGCAGTCCCATCATGTCGAGCACGGTCGGTGCGACGTCGGCGAGCCGGCCGCCTTCGCGGAGTTTCTTGCCCTTGGCCCGGTCATCGACCACGACCAGCTCAACGGGGTAGGTCGTGTGGGCCGTGTGGGGGCCACCGGTGGCGGGGTCGATCATCTGCTCGGCGTTGCCATGGTCGGCCAGCACGATCGCCACGCCGTCCTGCTTTTTGACCGCATCGAGGATGCGACCGACGCACACATCGACGTGCTCGCACGCCTTGATGGCCGCCGCCAGCACGCCGGTATGGCCGACCATATCGCCGTTGGCGAAGTTCACCACGACCAGGTCGTAGACCCCGCTGTTGATGCGGCTGACGACTTCATCGCAGATGCCGTAGGCGCTCATCTCCGGCTTCTGGTCGTACGTGCTGACGTCCGTGGCGCTCGGCACGATCTGCCGGTCTTCGCCGGGAAACGGTTCGTTGCGGTAGTCGTTGAAGAAGAAGGTGACGTGCGGAAACTTCTCGGTCTCGGCACAACGGAACTGCTTGAGGCCGAGGTTCGAGAGGTACTCCGCCAGGATGTTGTTCATCTTCGGCGGCTTGGGGTAGGCCACGTGCACCGGCAGGCCGGACTCGTACGCGGTCATCGTGGCGAAGTAAACATTCAGCTTGCCGCCTCGATCAAACCCCATGGTCTTGCCTTCCGCTTCGAACGGAAACTGCTCGAGCACGAACGCCTTGCTGATCTCGCGCGGGCGGTCGCCGCGGTAGTTGTAAAAGATGACGGCGTCACCGTCAGAGACCTTGGCGAGCGGTTTGTCGCCATGCGTGCCGGTGATAACCGACGGCGTAATGAACTCGTCGCCGGTCATGTTGGCTTCGGTGGGGTTCGCGTAGTAATGCCTGATCGCTTCGTCGGCAGAGAGGAATTTGGGGCCTTCGCCGAAAACAATCGCACGGTATGCCTTTTCGACGCGTGCCCAGCGGTTGTCACGGTCCATCGCCCAGTAACGGCCGGACACCGTCGCCACTCGTCCGACACCGATCTCGGCCATCTTCGCCTCGATCTGCTGAACGTACCCGACACCGCTGTTGGGTGAAGTGTCGCGGCCGTCGGTGAACGCGTGCAGGAAGACGCGGTCGCCGGACAACCCCCGACGCTTGCACAGTTCCAGGCAACCGTAGAGGTGCTCGAGCAGGCCATGAACCCCGGCATCGGAAACGATGCCGAAGAGATGAACACGGCCGGCGTTATCGACGGCGAAGTCGAGCGCCTCGTTCAGGACGTGATTGCTGAAGAACTCCCCGTTGCGAACCTGCTTGGTGATCCGGACGGACTCCTGGTCCACGATGCGCCCGGCACCGATGTTCTGATGTCCCACCTCGCTGTTGCCCATGGTGCCCTCGGGCAGGCCAACGTCAAAACCGCTGGTGGCGATGAGCGTGCTGGGGTACTCGGCGAGGATTCGGTCGGCGACGGGGTGCCTCGCGAGAAAAACGGCGTTGGAATCGTTCCACTGCGGGAACGGATTACGACCCCAGCCGTCGCGGATGACCAGGACAGCGGGACGCTTGGCAACCTGAGTTACGGGGGGCACGAGTCAGTCCTTTCGTACGGAAGATTCCCATTCAAACGAGCGGCGAATCTTACGCAGGAAGGCCGGGGAGAGGTAGTGGGTGATTGGGTGGTGCGGTGGTGGACAAAAACTTACCTGCCTTGTGCCACATTCCACGCTACCCCATCACCGCATTCTATTTCCCCGCCGGGCTTGTGTGCCAGGCGAGTTCCATTCGGAAGGTGGCGACGTTGGCATCGCGGGAGGGGGCGGCGTTCTGCAGATCGAAGGACTGAACGGTGGTGTCCGGGAATCGCTCGCGCAGGGCGTGCAGGAATGCGGCGCACGCGGGATAACTCCCGGCGCCGACGACCCGAATGGGGACGGTCTGGTAGTGCTGGCCGTCAACGGCCGACTGTGGCTGGATCTCGTTGAGCGTGACCTTTGCCTCCCCCGCGACACCCGCCAGCAGATTGATCCGGCGATTGACCGCCGAGGCCGGTTCCAGCCGCAGCGGCAGCTCGGCCAGTTCCTTGTTGGCCGCGACGAGCCGCTGTCGCGTGTCACGGAGTTCGGTCGCGAGCTCGGCAGATCGCGTCTTGCGGTCGGCCAGTTCGCGCTCCTGGCCCCGGCGTTCGACGAGTCCGGCCAATGCCGGGGCGATGCCAACAAAGTACCCACCGGCCGAGATCGCGACGCAGACTGTGATACCAATCGCAATCGCCTTGCGGGAATACGAACGCTGCTCGGGGTTGAGAGGAGACTTTTCGGTGCTCATCGATCTCCTCCGGCGATGTTGGCGGTGCTGTCGGTCGGCCTGGCGGCGGCGGGCTTACCGGGCTCGGCCAGCGTGCACTCAATGCGGAACGAAACCAGCTGCTTGTCGGCGAACGGTTCCCGCGTCGTATCGAGCAGCGTCACCCGCCCGAACAGACCGGTCCCCTCCAACCGCAGCGCGAACTGCGACACGGCCGCCTGAGACGCACCCAGCCCCGCGACGTTCACCAGCAGCGTCGGATCGATGGCCGCCGGCTTGACCGACTTCGGTGACGACGGTGACGCCGGTTTTGGCACCCCCGCGGTAGGGGACGGCACTTGCCGCGGCCGCACGGAGCAACCCTTTAGCGTGACGTCCTGCCCTGCCTTGGTTGCCATCAGTGCCAGGAGTGAACTCCAGTCGGGCTGCTCGGCAATGGCGCGACTGGATCGAAGCAGGGATTGCACGCGATCCAGTTCGGTTCTGAAGCCTGCCACCTCGGCCGAGGCGCGGTCCACTTCGGTGCCCGCCGTCTGCAAGCGGGCCTGAAGGTCGGAACCGGAATGGGTATCGATCGCCAGCGCCGCCGCCCCGGCGGCGGCGACCAGCGCGCCGTAACAGGCGCACCCAACGACCCAGCCGCGGCGCAGGGAGCGCCGGCGACGGCTTTCCAGCCGATGGAAGGGAATGAGGTTCAATGCCTGCATGGTCACGCGTCTGCTCCGCTCCGTCCCTTAAGCCGGCTCCCGCATCGCCAGTCCCAACGCCAGCGTCATCGCCGGCGACGAACAGACCGACAGGAGGCCGGGATCACATGTCACCAGCGTGGCCGGCGCAACTCGCCTGACCTCAACCGACAACGCAGCCGAAAGCTTTTCCACCAGGCCGGCCATTGCCGCACCGCCACCCGTCAGCAGCAATCGGCTGACAGGGGCATCGGGATAAAGGTGGCCGGCATAGTCGAAAGAGAGTGCGAGCTCTTTCGTCATGGCGTCGACAAACCCGTTGACCTCCCGACGTCCCTCGTCCGGAAGTTCGACGGCATCGTCGGCGTCGCCCGACTGCGCACGCGGGCCGGTACCCACACCGATCTCCGCCAGAAGAAACTCAGCGACGTCCGCCTCGATCGCCAGTCGGCGGCACAATTCTTCCTGAAGTGCCCCGGCGGCCACTTCGGGGAGTCGGCGATTGAACGTGATGGTCCGGCCGTGCACGAGCGTGAGGGTCGCGGGCCCGTTGCCCAGATCGAGGATCGCCGTGATCCCTGTGGGGCTTAGAGCGGTCGCGCAGGCCCGCGACAGTGCGGTCGGTTCCAGGTCAAGCGCGGCAACGTCGAAACCGCCGGGCTCGACCGTATCCAGCAGGCTATCGGCCTTGGCGTGCGGAACGGCAACCGCCATCGCGTGCGTGCCCCGGCTGTTTCTCGCGCCGGGGGGCATTTCCCACCAGGCCAGTTCGAAGGAATCCGGCGCGATTCGCGTATTGCGCGCCATTTCCATTCGGGCAAGCTGATCGAGCGGTGCATTGCTGCTGCGCGGCGGAAGCTCGATCGTGCTGATGATCGCATCGGCAGGCGGTGCCGCGAAAACGGCCGAGCTGCCAACGAACCCCGCCTGCCGCACGGCATCGGCAAGGCCGACAACCTCGTCCGCGGTCAGCGGGCCGATCGCGCCGCGCGGCCGGCACATCGCCGCGACGACCTTTGCAATTCCGTTGGCACCCCGTTCGACCTGGACGGCCTTGATTGACTTCGTACCGACGTCGACCCCGATCGCAAGCCTGGCGGCCGCGCGACCGGGAAGTCCGCCGAGGGTGGTGAAGAATGATGCGAACATCAGTGGCCTCCCTGTGCGGCGCTGGTGAGGTCGAACAGAGGCAGGAACATGCTGATCGCGATGAAGCCGACAAGGATGCCCAGGCCGATCAGGATGACCGGCTCGAGAATGCTCGTGAGCGACTTGACGACCACCTCATTCTCCTCGTCAAGGAAGTCGGAGATGTTGAGCATCAAGGTCGCGACCTGTCCGCTGGCCTCGCCGCTGCGCATGGATTCGACAATCGACGGCGTGACCAGGTCGCTCTCGGCGAAGGCACTGCTCATCGGCGACCCGCGCGTGACCGCCTCTTCGGCTCTGGCCACCAGATCGGCGAAGTGAACGTTCGAACAGCTCTGGCGGGCCAAGGCCAGCGCTTCGAGCATCGGAACGCGGCCGTTGAGCAGTGTTCCGAGCACCCGGGTGATGCGTGCGATCGCGAAAGACCGGGTGACATTGTTGATCATCGGCGCCCGCACCAGTGCGCCATGGAAGATGCGCTTGCCGGAAGGCGTTCGAATCCAGTAACGGGCGCTGAAGAACGCGCCGACCACTACGAGAATCAGCACCCACCAGTAGTTCCGCAGCGCCTCGCTGATGTGCATGAGCATCTTCGTCGTCGACGGAAGCGGCGCGTCGAGCGACTCGAACAGCCCGGTGAATCGGGGCAGCACGAACAGCAGCATGAGGCACAGGACGTTGATCGAGATGAAGATCAGGAGCGTAGGGTAGATGAGCGCGCCGACAACTGCCTGTCGGACGTGCAGGGACTTCTTGCTCAGCACCGCCAGCCGATCGAGCATGACATCGAAGATTCCACCGGCCTCGCCAGCGGCGATCAGGCTGCGTGCGACGGCGTCAAAAATGTGGGGATAGGCAGCCATTGCCTCCGAGAGCGGCGTACCCTCTTCCACCTTGGCCCGCAGCGACGACACGACGCTCCGCCAGGCGGCGTCCTTGCTCTGACGTTCCAATGCGCCCAGCGCATCGACCAGCGCGGTGCCCGAAGCAACCAGCACCGCCAGCTGCCGCGTGAACATCGCCAGGTTCTTGAGCTTCCGCCCCGTGCCCATGCGGATCCTGCCGCTGGCCGGCGCGGAACTCGTCATCGGACCCGCACTGCCGGACGAGGCCGGTGCGATCGTCGCGACGAACAGTCCCTGCCGGCGAAGGCTTTCCGTCGCGTCCAGGATTGACGCGGCCTCGACGGTGCCGCTGAGCTTCTTGCCGCCGTTATCGAAGGCTTCGTAAGCGAGCTTCATGCGGCCTCCTTGAGAACAGCGGCGGCGGCAGTCGCGGCGTCTTTGGCGATCTTGTCCTTGGCCGCGCCCTCTTCGTGGGCATCGGCGTCTTCGTTGGTTGTCACGCGGAGGACTTCCTCAAGGCTGCTTTGCCCGTCGAGCGCCGCGGCGACGCCTTCCTCTCGCAGTGTCCTTCCGCCCCACTTGCGGAACTCGGCCCGAAGCTCGTGCGACGGGCAGGCCTTGTGCACCATCCGGCGAAGTTCCGGGGTGACTTCCATCACCTCGTACACGCCAAACCGGCTCTGGAACCCACTGTCATGGCACGACTGACAACCGCCACCTTTACGGAACGCGCGGCCGACCTTGTCGGCCAGTCCTGCGTCTGCGAGTTCCTTCTCGCTCGGGTAGTACTTGGTGGCGCAGGACGGACAGATGCTGCGGGCCAGTCGCTGCGCGACGACGCCGTTGAGCGCGCTGCTAAGCAGGTAGGGTTCAATGCCCATGTCGAGCAGTCGCGCCACGGCACCGACGGCATCGTTCGTGTGCAGCGTCGCGAGCACGAGGTGCCCGGTCAGCGCGGCCTGAACGGCCACATGCGCCGTCTCCTGATCGCGGATTTCGCCGACCATGATGACATCCGGGTCCTGCCGTAGAATGCTGCGCAGCGCCTTGGCGAACGACAAACCAATCTGGTCGTGGACGTGGGTCTGGTTGACAAGGTCGAGCTGGTATTCGACGGGGTCTTCGATCGTGACGATGTTGAGTTCCGGACTGCGGACAAGGTCGAGTGCGCTGTAGAGCGTCGTCGTCTTGCCGCTGCCGGTCGGGCCCGTCACCAGCACCAGGCCGTGCGGCTTTTCGAGCATTCGGCGGAATGACGCCAGCGCCTCGGGTCGGAAGCCCAGTTCATCCAGGCGTACCTTCAGGTTGGCCTTGTCGAGAATGCGCAGCACGAGCTTCTCGCCGAGCAGCGTGGGCATCGAACTGACGCGCAGGTCGATTTCCCGCCCCTCGGCGACGATGTGCACCCGGCCTTCCTGCGGCAGGCGCTTCTCGGCGACATCCATCTTCCCGATGACCTTGATGCGCGACACGATCGCCGCGTGCATGCCGGCCGGCGGCTTCATGAGGTCGCGCAGAACGCCGTCGATCCGGTAGCGAATCCGACTTCCCTTCTTGTCGGGCTCGATATGGATATCGCTCGCCTTGTCGCGAATCGCGGTCAGCAGCGCGACGTTCACCAGGTTGATGATCGGCGAGCCGGCGACCATCTTGTCGAGGTCTGTGGTCGGCCCTTCATCCACGCTCTCGCGGTCCACGACTTCGACGTCCTGCTCACTGAGGCTCGTCAGGAACGCGTCGATGCTGGTTTCGCCGGCCGCGTACTTCTTGATGAACTCCTTGATGTTGGCTTCGATCGCCAGCACCGTTCGAACGCGGCAATTGGTGAGTTGCCGGATGCGGTCGATTTTCGGCAGATTCTGCGGATCTGTCATCGCGACGGTCAGGGTGCCGTGCACCTTGAACATCGGGATCGCCAGCAGTCGCTCGGCCTCTTCAGCGCCGAAGAGCTTGAACAACGTCGGGTCGATCAGCCCGTGGCGAAGCTGCACGCCTTTGACACCGAGCGTTCGGGCCAGAACCTGCACGAGGTGCGCGCCGCTGATGACGTTCTGCTCGACGAGCATTTCCCCGAGCAGGCGACCGCTGTTCTTCTGCTGGGCTAGAGCCCTGGCCAGCTGCTCCTGGGTCAGCACCCCTTCAAGTACGAGTGCTTCGCCGAGGCGCACACGGCGGCCGGGCGTTCCGGGACTTGGCGCGCCGCCGCCGGCCGCCGCCGAGGCGGGTGTGACAGGTGAAGATTGGGGAGCCGATTGGGACACAGTTGTTTTGTGACAAGGTGCTACAGGAAGCTTCGAACCGCCGTGTTGGCATCCTCAAAATGCTCGAACAGCGGCGTCAGTTCGGTCAGTTCGAGCACTTCGCGGATCGTCTTGTTGGCCGAGCAAAGTCGAAGAGCCTGGCCGGACTTGCCGAGCTCTTCCGTCAGTTCCACCAGCGTCTCCAGGCCCTTGCTGTCGACGAAAGGAACGGCCGACATGTCGACCACAAAGCGCCCGAGGCTGGTCGTCATCGCCTCGTTCATGCGGCCGCGAAACAGGGCGCAGTCCTGCTCCACCAAAGCCCCATCGGGCTTGAGGACAATGACGGCACCCTGGCGTTGTTCGGAGATCTTCATTTTTTGTAGGGGCACACGGCGTGTGCCTGTAACTGCGATCGCCGACGGGCACACGGCCGTGTGCCCCTACATCACGCCGCCGTCTTCAGCGGCAGTGCCAGCGTGAACGTGCTGCCCTTGTTCAGTTGCGACTCGACGGTGATATCGCCCCCGTGCAGACGGGCGACTTCCCGGGCGATGGTCAGCCCCAGGCCGGTTCCGGTGATCTTGTCCACGCGATTGTCGTTCGCCCGGTAGAACCGCTCGAAGATCTTCTGGCAGTCTTCTTCCGAGATGCCAATCCCGGTGTCGGCGACCGCTACCGCCAACTGCTTGTCGTCTGCGTCGACACGCACCGTTACGCTTCCGCCGGCGGGCGTGTACTTCAGAGCATTGCCGACAAGGTTGTGCAGCGCGACGGCGACCTTCTCGCGATCTGCCTGCAGTACCGGAAGCTTCGGCGGAAGCACGAATACCAACGCGATCTTCTTTTCCATCGCCTGCTGCTGGTAATCCTGCTTCAGGCCATCGAACAACTGATCCAGCCGGACATCGTCGCTTTTGAGCTTGAACGCGCCGGCTTCGATCTCGGCGACTGAGAGCATTTCTCCGACGATTCGCTCGAGCCGGCGGGATTCGCTGTTGATGACGTTCAACGCCTGCACGCGGATGCTCGGATCGGCCTCCCCGTCCTCGATCGCCGTCTCGACATAGAGCCTGATGTTGGTCAGCGGCGTGCGGAGCTCGTGCGTCGCCTGGGCGACAAACGCGTGGCGGGCCTCTTCGGCGGCTTTTTGTTGGGTGATGTCCTCGATCACGATCATCGCCGAGGCCGCGTCTTCCCGGCGGACCGGCCGAACGCTGAACCGCAGCACGCCCGCCGTCGAGTCCGTCCCCTTTGACTCGGCCTTGCGGTCGACGTCGATCACGCTGCGGCGACGGCTCGTACCGGCGACCACCTGCCGGACGGCGGCGACGACCGAATCGACCTTGATCGCGACGCCGACGTCGGCGTTGACCATCTTCTCTCGATCGACCCGGAGGAACGTCGCGGCTGCGCCGTTGGCGTATTTGATCTGGCCCTGATCGTCGAACAGGATCAACCCCTGGCTCATCGCGTCGCACGCGGCGTCGAGATCACCCCGGGCCTGGCGGCGACGGCCGAGGGCTTCGCGGGCTTTCTCGGCCAGCGCTTCGCGACGGACCTGGTCGCGCTCGGCGACCAGCAGGTTCCACGCCTGGGCTTCGGGTCCGAGCGCAGGATTGACGGGCATCACGGCCCCCGGCGCGGCTGTGCCTCCCGATAGACTCGACGACAGCAAGGCGTCGCGAACGGCCATCAACCCGCTCAAACGACGCCGCAGCGATCGGTAAAGGAAAAGCAGCGCGAGCATTGCCGTCGAGCCGATTCCGCCGACAGCGGCCATCAGGGTCAGGCCGTAGTTACTGGGGCTGACATGGTCGGCCGACCAGTAGGCCGCGCCGGCAACAATCACGAACAGGACGGCCGCAAGGGCCAGGCCGCCCGAGGCGACCAACGATTCCTGCCGCACGTAGCGACGGGTAGCGGTAGCACTGGCAGTGTCTGCCGTTGCAAGACCCCCAGCGGCAGCGCCGGCAGCACCGTTCATTGAATTGGCGGGAAGATTGGAACGCACGTCGACTTCCATATCGCACCACAACAACCCGCAAGACCGTTTCGCCGCATTCCGGTTCAATCCGGCATCCTCTCTATCGGATGGGGATGGAGGGACTTGACGGAAGAGGTGCCCGGGTGATGAGGTGGGCGCACTTTCGCGAGGGCAGTCGCCTGGGTGTCGCTCGTCCGGGAGACGACGGCCAGACGTAGCGTGCATCTATCCACCCCGACACCTCCTATAATCGCCCCCGTCACAATGCCATCCATCGGACCCCTCCAACTTCAGCAGCCCTTCTGTCAGGCCGGACTGGCCGGCTACAGCGACCGCGCAATGCGCGTGGTCGCCCGACGACGGGGTTGCGCGTATGCACTGACCGAAGCCTTGCTCGACGTCATTCTCTGCAACGGGGGGGAAGGATTGCGGAAAAGCATCGATATCAACGACGAAGACCATCCGGTGGCCGGCCAGGTTATCGGGTCTGATGCCGACACGATGAGTCGTGCCGCCCTGCTCCTGCACCGCGCCGGTTACGACGCGATCGATCTCAACTACGCCTGCCCGGTGAAGAAGATCAAGAACAAGGCCCGGGGCGGCCACATGCTGAAGGACCTGCCCCGGGCGATCGACATCCTCAAGTCCGTGCGCGATGCCTTACCCCCCTCGGCGGTCACCACCGTAAGCCTGCGCAAGAGCTTTGACGATTCGCCGCAATCCGAAGAAACGTTCTTTCAGATTGCCGACGCGGCCTGGTCGCTGGGCTACTCGGCGATTCGCGTTCATGGCCGGACTGTCGAACAGAAGTACCAGGGCCAGGCAGACTGGGCGTTCATCCGGAAGGTGAAGCAGCGGTATCCGAATCGCACCATCCTCGGCAGCGGCGATGTCTTCACCGCAGAGGATGCCGTGCGAATGCTCCGGGAGACGGGCGTCGATATCGCCTGGATCGCCCGGGGCGCGATCGGCAACCCGTGGATCTTCGGGCACGCCGCAGCTCTGTTGGCCACGGAACGCAGTGGATCGACGATGGAGGCTGGAAGATCGAACCAAGTGTGTGCGCCATCGTCCATCGTCAATCCGCCATCCTCTATATTCTCTCCTCCCACCATCCACGCGCAGCGCGACGCCCTCGAAGAACACTTCGCGCTGGCGATGCAGATTCACGGCGAATCTCTCGCCGGCCGACGGATGCGCAAGATGGGGATCAAGTACAGCCGATTCCACCCCCAGGCGGATCAGGTCAAAAAGCAGTTCATCGCGGTGCAAAGCCTGCGTGACTGGAGTGAAGTCCTGCAACGCTGGTATGCCACCGAAGGCCCCGGTGTCTGGCCCGCCGCGACGGCGGCCGACGAAGTAAACAACGACACGTCGATGCAGAGTTGCGAAGCGGTGGCTTAATACTGAGGACTAGCGTCCGAATCCCATGCACTCCAAGACCCCTCCCCGTAATCGCCTGGCCAAGCTGCTTCCGCTCGAATGGCGCGAGTTCCTTGTCGCCAACGGCGTTCCGAAGCGTAAGTACACCGCCGTCGTTCGCGCGACCTTCACCGACGGCACGATTCTCGACGATATCATCATCGAGCAAGGGTGGATCATCGCGACCGACCGCAACGGCCTGGGCGGCATCTTCGAGCAGCGGATCGGCTTCGATCCGCGAAAAATCACCGCCATCGAGATCGTTCAGGTGGTGTAGGGATTCGCTCCTGACGCGCTCAGCCGCAACTGCGGGTCGCAAACACCAGCAGTGCTGCCGTCGGACCCACCGCGACTCGGTGGGCGCGCCCGGTTCGAAACGCGCTTACCCGACCGCGCCTCCCTGTCCTCCACAATCGCATTCGTGTAAAACCGCGGCCCTTATGATCGACCTGAAGGACCTCCGCGACAACCCCGACAAGTACCGCGACGGCGCCAAGAAGAAGAACATGGGCGTCGATATCGACGCCGTGCTCGCCCTCGACGGCAAACATCGGCAGGCACAGGTGGAGTTCGACCGGCTCAAGGCGGAGCAGAACCTGCTCAGCCAGAAGATCGGCAAGGCC